>NZ_MSKS01000024.1 GCF_001937445.1 Actinomyces oris | reverse complement strand
CTCCGTCGGCAACGCATCACCTATCTGCAGGCCGGAGCGCAGGATGTAGTTCTTAATCTCGGTCATCGTCGCCTCCGCCTGAGTGGCGGGCGACGACATCAGCGTGGAGTAGGGACCGTGAGGGATGATCGGCTCATCGGTCGTGAGTGTGATGTTCGTCTCTTTGTCTGTGGTGACGGTTGCCTGTGGTGTGGATGCTCTGTTCACGGTGCTGCTTTTCTTGGTGTCAGCCATGGTTCTTGCCCTGTCAATCATTGTTGATTACTACGATGTGATTCCGCTCCTCGAACGACTCGCCCCAGCAGTGGGGCGAGGGCTGCGATTGTCTTGCCTGCGAGGTTGTGAGTGGTCTGGACGCCCTGACTTCTGCTACAGTCATCCTACCAACGTCAGACATAAGACGTCAGACATCAGGAGAGAATCAATGGCGATCACGACTCCGGCCGGCTCCAGCCGCCGGGACTTCATCAGGCTGACCGGCACCCTCGGAATGGCTGCTGGTCTGGCTGTCAGCCTTGCGGCCTGCGGTGGTAGGGGCAAGACCTCGGGTGGTGCGAAGGCCAGCGGCGTGGCTGCCGATCAGGAGGTCACCCACAAGGACGGTGTCATCACCGCAGGTATTTCCTACGAGCTGGGCACCAACGGCTACGACCCGATGACGACGTCGTCGGCTCTGACGGTCGCTGCCAACTGGCACACTCTGGAGGGGCTCACCGAGCTCCACCCGGCCACCCGTGAGGTGTACGCGGCTCTGGCGGCGGAGATGCCCAAGAAGGTGGACGACACCACCTATGAGGTCGCGCTGCGTAAGGACGCGAAGTTCTCCGACGGCTCGGCCGTGACTGCCGACGACGTCGTCTTCTCCTTCACACGCGTGCTCGACCCGGCCAACAAGTCGCTGTACTCCCAGTTCCTGCCCTTCATCGACAAGGTGGAGGCCAAGGACGCAGGCACGGTGACCATTAAGCTCAAGTACGCCTTCTCCCTGGTGGCCGAGCGTTTGAGCGTGGTCAAGATCGTCCCCAAGGCGATCGTTGAGGCGGACGCCAAGAAGTTCGACATGAACCCCGTCGGAAGCGGTCCCTACAAGATGACCGACAACGGTGCCGGCAGCCAGAAGCTCGTCTTCGAACGCAACGACAAGTACAACGGCCCTCGCCCGGCGCTGGCCAAGTCCATGACCTGGCAGATCCTGCCCGACGACACCACCCGCACCAACGCGATGACCTCTGGCTCCGTTCAGGCCATCGACGCCGTCCCGGCGGCCAACCTCAAGACGCTCAAGGATCCGGTTAAGGTGGCGGCGCAGCAGGGCTTCGGGCTGCTCTTCGCCATGTTCAACCACACCACCTTCTCCAACGTCAAGGCCCGGCAGGCGGTGCTCTACGCGCTGGACTACGCCAAGATCTGCGACACCGGCATGGCCGGCCTGGCGACGCCGGCGACCTGCTTCGTCCAGGACGGGCACCCCGCGTACAAGAAGGCTAAGACGGTCTACTCCAAGGACGCAGCCAAGGCCAAGTCGCTCCTGGCGGAGGCCGGCATCACGACCATCAACCTGCTGTGCACGGACCACGGCTGGTTCTCGGCCGTCAGGCCCATCATCCGTGAGAACCTCGAGGCCCTGGGGGTGACGGTCAAGTACGACGAGAAGAAGTCCGCGGACACCTACTCCTTCATCGACTCCGGACAGGGCACGTGGGACGTGCTGATCGCTCCCGGGGACCCCTCGGTCTTCGGTAATGACGCGGACCTGCTCATGCGCTGGTGGTACGGCGGCGATGTGTGGACCGAGACTCGGATGCACTGGAAGGGGTCGGAGAGTCAGGTCGCGGTCCAGGGGCTGCTTGAAGAGGCGGTCAAGCTGGAGGGCGACAAGCAGGTCGCCAAGTGGCGGGAGATCTTCGACAAGCTCTCCGAGGAGGTGCCGCTCTACCCGATCTTCCACCGCAAGGCTCCGACGGCCTATGACTCGACGACGTTGGAGAACTTCAAGCCGATCGCGCTGACCGGTCTGTCCTTCGTGGGGACGGGGTCGTCCAAGTCCTGAGGGTCGTGTGTGGGCGGTGCGGCAGTCACCAGCGGGTGCCGCACCGCCCGTGCCGTGCTCATGGCGTCATGCGTCCGAGATGAAAGCAACGGACTTGCAATCTGACGTCAGACATCAGACAATCGGCGTGGCGGCTCGCTCTGCGGCTGCCATGCCACCCAGCCGCCACCTCAGGCGGCAGGACGCTAACGCAAAGGAGCATTTCAGTGTCCAACCTCATCCGCCTGATCGGACGGCGCCTGGTCGCGCTGCCGGTCATGGTGCTGGGCGTGACGCTGCTCGTCTTCGTCGTCATGTCATTCTCCTCGGCGGACCCAGCGCGTCTTGCGCTGGGCGAGTCGGCCACGCCTGACGCCCTCGAGCAGTACCGAGTCGCCCACCATCTCAATGATCCCCTTCTCCAGCGGTTCTGGGAGTACCTCCTGGGTCTGATCCACGGCGACCTCGGCACCTCCTTCACCGGCGTCAAGATCACCGGCATGGTGGCCGATGCGTTCCCGATCACGCTCCAGCTGACCTTCATCGGAATCTTCGCAGCCGTCATCGTGGCCACGATCCTGGGAATCATCGCGGCCCTCTACCGCGACAAGTGGCAGGACCAGGTCATCCGCGTCATCTCCATCGCGTGCCTCGCCACCCCGTCCTTCTGGCTCGCCCTACTGCTCATTCAGTGGTTCTCCGACATTCCGGGGGGAACGGGGACCTTCCCCGCTCTGGTGTCCGAGTGGGTTCCCTTCAGCGAGGATCCGGGAACGTACCTCAATCAGATCTTCCTGCCGGCCCTGGCCATCGCGGTGCCCAACGCCGGCTCGCTCACCCGTGTGGTGCGTACCGCCATGGTTGAGGAGCTCGACCGCGACTACGTGCGCACCGCCATCGGCGGCGGTATTCCCAAGAACGTCGTTGTGGCCCGCAACGTGCTGCGCAACGCGCTCATCACTCCGCTGACCGTGCTGGGACTGCGCATCGGCTACGCCATGGGAGGCGCCGTCGTCATCGAGATGATCTTCAACATCAAGGGAATGGGCCAGCTCATCTTCCAGGGCATCACCCGCAACGACGTGAACATCGTCCAGGGTGTCTCCATCACGGTGGCACTGGCCTTCATCATCATCAACATCGTCGTTGACATGCTCTACGTCCTCGTCAACCCACGAATCAGGAGCATCTGATGCTGCACCGCTCCACACTGGATAAGGCCTCGCGGCCCGGGCTGCGCTTCCAGGGCTGGAAGGCGCTTCCTGTCGGCTCCAAGATCGCCATCATCGTGCTGGGCCTCATCGCCCTGGTCGCCATCCTGGCTCCCATCATCGCCCCTTACTCTCCCGGTGCCACCGGACTGGCGGAGACCAAGACGACCTCCTACATCGAGGGCGTCGGTGAGGTGACCTCCTCCGATCCTGTCGTCGCCCCGTCCGCGTCGCACCTGTTCGGGACGGACGGCACCGGTCGTGACATCTTCTCCCGTGCCGTCTACGGCGCCAGGGTCTCGCTGGTCGTGGGCCTGACGGCCACTGGCCTGGCCCTCGTGGTGGCCTCGGTCCTCGGCGCCATCGCCGCCACCTCCCGCAAGTGGATCGCTGAGACGCTCATGCGCGTGCTCGACGTCGTCATGTCCTTCCCGGGAATCGCTCTGGCGGCCGTCCTCGTCTCGGCGATGTCGACCCGCCTGCCGATGCTGCCGGTCATCATCGTCTCCATCGGCATCCTCTACATCCCCCAGCTCACCCGCGTGGTGCGCGCCAACATCATCTCCCAGTTCGGAGAGGACTATGTGGCCGCCTCCAAGGTGATGGGTGCCCCGGTGCCGTGGATCCTCCTCAAGCACGTGGCCCGCAACTGCATCGCCCCCATCATGGTCTTCGCGACCGTCCTGGTGGCTGACGCGATCGTCTTCGAGGCCTCGCTGTCCTTCATCGGTGCGGGCATCAAGTCCGTCAACACCCCGACCTGGGGCAACATGCTCTCCGAGGGCAAAGAGCTGCTCCTGTCGGGCCACTGGTGGCCGACCTTCTTCCCCGGCCTGCTCATCCTCATCACCACCCTGTGCCTCAACGTCCTGTCCGAGGGGCTCACCGACGCGATGGCCTCGCCGCGCATCAAGGCCAAGCCCGACGTCCAGGCCGATGAGGAGGCCATGGAGGCCCAGGAGACCCTGGAGGCCTGGGACGACGCCGCCGAGGCGGTGGTCGCCAACGCCTCCGTCGCCGATGGTGATGACGCCACGAACGGGCTCAGCTCGCTGACCGGCGTCGTCGCTCCTGCAGCAGAGGACGTTTCTCTGTCCGAGCGGCTCAGCTCCCTGCGGGTGGCCGAGCTCGCCCGGAAGGACCGGCTGGTCTACGACGACACCGGTGAGGACCCGGTCCTGGAGGTCAAGAATCTCTCGATCGCCTTCCCCGAGCAGCACGGTGAGGTCAACATCGTCGACGGCGTCTCCTTCTCCGTGCGCCCCGGCGAGACCATGGGACTGGTGGGGGAGTCCGGCTGCGGGAAGTCCATCAGCTCGATGGCCGTCATGGGGCTGTTGCCTCCCTCGGCCCGGCTCTCCGGTGAAATCCTCTTCAAGGGGCGCAACATCCTTAAGATGACGCCCGCCGAGCACAACGCACTGCGCGGTCACGAGATGAGCATGGTCTACCAGGACGCCCTGTCCTCGCTGAATCCCTCCATGCTCATCCGCACCCAGATGGCTCAGCTCAGCGCGCGAGGAGGCACTCGTAGCGCTTCCGAGCTGCTCGAGCTGGTGGGGCTCGACCCCAAGCGCACGCTGCGCAGCTATCCGCACGAGCTCTCCGGCGGTCAGCGCCAGCGCGTTCTCATCGCCATGGCGCTGACCCGCGACCCCGCCCTGGTCCTGGCCGACGAGCCGACGACCGCCCTGGACGTGACCGTCCAGAAGCAGGTCATCGACCTGCTCAACGAGCTGCGTGAGAAGCTCGGCTTCGCGATGGTCTTCGTCTCGCACGACCTGGCCCTCGTGGCCAAGCTGGCGCACCGGATCACCGTGATGTACGCGGGCCAGGTGGTGGAGCAGGCGCCCACCAGCGAGCTGCTGGCCAACCCGGTTCACGAGTACACCCGGGGCCTTCTCGGGGCCGTGCTCTCCATCGAGGCCGGCTCCAAACGGCTCCACCAGGTGCGAGGGGTCGTCCCCTCACCCAGCGAGTTCGTCAAGGGAGACCGGTTCGCCCCGCGATCGTCCCACCCGACGGTCGGACTTGAGACCCGTCCGGTGCTCAAGCCCGTGCCGGGCACGACGGAGCACAGCTACGCCATCACCCCCGAGCTCGAGGCTCTGCTCGCGAAGGAGAAGCACTGATGTCGCCCAACACGTCTGCATCGTCCTCATGGAGCGAGGACCAGCCGGTCGTCGAGCTCAGGGATGTCAACGTCATCCACAAGTCCCGCACCGGCGGCCTGTTCAACCCGGACACGGTGCACGCGGTCAACAACGTCTCGCTGAGCGTCAAGCGCGGAGAGACGCTGGGACTCGTGGGGGAGTCGGGATGCGGCAAGTCCACGACCGCCCGAGTCATGGTGGGGCTGCAGCCGGTCACCTCCGGTGAGGTCATCTTCAAGGGCCGTCCGTTGGGGCGCTCGGCCTCGGACCGTCGCGAGCTGGGACGCAGCATCTCGGTGGTTTTCCAGGACCCGGCCACGGCCCTCAACCCGCGCATGATCGTGCACGACGCGCTCATCGACCCGCTCAACGTCCACGGAATCGGGTCCTCCAGGGAGCGCGAGGCCCGGGTTCGCGACCTGCTCCACCTGGTCGGGCTGCCCCCCAGCGCACTCAACGTGCTGCCTCGGCAGATCTCCGGTGGTCAGCGCCAGCGCGTCGCCATCGCCCGAGCGCTCGCTCTGGATCCCGACATCATCGTGGCCGATGAGCCCACCTCCGCCCTGGACGTCTCGGTGCGCGCCCAGGTGCTCAACCTCCTCCAGGACCTCAAGGCCTCCTTGGGACTGGGGCTGGTGTTCATCAGTCACGACATCAACACGGTGCGCTACGTCTCGGAGCGGATCGCCGTCATGTACTTCGGCAAGATCCTCGAGATCAACACCACTGAGGAGATCTTCAACAACCCTCAGGAGGAGTACACGCGCACTCTGCTGTCGGCAGTGCCCTCGCTGCTCGATGTCTGAGTAGCCGGCTCCGGCCGCTGCCTGCGCCAGCACCTCCAGGTGAGGGGCGGACCCACTCGGGTCCGCCCCTCACCTGTCTATCGGTTCCGTTTAAGAGGGGGATTGTTATCTATGTCGATGCTGGTAGAGGTGGGGTGCTGCTGTGGTGATTGCGAGAGATTGCTCTTCCGATCTCGTATGAAATCTGAGCGTGTGAGCATTGACTTCCGGGTCACATGTCATGTAGATTACTTTTATCAGTTCAGAGAGGAGCTGATAGCGGCACACACAGCCGCCAACAAAGGTGTTGAATGTAAAGGAGGGTCTCCTATGTATGTCACAGCGCCATGGCGTGTGACCACGACGGCGCGTCGCCAGTCCGTCGTGCGTGAGGGTCGGGGCCCGTCCTTGATTCGCCTCTGACCAGCTGGTGAGAAACCAGGGGTCGTGTCAGGGGCGAGTGAGGCGCGGTAAGCGCTCCTCTGGTGCCGCCTCATCGCGGCGAAGCATGAGGTGATGAGAAAGTCGAGACGCGCGTGAGTCGCTGAAGCCGAGCGCGTCTGCGATCAGACGCATTCTTGATGAGGCCGGCCCATGATGTTGGGTGCGGAATTCCAGGGATTGCGATCCACACAGTGACTGATGGGTACTTCTATGCCCATTTTAAGAAACAGGTGACAAGTGACTGAGTCAGTCTGTGCCGCATTGCGGCTTGATGAAGAAATCCTCGACTCTGAGACAGGAAGCATCTCCTGTGAGTTCCGGTCGAGGTCCGACGGTAACCTCTTCGCGCTGCGGGGAGCTGACGGGGTCGGTCTTGAGCTGCGCATCGTCGGATCGTCTCTCGTGTACGAGGCGACGGTTCCAGGCAGGTGGAGCAAGCTGGAGGCTGAGGACGTGCGCTCGCTCGACGACGGGCGCTGGCACAGCGCCGTCGTCACCGTCAGCTCTGCCGGTACCCGCCTCTACCTCGACGGCTACCAGGTCTTCTGCGGTACCACCACGGCCTTCCTCAAGGACCTTTCCGAGCTGAGGCAGGCCGTCGTGGGGCAGGGGGGTAGTCCCGAGGTCACAGCCTTCACGGTGCACCCCCGGGTGCTGACGGCCAGAGAGGTCCTCGCCTTGTCCAAGCGAGCCGAGCCCCTGGTCGAGGTCGCCGCCAACCGGCTGAGTCCGCATGACGTCGCCCGCTTCGCCGACGTGCGGCACGGCTCCTTCTGGCTGCGCTTCCGGGTGAGGGGACGGATGCAGCAAGGAGCCCTCCTCGCCGCCGGCGGACACGGGCGCGAGCAGCTCACCGTGTCCGTGGGGCCCGAGGGGATCACCTACACGGCCGTGAGCACCGAGGGAGAGCGCAGGGAGGTCAAGGCCACAGGCGCCTGGAGTGACGGCGGCTGGCACGAGGTCGTGATCGCCGTGGGGCACGGCGCGGTCGAGCTCTACGTCGACGGCTTCCGTGAGACGCACGCCCCTGGCGAGTTCTTCCTCGCAGGGGTCGAAGGGCTCGACGAGATCGTCGTCGGCCAGGACTGCGAGGGGGTGCGTCTGTCCGGAGAGGTCCAGCGAGCGGGGCTCTACGACTACGCGCTCAGCGACGCGCAGATCAAGCGCTTGTCCGAGGTGGAGCCGATCGAGACCGACGCCCTGTTCGACCGCGGCTACTGCGGCTCGGCCTCCTACCGGATCCCCTCCCTGCTGACACTGTCCTCCGGCACCATCCTGGCCGGGGCCGACCAGCGGGTCTCCAACGCCAACGACTCTCCCAACGACATCAACTTCGTCGTGCGCCGGTCCCTGGACGCAGGACGGAGCTGGGAGCCGGCGAGCACCGTCATCGACTGCCCGGGAAGCGGGGAGGACGCCTCTTCGGTCATCGACTCCTGCATGGTCCAGGATCCGAGCACCGGACGGGTCTACGTCCTCATCGACCACTTCCCAGGAGGGATCGGACAGCCCAACTGCTGGGCGTCAACAGGATTCGACGAGCACGGCAGGCGACTGCTCAGAGACCTCGACGACGGACGCTACGTCGTCGAGCCCGATGGCGCGGTCACAACGCTCGAGGGCCAGAGCACTGAGTTCCGAGTGCTGGACGACGGCACGGTGCTGCGTGACGGCAACCCGGCGGGCAACATCGAGCTGGCCCCCGGAGCGGACCCGGCCGAGACCCTCCTGGCCATCCCCACCAGCTACCTGCAGATCGCCCACTCCGACGACGACGGCCTCACGTGGAGCCGGCCGCGGGACCTCAACCCCGAGCTGAAGCAGCCGTGGATGAGGTTCCTGGGAACCTGCCCGGGTAACGGCATCGCCCTGAGGAGTGGCCCTCACGCCGGACGCCTCATCGTTCCCCTCTACTTCAACAACGACCAGAACTGGCTGGCGATGTGCGCCACGGTCGCCTACTCCGACGACCACGGCGAGACCTGGCAGCTCGGTCACGGTCCCAACGAAGGGCGGCAGACCCCCCAGGGCGAGCTCGACCCGCAGACCTTCGTTGACGAGACCTGGTCACTGCACGAGGCCGCAGTGGTCGAACGACACGACGGCGTGCTCGTGCTGTTCATGCGCAACCAGCACCCCCGTGGGCGGGTCGCCGTCAGCGAGTCCCACGACGCGGGACAGACCTGGGGGCCGATCCGCTTCGATGAGGCGCTTCCCGAGATCTGGTGCCAGTCCAATGCGATCAGTCTGCCCTCGCCCGAGGGGGAGGACCGCATCGTCTTCGCCAACGCCTCGCTCATGCTCCCGTTTCGAGGCTGCGGAGTCATTCGGCTCAGCCTCGACGGCGGACGCAGCTGGAAGCACTCGCGGACCTTCAACCCCGGGCACTACGTCTACCAGTGCATGTGTGTCCTGCCCGACGGCAGGATCGGGATCCTCTGGGAGAACGAGTGCCAGGGTCTGTACTTCTCACGCCTGCCCCTGAGCTGGTTTTCCGACGAACTCGAGACCGTCGATCCCCGTCAGCCCGAGTCTCAGGACTCACTGTCATGACGATGAATCACCCGTTATCCATGCCCCACTTCACCACCCACCCGTCATTCCCCGTTCAAAGGAGAACTGTTATGACTCCCTCCACCCCTGTCTCGTCCCACTCGGCCTCCGCACTCAGTCGTCGCGGCTTCATGGTCCTGGGAGGCATCGGCATGTGCGGCGCACTGGCCGCATGCGGCGGTAAGGACTCCGCCGAGGACGAGGGGACCGGGCCTCTGCGCGGCACGGTCACCATGTGGTCCTCCTTCACCCAGGGTCCCCGCGCGGACTGGATGAAGAAGATGGCCGAGGAGTTCCACGCGAAGAACCCTGATGTCACCGTCAAGATCGAGCAGTTCTCCTGGTCCGAGTTCAAGACGAAGTGGACCACTGGACTGACCGCGGGCCAGGTGCCGGACATCTCCACGGCACTGCCCAACGACGTCGTGGAGATGATCAACTCCGAGGCCCTGGTGCCGCTGGACAAGGTCATCGACTCCATCGGTCGGGACCGGTTCCCCAAGCAGGCGCTGGCCGAGGGGCAGTCGGATGGAAAGTCGTACTCCGTGCCCATCTACTCCCACGCCCAGGTGATGTGGTACCGCAAGGACGTGCTGAGCTCCAAGGGGCTGTCCGTTCCCACGACCTGGGAGGACCTGGCCAAGGCGGCCAAGGCCATTGGAAAGTCCGACAGCCTCTACGGACTCTCCGTGCCGCTGGGGACGGGGGACATGCTGGGAGCCCGCTACCTCAACTTCTATGTGCGTTCCGCCGGCCAAAGACTGCTCAAGGACGACGGGACGGCCAACCTCACCTCCGAGGCCGCTCTGGGCGGCATCAAGTACTGGACAGACCTGTACAAGTCGGTTTCCCCGGAGGGATCGCTGGACTACGCGGTCCTCGACCAGGCGACGCTCTTCTACCAGGGCAAGACCGCCTTCGACTTCAACTCCGGCTTCCACATCTCCGGGGTGGCCAAGGACAGCCCCAACCTGGTCGACTCCATTGCTGCGGCGCCTCTTCCCCGTATGAAGGCCTCCGACCCGGCGAACTACCCGGCCGAGGTGTCCAACGTGCCCCTGGTGGTGTGGGAGGCCTCCAAGGTCAAGCGGGAGGCCAAGGCCTTCCTGGAGTTCCTGTTCACCAAGGACAAGTACATCGAGTTCCTGCACTCGGTTCCCGGCGGCATGCTGCCGGTCCTCAACGACATCGCCAAGGAGCCGAGCTACACGAACAACGAGACGATCACGAAGTACTCCGACTCCATCAAGGTGATTCAGGACCAGGTGGGTGTCGGCAGTGCTATCGGCATGGAGAAGGGCCCGCTCGTCCAGGCAGGAGTCCTCACCAGTCAGGGGCTGATCGAGAAGATGTACCACTCGATCATCATCGACAAGACCGATGTCGAGGCCGCCGCCAAGGACTGCGAGAAGAAGCTCAACGAGGCCTTCAAGGCCGCCGGAGCCAGCATCAAGTGACTCGGAGACGCGGTGGGGAGAGGAATCTCCCCACCGCCCAGTCCGAAAGGTGAGCTCATGACTCGAATGAAGCGAATGAACTGGACGGGCGTCGTCTTCGTGGCGCCATCAATACTCATTGTTCTTGCCCTGCTGATCTACCCGGTGTTCTCAAGCATCTGGTACTCCTTCACCGACAAGCACCTCTTGCGCCACAGCTATCACGTGGTCGGTCTGTCCAACTACACCGACCTCCTGGCATCCTCCAGCTTCTGGAACGCGTTCGGGGTGTCGATCAAGTGGACCGCGGCGTCGATCATCGGCCAGCTCGCTGTGGGCCTGGTTCTGGCGCTGGCCCTGGACCGGGTGCCCCGGGGGTCGGGGGTGTTCCGGACACTCCTCATCGTGCCCTGGGCGTTCCCGGCGATCATCACCGCGTTCGCCTGGAAGTGGATCCTCAACGACGTCTACGGGTTCCTGCCCAATCTTGCGACCACTCTCGGTCTCACTGACAAGAACATGGCATTACTGGGCAACCCCTCAACAACCTTCTGGGTGGCGTTGCTCATCAACATCTGGTTCGGCGCCCCGATGTTCATGGTGAACATCCTCTCCGCTCTCAAGACCATCCCTCAGGAGCAGTACGAGGCGGCCATGGTGGATGGTGCCTCTGGGCTACAGAGGTTCAGGTTCATCACGCTGACCCATATTCGGGAGGTCATCGGCCTGCTGGTCATCCTGCGCACCATCTGGGTCTTCAACAACTTCGACATGCTCTTCCTCCTGACGGGCGGAGGTCCGGGGGAGAGAACGACGACGCTACCGATCTTCGCCTACCAGGAGGGCTGGAATCTGCGGCAGCTCGGGGTCGCCTCCACCGTGACGATCCTGCTGCTCCTCTTCCTGCTGGCACTGGCCTTCGGCGCCTTCAGGATGCTCAACCGCTGGGAAAAGGAAAGGGGCTGAATCATGCGACGTGCTGGTCGTGGCCCGTGGGGTACCGTATGCGTGTATCTCATTCTCATTGTGGCTGCTTTCGTTGCGGTCTTCCCGCTCGTATGGGTGGTCTCCTCATCGTTCAAGACCTCCCACGAGCTCGCGCAGAACCCGTTGCAGCTGTTCTCGAGCTCGCCGACCCTCGAGCACTACCGCAAGGTGGTCGAGGAGATCGGGTTCTTGACGAACCTGAAGAACTCACTGCTGATCGCAGGCTGTTCGACAGTCATTGCGGTCGTGGTCTCATTGCTGGGCGCCTACGGGATCGTGAGATTCTTCCCCCGTGTTGGCAAGCAGCTGACCAAGCTTCTCATCGGCACCTACATGTTCCCTCCGATCCTGCTCGCCATCCCGTACACCATCACGATGGTGAAGCTCGGCCTCATGAACAGCTATGTCGGGCTCATCATCGCCTACCTGTCGTTCTCGATCCCCTATGCGATCTGGATGCTCATCGGTTTCTTCCAGACGGTCCCCATCGGGGTGGAGGAGGCGGCAGCTGTGGATGGGGCCAGTCGGTTCCGGGTGTTCTGGCAGATCTCGGTCCCGATCATCCTTCCGGGGATCGTGGCCACTGCCGTGTACACCTTCATCAACACCTTCAACGAGTTCCTCTACGCGCTCCTGTTCATCACCGAGTCGGACAGGATGCCCGTCGCAGTCGGCCTCTACTCTCTCCAGGGGTCGGAGGTTCTTGACTGGGGAGCCATGATGGCTGCTTCCGTGATCGTGATCGTCCCATCGGTCGTCTTCTTCATGATCATTCAGAAGCACATCTCCGGAGGGCTCTCGGAGGGCTCCGTCAAGTAGCACTTCCGGGACCAGTCCCCGGTCCGCCTCCTGCTGCTCCGGTGCCTGTGACGTGAGTGATCGCATGCTCACAGGCACCGGGGTGGCGCCAACCGGGGGCATCTGCAACAATACCTCGTGACGTCAGATGTCAGACGTCCGATAACCTTTCAATGAAGAGAGTCACCACAATGGACAACCGTTTCACCGGCGTCATCCCGCCGGTTGTCACCCCTTTCACCGCCGAGGGCGAGGTTGACTTCGACAGCCTGGACAAGGTCGTCGAGCACCTCATCGCCGGTGGTGTCAACGGCCTGTTCGCCCTGGGATCCTCCGGAGAGGTCGCCTACCTCACCGACGCCCAGCGCGACGCCGTCATCGAGCGAGTCGTCAAGACCGCGGCAGGACGCGTCCCGGTGCTTGCCGGTGCCATCGACACCACCGCCCACCGGGTCATCGACCAGGCTCGCCGGGCTGCCGCCCTGGGCGCCGAGGCGATCGTGGCCACCTGCCCGTTCTACGCGCTCAACGACGCCGAGGAGATCAAGGCCCACTTCCGCGCCATCGCCGCGGCCATTGACGTCCCCGTCTTCGCCTATGACGTTCCCGTGCGCCTCGGCGGCGCCAAGCTCGGTTGCGACCTGCTCGTCGAGCTGGGCAAGGAGGGCGTCCTGGTCGGTGTCAAGGACTCCTCCGGCAACGACGTCGCCTTCCGCAGGCTGGTTGCCTCCAACGAGGCCGCCGGCCACCCCCTGGCCCTTCTGACCGGCCACGAGTGCGTCGTCGACGGCATGCTCCTGCTGGGCGCCGACGGCCTCGTCCCCGGATACGGCAACGTGGACCCGGTCCGCTACGCCCAAATGTGGAAGGCCTCCCGCGAGGGGGCATGGGATCAGGTGCGCCGCCTCCAGGACGAGGTGTGTGCCGGCTTCGAGATCGTCTTCGTGCCCCAGGGCCGCTCGGCCGACGCGACCGGTATCGGAGCCTTCAAGACCGCCATGGAGGCGATCGGGATCATCGCCACCAACGAGATGGCCTTCCCCGTCAAGGCTCTCGAGGGTGAGACCAAGGAGCGGGTCCTGCAGATCGTCAAGGCCCAGGGCCTCATCTGACGTCCCGACGGCTGCATGCCCGTGGCCGTCATCTTGGCTGCCACGGGCATGCAGCCGCCATCGCAACGGCGAGGCCTCGATCCTCCTCTCAAGCGGCCTCCCGCGGCCGCCCTCATCCCCTCTACTTTTCAACCCGGCGCGCCAGCGCCCAACCTCCCGTCGGAGAGCGTCATGAGTCAGGATGTCCTCCCATCCGCCCCCCTCAACCCACCACCATCGTCGCCCAGCCAGGATCCGCTCGTCGTCGGACTCGACCTGGGCGGCACCAAGATGGCCGCCGCACTAGTCGACTCCTGCGGAACTCTGCAAGGACCGGTGAGCTCCTGCCCGACCCCGGCTCACGAGGGCCCCGCGGCCATGCTCAACGCCATCAGCGGCCTGATCGCGACGGTCATCGAGACCGGAACGCACCAGGAACTCGGCAAGGCCGCGGCGATCACGGCGGTCGGGATCGGCACCGCCGGCGTCGTCGACGTCGAGCGCGGGACCATCCTGTCAGCCACCGACGCCATCACCGGATGGGCTGGCACACAGGTCGCCGCCGGTATTCAGAAGCGGCTCGCCGGCCAAGGGCTGGGTGAGCTGCCGATCCACGTCGAGAACGACGTCGACGCCTATGCCGCAGGAGAGGCCTGGCTCGGTGCCGGCACCGGGGCCGAGGTCGTCCTCATGGTGGCGGTGGGAACCGGGGTCGGCGGAGCTCTCGTCATCGAGGGGCGAACCCGCAGGGGTGCCCACCACGTGGCCGGCGAGATCGGTCACGTCCCCGTCCCCGGGGCCCAGGGCGAGCCCTGCACCTGCGGCAGGACGGGGCACCTGGAGGGCATCACCGCGGGGCCGCAGATCCACCGCCGCTACCTGGCCAAGGGCGGAGACCCCGACGTCCTCGACGCCCGCGGGGTCGAGGAGCGCGCCGCTGCGGGGGACGATATCGCCGCGGAGGTCTACCGCGACTCGGCCGCCTGCCTGGGCAGGGCCCTGGCTGGACTGGTCACCGTGATCGACCCCGACGTCGTCGTCGTCTCCGGCGGCCTGGCCCGCGCCGGCCACCTGTGGTGGGAGCCCCTGCGGCAGACCTTCGCCGCAGAGATCATCGACCCCCTGGCCCCCATCAAGATCCTTCCCGCCACGCTGGGGACCACCGCGCCGATCGTCGGCGCGGCTCGCGGTGCCCTCGCACTGGCCGCCAGCAACGACAACCACCGCCCCTAGCCTCACGCCTCGGGCCCCATCAGACAGGACACACCTATGACCGAGCAGTCACCCTCACAGTCGTCAACGCAGGCGCAGGCCGCCTCCGCGGGGATCCACCCCGTCCTGGAACGCCTCAAGGGAGGACTCATCGCCTCCGCCCAGGCCTACCCGGGCGAGCCCATGCGCGACCCGCGCACCATGGACCAGGTGGCTCAGGCCTGCGTCGCCGGCGGCGCCGTGGGCATCCGCGCACAGGGGCTGGCGGACCTGGCCCTCATCTGCCAGCACGTCGACGTCCCCGTCATCGGCCTGTGGAAGGACGGGCACGACGGCGTCTTCATCACCCCGACCCTCACTCACGCCATCGCCGTGGCCGCCACCGGAAGCCAGATCGTGGCACTGGACGGCACTCGGCGCCCCCGCCCCGACGGGCTGAGCCTGGCCCAGACCGTCGAGGGGCTGCGGCAGGCCCGCCCCGAGGTCCTCGTCATGGCCGACTGCGGCTCCCTGGATGACGCCAAGGCCGCACAGGACGCGGGAGTGGACATCCTGGGGACCACCCTGGCCGGCTACACCGGGGAGCGCCCCAAGACCGACGGACCCGATCTTGAGCTCGTCGACCAGGTCGTCGGTATCGCGGAGGTTCCCCTGGTGGTTGAGGGCAGGGTCCACACGCCCGCGCAGGCGGCCGCCGCCATGGAGCACGGGGCCTTCGCCGTCGTCGTCGGTACTGCGATCACTCACCCGACGACCATCACCTCGTGGTTCGCGGGCGCGCTGCCGGGCGCCTTGCGGAAGGGATGAACGGAAGGGCGCAAGGAAACGGCGCCGTTCCGCGAGTTGCTCTGCGTGTGACGGATGTGACTGCTGTGGCGCGAATGTGCGAATTGTTACTCGCTACCCAGCGCGACACTCCGGTCTGACCTGACAAACCCAAGGTTTTATGCGTAGCGTTGCCAGAAGTGGCACCACACAAGGGTGTCCGTCCACGATCGAGAGGGAAGACATGTCCGTCAACCGCACCGAGCTCATCGCCGCCATCGCCGAGAAGGCCGGCCTGACCAAGACCGACGCCGACGCCTTCCTGGGAGCCTTCCAGGATGTCCTCGTTGAGAACGTCGCCAAGGGTGAGGCCGTGAAGATCACCGGCCTCATGGGTATCGAGCGCGTCGAGCGTGCCGCACGCACTGGCCGCAACCCCCGCACCGGTGAGGAGATTCAGATTCCCGCCGGCTACGGCGTCAAGGTCACCGTTGGCTCCTCGCTGAAGAAGGCTGTCGCCGAGTGATACGTGGGGCCGCGCCCCTGACATCCTGATTCCGGCCCGTTGCCGCCCCGTCGAGGCGTGGCAACGGGCCGAATCATGTTCTCGCTGCGGTGTTCTCCTCATCGGGCTGATGATGCTCAGGGAGGTTCTCCTGGAGGAAGTCGGGATCGGTGATCTCCTCCTTGTGGCGGAGGGCTGAATGGGCGGGGGCTTTTACAGTGGAAACATGTCTGCTTCCACATTCGCGGTGAGCTCGCCCGACGGTACAGGCGCGGTGACGGCACTGGCCGGGGCTTCGCCCGCTCCTGCCTCCGTTCCAGCGCTTCAGATGAGGGGGCTGGTCAAGGTCTTCGACCGCAAAGTCGCGGTGGATCGGCTGAGCCTCGACATCCCCGTGTCCAGCTTCTACGGCATCGTCGGCCCCAACGGGGCGGGAAAGACGACCAGCCTGTCGATGGCCACCGGACTGCTGCGTCCCGATGCCGGTCAGGTATTCGTTCATGGCGTTGACGTGTGGATGCAGCCTCAGCGGGCCAAGACCCTTCTGGGGGTCCTGCCCGACGGGCTGCGCACCTTCGACCGTCTCAACGGTCTTGAGCTCGTCACCTACTCCGGACTTCTGCGCGGGCTCGAGCGCGACGTCGTCGTGCCCCGGGCGACCGAGCTGGTCAAGGTGCTGGGGCTGTGGGAGGCCGGAACCACCCTGGTCGCCGACTACTCGGCGGGTATGCGCAAGAAGATCCACCTGGCCTGCGCCATGGTGCACTCGCCCTCCATCCTGGTTCTGGACGAGCCCTTCGAGGCCGTCGACCCGATCTCGGCCCAGACGATCCAGGCGATCCTGCGGGACTACGCCGCCGCCGGCGGCACGGTGGTCATCTCCAGCCACGTCATGGCCACCGTGCAGCGCCTGTGCGACCACGTGGCCATCATCAACGCCGGCCGGGTGGTCGCTGCGGGAACGACTGAGCAGGTCGCCGCAGGCGCAGACCTCGAGCAGCGCTTCACCGAGCTGGTGGGGGGCCAGGTGCGAACGGAGGGGCTGTCATGGTTGCGACCCTCGTCAAGCTGAAGTGGCGCCTGACCCTCAATGCCCTGACCAAGAACGTCTGGGCCATCGTCGGGACCGTGTTCGGGGCCCTCTACGGTGTCGGGGCGCTTGTCATGGTGCTGGCCGGCGCCGTCGGGCTGGGGCTGAAGGCCGATGCCGACGTCATCATGCTGGTGCTCGGGGCTCTCGGGGCGCTGCTGGTGGCCGGTTGGGCCGTGGTGCCACTGCTCGTCACCGGGGTCGACTCCACCCTGGACCCTCGCGCCATGGCGGCCTGGGCCGCTCCGTCCAGAGGGTTGGCGCTCGGCCTGCTGGCCGCCGGCGCCGTGGGGATCCCCGGTTGCATCACGGCTGCCGTCTGTCTCATTCCGGTCCTCACCTGGCTGCTGGCGGGCCAGCTCGCGGCGGCGCTCCTGGCGCTGCTGTGCGCTCCGGCCGCCCTGGCCACCTGCGTCCTGCTGTCCCGGATCATCGTGACAGCCGCAGGCGTCTCCGCCTCACGCCGGGGGCGTGAGGCGACAGCGATCATCACCTTCGTCGCCTTCATGGTGTGCACACAGCTGCCGAATCTGATCCCCCGAATCCTCGGGGACGATCCCTCCGATTTTCTTCAACGGCTCAGTGGTGCCGCCAAGGTCATGGGGCTGAGCCCCTTGGGGTGGGCCTTCGCGGCCCCCGGTGTCATGGCCACGGGATCCGTGATGCCGGCTCTGGCTCTGGCGATCGGCGCCTGGGTCCTCCCCGTGATCCTGTTTCCCCTGTGGCAGCGCGTGGTGGGCAAGGTGATGACCTCTCCGGGGACGTCGCACACCCGGACGCGGGCCTACGCAGCTGGTGGTGCGGGTTCCGACGCACGGCAGCAGGGCCTGCCCGACGTGCTGCCGTGGGCCCGCAGGCTCGGCGCCGCCCTGCCCGCGCCCGCCGCTGCTGTGGCGGCCCGCAGCCTGCGCTACTGGCGCACTGATCCCAGGTACCTGGTTCAGTTCGTGTCCGTCCTGATTCTGCCCGTTGTGCTCGTTCTGGGTCCTGCTCTCAACTCCAGCCGATTCGCCGCCGGCGACAACGGTCAGCCGGTCGACATCAGCTTCGCCCTCGGGCACGCACCGACTGCGCTGCTGTTCATGGCGCCCGCCCTGGCCGTCTTCATGGGGTGGGCGATCCACGATGACCTCGGCCTGGACTCCACCGCCCTGTGGAGTCATATCAGCGCCGGGATCAGCGGAGCGCACGACCGTCTGGGGCGGGTGGTCGGGGCGGCCGTGTGGCAGGTTCCCGCACTGGTTGCTATCGACCTGCTCATGGTTGTGTGGACAGGCCGATGGGAGGCGCTCCCCGCCGTCACCGGCGCCTGCCTGGCCCTCTATGGCTGCGCGCTGGCCTGGTCCTGCCTCGCCAGTGTCCTGCTGCCCTACGAGACACTCGCCCCCGGGGACAGTCCCATGCGTTCGCGGACCTCGGGGACGGCCTTCCTGGCCGCGCTCATTCAGATGGCGGCGATCCTGCTTCTGCTGGCCGTGTGCTCCCCGGTCCTGGGGGCGGCGATCTACGGCGTCGTCCAGGCGGCGCCGGTGTGGGGGTGGGCGGCGCTCGTCGCGGGGATCGTGTGGTGCGGTCTGCTGCTGTGGGGCGGAGTCGTCATCGGCGGGCGGGCTCTGGACCGGCGAGGACCTCAGGTTCTCGCCACGATCCGCACCTGGCCGGGACATGCCCAGCCGGTGTGATCGCGCTGGTCACACCACGATGGAGTGATTGATTCTGATGACTCAGGGTAGGGTTGCTTTAAAGTCGCTCACTCAGGTAGCGGCTCCCAGGGATTAGTAAACTCCCCACCACCAGTTGTTGTGTCAGAGAGGACATCACCGTGCAGCTTGTCATTCTGGATTCCGCGCAGGCGATCGCGCAGCGGGCGGCCGACGAGATTGAGGCGCTGCTCAAGGACAAACCAGCAGCTGTGCTGGGGACCGCGACCGGTTCCTCACCCCTGCCCCTGTACGACGAGCTCACCGCTCGCTGCGCCGCCGGCCGCCTCAGCTTCGCCGAGGTCACTGGATTCATGCTCGACGAGTACGTCGGCCTGCCCGCCGGGCACCCGGAGCGCTACGCCACCTTCATGGAGACCAATCTGCGCTCCCGCGTCGACATGCGCCCCGGCGCCCTCCATGGCCCGGACGCGCTGAGCGAGGACCTCGAGGCGGCCTGCCGGGACTACGAGGCGCAGATGGCCGCGGCCGGATACTGCGACCTGCAGATCCTCGGCATCGGCTCCGACGGGCACATCGGGTTCAACGAGCCCGGCGGCGCCCTCGACTCGCGTACGCACCTGGGCGAGCTCCACGAGCAGACCCGCCGGGACAACGCCCGCTTCTTCGGCGGTGACGTCGAGGCCGTGCCCACCCAGTGCATCACCCAGGGGCTGGCGACCATCATGGAGGCCCGCAAGCTGGTCCTCATCGCCACCGGCGAGGGCAAGGCCGAGGCCATCGCCCAGCTCGTCGAGGGAGAGGTCAGCGCCCAGTGGCCGGCGACCGTCATGCAGCGCCACGACGACGCCCTCGTCCTGGTCGATCCCGCCGCCGCCAGCTGGCTCACCTCGACGCACTGACGACGGCGGGCTCTCCTCAAGGGAGAGCCTTCCCACAGGGGCGGGGCGGGCCGCTGCCGGTGCGCGCTGTCCGACCTACACTGGGCGGCATGACAGACGTCCTCGCCAGTGCCGATCCCGGATCGCCCGGGGCCCCGACCGACCCGGCCGCCGAGCCCACCCAGGGCGTCGGTACGGCTGTCCTGGAGCGCGAGGAGCTCCAGTCGACCGATGACGGCGATGCTGACCGCTTCGCCCACTACGTCCGCAAGGACAAGATCGCCGCGGCCGCTGTCACCGGGCGTCCCGTCGTCGCCCTGTGCGGCAAGGTGTGGACGCCCGGGCGCGACCCGTCGAAGTACCCGGTGTGCCCCACCTGCAAGTCCATCTACGAGGAGATGCGCAACGGGGAGGGCTCCGGCGACGGCAAGGGGCCTCGCTTCCCCCGCTTCCCGTTCGGGCGAGGCGGTCGGTGAACGCCGCCCGCGGCGGCCAGGCGACCCACCCCACCCCGACGCGAGCCTCGACGTCGGCGGCCCAGAACCTCTCCCCGGCCTACCCGCGCCGCGCCGCCTGGGGGACCGCCGGTTCACTGCGTGCCTGGCAGGCCGCCGCGCTGGGGCAGTACCTGGAGACGATGCCCCAGGACTTCCTGGCGGTGGCCACCCCCGGGGCCGGCAAGACGACCTTCGCGCTGCGAGTGGCCACCGAGCTGCTCAGCTCCGGCGACGTCCACAAGGTGACGATCGTCTGCCCCACTGAGCACCTCAAGTACCAGTGGGCCGAGGCCGCCGCCCGCGTCGGCATCCATATCGACCCGTCCTACTCCAACTCCCAGGGGGCGCTCGGCTCGCGCTTCGACGGCGTCGCCGTGACCTACGCCCAGGTGGCCGCCAACGCCAACCTGCACCGCGCCCGCACCGACCAGGCCCGCACCCTGGTCATCCTTGACGAGATCCACCACGGGGGAGACGCCTTGAGCTGGGGCGACGCGATCCGGGAGGCCTTCACCCCGGCGCGGAGGCGACTGGCCCTGACCGGAACACCCTTCCGCTCCGACACCTCCCCGATCCCCTTCGTGCGCTACAAGGAGGACGCCTCCGGGGCGAAGCGCTCCCAGGCGGACTACTCCTACGGCTACTCCGACGCGCTGCGCGACGGAGTCGTGCGCCCGGTGATGTTCATGTCCTACTCGGGGCAGATGCGGTGGCGCACCAAGGCCGGCGACGAGGTCGCGGCGCGCCTGGGCGAGCCCCTCACCAAGGACCTGGAGTCCCAGGCCTGGCGCACCGCGCTCGACCCGGCAGGGGAGTGGATCCCCGCGGTCCTGGCCGCCGCCGACCAGCGCCTGACCGAGGTACGCCGCCAGGTCCCCGACGCCGGAGCCCTCGTCATCGCCTCCGACCAGACCAAGGCACGCGCCTACGCCAAGCAGCTGCGCGCCATCACCGGCGAGGCCCCCACCGTGGTCCTCTCCGACGACAACGGAGCCTCCAGCCGCATCGAGGCCTTCTCCGCCTCCACCGACCGCTGGCTGGTGGCCGTGCGCATGGTCTCCGAAGGGGTGGACGTACCCCGCCTGGCCGTGGGCGTCTACGCCACCTCCACCTCCACCCCGCTCTTCTTCGCCCAGGCGGTGGGGCGCTTCGTGCGCTCGAGGGCCAGGGGGGAGACCGCCTCGGTGTTCCTCCCCTCAGTCACGCCGCTGCTGGCCCTGGCCGGGGAGATGGAGGTGGCCCGCGACCACGTCCTGCGCCGCCCCGACTCGGCGGCTCAGGAGGACGCCCTGTTCAACCCCGAGGACCGGCTGCTCGCCGAGGCCAACAAGGCTGAGAACGCCTCGGCCGAGCTGCTGCCGGGCTTCGAGGCCATGGACAGCCAGGCAGAGTTCGACCGTGTCCTCTTCGACGGCGGCGAGTTCGGCACCGGCGCCATGGTGGGCAGCATCGAGGAGCAGGAGTACCTGGGACTGCCGGGCCTGCTGGAGCCCGAGCAGGTGACCGCCCTGCTGCGCCAGCGCCAGGACAAGCAGATCGCCTCCCAGAAGAAGCAGGCCGCCGCCGAGGCGCAGAGGCGCAAGAACTCAGGCGTCGACGACGCCCGGCGCCGGGCGGCGGCCCGTAAAGAGCTCTCCCAGCTGGTGGCCGCCTGGGCCCGCCGCTCGAGCCAGCCTCACGGCGTCGTCCACAACGAGCTCAGGCGCGTGTGCGGGGGGCCGGAGGTCGCGGCGGCCTCCACCGAGGAGATCGAGAAGCGCATCCAGACCCTGCGACGTTGGTTCGTCGGCAAGCGCTGAGAAGGAGCGCCGGCCAGGGGCGGGATGCGCCCCTGGCCGGTCAGCGTCGGGGGTCAGCGTCGGGTGGCGCTTCGCCCGTCGATGTCGACGTGGCGGGTCGGCACCGCCGACTCACCATCGCTCAGACGCCAAGCGTCGTAGGGGAGCTCGGCACGGGACGCCCGGTGCCGCTCCGCCGCCGCGCTCAAGGCCTCCTTGCCGCGGTGCTCCTCGATGATCCGGCCCTCATCGACCAGGAGCACCTGAAGCGGCCGGGCACCGGCCTGGCTCAACGCCGACATCCCCTCGTCCTGCGAGCTGGAGGAGACCACCAGCTCCTCGGCGGCCGTGCCCTCGGAGGTGAGGATGCGGCCGGCCCACTTGCGGCCGCCCACGGTCGACTTGCCGCCCGAGGAGAACTTGGCGACCTCCTCCATGGTGCCGTCGGCGCCCTCGCGCTCCACCAGCTTGTAGACGAGCGCCGCGGTCGGGCGCCCTGAGCCCGTGACGAGCTTGGTGCCCACGCCGTAGGAGTCCACGGGGGCCGCCCCCAGCGCCGCGATGGCGTGCTCGTCGAGGTCGTTGGTGACGGTGATCCTCGTCGACGTCGCCCCCAGGGCGTCGAGCTGGGCGCGCACCTTGAAGGCCTCGGCCACCAGGTCGCCGGAGTCCAGGCGCACCGCCCCGAGCTCACCACCGGCGGCGCGGGCCGCCTTGACCGCCCGCTCCACGCCGGTGGCGATGTCGTAGGTGTCCACCAGGATCGTGGTGCTCGGTCCGAGGCTGGCCACCTGCGCGGCGAAGGCCTCCTCCTCCGTGTCGTGCAGGAGGGTGAAGGAGTGGGCCGAGGTCCCCACCGTGGGGATGCCGTAGAGGAGGCCCGCCTCCAGGTTGCTCGTTCCCACGAAACCGCCGACGACCGAGGCCCTGGCCGCGGCGACTGCCGCCTGCTCGTGGGCCCGGCGCGCCCCGAAGTCCACGCAGGGGCGCCCGTGAGCGGCGATGGTCATGCGGGAGGCGGCTGCGGCGACGGCACAGTCATAGTTGTAGATCGACAGGGCCAGGGTCTCCAGGATGCAGGCCTCGGCGAATGTGCCCTCCACAGTCAGCAGTGGGGAGCCGGCGAAGTAGCACTCGCCCTCGGCGTAGCCGCGAATCGTCCCGGTGAAGTGGTAGTCGCGCAGGAAGTCCAGGGTCTCGTCGTTGACGACCCCGGTGCGGTGCAGGAAGTCGATCTGGGAGCCGGTGAACGTGAAGGCCTCGATGGCATCCAGCAGCCGACCGGTGCCCGCCACGACACCGAAGCGGCGTGACCCGGGGAGCCTGCGGCCGAAGAGCTCGAAGACGCTGCGCCGGGAGGCGGCCCCCGATGCCAGCGCTCCTTGCAGCATCGTGAGTTCGTACATGTCGGTCAGCAAAGAGGTCGAGGCCATAGACACGTCCAGGGAGGCGGCGGTGGGATCGGCAGAGGGCACGTAGCTGTTCACGGGAACAACCTATCGCGGCTCACCGCTACCCTGGTGTCATGAGCGCCTCGTTGCCCGTTGCGGAACCGGAGATCCTGGAGGAGCCGCGTGTCCGCGTCCAGCGCCTGTGGTGCACCGTGGTCCACGACGACCCGGTCAACACGATGAGCTACGTGACCTGGGTGTTCCACTCCTACTTCGGTTTCTCGCTGCCTGTGGCCGAGGCGCGGATGATGCAGGTGCACACCGCCGGCCGCGCCGTGGTCTCCCGGGGGGCCCGCGAGCGCATGGAGGTCGATGTCACGGCGATGCACGGCTACGGCCTGCGCGCCACCATCGAGCCCATGGGCGACGATGGCGACGCCGGTACGGACGACTTCTCGGGAGAATGGTGATGCGAGCCTTCCGCCGAGTCCCCGAGGGGCTGGTCTGCGGTCTTGACGACTGGGAGCGCGAGCTGCTGGCCAGGCTGGCCCTGGAGGTGCGGGCTCTTCTCCAGGCGGATGCTCCCCCCACCCAGGAGGCCGACCAGTCCAAGACCCCCTCGTCGCCGCGCCCCGAGTCGGTGCGCCCGGGGGAGAGCGAGCGGGACCGTGAGGTCCTGGAGGCCCTGGACTTCGACCTCGATCCGCCGACCAACCACATTCACGCCGGCCGCACGAACGCGGACCCCGTCGTCGCCGTCCTGCTCCCGCGGGCCTCGGAGGATCCCGTGACGGCGATGGAGGTCAGCAGCCTGACTCGTGCGCGCCTGCGGGGTGACAAGGTCGATCGCCTGGAGCGCCTGGCCGTCGAGCTGCGGGCGCCGTCGGGCCCTGGGGGAACGGTGCTCGTGGCCCCGGGCCAGGAGTCAGAATGGCTGGGGGCGGTCAATGACATCCGGCTCGTGCTGGCCCAGCGCTTGGGCATCGAGTCGGCTCAGGACGCTGAGCGCGTTCACGCAGCTGCCTTCCAGGAGGTCCCCGAGGAGGAGACGTCTCGCGAGCAGTGGTACCGGGGGACGGCGCTCGTCTACGACATGATCACCTGGTGGCAGGAATCACTGGTATCCGCGCTGTTCGGGGGCACAGGGCCCGCATAGTCTCGCGGTGTGAATGATGCTCCGATCGGGATGTTCGACTCTGGGGTTGGTGGCCTCACCGTCGCCCGTTCTGTCCTCGACCAGCTGCCCCGTGAGCAGGTGCTCTACATCGGGGACACGGCCAATAGTCCCTACGGTCCCCGGGACATCGCCGAGGTCCGGTCCCTGGCTCTGAGCATCATGGACGAGCTCGTGGACCGCGGGGTCAAGCTGCTCGTCATCGCCTGCAACACCGCCTCGGCGGCAGTCCTGCACGATGCGCGGGAGCGCTACACCCTGGGGCGGGGCGTCCCGGTCATCGAGGTCATCCACCCGGCGGCACGCACCGCGGCCCGAGTGACCCGCAATGGCAAGATCGGTCTGATCGCCACCCGCGGGACGGTCGACTCGCGCGCCTATGACGACGCGCTCCAGGCCGTTCCCGGCGTCGAGCTCGTCTCACAGGCGTGCCCGCGTTTCGTCGAGCTGGCCGAGCGGGGGGTGACCACCGGACCCGAGGTCCTCGACGTCGCTGAGGAGTACCTGGCCCCCATCAAGGCCGCTGGCGTGGACACCCTCATCCTCGGCTGCACCCACTACCCCCTGCTGGTGGGGCCGATCTCCTACGTCATGGGGCAGGACGTGACCCTGGTGACCTCCTCGGACGAGACCGCCAAGGACGTCTACCGGGCGCTGGCCAGCAAGAACCTTCTGCGCGGTCCCGATGCCCCCGAACCGCACCATGACTTCGCCTCCACCGGCGACCCGGAGGCCTTCTCCGTCCTGGCCCGGCGCTTCCTGGGCCCCGAGGTCACCGCTGTTGAGCATGTCGCCTTCACCTCCGAGGCAACCGGCGCCCCTGCCAAGCTGCCCCACCCTCCCTCACCTCCCATTAAAGGATCTGCATGAGACTCACGATTATCGGCTGCTCCGGCTCCATGTCGGGTCCCCAGTCCTCGGCCTCCTCCTACCTGGTGCAGGCCGACGGAGTCGACGCCGACGGCGCGGTACGCACCTACTCGATCGTGCTGGACCTCGGGCCGGGGTCGATGGGACAGCTGCTGCGCCACCTCGATCCCGCCGAGCTCAACGCCATTGCGATCTCCCACTGCCACGCCGACCACATGGTGGATCTGGTCGGCATGCACGTCTACCGGCGCTGGCTGCCCACCGGGGCGCTCGGGCCGGTCGCCTGCCTGGGACCCTCGGAGCTGCTGGAGCGTCTCCAGGGGGTCGACGGCGTCCCGCCCAGTGAGCGCTACGCCACGGAGTTCGGTTTCGTCACCGCCGTGCCCGGTAGGTCCTACAGCGTGGGCCCCCTGGTGATCTCACCCTTCGAGGCGTTCCACCCGGTGGAGGCCTACGGCTACCGGATCGAGGGGCCGAGTGAAGAGGACTCGACGCGGCGGGTCAGCCTGGCCTTCACCGGGGACACGGACACCTGCCAGGGGATGAGTGATATGGCTCAGGGCGTGGACCTCCTCCTGGCCGAGGCGGCTTTCGTCGAGGGTCGCGACACCGTGGGTGGTATGCACATGACGGGGCGCCGCGCCGGCGAGCTCGCCGCCCAGGCCGGCGCGGGGCACCTGGTCCTCACCCACATCCAGCCCTGGACGGATCCGGCCGTGCCCCTCAAGGAGGCCGCAGCGGTCTACTCCGGCCCGTTGGAGGCGGCGACGGCGGACGCCGTCTGGGAGCTGTGAGCGCTGACGGGCACGATCGCCCCGCTCAGGGACGACGGGTCTCCTTCACCCCGGCTCTTTCCGACGGGGTGGACTGCCCCTGGACCCGGGGCAGACGGACACGCTGGTGGCTGGTGGTTCCCGCGGACCTGGCGGCCGTGGCGCTCGTGGCCCTGTTCGGTGCCGCCTCCACCCACAGCCTGGGACAGGTTCCCGCGTCCCTGTGGCAGGCGGGTGCGGCCCTCGTCATCGCCTGGGGCGTGACCTGGGTGCTGCGACGCTCTCACCCCGATCATCTGGAGATGGCGCTGCCCGAGGGGTTCATCATCGTGGGAATCAGTTGGATGGTCTGGACCGCGTTGCGCCAGGTGGCATCCGCCTTCGGCAACGTGTCCGCCATGGCCTCCTGGGCGGTGATGACCGGGACCTTCCTGCTGGTGTTCCTGGGAGGATGGAGGTGGCTTTACGGCTACGTGCGCGCCCACGACTCCCTGACCCCCAAGCCCGTGGCGCGTCGCCTCGCCGAGCAGGAGCAGGACGGCAGCTAGCCCCGCGGCGGGCGGCCCCGGCTCATCTCGGTATCAGATCGCTGTTTTTATGGAATGACAACCCAGCCATTCGTACCTTGGCGCCATGCACCACTGCGCCAACCAGCGTCGACCGCATCGGTGGGTCGGCGTCCTGATCGCCGTCTCCCTCTTCCTGGGAGCAGCAGTGGGCGGATCCGTCGTCTACCTCCACAGGCACGAGGGGCGGGCTCCGCGCGGAACCATCCTCATGGGCCAGGAGGTGACCGGAATGGGCCGGCCGACCCTGACCGCGCTCGTGCTTCAGCGGGCCGCATCGGTGTCACTGACACTGACCGTTAACGGAGCCCCCACCACTGTCCCGCTCACCCAGATCGCCCAGATCGACGCCCGGGCCACCGTGGAGGCCGCCGTGTCCGGAGCGGGGTCACTGACCACCCACCTGCACGGCGTCGTGGGGACACGGGAGGTGGCGGTGCGGTACACGATCAACAAGGACGCCCGCGCCGCGCTGGTGTCGCAGCTGAGCAACACGTTGCGTGACCACGTCGTCGAGCCGGCAGTAACCTGGAACGAGGGTAGCGGCGGCTTCACCGCCTCACCGGGACGAGTCGGCGACGCCATCGACCCCGATGACCTCGACGCGGCTCTCGACGTCGCCGCACGCGAGCTGGCGAACCATACCGCGCCGGTGTCGATCCGCCGGGCCGAGCCCACGGTGAGCGCCCAGGAGGCAGACTCGGTCGCGCAGTCGGCAACCGCGCTGCTGGGCGCCGAGCTGTCAGTGACGGTCGACGGTGCAGTGCACACCGCCTCCAAGGCTCAGAAGGCCTCATGGATCGACTTCCCCGTCAACGAGGGCCGCATCGTGCCGACAGTCTCGCAAGAGAGGGTCAGGGCCTGGGTGACCTCCCTGAGCGCGCCCGAGGAGCGCAAACCGGTCAACGCCATCAACGACGTCGACTCGGCCGGCACGGTGCTTCAGCTCGCCCGCCCGGGCAAGTCCGGAAGGAAGGCCGGCAACATCGAGGCGGTGACAGGGGCACTCGTCCAGGGACTCGGTCAGGGCCGAAGCGTCAGCCAGCAGATCAGCTGGAACGAGGTGCCCCACTCCACCGAGAGCCGGGTGGTGCCCAACGGGCCGGAGCGTTTCGCCTACCAGGCCAAGGCGGGGGAGAAGTGGATCGATGTCAACCTCACCGACTCAACGCTGACCGCCTACGAGGGCCAGAAGGTCGTCTACGGGCCGATCCTCATCAACCACGGCGGCGTCGGGCACGAGACCATCACGGGCACTTACAAGATCTATCTGCGCTACCAGGCGCAGGACATGGGGTGCACCCCCGAGTGGCCCTACTGCGAACGAGGAGTTCCGTGGGTGAGCTACTGGCACAGCAGCTACGCTCTCCACGGCGCTCCTTGGGTCAAGGAGTTCGGCATCGGGACGGATGAGTCCTCCCACGGCTGCATCAACATTCCGGTGCCGGACGCTCAGGCGATCTGGCAGTGGTCCGAGATCGGTACCACCGTGGTGACGCACTACTGACAGCGCTTTACCGGCAGCGCCCTCGCGGGCTCAGCCGACCAGGACGTCGACCAGGACCGGTGCCAGGGCGCGGAAGGCCTGTCCCCGGTGGGAGATGGCGTGCTTGTCCTCAGGCGTCATCTGGGCGGTGGTGCGGCCCCGACCGCCCGGTGCATCCTCCTGGACGGGCACGAAGATCGGGTCGTAGCCGAAGCCCCCCTCGCCCTGAGGGGCGTGGGTCAGGCGCCCCTCCATGGAACGCTCGATGGTGGTGATCTGCTCGGGCTTCCCGCCGGAGGCCGGCTGGACCAGGACCGCGGCACAGGTGAAGCGGGCGCCGCGGTGCGGGTCGGCGACGTCGGCCAGCTGGGCCAGGAGCAGCTGAAGGTTCGCGGTGTCGTCCCCGTGCCGGCCGCTCCAGCGCGCCGAGAAGATCCCCGGCGCCCCGCCCAGGACGTCGACGCACAGGCCCGAGTCGTCGGCGACCGCGGGCAGGCCCGTGGCCTGGGCCAGGGCCCGGGCCTTGAGCAGGGCGTTGTCGGCGAAGGACAGGCCGTCCTCCACCGGTTTGGGCGCCTTGAGGGAGGCAGCCGAGATGATGGAACCGGGCACCAGCCCAGGTACGAGCGGCGCCAGGATCTGCCGCAGCTCGGCCAGCTTGCCGGCGTTGTGGGTGGCCAGGACGAGGTGGGCTCCGGCAGGCACCTGGACCCGCCCGGTGCGCGGGGCAGCGCCGTCGGCGCGTGACGAGGCACTCACGGTTCAGGCCTGCGTGGACTGGGTCGAGAAGTCTGAGGAGGACACGGTGAAGGGCTCACCGCTGGGGCCGGCCAGGGCCCGGCGCTGTAGCGCCGCCAGGCGGCTGTTGCCGGTGGCGGCCAGGTCAAGCAGCTCTGCGAGCTCGGAGCGGTCGAAGGGGGCGTGCTCGGCGGTGCCCTGGACCTCGATGAAGCGCCCGTCCCCGGTCTGGACGACGTTCATGTCGGTCTGGGCGCGCACGTCCTCCTCGTAGGGCAGGTCGAGGCAGGGAACGCCGTCGATGATCCCCACCGAGATGGCCGACAGGGAGTCGGACAGCACCGGCCTGCCGGGGCGGGCCTTGATGAGTCCGCGCTGCGTGCCCCAGGCGACGGCGTCAGCCAGGGCCACGTAGGCGCCGGTGATCGCCGCGGTGCGGGTGCCGCCGTCGGCCTGCAGCACATCGCAGTCCAGGGCGATCGTGTTCTCGCCCAGTGCGGCGACGTCGATGATGCCACGCAGGCTGCGGCCGATGAGACGGGAGATCTCGTGGGTGCGGCCACCGACCTTGCCCCGCACGGACTCCCGGCCGGAGCGCTCCGACCCGGCCCGGGGAAGCATGGCGTACTCAGCGGTCACCCAGCCCTCGCCACTGCCCTTGCGCCAGCGTGGAACGCCTTCGGTGAAGGAGGCGGCGCACAGGACCCGGGTGCGTCCGAAGGCCACCAGGACCGATCCCTCGGCGTGGTCGAGCCAGTGGCGGGTCATGGTCACGGGGCGCAGCTCGTCGACGGCGCGGCCGTCCTTGCGGGTGAAGGGGGCAGTTGTCATGGTCTCAGGCTACCCGGCGGGCAGCGGTATTCGAGGCGGCTCCGTACCTTGGGATGCCCGATGTCTGTAGTCCGTGACGGCGATCAGCGGTAGCGTTCTTCGTGATACCTGCTTCCGGTCGGGAGCTGACGGAGACGCTGAGGAGGACACTTATGACCTATGTCAACATCACCGCGCTGACCTTCCCCGAGGGCGCCCAGGCCGAGATCGAGAAGCGCTTCGCCGCACGGAAGCGAGGTGTTGACGCCTCGCAGGGCTTCCAGAGCTTCGAGCTGTTGCGCCCGCTGGTCGGAGAGGACCGCTACTTCGTGGTGACCCGATGGGACAGGCGCGAGGACTACGAGCGCTGGAGCGCGGCGCGGCCCGCCGGCGGGCACGAGGACGACAAGCGCCGGGGAATGAGCGTGGAGGTCCTCGGATTCGAGGTCGTCCAGCACGAGGAGTAGGTGTTTAGGCGGACCGACGCCTCTTGAAATCATCGTTCTTGATTGGAGGAAGCTGAGCATGGTTACAAACATCTTCGTCAGGGAAAGTGTCGATCACTACGAACCTCCCCAGCGGGCCACAGTCCACCTGGATGTGAAGGGCACAGGGCTGAACCGTGAACACGTGCGCGCTCAAGTATCTGACGTGCTGCACCAGGTGCGGGCGCAGATAGAGTCATTGCATGATGAGCAGGAAGGCCCTGTCACATGGTTCGCCGTATCGAAAGCCCGCACGTGGTCATGGAAGGATGATGACGGTGTCAAATTCTCCGAAGAGGTCTGCGTGAAGGTGAAGTTCTGTGATTTCTCCTGCATGGGGACGTGGATGAATTCCGTGCTGGCGTTTAAGGGAGCGCGTGTTTGGACGATAGAGTGGTCGGTGACTGAGCTTCGCAAGAGGGAGCTCGAGACCTGGTTGCGCCAAAAGGCGGTGCGCTCAGCAAAAGACAAGGCGGAACAGTATGCTTCTGCTCTAGGACTGCACGTCAGTTCCGTCAAGACGGTTGCGGATGAGGGCTTTCTGGAGAAAAGTAAATCTGGTGGAATGTCAAGTGCTGTGGCCAGCCGGGGCGGCGGAGGGGCGGGATACGGGAAGGATTCCTCTGACGCCTACCAGTTCACGCCGGAGGATGTTCGCATGAGTGCATCGATCGAAGCGGAGTTCCTGGCTGAGTAACCTACTCAACCTCTTTGCGGATTCTGTGGAGCCTGCCAGGTCCGGAATGGGTGTAGAGGGTCTAAGCCTCCTGTTCGACGCGGTCTTTTGCTTCTGGCGGCATCGAGACGACGGCAGGGATGGGGAGTTGTTCCCTTGTGCCCGAACGCGTGCTCATCGTAGAGTGAAGTTGGAATGTAGATGATCTCGCGTCACAGGAGGCGTGGACTAGTCATGGGTATCGATGCTGATCGAGTAAGTCGACAAGCCGAGCAGCTGCACAGCACCGGGATGCTCATCATTCCGGAGTCCCCCCTGCGTCTATGGGGAAGCCTTCTGGGCTGCATGGGCTTCACCGTGGTGGGGGTCGTGCTCATTCTGACCGCCAATCAGTCGAGCTCCCCGCTTCTCCACCTGCTCGCTGGTATCGCCAGCATCGGTTTCTTCGGCATCATCTGCACCCTGGCCATTGTCAGGAAGCTCCTTAGTCAAAGCCGACTGATAGTCACGCCTGAAGGCGTGCGTCTGGAACGACGCAAAGGCCAGTCCTTCATCGTCAATGAGTCCGCACGCTGGGCGGATATCGCCGAGTTCTTCGGGCAGGAGGTCGCTCCCGGCGGTACACGAGCACAGCCGGTGATCGGCTACATCCTGACGCCGCTGGGACAGCAGATGCGCCACCAGGACTCGACCACCGCCCAGCTGAGCCAGCAGATCAATGAGATTGCCGACCGCGGGATGGGTAAGGAGGAGCGCGTTTACCTCCCCGGCACCTTGGAGGGGAGTAAGGAGGACCTGCTGGCCCTGCTTCAACAGGCGCACCAGTTTTACCGCGCACCGGGGCGCGTCTAGTCTCTTCGGCCGCTGCGTGACTGCTCCCGCCTTCGTCCACTACGACACTGCGCGCCTGCGTCCCGGCGGGTGCGGAGTGGCTCAGGGAGCCGGGGGTGGCGCCGTGACGAAGACCGACTCCGGCACCCCGCACCGGGCGTAGACGAGCTGGCAGGCGTGGCAGGGGCCGAAGGCCTTGGCCGGGGTCTGGATCTTCACCCGGGTGACGGTTTCGGGCAGGCGTTCGACGCCGAACTCGGCGGCGCTCTGCTCAAGCATCTTGTAAGCGGCATCGACCTGGTAGGACCACTGTGCAAAGGCCCCGCCGCCGCGGATGGCGTGGTCGAGCCAGGCCTCGTACCAGGATATGAAGCTCGGGGCCACGCGGGTGAAGCTATCGTCGCAGGCCCGTGAGTCCAGCCAGACGCTGCCGTCGCAGGGGCTCATGCGCCACTCGGCGCCGCAACCGGCGTCGGCCAGATGGATGCCTCCGTCGTCGGCCGGGTAGATGTCCAGCCCGTAGCCGGGGCCGGCGCCTGAGCCCGCAATGGTGCTGAGAAACCAGCGCAGGTCCTCCGGCAGCGAGAGTCCCGCAGGAAGGCTCGGCGGCCCCAGCCTCATGCCGTGGTGGCGGCTGCCGAGCCAGCCGGCTTCGCTGCCAGGATCGTATGAGGTCGCGGCGATGAGGTTGAGAGTGTGCTGGAGCCCGTCCCTGGTCAAGGGCGGAGCGGGCTCCAGGGGCGTGAGCACCGACCACTCCCGGAGCATGCGGTGGCCACCGGGCTCGGGCGGGATCGCGTCCAGAACACTGCGTCCCGCGGGCCAGTCGGCGCCAGCGAGCTTGAGCTCAGTGATCGAATGGGGGCCGATGGCCGCATAGCAGCCCAATGCCACCGCCTCACCGGATCGAGTGGCGGGAATCAAAGGACTGGCGAGCACCCTGTCGGTCAGGGCACGGGGGCCGCCCAGCCGCCGGCGATAGGCCTCCACCTCCTTAATCGGCATGTTCATGCTGCGGTCAAGATGTCCGGTGGCCACCCGGTAGCGTCTGCCTCCCACCGTGGCCTCGAACTGCTCGACCTCGGGATTGTCCGAATCGATGAGGTCCGGGCGGCCGATTCCGGTCAGAAGGACGGGGCCGAAGGCGCAGGCCCAGTTGCATCCGGCGGCGACAACCGACTCCAGCTGACTGGAGCCGTAGCCGCTGGCCGTCACCAGAACCCGTCTGCTGCCGAAGGCGCCTCCACTGATCTGCAGGAAGAGGAATGCGCCGTATGGCTCGTGGTCCTGAATCTCGTCAATGAGGCACTCGATGATGGGAAGCCCCTCGCCCAACCGGACCGTCTGGGTGTCGTTGATGGCCTCGGTCGTGGCCCCTCGGAAGTGCCTGGCAATCGTCTGCGCCAGCACGACGTCGAATGCGGGGGAGTCCTGACGGAAGGAGTTCTCTGTCATCGATGCCTCGCAACAGGTCGGTGGAAACGGCAGGGGCCGGAGCATGCGGAGGATACAGAACTTCTTGTCCGCGTCTGGAGACCCTCGTGGTGCTGGGAACTGACATCTGTGCGCGAGAAGGGACTCGAACCCTCACGCCCGAAGGCACCAGGACCTAAACCTGGGGCGTCTACCAATTCCGCCACTCGCGCTGCGCGGTGCCCACTCTACCGACCCCAGTCCCGGATGGCAGAATGCAGCGACCGTTCCTGTGCGCTCTGATCAGTCCACGCCCAGTGCGGCGCGCAGCCGCTTGACGTGACCGGTGGCTCGCACATTGTACTGGGCCAGCGTCACGGTCCCGTCGGGAGCCACCACCACGGTGGAGCGGATGACGCCGGTGTAGACCTTGCCGTAGTTCTTCTTCTCTCCCCACACTCCCCAGGCCTCCATGACGGCGTGGTCGGCATCCGACAGCAGGGGGAAAGGCAGGTCGTGGCGGTTGGAGAACTTGGCCTGCGCGCTCGCCGGGTCCGGGGAGACGCCGACGACGGCATAGCCAGCCGCCTCGAGCGCCTCCAAGGAGTCCCTGAAGTCACATGCCTCTTTGGTGCAGCCCGGAGTGCAGGCCTTGGGATAGAAGTAGACGATGACGCCCTTGTTCGTGCTGGCACGAAGGTCGCCAAGGGTCACTGTGCGGCCGTTCTGGTCGGGCAGGGTGAACTCCGGGGCTCGGTCACCGGCGGCGAGCTGGGTCATGGGTCCTCCTCGGGCTGCTGGACGGATGCACTCATCCTTGCATCGCCTCCGGTGCCAGTGGCAGTGAATTCGAGGACTTACTTTCGTGATCTGGCGAACGTTCAGGACGTCAGTCCCACGGGAGCCCCGGCCCAGCTCTGGGTGAGACCTCCGGGTCAGGCGGCCTGGGCGAGCGTTCGTCGCGAGGCCTGCTGAGCCGCCTCCAAGCGCTCTAGCGCGCGCTCGAGTCGCGAGGGTGAGGCGGTCGCCCCCAGCGAGGCGAGCTCCGCGCGTGCGGCGAAGAGCTCCCTGCTGGCGGCCTCGTCGGCCCGGGCGTTCGTGGCTGTCGGCCCGGTGGCCGGAGTCGTCATGGTGGTCATGGTGTGGATGTTGCGTGTCATACGTATCTCCTCATCTTCCTTCAACGTCGTCGGCCCGGTGGGGCCTGGGGTAGCAGCGCGTGCCGGAGCAGGTACCTATCTGCCGGACCGGCGTGCCCGCGGAACAAGACTTCTGGCGCGGCGACTGGTTGGCGCCGCCGTCGCAGACTGTGGTCACGAGGGCGTGGGAACCGATGAGACGGTGGCATCCTGAGATGCTTCTCAGTGCGGTGGCGGTTGTCTTCGACCGCCGTTACGCGCTTGCTGCTGTGCCTTCGGGGTCATCCCGGGCGAAGCGCGTGCCCTTCGTGGTACACCGCCAGGGACTTGAACCCTGAACCCGCTGATTAAGAGTCAGCTGCTCTGCCAATTGAGCTAGCGGTGCTCGGTCTATGGTGACCAGCTCTTCCGGCCCTAAGGACTGGAAGATTCGTACACCGCCAGGGACTTGAACCCTGAACCCGCTGATTAAGAGTCAGCTGCTCTGCCAATTGAGCTAGCGGTGCTTCCACCACAGCGACGTCATTCGACGTGGCTCGCTGGGCGACGGAGGAATACTTTACGGATGGAGGAGGGCTTCGTCCAGTCAGGATCCATGAAACCAGGCGATTGTGCGGCGAGTCTCAAGGGTGATGGTGGTGGGTGAAGAGCCGCGTTGCCGCTGGGTGCTGCCCGGCGTCCCCGTTCAGTGCGACGGGCCGCCCTCGCGGTCCTGTCGGCGGCGGCGCACGTCGGCGGCGCGAGCGCGGTCGCGCTTCGACATCGCGCCCTGCGAGGAGGACCTCCTCGACGGCGCTGCCTTGGATGTACCGGCGCCTGTCCGTGCGCTGCGGCGATGGCCGCTCGGCCTGGAGGGGGTGGCCTCGACGTCGTCGTCCTGGCCAATGCGGCCGGTGCGAGACCACTGGTGGTACTGCTTCAGCGTGGCCGCCTGCTCCTCGGTGAGGCGGTGCCACAGGGGCAGGTCGAGCTTCTTGCGGTCGCGTACACGGCTGCCGAGGGTCCAGCCCGCCAGCATGACCAGCGCGACCACCATGCCGCCCCACATGCTGCTGCGGCCGGCGCGGGCTCCGGTGAGCATCGAGACGGTTCCGCCGAGTATGCCCGCGGCAAGGATGGTCACGACGACGATGGCGGCCATGGACGCCCAGTAGCACTGTGCGGCGGTGGTACGCGGCTTGCGGGTTTGAGAAGTCACCTCGGCATTGTGGCACCCTCGCACGCAGTGGCTGAGCAAGGTGTGGGTGTCGAAGGTTGCGGAACGGAGACCTGCTGGCCGCTCCAACCGGCAGGTAGTCGTATCCGCTGGTGCGGGCGCGGTTCAGTGTCACACGTCTGCGGCTCTCGCCGCGCTCCTGCGCGCGGTAGCGTGGACTGCATGAGCGACCCGATCGTGACGCTGGCGACCTGCGCCGACTTCCCCAACCTTGATGACGATGACCGCGGCCTGCCGGATGCTCTGCGTGCGCGTGGCATCGAGCCGCGGGTCGCCGTGTGGGACGATCCCGGCATCGACTGGAGCCAGTCCGGCACGGTCGTGCTGCGCAGTGTGCGCGACTACGCCACCAAGGGCAACTACTCCCGGTTCCTCCAGTGGGCCCGGTCGGTGCCCCGGCTCGCCAACCACCCTGACGTCGTCACCTGGAACTCGGACAAGCACTACCTCACCCGCTTGAGCGAGTGGGGGGTTCCCATGATTCCGACGATGTGGCTGGAGCCCGAGGCCGGCTACTCCAAGCACCAGGTTCACACCCGTTTCCCGGCCCATGGCGACTTCGTCGTCAAGCCGGCCGTCTCCTCGGGTGGGCGCGGCACCGGGCGCTACACCGCCACCGACGCCGCCTCCCGGTCCTCGGCGATCAATGACGCGATGCACCACCTGCGTCGCGGACGCACCGTCATGGTCCAGCGCTACCTCGAGGAGGTCGACCGCAAGGGCGAGGTCTCGCTGGTCTACTTCAACGGCGTGCTGTCCCACGCGGTGGAGAAGGCACCGATGCTCCACCCCTCCTTCAAGTCCACCGACGAGATCCACGAGGAGATCGTCACTGCGCGCGAACCCAGCGAGCAGGAGTGGCTCTGGGGTGAACGGGTGCGCAAGGCCATCCACGCGCTGATCAAGGAGATCTCCGGCCGCGACATCCAGCTCCTGTTCAACCGCGTCGACGTCGTCGGGGACGGTCAAGGCGGTTTCTACCTCATGGAGGTCTCACTGATCGACGCGGGCCTCTACCTCGGGGCGGCGCCGGAGGCGCTGGACAACTTCGCCGACGCCATCGCTCAGCGCATCTTCTGGTGACCGCACGGGCGCGGGCATCTTCCAGGTGCCCAGGTGTGGTAGATAGGTGCCATGCGCACGCTGCTCAACATCATCTGGGTCGTCTTCGGCGGGTTCTGGCTCTTCCTCAGCTACCTCTTCTTCGGACTGATCGCCTGCCTGTTCATCGTCACGATTCCCGCAGGCGTCGCCTCCTTCCGTATCGCCGCCTACGTCCTGTGGCCCTTCGGGCGTGAGGTGGTCCCGGCCCCCGGGGCCGGCGCCATGAGCGGGATCAGCAACATCATCTGGTTCCTCGTCGCCGGGCTCTGGCTGGCCATCGGCCACCTCACCACCGCCGTGGCCCAGGCCTTCACCATCGTCGGGATCCCGCTGGCCGTGGCCAACATCAAGCTCATCCCCGTCACCTGCTTCCCCTTCGGCAAGCAGATCATCGAGACCCGCTAAGAGGTTGCACCATATGGCGTAGCCGGTGGGCTGGGAACCTCGGCCCGGGCTCGCGGAGACGTGCACCGGGTCCACACCCGAGACGCTACCGGTGCCGTCTCAAGCCTCCGATACCGTGTCGCATTGCGAACGCTTTCGGTATCTGCCACGTCCTTGGGGCGCGAGCCGGCTCGGTTGTCTGATCTGCTGGCCCGAGGTCCGGTCGTTCTCGACGGGGCGATGGGGACTGAGCTCGACGCCCGCGGGGTCGACACCCGCAGCGCGCTGTGGTCGGCGCTGGCGCTCACCACGGCGCCCGACGTCGTCTGGATGCACTGCACGAGGGTGGGGTGCTGCTGGAGGAGGGTTGGGGGTACTTCGGGT
>NZ_MSKS01000023.1:49942-81136 GCF_001937445.1 Actinomyces oris | reverse complement strand
CCAGGAGGTTGCCGGCGGCCCGCCAGCGGGCCATGGCCTCGCGGTCGGCCGGGGAGACGGTGCGGTCGAAGACGATGGTGGCGTCCAGGTCGGTGACGAGGAGTCGAGTCACGCGGGTTCCTTGCTGCAGGGGGCGGAGGGCGCTGACAGTTGGGGGAGGCGGAGAGTCGGGAGAAGGCGTCGGACGGTCGCGACGGAGCACTAGTGGTGTGCCAGGAGATCCGGCGGGAGCCCCGAGCATTCTACCGAGCGCGTGGAGCGGGGAGGGAACCGGAGGCGAGTCCTCTGGCGCCCTCCCCGCTCCGGGATGGAGTGGCGAACGGCCTTCAGCCGGTCGTCCGCTAGTCCATCACAGTCCCAGGAAGCCAGTGGCGGCCCCTGCGATACCGATGGCGAACATGCCCAGGATGATCCACAGGGCGTTGACCTTCTTATTGAGCAGCCACATGCACAGGAAGGTGAGCCCCAACGCCGCCAGGCCGGGCAGAAGCTGGTCTAGGATGCTCTGGACGGTCGTCACCTTGACGATCTGGGTGTCGGGGTCGGTCACCTTTGTGACCACGGTCGGGAACTTAATGTTGGTCCACTTCGAGACCAGGGCGCCCATGACGAACAGACCCATGATGGCCGCCATCTGGGTGATCTTCTTGAGCTGGCCGCCACCGACCTCGGTGACCATCTCGGTGCCGCGCTCGTAGCCGAGCTTCAGGCCGTACCAGCGGGTGAGAACGCGCAGGAGGTTGATACCGACGAAGAACAGCAGCGGCCCCAGGAAGGAACCATTGAGAGCCAACGACGCCCCCAAGGCCGCCAGGACGGGGCGGGCGGTTCCCCAGAAGATGGGGTCACCGACGCCGGCCAGCGGTCCCATGAGGCCGACCTTGACCGAGGTGATGGTCTCCTCGGAGATCTCCTCGCCCTTGGACTTCTGTTCCTCCATGGCGGCGGTGACGCCAAAGACGACCGAGGAGACCCAGGGGTGGGTGTTGTAGAACTCCAGGTGCCGCTTGAGCGCTGCGGCCTGAGCGCTCTTGTCGTTGCGGTAGAACTTCCGGATGGCCGGCATGAGCGTGTAGCAGAAGCCCATGGCCTGCATGCGCTCGAAGTTGAAGGAGCCGAGCAGGAAGGTGGAGCGCCAGTACATCCGCATGAGGTCGCGGCTGTTGAGCATCTTCTCCGAGGTGGCCGGAGCGGTTTCAGTAGTCATGAGAGTCTTCCTTCTTCCAGCTCAGTCGAGTTCGTCGTCGAGGTCGTCGTCCAGGTCGCTGCTGGAGCCGCCGCCGGCCGCGGGGGAGGCGGCGGGCAAACGCACGGAGTCGTGGAACTCGGGGTTGAGCTGGACGTAGATGACGGCCAGGCAGGCCCCCAGAATGCCCAGCGCCACAAGGGTGGCACCGTTGGGAGCGAGGTCGATGACCCACTTGTCGATGCCCTTGCTGTGGTCACTGACTGAGGCCGAGCCGCCAACGGTGGTGGCGAAGGTGGCGAAGATGAAGCCCAGGAAGAAGAAGGGCATGAGCTTGCGCGCCTTCATCATGTTGATGACCATGGCGTAACCGACGACGACGATGAAGCCACCGGCGATGTTGAGTCCGTTGGTGATGACCTTTGGGATCATCTCGAGAGCATTCTTCACCGTGTCGCCTGAGGCCAGAGCTGCAACAGCTGCGGTCGGGATGGCCACGCGCAGTCCTTGAAGGCCCAGGGCCGTGAAGTGCATAATGGCAATGCCCCGGTAGTTGGCCTGCTCGGCATATTGATCCGCTTGGTGGGCGAAGAAGATGGCGATCGTTCGCACGAAGATCGTCAAGGCCTGGCCGGCGACGGCCAGCGTAACGGCCACACCGATAGCGGTGTGAGCGGCGGTGGCAATGTCGGCCCTGGTCGGGTCGTCGCTAACCGAGGCGACGGCGATGACCGTGGAGACCGTGGAGGCCAGGGCGGAGTCGGGAGCCATGGCGGCGCCGACGTTCATCCAGCCCAGAGCGAGGAGCTCCAGGGTTCCCCCGACCATGATGCCGATGGTGGGGCTGCCCATGGCGATACCGGTCAGGGTGCAGGCGACGAGCGGGCGGTGGAACTGCCGCTCGTCCAGGACGCTGGCCATGCCCGCGACGAACGCCACGAGCGTGACCAGAATGATCTGGATCAGATTGATGTCATGCACGGTATGTCTCTCTCATGTGAGGGTTGACAGCACACTCCCACTGAGCCCGCCACCGAGCGGCGACGGGATGGAGGTGTCTGAGGGAGGTCTGGGGACGGAGCCGTGTCCTTAGAGCAGGCCCTTCTCCTTGAGGGCTCCCATGAGGTCGGAGCTCGCGGTGGAGGGCACCTGCTGGATGTACTGCTTGATGCCGCGGGAGTCGATCTCCTTGAAGGCCTCGACGTCGGCGGGGCTGGCGTAGACGGCCTGGGAGACCTGGCTGGTGCCCTGCTTGAAGGTCATGCCGCCGACGTTGACCTCCTTGGCGTCCACACCCAGGTCGAGCAGACGCACAATATCGGCCGGGGTCTCGACGACGATGACGGCCTTGAGGTTCTCGTACTTGGGGTTCTTGTAGACGCGGGCGGCCTTCTCCACGCCCAGCACGTGGACCTTCACCTTGCCGCCGCCGGTCTGCAGCATGAGGGTCTTGCGCAGCTCGTCGTTGGCGGCGCCGTCGGAGACGGCGAGGATGGCCTCGGCGCCCAGGGATCCGGCCCAGTTGTTGGCGACCTGTCCGTGGACCAGGCGGGAATCGATACGCAGGAGCTTGACGTCCATCAGAGCTCGTCTCCTTCATCATCGGAAGTGGTGGTTGGGGCAGGGGTGAAGACCTCGGAGAGGACCTTGACGCCGTCGACGGCGGAGGTGCGAGCGGCCTCCACGAGCTCGGCGAGACCGGCGCCGGTAAGACGACGGGACAGGACCTCGATGACCATGGGCAGGTTGACGCCGGTGACGACGTCGGCGTCGTCGCGTCCCGCTGCGAACCGGGCGGCGGCGTTGTAGGGGCTGCCGCCGAAGAGGTCGACGAGGATGAGGTACTCCTGGCTGGAGGAGGCCTCGACCGCGGCGGCGTACTTCGCCAGCAGGTCGTCGGGACCCTCGGAGGGCTCGAAGGTGACGGCGACGACGTCGTCACTGGGACCGACGATCATCGATGAGGAGGCGACAAGACCTTCAGCCAAGTGTCCGTGCGCGGCTATGACCAGGCAGACCATGGGCGGGGACCTTTCCCATCCGGGCTGCCGCCAAAGGTGCGTATGGCCTGGGCAACAGCAACGTGTGTGACATGGCGACGATAAGAAGGATCAGGGTGATCGCCACCACTAAATCGCCCACCACTTTCACACAGAAGCGCACAAAACCAACGAAGGTAACGCGCGTTACCCGCACGTCACCGGACGTTTTCGCTGCAAGTATGCGTTTTACTCACATCAATCCCGAACAAGGGACACCTAAGACGCCACATTGTGTTGTGCATCACATCCCAGGACAATGGTCCTGGCCCCCCTGCGGGGCCTCACGCCCGGGGCACGTTGCGCTCGAGCTCGGCCAGCCAGGCGGTCGCGGCGGCGTCGGAGGGCATGCGCCAGTCGCCCCGGGGGGACAGCGAGCCGCCGGCGACCACCTTGGGCCCGTTGGGCAGAGTGGAGCGCTTGAACTGGTTGGTGAAGAAGCGCCGGTGGAACAGCTCGAGCCAGCGCCGGATCTCGGGAAGGTCGTAGGCCACCTTCTCCGCCTGCGGCAGCCCCTCGGGCCAGTCCCCGCTCTGCGCGTCCGCCCACGCCTGGTGCGCCAGGAAGGCGATGCGACTGGGGCGTGAACCGCGGCGCAGCACGTGCCACAGGGTGAAGTCCTGCAGGGCGTAGGGGCCGATCTTGGCCTGGGTGGACTGGATGGCGCCGCCAGCCTCGGCCGGGACCAGCTCGGGGCTGATCTCGGTGTCCAAGATGGACAGCAGCGTGCGACCGACGGCGTCGTCGAACAGCCCCTCGGCGACCACCCAGCGGATGAGGTGCTGGATGAGGGTCTTGGGGATGCCGGCGTTGACGCCGTAGTGGGCCATCTGGTCGCCCACCCCGAAGGTGCACCAGCCCAGGGCGAGCTCGGAGAGGTCCCCGGTGCCCAGGACGATGCCGCCGCGATGGTTGGCGACACGGAACAGGAAGTCGGTGCGCAGGCCCGCCTGGACGTTCTCGAAGGTGACGTCGTAGAGCTCGCGCTCGCTCACCCCCTCGGGCAGGACCCCGGTGCGGGCGTACTCACCGTAGGGGTGGCCCATCTCGGTGAGCATCTGGGTGGCGGTGGCCCGGATGTCGAGCTCCTCGAAGGTGCAGCCCAGGCCGACGGCGAGGTCCTCGGCGTTGCGGCGCGTGCCGGCGCTCGTGGCGAAGCCGGGCATGGTGATGGCGTGGATGTCCGAGCGGGGCCGGCCCAGGAGGTCCATGGCGCGGGCGGCGACGATGAGGGCGTGGGTGGAGTCCAGGCCGCCGCTGACGCCGATGACGATCTTGGGGTTGCCGATGGCCCCCAGGCGCTGGACGAGGGCGGCCACCTGGATGTTGTAGGCCTCGTAGCAGTCCTGGGCGAGCCGGGCGGGGTCGTCGGGCACGAAGGGGAAGCGGTCCACGCGGCGGCGCAGGCCGATGTCCGTGCGCGGGGCGGCCAGGTCGGCGGCGCCGATCCGGATGCGTCGGAAGGCCGCCGGGTCGGTGAAGGTGGTGGCCGCGGCCGGGGAGCCGGCGACCGGGGCGCTCAGGGTGCGGGCGTTGTCAGCGAAGGTCCCCTGGCGCAGGCGCTCGGCGCGCAGGCCCTCGATGTCGACGTCGACGACGGTGGCGCGCGGCCCGTCGGGGAAGCGCTCGGTGGAGCCGAGCAGCTCGCCGTTCTCGTAGACGAGGGTCTGGCCGTCCCAGGCCAGGTCCGTGGAGGACTCGCCCTGCCCGGCGGCGGCGTAGACGTAGGCGGCCAGTCCTCGGGCAGACGAGGAGCGGGCCAACAGCTCACGGTCCTCAGCCCGCCCCACCGTGATGGGAGAGCCGGAGAGGTTGACCAGGACCGTCGCCCCAGCCAGCGCCGCCACAGCGGAGGGAGGGACAGGCACCCACATGTCCTCGCAGACCTCGACGTGGAAGGCCAGGCCGGCGACGTCCTCGACCTCGAACAGGAGGTTCGCCCCGAAGGGGACCCGGGCGACCGGCTCGGTACCGCCGGCGCTCTCGGTCCTCTCAGCGTCGTCGGAACCGCCGCGCACGCCGGGCAACTCGATGCTCTCCACCCCGGCGGGCAGGGCGTCGCCGGGGGCGAAGTGCCGCTTCTCGTAGAACTCCCGGTAGGTGGGCAGGTAGGACTTGGGGGCGACGCCGCGCACCCGTCCGCCCTGGATGACCAGGGCGCAGTTGTAGAGGCGGTCGCCCAGGCGCAGGGGGGCGCCGACGACGAGGGCAGGCAGGAGGCCGGCGCTGGCGGCGCGCAGGGTCTCGATGGCGGTGAGCACGTCGGACAGCAGGACGTCGGACAACAGGAGGTCATCGATGGCGTAGCCGGTCAGGCACAGCTCGGGGAAGGCGGCCAGGCAGACGCCGTCGTCGGCCAGGGTGCGGGCCTGCTCGATGATGGCGGCGGCGTTGGCGGCCGGGTCGACGGGCACCACCGGCAGGGTGACGGCGGCGACGCGGGCGAAGCCCTGGTCGTAGGCGGAGAGGAACTCGATGTCGGCCGCTGGAGCAGTCACGGCGGCGTTGGCGTCATTGGCGTCATTCACGGTGTTGGTCACGGCTTGATCCTCCCATCGACGGCGCCTTCCCGCGAGACCGCCGCCCTCATTTCGCGACCGGGGCACTCGACGCGTGCGGGAGCAGCAGCTCTGCCCCCGCACGCATCGATGACACCCCGCTCAGCAGCACGCTGCGCCCACCAGGTCACCCGTGGAACCGGGGGCGACGAGGCGGGCGCAGCCCATCACTCACGCGTGGACCCGAGGCGCCGCCTGGAACCGGTGGCGGCAGGGACGGGCATGCGTCAGGAGAAAGCGAGTGACGGAGAGACGGCAGGAGAGAAGCATTGAGGAGAGCGAAGAGACAGCCATCACCTTTCTTTCTACGAGGTCGAAGATGTCGACGTCCTCGGCCGATGTGGTAGTCGTGAGTCTGGTAGGGGTCGTGTTACCAGAGCGCTAAAGGTCTCCGGAGGACTGTGACGGCCCGGGCCGGCCGGCTCGGACCCGCCCGGGCAGGCTGAGAACAGTCAGTACTGGCAGTACTGGGCGGGGGCGGGCTCGTCGAGCATGAGGCACCATGCCGCGACGTAGACCAGGCACATGGGGCCGGGCAGGAAGCTGGCCAGGATCACCCCGACGCGCACCGCGCTCACGGGCATGTTCCAGGCCTCGGCCAGACCCCCGCAGACGCCGCCGAGAATGCGGTGCTCACGCGAGCGCCGGGGCAGGGAGTCGCGGAAACGGAGGAACTCGCCCGAGCGGCTGGAGGAGGTGCCCCCGCCCTCGAAGCGGGCGGACTGGCTGAACTGACCGGGGTACTGCTGCTGCGTCATGGCAACAAGTCTGGGTGCTGGGGCCTGCCGTCCGCTATCGGGGAGCACCCTGAGAAGTCCCCGATGTTGATCGGGAATGACCCCTGACTGCTTGCTCAGCATCAAAGGTCCGCGTAGTTTATTACCGGCGCTAACGCGCGTTATCGGATCGGCGTAGGAGACGGGCAGCAGCCCCTGAGCACCGCACCGCCCCGCAACGGCGCCCCCGCCCGTTCACGCCGAGCCCGTTTCCCGGAGGACAGCACATGAGTCGGACCGTCCGAGCACTCAGCGCCCTGACCGCCTTCTGCCTGCTGGCAGCCGGCTCTACGCTGGCCTCCATGCCCGCAGCCGCCTCCGGCCAGGCCCAACCGGTCTCCCTCTCCCCGACCGCACCGGCGCCGCCGAAGGCCGGCCAATCCGGCGAGCGGTGGCGTCCGCAGACCCACTACACCCCCCAGAAGAACTGGATGAACGACCCCAACGGGCTCGTCTACTACGACGGCGAGTACCACATGTTCTACCAGTACAACCCCGAGGGCTCGGACTGGGGCAACATGTCCTGGGGCCACGCTGTCTCCAAGGACCTGGTCCACTGGCAGGAGCTGGGCGTGGCGATCCCGCACACCTCGCAGTACGGGGTGTTCTCCGGCTCGGTGGTCATTGACACCAAGAACACCTCCGGCCTGGGCAGCCCGGACAACCCGGCCATGGTCGCGGTGTGGACACGGGCCGACGTCGGCGGCAACCAGTCCCAGTCCCTGGCCTACTCCACGGACAAGGGCCGCACTTGGAACCTGTACAACAACGGGGATCCAGTCCTGGACATCGGCTCCCACGAGTTCCGCGACCCCAAGGTCTTCTGGGACGAGACCTCCGGGCGCTGGACCATGGTGGTCTCCCACGCCACTGAGCACCGCGTCTCCTTCTACTCCTCCCCCGACCTCATCCACTGGACCGAGCAGTCCAGCTTCGGCGGGGAGGGCATCACCTCGGCGGTGTGGGAGTGCCCGGACTTCTTCCCGCTGCCGGTCGACGGCAGCTCCAAGGAGACCAAGTGGGTCCTCGTGGTCACGGTGGCCGACTCCGCCCAGTACTTCGTGGGCAGCTGGGACGGTTCCACCTTCACCCCTGACGAGATCCCCCACTACACCGGCGAGGAGGGCACGACCCTGGCCGACTTCGAGAACGGCTACGCCGGCTGGAAGGCCGACGGCGCCGCCTTCGGCTCGGGCCCGGCCACCGGTGACCTGCCCGGGCACCAGGGCAAGGCCTACGTGGACTCCTTCGGCAGCGGCGATGCCGACACCGGCACGCTGACCTCGGATGAGTTCACCGTCTCCTCGTCCTACATCAACCTGCGCACCGCCGGCGGCAAGCACCCCTACAACCCCAAGGCCACCGGAGACAACGGCGGCGGCCGGCTCCTGGCCGGCTTCGACGGCTCCTGGGACGGCTGGACCGTGGAGGGCAGCGCCTTCGGGGCCACGCCCCCTCAGGGCGCCACCCCCGGCCAGCAGCCGCTGGTCAACCACTCCAGCGCCGGGCTGCTCAACACCTACCTGGACGTCAGCAACGGGCAGGGCTCGGATGCCACCACCGGCACCGCGACCTCACCGACCTTCACCATCGACTCCGCCTACCTCAACCTCCTCGTGGGCGGCGGCAACAACCCGCGCCCCGAGGGCGATGCCGAGGGCGGCTCGGGGGTGAGCGTCGTCGAGCTCGTCGTCGACGGCAAGGTGGTGCGCTCGGCCACCGGCCGCAACCTGGAGGAGCTCAACTGGCAGAGCTGGGACGTCAGCGATCTCAAGGGCAAGTCCGCCCAGATCGTCGTCACCGACACGGCCACCGGCCCCTGGGGACACATCCTCCTGGACGAGGTGCGCGCCTCGGACAAGAAGGCCTCCCCCATCGCGGACAACACCTCGGTCAACCTCGTCGTCGACGGCAAGGTCGTCGCCTCCGCCACCGGCAACAACTCCGGGACCCTGGAGTGGACGAGCATGGACGTGACGGCCTACAAGGGCCGCAAGGCCCGCCTGGTCATTGAGGACCGCAACGGCAACGCCGAGGACTGGGGCCACCTCATGGTCGACCAGATCCTCCAGTCGGACACGAAGGCCTTCTCCGGGGCCGACGTCGTCCCGCGCCTGGACTACGGCAAGGACTACTACGCGGCCGTCACCTGGAACAATGTCCCCAACGGCAAGCGCTACCAGGTGGGTTGGATGAGCAACTGGGCCTACGTGCGCGACCTGCCCACCACCACCTGGCGCACCGCCATGTCCACGGTGCGCGAGATGGGGCTGACCCGGGTGGGCGGCAAGCTGCGCCTGACCGCCCAGCCCGTCACCGCTCTGGAGTCCCTGCGCACGGGGCAGGAGCTCACCCGGGCGAACACCGACATCCCGGCGGGCGAGACCTCCCTGGGGCAGGCCGCCCAGGGCACCTCCCTGGACATCAGCGTCGACCTGAAACCCGGCGCCTCCTCCTTCGCCGGCCTCAAGGTCCTCGACAACGGCGAGCAGTACACGCTCATCGGCTACGACTCCAAGGCCAAGCAGCTCGTCGTGGACCGCACCCACTCCGGGGTCACCGACTTCTCCCCGAAGTTCCCGGGCCGTGCCACGGCGCCGCTGTCACCGGACAGCAAGGGCCAGGTCCACCTGCGCATCGTCGTCGACGCCCACTCCGTGGAGGTCTTCGCGGCCGACGGCACCCCCGTCATCACCGAGACCGTCTACCCCGAACAGGACGCCACGGGGGTCTCGCTCTACGCCGAGGGCGGCACGGCGCATCTGGGCTCCCTGAGCCTGTGGCACCTGGGGTCCGTTCAGGATAAGGGCGCCCCGGCCGAGGGCCCCGACTCCCCCGGGCCCGGCAAGCCGGCCGTCCAGGAGCCGGCCCGCGGCCAGGCGAAGGCGGCGTCGGCGTCGGCGAGCCCCACTGCCGCAGCTGCAGGCAGGAGTGCTTCGGCCCGGTTCCCGCTGGCCCGCACCGGCACGTCCCTGGCTCTCGGCGTCTTGGGGGCGGTCGCCGCCGCGACCGGCGCCTACGCGCTGCGCCTGCGCCGTCGGCGCTCCTGAGCGGCAGCGTCTCCCCTCACGGCCGGGGACCGGACCGGAGAGACGGTGCGACGCGCCGTCAGGCCGAGGAACGCCGGATGATTGTGCCCGGCAGGAGCGTCTCAGCGGGCACCTCCTCGCCCTCCATGAGGGCCAGCAGGTGGGAGACGGCCACCTGACCCATCTCCTCAAAGGGCAGCGCGACCGTCGTCAGTGCCGGATGGACCTGGTCGGCGATGAGCTCCTGGTCGTCGATCCCGATGACGGCCACGTCCTCACGCACCCTCAGCCCCTGTTCGCGGATCGCGGCATAGGCACCCATTGCCATGCAGTCGTTGCCGCACACCAGCCCGGTCAGCCAGGGATCGTCCGTCAGGAGGCGGGAGGCGGCCGCGTACCCGTCCCGGGCGGTGCCGTGGCCGACGGCCACGTGCACGGTGCTCCAGGGGATGCCGGCCTGCTCCAGGTAGGCCCGGCAGCCGACGCGCCGTCCCGGGGCGGCCTCACCGTCGTTGGGGTCGAGCTCGATGACGCCGATGTCGCGGTGATGGCCCTCCAGGAGCGCCTGCGCGGCCAGGCGCCCCATCTGCTCCTCGTCAGGGCGCACGCAGGGAAGGCCGGAGACCGGGTCGATGCAGTGGACCAGGACGGTGGGGATCTCGCGGGCCTGCGCCGGCATGCGGACCCGGCAGTTCCAGCCGGTGGCGTAGATGATCCCCTCGACCCGGGACTTCAGCAGCGTCTCGAAGGCCTCGCCATCCACGGTGGCCTCCGTCGAGGTCGGCACGATGAACAGGGTGTAGCCGGCGGCTCGGACGGTGTCCTGGATCCCGCGGATCGTCGCGGCGGCAAAGGGACTGGTGACGATCTCGGAGACCAGGCCGATCAGGGAGGATCGGCGCGAGGCCAGGGCCCGCGCCCCACCGTGCGGGCGGTACCCGAGCTCAGCAGCCACCTGCTGGACGCGCTCACGGGTCTGCGGTGGGATACGAGCACCGTCGCGGTTGTTGAGCACGAAGGACACCGTGGTGCGCGAGACGCCGGCCGCCTTGGCCACGTCCGCCATCGTGGTCCTGTAGGTGTCCCCCACCCGCTCTCCTCCTGGCCCCTCCGACTGCGCCGCCACCTGCACACCCCGTTGGGATCGGGCTCGTGCACCTCCTGGCGTCCTGACGGCAGTCTGCCAGGACGACGACGCAGCGCATAACCCTGAGCGCCGGCAGGCGGGTCATGAGGCAGCGCACCCGGCCCCTGTGCGCCACGACACCCTCCGGCTAGGCTATTTCTCATGACGCCATCCCCCACTCCCAACTTCACGGTGCGCGCTGTCCTGTGGGACATGGACGGCACCCTCATGGACTCCCAGCCCTTCTGGGACGAGGCCTTCATCCACCACTGCCAGGCCCTGGGCGGAGACCCGCGCCCCGAGCTCGTCGCCCAGATGACGGGGGCCTCGATCCGTCAGGCCCGCGAACTCATCGCCGCCACCGGCGCCACCCGCTCCTGGGACGACCCGGCCACGCAGGAGGTCTTCGAGGCGATCGCGCACGACGTCGAGGCCTCCGTGAGCGCAGCCCCTCCCCTGGTGCCCGGAGCACTGCGGATCACCTCGGCGCTCTCAGAGGTGGGGCTGGCCCAGGGAATCGTCTCGGCCTCACCGCGCCGGATCGTCGAGAAGGTGGCCTCCGCGCTCGGCGACGTCTTCGCCGTCCTGGTCACCGGTGACGACGGCGTCGGAGCCAAGCCCGATCCGCTGCCCTACGCCACGGCGGTCGAGCGCCTCGACCTGCGCCCTCAGGACTGCGTCGTCGTGGAGGACTCCCCCACAGGGGCGGCCTCGGCCCGGGGCAACGGGATCCACGTCGTGCAGATCGGGACGACCAAGCACTTCCCGGCCGACCCCGGCCTCGTCGTCGTCCCTGACCTGGCCTCAATCACCCCGCACCTGCTGCTGTGGGCGGAGCGCTGAACCGGACCGGCGCCGGGCGGGCACCAGCTCACGACCGACACCCACGGACAGGACCGGCTCGGGAACGAGAGGTTCCCGAGCCGGATGGGATGGATAGGGATGCTGGTGCGGATTCGTATGGTGCCGAGCCGGTGCGACGCGGCACCTGGCTGTCAGGCAGCCTTGGGCCGCTGAGGAGTCTCCGGGGTCTCCTGGACCTCCCACCGGCTGCGCAGGCACTCGGTGTAGAGGCGGATCTCCGCCACCAGGTCGGTGGACAGGGCCTCCGCGGCGGCCGTCCCGGGCGTCGTCGAGCACAGCCACTGCAGCTGGAGGCCGTCGACGAGGGCGACCAGGCTGCGCGCCACGAGGCGCGAGGGCATCTGCGGATCCACGAGCCCGGCGGTCTTGCCGGCCTCGAAACTGGACTCGAAGCGCTCGACGGCGCTGTTGAGGTGGTTGGCCATCCACCGGTGCGCGGGGTGGTCGGCGTCGAGGACCGAGACCGCCGTCGCGGTGTAGATCGCCGTGAGGTCCCGGTGGGCGACGTTGCGCTCGAGCAGCTCGATGTAGCGCTCCAGCAGGGCCCAGGGGTTGCCGTCCAGGTCGGAGTCACCCGCGACGTCGAGGGTGTCCAGGTTGCCGACGGTGTCGACGGGGGCCTCGGCGGCGTCCCCCTCGACGGCCGGGGACTCCACGAGAATGCTCAGGGCATCCTCGCGGTCACGACGCTCCAGCACCTTGCAGAAGAGCTCGTCCTTGGAGGAGAAGTGGTGCAGGAGTCCGGCCTTGGAAATGTCTGCCGCGTTGGCGATGTCGGCCAGGGAGGTGCCGGCATACCCGTGCTCTCCGAAGAGAACCACGGCTTCGTTGAGGATACGTGCTCGCTTGTCCTCGCTGCCCGCTCGGGGGCGCCCGGGCCCGCGCCGCCTAGCCGGGGCAGCTTGGGGCGAAGTCGGGGTACTGACAGTGTTCATGGCCGAATCATGGCACCTTCCAGTAAGGGAATTGCAAGGCAGAAAGGCCTTCATCGGAATAATCCGCTCAAGTGTGACCTCCACGTGCCCTCCTCGTGACGTGAGTGACGACTTGGTCTCGGTTTTCACACAATTAACCAGCCCCTACCAGCACAGAGTTCCCCGACCACGCGGTCTGCTGGGGCTGCTGGGATTGCTGGCCACCACATCTTCCCGCTACCACCCAGAACGTCTTATGACTCCACCCAGGTTCATGCGGCAACACCATGATGGTCACAGTTGTGTAACACTTGCGAGATTCTTGTTTCCGGTTCAAATACATGCGTCGGCTCTCCCCAGAGCCTCCACCCCCGGGGAGAGCCGAGGCCGAGCGAGCAGGATCGTCACCACCCCTCAGGAGACGGTGACGTTACCCGAGGTCGGCCCGGTGGCCGTCCCGCCGTTGGCCGTCACCACGGTGATGGAGGAGGACTCCGAGCCGGCGGTGATGGCGCCGTCGGAGGCGGTGGCATCCATGGTCAGGGCGAGGACGCCCCCGTTGGAGCCGGCCGTCCCCCAACGGTCCTCAGCCGCGGTGGCCAGGCCGCCGGTGGTGGTCAGCGTGCAGCCGGTCAGGGTCGCCTGGGAGGAGGTATTGGTGACGTAGAGGATCGGGACCTTGTGGGTGCACGTGAGGTTGACGCCGGTCATGGCCAGGGTGGAGACCTCCGTGGTGGCATCGGCGTCGGCGGCGTCGCCCGACATGGACTGGTAGAGCATGACGCCACCCTTGGCGGAGGCGCTCGTAAGCGTCGAGCTCGACACGGTGGCGTGGTTCTTGCCCTCAACGACGACGGCCTGGGAGGCGTTGGCCTGACCGGTCAGGCCACTGACGGTGATCTGCCCGGTGGAGTAGAGGCACGGGGAACCGTCGCCGTTCGTGGTGAAGGTGTTGGTGCCGTCAACCGTGACGGTTCCCGAACCGCGGTCGGTGGCGAGCGCGGCGCAATGGGCACCCTGGGTCTCGATGGTCAGGTCGGATCCGGTGATGACGCCGGCGTAGGTGGCGTGCAGGCCGCGGGAGGACTCTCCGGTAGTGGCGATGGCGCAGCCGGTGACGGTGGCGCTGGCACTGCCGGTGGCGACGACGGCGTTGGCGCCCGAGGCGTCAGTGGTCAGGGTCGTCTCGCTGACGGTGGCGCTCGACCCCTGGCCGACGACCACGACGGCGGAGTTGAGGCCGTAGAAGCTGTAGGAGTCGTCGACACCGTGCTGGCCGCTGGAGGTGGCGTCTCCGGTCTTGGCGATCCTGGCGTTGGTGATCGTCAGTCGCCCGCCGTTGACCACGAGGAAGACGGCCTGATCGGCGGTGGCCGACTCGAAGGTGCCGCCGTCGATGGTGGCGGTGGTGCCGTCGACGAGGTAGGCCCCGGAGAGGGTCACCTGCTTGTCTCCGATGGTGCCGCTCCAGGTGCCGGCGGACAGCGGCGTGTTGGAGGCGCTGGCCTCGTGGTACTCGGGGGAGGAGGCGGCCCGGGAGGCCGCGGCCGAGGCGGACCCGGAGGACGAGCCGCCACCCCTTCCGGAGGACGCGGCGGCGATCGCCTCGCCGGAGGAGCCACAAGCCGCAACGAGACCGGCGACTCCCTGGCCGAAGCCGGCCATGAGGAGACTGCGACGCCTCATGGCGAAGGAGATCCCCGAATCACAGCCGCGCAGGGCGGCGTCGGCGGCCGTCGCGGCCTCTTCCGGGGTAATGGGGGTGGTGGGTGTGGACAGGGTCATGATGCGTCTCCTTGAATCAGCAGGGGCGGCGCGGAGAGCGCGGTGGCGTGGCACTCTCCCGCAGCACCGACGGTTGTCCTTGTCGTGTGTCCTTGTTGCTGGGGGTTGCCGGGGGTTGCTGGGGTCGCCCAGGGGCTCCCGGGCTCCATGTCTCCACTCTTGGGCCCCGGCCTGTCACTGCGGCAGCACTCCCCCATGACCGCGCTGTGAACCCGGCCGAGTTCGGCACATACTGCACGAGGGTGGGGCGCCACTGCACGAGCGTCGGGTGTACTCCATGGGGGTCGGGCCCTCGTGCAGTACGCACAACCCCCGGCCAGTAGATCCCCACCCTCGTGCGCATTGGTCGACTCGGGGTGGGAGGATGCCGGAGCTGGGGCTGGCGTTGAACCATGGCCTCCGGGCTCACCCTTGGGTAAGCGCCTCGCGTTCGTAGGGTAGGCCTCGCATTCGTACACTGAACCCCCGAACGCGAGGCATAAGGTACGAACGCGACGCCGGCCTACGCGGCCGGCCCCGCCCCACAACCCCGCAAAGTCGATCCCGCCAGCAGCCCAGTGTCCACAGCGCTGACATGAACGAGCCCGGCGTCGACGCACCCGGCGACAATCGTTGGAATCCTGCGGTTCCTTCCCGGCGTGCAGTGCCGATTCGGGGTTGATGTCAGCACCATGGACACCAACGCCACGTCACGCCCCATCCCTTCGGCCCCACTCCGGAACCACAGATACGCATCATGTACGCATGTGCATGCAGGTACAATGCGTTACACTTGCATCATGACTGTTCTTGCCGGACTGCTCGACCAGCTCGACCTCAGCGACCAGGAGCTCGCGGACGCGATGCGCGAGGCCACGGCCCGCACGTCGCAGGACGGCGTCGGCCCGGTGTCCGCCGGCATGACCGACTTCCTGGATCGAACCACCCCTCGTGACCGCAGCAAGTCCACAGCCCGCACAGTGGAGCGCATCCTGTCCGACCGCGCCTATGCCGAGCAGCTCACCGCTCAGCACGAGGCCGTCCAGGCGGCCTGCACGCTGGCCCGCTCTCTGAGCACCCGACAGGTCGCCAGCCTGCTCAGCCGGACGACGACGACGATCACCCGTGCGGCCGGGCGCACCCTCTACGCCTACCGTGAGGGGCGGTCACTGAGATTCCCCACGTGGCAGTTCCATGACGGCCGCCCGATCCCCGGGCTGGCGACGGTGGTGCCCGCCCTGCGGGAGGAGCTGACTCCGGCCACCATCGAGGCACGGATGACGACCTCGGACCCCGAGCTGCTCGATGGGGCGGCGCCCACGCAATGGTTGATCGCCGGCGGGGATCCGGCGGCAGTCGTCCAGCAGCTCTCGGATGCGGACCACAGGTGAGCCCCCGTCCGAAGAATCCTCCACGGCCGCCGTCGACGCTCCACACCCGCCCAGAGGACATCGTGACGGTGGAGCACGCCGAGCTCGCCCGCGTCGCCTTCGCACACAGCCCTCACCCCCTGCCGTGGGGCGAGCTGCGGACCTGGGGGCCGCACCCGCGATGCCGCTGGGATCCGCACCCGCTGCCGACGGGGGAGCATCCCGACCACGGGGTCCTGTACACCGCCGGTGACCTGCTCACCTGTGTGGCGGAGGTCTTCGCCGACACCCGCATCATCGACACGCGCAGCGACATGCCTCTTCTACAGGTCTGGGAGGCGACTCGCCCACTGCACCTGCTCGATCTCACCGGCACCTGGGCGCTGCGCAACGGAGCCTCGGTCAGCCTCGACAGCGCCCTGCGCTCGACGTGCCGGGCCTGGGCGCGAGCCATCCGGGAGCAGCTGCCCGACGTCGACGGCCTGCGCGCCCGCTCGACGATGAACGGCGGCGAGATGACGGTGCTGTTCTCCCCCGCACGCGACAGCCTGCCGGCCCTGCCCAGGGACACCGCCCCGCTGGCCGACGCCACGCTCTACGCCCTGCTGAAGGCGCTCGCCCCCGACATCGGCTACGAGATCGTCTGAGCCTGACCCGACGCCGCGTGTGACCTTGGGCGCGCGGGGGCGCCTCCCGGTGGGTCGGTTGGGTGCGCGCCCCTACGATGGTCGTATGCGCCCCTCGCCCCCGCAGCCGCCGCGGCGCCCCTCCCGGACCGGCCGCGACTCGTCGTCGGCATCCGGAGGTCGTCGAGCGTCCGCCGGGCATCGGCGCAGTCCCGAGGGCCGGCGCTCCCCGCGCCGCCCGCTGGACGCCCCCGACCCCGCCAGCCGGCGAGCACTCACCATCGCCCGTCGGGAGCGGCGGCGCCGACGCTCCCGCAACCGGATCCTCTACGGAACGACCTTCGTCGTAGCACTGGCCCTGATCGTCGTCAGCCTGCGAGCCTGGGGACTCCACCCCGGTTTCGCCCTGCCGCTGGGCTCCTCCCCCAAGCCGTCGGCGACGGCGTCGCAGGCCACGGCCCAGTCCTCCGCCCGGGCCTCCGCCAGCCGCGCGCCCTCGCCGTCTGCGTCGGCTGCTTCCTCCGCCTCACCGACGCCGTCGGCCTCGGCTCTCCCGCCCCCGCAGTTGGACTCCGAGGGCTTCGCGCACTCCGGCGCCGTCGGCAACGGCACCTGGACGATCGCGCCGGCCGTGCCCGTCTCCCGGCCCGCAGCCGCCACCGTCTACCGCTACGTGCTGCGGGTCGAGGGCGGCACGTATGTTGATGCCGCAGCGGCGGCCCCCATCGTGGAGCGCATCCTCAATGACGAGCGCGGCTGGCCCACCGCGCAGAACACGTCCTTCCAGCCAGTCGCCGACCCCGCGAGCGCGGACTTCACCTTCAACATCGCCACACCACCCAGCACCGACGCCCTGTGCTCGCCACTGGACACCGGCGGCATGTGGAGCTGCCGCAACGGGAACAACGTGGTCATCAACTCCGATCGGTGGAACTGGGGCGCCATCACCTACCCCGACGTCGACTCCTACCGCGCCTACGTCACCAACCACGAGGTGGGCCACTTCCTCGGCCACGAGCACGAGTTCTGCGCCGGAGCCGGTCTCAAGGCCCCGCTCATGGCCCAGCAGAGCCACGACCTGGCCGGCGGCTGCGTGTACAACGCCTGGCCCACCCAGGACAACCAGCCCGGCTGAGGCCCGCGACGACGCCGGCAGCGTGTGCTGGCAGCACAGAGGGGCGGGCCCACCACTCAGGTGGGCCCGCCCCCTCATCACTGGCCTGTCGCTGGCCTGTCACTGACCTGTCACCGCCTCGGCACGGCCTCAGCTTCAGTCGGCCGCCTCAGCCGGGTTCCGAGCTCAGGCCGGCGACGCCGCCGAGGAGGCCGACGGCAGGTGCGCCTCGCCCTCGGCCCGCAGCGTGAGCCCGTCGGAGCCGTCGACCTTGTCGACGACGACCCTCTGGCCGTCGAGGACCTCCCCGGCCAGCAGCATGCGGGCCAGGCGGTCGCCGATCTCGCGCTGGACGAGGCGGCGCAGCGGCCGGGCCCCGTAGGCGGGGTCGTAGCCCTCGTCGGCCAGCCAGCTGCGGGCGGCGTCGGTCACCTCCAGGCTCAGGCGCCGGCCTGTCAGGCGCTTGGCGATGCGGGCCAGCTGGATGTCGACGATCTCGCCCAGCTCCTCCTTGGAGAGGGCCTCGAAGACGATGATGTCGTCGAGGCGGTTGAGGAACTCCGGCTTGAAGGAGGCCTGCACCACGCTCATGACCTCGTTGCGCTTCTCCTCGGGGCTGGTGAGCGGGTCGGTGAGGAACTGACTGCCCAGGTTCGAGGTGAGCACGAGGATGACGTTGCGGAAGTCGACCGTGCGCCCCTGGCCGTCGGTGAGGCGGCCGTCGTCGAGCACCTGCAGGAGGATGTCGAAGACCTCGGGGTGGGCCTTCTCGACCTCGTCGAGCAGGACCACGGAGTAGGGCCGACGCCGCACGGCCTCGGTGAGCTGGCCGCCCTCCTCGTAGCCGACGTACCCGGGAGGGGCGCCCACGAGGCGCGCCACGGAGTGCTTCTCGGAGTACTCGGACATGTCGATGCGCACGATGGCGCGCTCGTCGTCGAAGAGGAACTCGGCCAGGGCCTTGGCCAGCTCGGTCTTGCCCACGCCCGTGGGGCCCAGGAAGAGGAAGGAGCCGGTGGGGCGGTCGGGGTCGGAGATGCCGGCCCGCGAGCGGCGCACCGCGTCGGCCACGGCGGCCACGGCGGCCTTCTGCCCGATGAGGCGCTCGCCAATGACGTCCTCCATGGTCAGGAGCTTCTCGGTCTCACCCTGGAGGAGCTTGCCCACGGGAATGCCGGTCCAGGCCCCCACGACCTCGGCGATCTCGGGGGCGCCGACCTTCTCGGCGATCATCGGCTCACCGGCGGCCTGCTCTGCGGCGTCGTCGGCGGCCTCGGCCTCGCGGATCTGGCGCTCCAGGGCGGGCATGTCGCCGTAGCGCAGGCGACCGGCCTCCTCGAAGTTCCCCTCGCGCTCGGCCAGGTCGGCGCGGGTGCGCATCTCGTCCAGGGCGGCGCGCAGCTCACCGACCTTGTTGTGGCCGGCCTTCTCGGCCTCCCAGCGGGCGTTGAGCGAGGCCAGCTCCTCAGAGGCGTCGGCCAGCTCGGCGCGCAGGCGCTCAAGGCGCTCGACGTCGGCGGGGTCGGCCGTGGAGACGTCCTCGATGGACTCGTCCAGGTAGGCCTCCTCCATGCGCATGCGGTCCACGCGGCGGCGCAGCTCGTCGATCTCGACGGGGCTGGAGTCGAGCTCCATGCGCAGCCGGGAGGCGGCCTCGTCGACCAGGTCAATGGCCTTGTCGGGCAGCTGGCGGCCAGTGATGTAGCGGTCGGAGAGGGTCGCGGCCGCCACGAGGGCGCCGTCGGAGATGGTCACCTGGTGGTGGGCCTCGTACTTGGGGGCGATGCCGCGCAGGATGGCGACGGTGTCCTCGACGCTGGGCTCACCGACGAAGACCTGCTGGAAGCGGCGCTCCAGGGCGGGGTCCTTCTCGATGTTCTCCCGGTACTCGTCCAGGGTGGTGGCGCCGACCATGCGCAGCTCGCCGCGGGCCAGCATGGGCTTGAGCATGTTGCCGGCGTCCATGGCGCCCTCGGAGCCGCCGCCGGCGCCGACGACGGTGTGCAGCTCGTCGATGAAGGTGATGACCTCGCCGTCGGAGTCCTTGATCTCCTTGAGGACGGCCTTGAGGCGCTCCTCGAACTCACCGCGGTACTTGGCGCCGGCCACCATCCCGGACAGGTCCAGGGCGATGAGACGCTTGCCGCGCAGGGACTCGGGGACGTCGCCGGCCACGATGCGCTGGGCCAGGCCCTCGACGACGGCGGTCTTGCCGACGCCGGGCTCACCGATGAGGACGGGGTTGTTCTTGGTGCGCCGGGACAGGACCTGCACGACGCGGCGGATCTCGGCGTCGCGGCCGATGACTGGGTCGAGGCGGCCCTCCCGGGCGGCCTCGGTGAGGTCGGTGCCGTACTTCTCGAGGGTCTTGTAGGTGCCCTCGGGGTTGGCGGAGGTGACGCGCGAGGAGCCACGGACCTGGGGCAGGGCCTCGATGAGGGCCTCCGGGGTGGCGCCGGCGTCGGCCAGGATGCGGGCAACGGTGGGGGCGGAGCCGGAGGTGTCGCCCTTGGCCAGGCCGATGAGCAGGTGCTCGGTGGAGATGTACTCGTCGGACAGCTCCTTGGCGACCGTCGAGGCGGCCTCCAGAGCGGCCAGCAGGGAGCGCGAGGGCTGGGGCTGGGTCATGGAGGAGCCCGAGGAGGCGGGCAGCTGGGTGAGGATGCGGCGCGCGGAGGCGCCGACGGCCTGGCGGGCCGCTGTGTCGGGGCAGACGGCGGCCAGGAGTCCGGCGGCGACGCCGTCGGGCTGGGAGAGGAGCTCGATGAGCAGGTGCGCGGGCTCGATCTGGGGGTTGCCGGCCGCGGCGGCGGCCTGCATGGCGCCGGAGATCGCCTCCTGCGACTTGGTGGTGTAGTTGGTGTCCATGCGGATCTCCTTCAAGAGGTGGTGACGTCTTGTGTCTTCTGGTCACCACAACCTTCACAAAGTTGAGTCTATTCCACTCAACTTCCAGGACCGGCAGTGACGTGGGCCACTCCGCGGGCCGTTGTTGCTGGAATCCCGTCGGTCATCGCGCCCACCCGCGACATGCCAACCAACCGCCTGAAACACCGCTGTTCGACGCCGCCGCTATGGTCACATCACGATCACGCCCTCACCCCGGAGACATCATGAGAACCACGCGCGCCACCCTGGCTCTGGCCACCATCCTCATCCTGGCGGGCTGCTCGCAGACCAGCCCCTCGTCGGCGGGCTCGGCCACAGCGACCGGTTCGGCACCCGTGGCCGCGGCAACCTCGTCGAGCGGGGGCGGCGCGAGCGCCTCCGGCAGCGCCGCCCCCTCCATCCCGGCGGGCCACCAGGCGGTCACCGCACCGACATCCGGCCTCACCTTCGCGATTCCCGAGGACTGGCAGGACCTCAATGCCCTTCCCGAGGCCCAGAAGGCGCTGCTCGCCCGGGCTCAGGGGGTGGATCCCTCCACCCTCACCCAGCGCCTGAGCAGCACCGACGCCTTCTACGGCCGGTTCTCACAGAGCGGCGGCATGTCCTTCAACAGCGTCGCGGTCGCCAAGGAGGCCGAGACCTCCTCCACACCCCCGTCCCAGGAGAGCCTGGATGAGACCATCACCCGGCAGGGAGGCACGCCGACGGGCTACTCCACCAAGCAGTCCACCTACGGGCAGGCCGCTGTCGACACCTCGACCGCGCAGGTTCAGGGCGCCCAGACGGCCGGCGCAGTCGTGGCCGTTCCGACGTCGTCGGGCACCTACGTGCGCATCGCTGTGACGGCCGGCAACGAGCAGGAGGTCAACACCATCGTGTCCACCATCCTCACGACGGCCCGCTGACGGGCGGGGGCGACGGTGAGCCTGTCACAGCCCGGCCACCGCGAGCCCCGCCTTCAATCCACGATGGGGAATCATCCTCATCGAGTATTCTCAGCAATACGTGATGACCTAACTATCACACTCGCACTCACACACTGGAGCATCATGAAATCCGTACGCACCGCCGCAATGCTACTGGCCGGCCTCGCCCTGACCGCCACCCCCGTTCTGACCGCCTGCTCTCAGAGCACTGGGGGCTCCAGCTCCTCCAGCTCAGCCGCCTCCGACAGCTCGTCAGCATCGGACAAGGCCGACACCAAGGACAGCAAGAAGGACGCCAAGGCGGACAAGGCCGACAAGGCCGACGACAAGGCCTCCGCCAGCAGCACCTCGTCCAGTCAGTCCGACGCGTCGGCGAAGCCGATCCCCGCCGACAGCCAGGAAGTCTCCGGCACCAGCGTCAGCCTCACCTTCGCCGTCCCGAAGGACTGGCAGGACATCAAGAACCTCGACTCCGCGGAGAAGGAGAAGGTCGCCCAGTCAATGGGCATCGACGCCGCCAGGCTCGACCAGCAGAACGTCGCGTTCGACATCGTCTACCGCGCCAAGGAAGCCAGCGCCACCGGGTTCTACAACAACGTCAACATGGCCTCTCAGACCCTGCCTCTGAACTCCACCCCTCCCGAGAATGAGGTCACGTCACTCCTCACCCAGCAGAGCGCAACCCTCACGGAGTACTCCACCAAGCAGACCGCGACAGGAGAAGCCGCGGTGGCGGCTTACACGCTGGAAGTGGCCGGCAACACGGCTTATGGGACCCTCATCATGGTTCCGACCTCGAAGTCCTCGGGCGGTCCCAGCGACTACGCGTCGATCTACGTGTCCGCCGGCTCTGCGGAAGAGGCGAAGCAGATCAGCAACACGATCCTCGACACGATCCACTGAGCACAGTCGGGCGCGGTCCGCTCCGGGCGGGGACACTCCACGCCATCGGGGACTTTCCCTCCCAGCCGGGGGCATTCGACGCCGTCGGGGACAGCAATCCTGTCCCCAGGCGCGCAGGGTGTCCCCGGCTGGAAGTTTCTGCACCCGACCACGCGCAATGCCCTGCCCGCACACAACACCTCGGCCTGACACCGTCGGCAGCGGCTGCACAGCAGGGCCCGCCCGGAAGAATGCTTGACAAAGGCGAGCGCCCGAGCGCACCATATCGAGTATCGATACATCGATAGTCGATATGGAGTGTCGTCATGACTGCCAGCACCGAACCCGACACCGCCCCCGGCGCCGACCTCGACGACGAGGCGGCCGCCGACCAGACCCCAACGGATGACGTCGGTGCCTCCCCTGGTGCCGACGCCGGCGTCGGCACCAGGAGCCTGGCCTTCACCTCGTTCCTCCTCGCCCTGCTCTGCTTCCCCTCCTTCTACATGCTCGGCTCCAACCTGTGGGACCTCATCAACGGCCGCGGGCTGCTGATGGAGCTCACCGACAGCGACCCCGCGCTGGACCGGTACCTGTCCTTCGGGCGCACGACGGTGGAGACGATCAACGGTTACTCGGTGAGCTATGGGACCGTGCACGGAATGTCCGGCGGCGCGCGGTTCTTCGTCGGCCTGATCATTGCCATCCACCTCCTCCTCATCGTGGCCTGCGCCGTCGCCTTCGTCCGGTTCATCGCCGCGATCCGCCCGGAGCGGAGGGGATTCGTCGACCACCTCTTCACTCGGGGCGGCCACCTGTCCTGGCTCCTCCTGGGACAGCAGCTGAGCGCCTTAGCGCTGCGCATCTCAGGCCTGGCGATCTCCGACGAGTACCTCACCGGTGCCCGAGCAGGAACGGAGCTGACCGGGGTCATCCCCACCGGCAACGACATCCCGACCCTCAAGAGCATCCTCATCCTCATCCTCGCCACGCATCTGCTGCTCGCCCTGCACCGCGTGTACCAGCGCTCCCGCACCCTGGCCGCTGAGAACACCGTGCTGCGCGAACAGACCGAGGGGCTCGTGTGAGTCACGTCGTCTGCCACCTCGATGAGTTGCTGGCCGCCCGCGGGATGACGCTCGTGGAGCTCTCCGAGAAGGTCGGGGTCACCACCGTCAACCTCTCAGTGCTCAAGAACGACCGCGCCAAGGCCATTCGCTACTCCACGCTCTGCGCCATCTGCGAGGCCCTGGGGTGCTCGGTCGGAGAGCTCCTGGAGGTCGTGCCGCACTGACCTCCCAGTACTCATCCTGGGCGCCTCACCTTGTGGCAGCGCTCGATGCCGGGCGGGGAGACCGTAGGCTCGACGTCGATGACCGCACCGCTCCACCGCAGCCCTCGCCCCGACGGGCCCTCCACGCGCGTCGACGAGGCCACCGCGGCCGCCCGCCGCGACGAGCTCCTGGCCAAGGCGGCCACGCTGCCCGGCGCCTGGGCGGGGCACAAGCCCGAGTGGGACATCCCCGTCGCCTCGGTGGGACCCCGCCTCTTCCTGCTGCTCATCCCCCACACCGACGGCCGCCTCCTGGCCAACGTCAAGCTCGACCCCGAGGACGTCGTCGCCGTGCGGGCCGCCTTCGAGTGGGTGGAACCGGGCTTCCACCAGTCCAAGCGGCACTGGGTGAGCATCGACCTCACCAGCCCCGACTACCGGGCGGACGAGGCCACCGCCATGGTGGAGGACTCCTACCGGCTTGTCCTGTCCCTTCTGACCCGCCGTGTGCGCGAGGCCGTCCTCCTGGCCGACGCCGCAGGCTCCCCCACCCGCCCCACCTGGCAGTGGTGAGGCGCCGCCCCCACAGCAGCCCGGAGGCCGGCCGCCGGGATGTCCTCTCCCGAAGACCGGCGGCCGCGCCGCCCTCAGATGACGCAGGTGCGCAAACCTGGCACTATTCAGGCGAGGCCGTCGTCATCCGACGTCTGGCCACCCGACGGAAGGAGACACAGATGGGACTTGATGACCTGGCGAAGAAGGCCGGTGACGCTCTCAGCTCCGACAAGGCCGAGGCGATCAGCGACAAGGCGCTGGACGCCGCAGCCGGTGCTGCCAAGAAGGCGACCGGCGGCAAGTACGACGACAAGATCGACGCCGCCCGCGACGCCGTCGACGGCAAGCTCGGCACGGAGTGATCCGGCTGAGAGCCTGCTTGACCCCAGGCACCGCGGTCTTCTGATCGCAGGAGTGAGGGCCCCGCACAGTTCAGTGCGGGGCCCTCACGCGATCCCGGTCAGCTGGGCTCTCCCCATTTCTCTCAGGCACCGACCGCCACAGTCCGGTGCCGCCACCGCGGGGCCCAGTTGTCTCCCACCGGGATGTCTCATCGGCCTCCCCTCGGACCGGCGGCGCTTGCCTACTGAGCGTTGAGCGCGGCGGTCGGAGGAGTGCGGGAGGCCCGAACCGCCGGGTACACGCCGGCCAGGGCGCCGATGGCGATGGTGATGCCCAGCCCACCGGCGACGGCGACCACTGGCAGGGAGAAGGGCCAGCCGTTGGCGGCCGACATCCCAGCAGTCACCCCGATCCCGATGATGCAGCCCAGGGCACCGCCCAGGGAGGCCAGCAGCAACGCCTCGGTCATGAACTGCATGAGGATGTGTCCGCGCATCGCGCCCAGGGACCGCCTCAGCCCGATCTCCCGACGGCGCTCGAGCACCGAGATGATCATCGTGTTGGCCACCCCGATGCCGCCGACGAGCAGGGCGATCGAGCCCACGCCCAGCAGCAGGCCGGTGAAGGCCTTGTCGGCCGCGTTCTTGGCCTCCAGCGCGTCCGAGGGGCGCGAGACCTTGACCTCGTTGGGGGCCTGCGGTGAGATCGACGGCGCCAGCACCTTGCGCACCGTGGGGACGGCGGCGTCCTGGCTGCGCGTGTAGACCGTCGTCGGCTTGGCGTCGTGCCCCAGCAGGTTACTGGCCACGCCCTGACCGATGAGGGCGGCGTTGTTGAGCTCGGGGGCCAGCACCACCGGCTTGAGGATGCCGACCACGGTGAACCAGTTGCCGCCGATCCACACCTTGGTTCCCGGCGAGACGACGCCGAGGCGCTGGGCCGCCGTCTGACCCAGGACCGTGGCCGGGTACTTGCTGGTGGCCTCGTTGAGCCAGGTGCCCTTGTCCACCTGGCCGGCCACGACGTCGAGCAGCGACTTGTCCGCGGCCAGGGTGGTGATGCCGCCGGAGGCGTTCTTGTCGATGAGCGGTGTGCGGTAGACCAGCGAGTTCTTGACCAGCCCGGTGCTCGAGGCGCTCTGGACGTTGTCGATGAGGCGGACCTTGCCGACGCTGTCCTGCGGCAGGGAGGAGGAGTTTCCGAAGAGGTCCTGGCCGGCGGTGGCCGTCAGCAGGTTGGTCCCCAGGGAGTCGAGCTGGGCGGAGAGCTGGGCGCGGCTGGAGGCCGAGATGCCCACCACCGAGATCATGGCGGCGATACCGATGGCGATCCCCAGTGCGGACAGGAAGGCGCGGGTGGGGCGGGCCCTGATGCCGGTGCCTCCCAGGCGCAGCACGTCGGCCAGGCGCAGCCGCGAGCGCTGGAGCCGCCGGGCCGGGGCGTTGCCGGCCCGCTCGGCCGTGGACCGGTCACGCCGGAGCGTAGACGTCGTCATGGACGATCTCCTTCAGGCTTGAGTCTCCCACGATGCGGCCGTCGCGGATGGCGATCTGCCTGGGGAGCTGGGCGGCCAGCTCGTTGTCGTGGGTGATGACGATGATCGTGGTGCCTTGGGCGTGGAGCTCGTGGAGGAGCTCGACGATCGAGGCCCCGGAGGTGGAGTCGAGGTTCCCGGTGGGCTCGTCGGCCAGCAGCAGTGGGGGCTCACCGACGACGGCCCGGGCGATGGCCACGCGCTGGCGCTCGCCGCCGCTCATCTGGTGGGGGCGGTGGTCGAGCCGGTGGGCCAGGCCGACGCGCTCCAGGGCGGCCCGGGCGCGTCGGCGCCGCTCGGAGCGGGGGACCCCGCTGTAGAGCAGGCCGTCGGCGACGTTGTCGACCGCGTTGACGCCGTCGGCCAGGTGGAACTGCTGGAAGACGAAGCCGATGCGGCTGGCCCGCAGGGCCGAGAGCTTGGCGTCGGACAGGGAGCCGACGTCGACGCCGTCGATCTCGACGGTGCCGGAGCTGGGCCGGTCCAGGGTGCCGATGAGGTTGAGGAGCGTGGACTTGCCCGAGCCCGAGGGGCCGACGATGGCGACGAACTCGCCGTAGTCGACCTCCAGGCTCACGCCCGCGCAGGCGGCCACGGGCGGCTCCCCGTAGGTGCGCTTCACGTCGCGCAGGGACAGGATGCGGCTCATGTCTGCGGCACCACCACTCGCTGTCCCTCGGAGATGCCCTCACCGGAAATCTCCACGCGCCCGCCGGCGAACAGCCCGATGGTGACCGGCACCTTGCGGGTGGTGCCGCCGGACTCGACGATCTCGACGCCGTACTGGTCGGCGCTCAGGGCCAGCAGGGCCCCGACCGGCACCGACAGGACACCCGTGCGCTTCTCGCTGGGCAGGTCGACGGTGACGGAGACCTCCTGGAAGTTGGTGGTCGCCGAGGCGTCGGTGAGGGTCACGGTGATGGGGATGACCCGTTCCTTGGACTCGCTGGAGCCGGAGCCGGAACCTGAGCCGGAACCGGAACCTGACTCGGAGCCGGAGGACTTCTCGGTGGGGGTGCCCACGGAGGTGATCTTGCCTTGAGTGGTCTTGGCGTCGGGCAGCTTGATGGTCACGGCGGTGCCGGCGACGGCGAACTTCTGGTCGGAGAGCTTGATGTTGGCGTCGACCACCTGGGTGGTGGAGGTGACGTCGAAGAGCTCGGTGTCGGCGGCGACGCGGTCCCCCACCCGGGCAGCGACCTTCCCTACGCGCAGGTCCCCGGGGGCGAAGACCACCCGTCCCAGTGGGATGGTCCCGGTCCGGGGCAGGTCGAGGTCCTTCTGCCACTTCATGATGGCGCTGGTGGTGGCCCAGCTGAAGTGGTCGTCGGGATCGTAGTCGAAGTACCCCAGGTCCCTCAGGGCCGTCTCGAGCTGGCGAATGTCCTCGCCGTCCTCCATGCCGGCCTCGAAGTTGCGCCAGGCGGGCAGGGAGCCACGCATGAGGTAGGCGGTCCCGGAGCCCGTGCGGTAGAGGACGTCCCCCTGGGTCAGGACGGTCCCGGAGTCGGGCACCTGGATGAGAACGCCCTCGAAGCCCGACTTGAACTTGCGCGAGTCGGAGTAGCGCAGGGTACCGGTCACGGAGGTGTGCCCCTGGAGGTCCCCCTTGGTGATGGTGTCGGTGGCGCCGTTGAAGGTCGACGTCGTCGGCTTGGCCTTGGCGGCGAAGGGGCCCGATCTGGAGGCGAAGGCGCCTGCACCAGCGCCCGTTGCCAGGATCGCGGCGGCCCCCATGGCCAGGAAGGCCCGGCGTCGGGTGCGGTGGGCCGTACCCGCCGGCTTGTCCGCGGTGCCGGTCGAGCCGTCGTCGGCCTGCGTGGAGGTGGTGGTCTGATCCATGTGTCTGCCTGTCTGAGTGTGTGTCTGCGCGGCAGCCGGGCCGCGCGAGCCTGTGGTCTGTTGGCGCCCGGAGGGGCACGGCGTCACTTGCTCCCGACCTGGGAGAAGCACTTGCTCATGACGTCCTGGGGGATATCGCCGTTGAGCTGGATGCCCTTGCCGGCCTCGGGGTCGGGCACGTCGTATCCCTCTTTACGCAGGCACTCGGCGGCCTTGACCAGGTCCTGCTGCGTCTCGGGCTTGGCGAGGTCCTCGGTGCCGGGGGCGGGGCCGACGGTCTGCTCGCACTCCTGGGCGGCCTTGTTGGCGGCCTCGTTGTCGGGGAACTGCACGTTGCCGTTGGAGTCGGGGTCGGAGACGTCGATGCCCTTGTCGCGCATGCACTTGGCCATCTTGAGCAGGTAGTCGTCCCCGCTGGTGGCGGAGGCGGAGGCGGCCGAGTCCGCCTTCGAGCCCTGGGAGCATCCGGTCATGAGTCCGACGGCGCACACGGCGCAGGTCAGCACCGTGGCGGCGCGGGTGAGGATCCGGGTGTTGAGGGGCTGCTTCATGGGAGGGGTCCTTTCGGCTCACGTGGGTCGGGGCGCGGTGGCGTCCGTTCGTTCGGGGAACAGCCAACCGGGAGCGGTGTTGCCATGGGATTCACAATTTCGCTTATGTTGTGGCAACACGGGGACTGGTTCGCTCAGGGACCGGCCGAAGACACCACAGTGAAGGAGGCAGGGCAATGCGCGTGCTCGTCGTGGAGGATGAGGAGTACCTGGCTGAGGCCATCGCCACTGGGCTGCGGCGTGAGGCGATGGCCGTTGACGTCGTCGGCGACGGGGCCAGCGCCCTGGAGCAGGTGGAGATCAACGACTACGACATCATCGTCCTGGACCGGGACCTGCCCGTGGTCCACGGCGACGAGGTCTGCCGGCGGGTGGTGCGCGACTACCCCAGCACGCGGGTCCTCATGCTCACCGCGTCCCGGACGCTGGACGCGCGCGTGGGCGGTTTCGAGCTGGGGGCGGACGACTACCTCACCAAGCCCTTCGAGTTCCCTGAGCTGGTGGCCCGGCTGCGGGCCCTGGGGCGACGCAGCCAGCCGGCGCGCACCCCGGTCCTCGAGGCCCACGGGGTGCGCCTGGATCCCTTCCGCCGGGAGGTCTACCGCGATGGGCGCTTCATTCACCTCAGTCCCAAGGAGTTCGCGGTCCTTCAGGTCCTCATGGAGGCCGAGGGCGGGGTCCTCAGCGCCGAGACGCTTCTGGAGAAGGCCTGGGACGCCAACGCCGACCCCTTCACCAACTCCACGCGGGTGACGATCTCCCACCTGCGTCGCAAGCTCGGTGAGCCGCGCGTGATCCAGACGGTTCCCGGCGCGGGCTACAGGTTCAGCGCATGAGTGGGGTGGGGGCTGCGCAGACTCGGGCCGACGACGCGGCGCGGCCGGGCGCCGGCAGTGGGCCTCACGGCGCTCGTGAAGCCCACGACGCCCGGCCGGGTCGCCGGGAGCGCTTGCGTCGCGCCCGGCGCCTGAGTATCCGGGCCCGCCTGACCCTGACCTACGCCGGGATGGTGACGGCCGCCGGCGTGGTCCTCATCGCCCTGGTCTCCTTCTACACGCGCTACGTCACGCTGAGCATCCAGATCGGCGACCCGGTCGGGGAGAGCGCCGCCGTGCCGGTCTCGCAGGTCGGCGAGGCCGCCAAGGTGGACACGAACCTGTTCGATCTGCTGGGCACCATCATGCGTTCGGCCGTCGGCGCGCTGGCGCTGCTCGTGGTGCTCTCCGGGACCGTCGGCTGGATCCTGGCGGGGCGGATGCTGCAGCCGCTGTCCTCGATGAATGCGGCGGCCAAGCGCGCCGCCTCGGGCGACCTCAGTCAGCGGCTGGACCTGTCCGGCCCGCGCGACGAGATCCACGACCTGGCGGACACCTTCGACAACATGCTGGCCTCCTTGGAGCGGTCCTTCTCCGTCCACCGCCGGTTCGCGGCCAACGCCTCCCACGAGCTGCGCACTCCGCTGGCCACCACGCAGACGATGATCGACGTCGCCCTGTCCGACCCGCAGGCCTCGGCCGAGGACCTGCGCCGGGTTCTGACCCGGGTCCTGGAGACCAACCGCGCCAACCGGGAGACGATCGACGCCCTGCTGGACCTGGCCGACGCCCAGTCCGGCAAGCTGGCCCACGAGGACGTGGACATGGAGGCCACGGTCCGTGACGCCCTGCGCCTCATCGCGCCGGAGGTCGCCGAGCGCAGGCTTCACGTCTCCACCCACCTGCTGCCCGCCCGGGTGCCCGGGGATCCGGTGCTGCTGCGCCAGAGCGTCTCCAACCTGCTGCGCAATGCGGCCCGCTACAACATCGAGGGCGGCCGCATCACGGTGGGCATGGCGCGTCTGGACGACGGCGTGCGCCTGACGATCCGCAACGAGGGCCCCGTCGTGGCGGCCGAGAGCGTGGAGTCCCTGCGCGAGCCCTTCGTGCGCGGCGAGGGGCGGGGACGGACCCGGGGCTCCGGGCACGGGCTGGGCCTGGCCATCGTCACGGCCGTGGCCACCGCGCACGGCGGCGAGCTGCGCCTGAGCGCCAACCCCGACGGCGGGCTGACGGCCGTCCTCGAGCTGCCGGTGGGTCAGGCCGAGGACGCCTCAAGCGCAGCCGGCACCAACGACTGACGGTCGCCGGCCACGCGGGCCGGCGACCGTCAGGGTCAAGCACCTAGCTGCGGCGGAGACGCTACTCCGCCGGGCAGCGACTAGTTCTTCTTGGCGGAGTTGATGACCAGCTCGATGAAGAGGCGGATGAGGCCGATCTGAGCGACGACCCAGGGGGCGTCGAAGAGCAGGCTCAGCAGGAACTTACCGAAGTTGAAGCTCCGGCCCTGCGATTCGATGTCGTAGGTACCACCGAGGTCACCGGCGTTGTAAGCCGAGTAGAGCCAGTTCACGACCAGGGCGATGGCGGCGATGTAGAAGACCACCTTGCCGAACTTCTCGACGAAGGGCTTGGCGGTGTCGAAGAGGTTGCCCATGAAGCTGTCCCCCGCCGGAGCCTGCGCGAAGGGCTGGCCGGGGGCGCCGGGAGCGGCAGGGGCGCCGGGAGCGGCAGGGGCGCCGGGAGCGCCCTGGAACTGCTGCTGGGGCGGGTAGGGCTGCCCCGGGACCGGAGCCGACGGGGCCGAGGGCTGCTGCTGGTAGAAGGGCTGACCGGGGTTGGGGGGCTGAGTCATGAGGGCTGTTCGCTTCCTTCAGAGTTGGGGACGCAGGCAGGCTACCGTGTCAACGATGCCCTGTGAAACGATCAGGTCAACCCTCGCATTCTGCGAGGCGACTCACAGTCCTCAGGACATGGTGCACTGACACGCCATCACGGCGGTCATCGGGCCACCCCACCATACAGAATCCCTGAAGGACGTGGTGGCACGCACCCGCCGGCCCGCGGGGGGGGGAAGTCCTCCCCATCGCTTGAGGAACCCACCCGTGCCTCGGTGTCTCAACGCGCCAGGCCGTAGATGCTGGAGGCGCCCACCGGCAGGGCCATCGTGACGGGCCAATCCTCTCCTTCCGGGAGGATGGGCTGAGCCCTGGTCCTCC
>NZ_MSKS01000023.1:0-49877 GCF_001937445.1 Actinomyces oris | reverse complement strand
GGACCAGGGCTCAGCCCACTCTCGATGGCGTCGGGCGCCCGCCCCGCTCTCAGGCTCCCACAGGAACCGGGGTGACGGGGACCCGCGCGTGCCACAGGACGGGCGACGCCGGGGCGCTCATCGGCTGGCCGAGGAGCTGGTCCGTGCGCTGATCGGGGACCTGCTGGGGAAACGGGTTCGTACGGCTGCGCTCGCTGCGGGCGACGGCAGTGCGCAGCAGGACCTCGAAGGGACCAGGCATGCCGAGCCGCTCAAGCACCGCGCACAGGACCACGGTCGTCAGCCACACCATCACCGCCACCGCGGCGGATGCCGCCAACCCCAGCTCCAGGGGCCTCCCGGTCAGCCGCGGCGCGATGACGAAGATGCTGGCGAACATGACCGTCTGGGACAGGTAGGCGGTCATGGAACGGCGCCCCACGTTAGCCAGTAGCCACGTGAGGCCGGTCAGCCGGTTGTCCGCCGTCGGCCCGCCGGCGTAGAGGGCCAGGACGGCGAGCCAGCCGCAGCCCCCGGCCAGGCCCAGGACCATGATCAAGGCGGAGTCGGCCGCCCAGGCCTGAGCACTGGCGAGCGGGACCAGGAGCTCGTGAAGCGCGCCGAGCACCCCCAGGGCCAGACCACCGATCCCGGCGAGTGTCAGCAGACCGCGGTGGCGCTCGGGGTGGGCGATGAGGTCAGTGTCGGCCAGGCGGGCCCCCAGGAAAGCTGCGGGAAGAATCATCGTGGTGAAGGCCGCGCCCAGGGCGGTGAAGAACCACTCATTCACGTTGGTCACGAACCAGGGCAGCGCTGACGCCACGGACTCACCTGCGCCGGTGGCTGCCGCAGCCGCCGAGGCGGGGCCCGCCGCACTGGAGGCAGCCACCTCACCGCCGGGGCCGAAGAGCATGGCCAGGACCACCGGCACGATCTGGGACAGGAGATTGAGGGCGCACACCGCCAGCTGGCGCTTGCGGTGCTTGTGGGCGAACCACCCGGCGAAGACGACGGCGACGATGCCGTAGGTGCCGATGATCTCCGAGGGGAAGAAGGCGCCGTGGAGGAGCCCGAACAGGACCATCCACAGGCCGCGGCGCCGCACGAGGCGGCGGGCGTCGATGGTGGCCTGCTCCCGAGCCTGGTCGAGCTCAGCCGCCGACGGCGCCCGCAGCCCGCCGGTCAGCTGCCGGCAGTAGGCGTCGATGCCCGATGCCATGCGCCGGTTGACCATGGTGGCCAGCCCGAAACCGAAGAGCAGTGCGAACAGCGGGTAGGCGCGCTGGTCGATGAACAGGGCGCGCATGAAGGCCCAGGTCCTGTCGACGGTCGATAGCGCACGGCCCTTGGGGCCTGCCACCCAGAACCCCACATTGGCCAGGGCGATGAGCAGCAGCATGAAGCCGCGGGCCACGTCGGGGGCGGGGTAGCGCAGGCCGCGGGAACCGTTGAATGAGGTCGCGGAGGAAGTCGTCGAGTTCATGACTCGACCGTATGAAAACCAGTGATTCCGCGGCGTCCGCCTTAAGCGCCGAGATCGTCTCCACCGAAAGGAGGAGCCTGGTGCCCAGCCATTCTTCCGGCGGACGGCCCCGGGGGCGGGGCCGGCTCAGGGGGCAGACTGAGCTCCCGGCTGGGTCTGCGGAGGCATGCCCGGCTGCATTGGCACCGGCGCTCCCGGCTGGACTCCCGGCTGACCCGCTGGCGGCATGCCCGGCTGACCTCCCATCTGCATCATTGGCCACGGTCCCGGCTGCATCCCGGGCCAGACGGTGGGCGGGGGCGCCGGCGTCCTCCTGCGCTCACTGCGGGCGACGGCGGTGCGCAGCAGGGTCTCGAAGGGGCCGGCATGACCACCGTGCTCCAGCAGGAGGCACAGGACCACGGTTGCCAGCCAGACACCCAGGGCGACGAGGGCGGCCGCGGCCTGCCCCATCCACAGGCGCCTGCCCGTCACCAGGAGCGGGATGATGCCGAAGATGATGCCGAACAGGATCGTCTGGCTCAGGTACACGGTCATGGATCGGCGGCCAACGGCGGAGGCAAGCCGGCGCAGCCCCGTGAGCCGACCATCCGGCCTGGGCCCGCCGGCGTACAGCACCAGCAGTGCCAGCCAGCCGCAGGCACCGGCCAGGCCGAAGAACTCTGTGGCGGCGAAGTCCGTCGGCCAGCGCTGTATCGACGTCGCGAGCGTCAGCGCGCCGTGGAACGCCGCGAGCGCCCCCAGCGCCAAACCACCCAGGCCCACCGAGATCAGCAGGCGACGGTGCCGCTCCGGCTGGGTGAGGATGTCGGTGTCTGCCAGGCGGGCGCCGATCACCACGGCGGGAATGATGAGGGCGATGAGGACCTGCACGACCAGCACGACGGCCCACTGCAGGGCATTGCTGCCGACCCAGAGCAGTGCCGCTGCGAGTGAGTTCGACTGCTCCCCGGAGGCCGTCAGGGTGTCGCCGCCCGACAGGGTCCCGGAGGCCAGATACGTCCCCAGCGCCAGCACGGAGATGATGCCCCCGGTGAGGTAGAGCGCCGCGTAGTTCTTACGGGCCAGCAGGTTGGCCAGGAGGACGGCGACCAGCCCATAGGCGCCGATGATGTCACCGGGGAAGACGAGGCCGTGGACGAATCCGAACAGGAGCATCCACCAGCCGCGGCGCCGCACCAGGCGGTAGGCGTCAATGGTGGCCATCTCGCGGGCCCAGGCCGCCTCGTGCGGCATCGGCTCGCGGCCCTCCGGCGCGCCGGGAAGGAGGCGAGGTAGGTCTGGGTCCCGGAGGCGACGCGTCGGTTGATCATGGTCATGAGCCCGAAGCCGAAGAGCATCGCGAACAGCGGGTAGGCCCGGTGGTCCACCAGCAGCGTGCGGACGAACATCCACCAGCCGTCAACGGAGGACACCGGCGGTTCGGCCCCGTTGGGCATCTTGTTCCATGACGGAACGTTGGCGACCGCGATGAGCAGGAGCATGAAGCCACGGGCCACGTCAGGGGCGGGGTATCGCACGCCCCGCGAGCCGGTGAAGGAGGTTGTCATCCGCATGGGCAGGACCTTATGGGCGGTCGAGGACCGGCGGTATCCGCCCGGAGAATGATGCGCAAGGGCTGTCCACTGGCCCCGTCTCAGCGGCTGACGGGCTCAGTGCCGTATCAGTGCCCGAGTCCAGAACCCGCCGGCGCTCGTCATTGCCCGCCGGCGCTCGCCAGCGCCAGTCAGTGCCACCGACCCATGGGCACGAGAGCGGTGCTCACGCCTCCCGCAGTGCCCGCTGCCCCCGTCGCACCGGCACGTGCGCGCCCCGCCTCGGGGCGGCGCGCGGCGGGTCCGCGACCCTGGCGACCGGGCGCGACGACCTGAACCTCGCCGTCGGCGGCCGCCGCGAAGATCCGCTGAACGACGGCCTCGCGGCTGCGCATGCGGGCGTTGTCCGCCTCCAGCTCCTCCACGCGGGCCTCCAGGGCGAGGATGCGGCGGATGCCCTCGAGGTTGATGCCCTCCTGGGACAAGGACTGGATGCGGCGCAGGCGCTCGACGTCGCGGTGGGAGTAGCGCCGGCCCCGCCCGCTAGTCCGGGCGGGGCTGACCAGTCCGAGCCGGTCGTACTGGCGCAGGGTCTGGGGGTGCATCCCGGCAAGCTCGGCCGCCACCGAGACCACGTAGACCGCGCGCTCGGCGGCGTCGTCGGCCAGGTATCCCAGGCCCTGCCCGGCCCGGCGCCGGCTCACGTCGCCGCCTCCTCCATGAGGGTGGCCCGCGGGTCGGTGTCACCCATGGCCTCGTCGAAGGCGTTGAGCGCCTCCTTGGCGGCCTTGGAGAGCTTCTTGGGGACGGCCACCTCGATGGTCACCAGCAGGTCGCCGGTCTTCTTGCGGGTGGTGGCGCCCTTGCCGCGCAGGCGCATGACGGTGCCCGAGGAGGTGCCGGGCTTGATCTTGATCTTGGAGGTTCCGCCGTCGAGCAGGGGGACCTCGACCGTGGCGCCCAGGGCCGCCTCGCGCAGGGTGACCGGCAGGTCCATGCGCAGGTTGGTGCCGTCGACCGGGTCAACGGAGTACACGGGGTGCTTCTTGATGCTGATGGTCACCACCATGTCGCCGTTCTCGCCGCCGTTCAGGCCGGCTCGGCCCTTGCCGCGCAGGCGGATCTTCTGGCCGTCGCGCACGCCCGCCGGGATGCGGACCTTCATGGTGCGTCCGTCCGCGGTGAGCTCCACCGTGGTGCCGGCGACGGCGTCGCGCAGGTCCAGCGCGGCCGAGGTCAGGACGTCGGCGCCCTTCTGCGGGCGGGGCTGGGGGGTGAAGCCGCCGAAGCCGAAGGGGCCGGGGCGACCGCCGGAGCGGGTGGGGCTCGGGGTGCCGCCGAACATGCGCAGCAGGTCGTCAAGGTCGGGCTCGCCTGCGGAGCCGCCGGTCTCGAAGCGGACACTGCCGCCCTGGCCGCCGAACATGGAGGAGAGGATGTCCTCGAAGCCGGCGCCGCCGGCCCCTCCCGGGCCTCCGGCCTGGAAGCGGGCGCCGCCTCCAGCCATGGAGCGGATCGCGTCGTACTGCTTGCGCTCGGCCTCGTCGGACAGGACGGCGTAGGCCTCGCCGATCTCCTTGAACTTCTCTGCCGCCGCGGCGTCGTCGGGGTTGCGGTCGGGGTGGTACTTCTTTGCGAGCGTGCGGTAGGCCTTCTTGATTGCGGCGGCGTCGGCGTCCTTACTCACGCCGAGGACCGCGTAGAAGTCCTTGGTCATCCAGTCCTGACTGGCCATGGTCGCGTCACCGCCTCCTTATCTGGGTGATCGTGGGGGTTTCCTTACTGAAGCTGAAGATGGGGGCACCTCGGCCCTGGGGCCTCGGGCGTCCCGGTGCACCTGTCGGTCCGACGGCGGACTCAGGCCCGCCAGAGCTGCTGGCTCGGGTCCGCCGTCGGGCCGGGGTGAGTGGTGCGGTGGGTATCAGGCCGGGTTGGCGACCTGGACGCGGGCGGCGCGCACGACGCGCTCACCCAGGCGGTATCCGGGCTGGAGGACCGCGGCGATGGTGGGCTCGGTGACCTCGCTGGACTCGGTGGCCATGAGGGCCTCGTGCAGCGTGGGGTCGAAGATCTCACCCACGGCGCCGAAGCGCTCCAGGGAGTACTTCTCGGCCAGGATCGTCTCGAGCTTGCCGGCCGTGGTCTCGAAGGTGCCGGTCAGGTCGCCGTGCTGGCGGGCCAGCTCGATCTCGTCGAGGACCGGGATGAGGGCCTCGACGACGCCGGCGGCACCGGCGTCCCGGTGGGAGGCCGCGCCCTCACGGGAGCGGCGCACGAACCCCTGGTACTCCTGCTGGAGGTTGTAGAGGTCCGCCCGGGTCCGGGCCAGGTCATCGGCCGCCTGAGCGGCCTGGGCCTGAGCCTGGGCCAAGAGGTCCTCCCCCGCCGCCTCCTCGGAGGCGGCGTCGGCCTGGCCGGCCTCGTCCTCGGACGCGCCCTGGGCGAGCTCCTCGCGGACGTCGTCGGGCACCTCCTCGAAGGCCGACTCGACGGCCGCCTGGAGCTCGGGGTCGACGCCCTCGTTCTCAGGGGTGGGACCTGCCGAGGTCACTTGGAGTCCTCCTCGTCAACGATCTCGGCGTCCACAATGTCCTCGTCGTCGGAGGACGTGGAGCCACCGGCGGCGGAGGCGGCGTCACCCGCGGCCTGGGCGGCGGCGTCGGCCTGGTAGAGGGCCTCACCGACCTTCTGGGCCACCGAGCTCAGCTTCTCCTGAGCGGTCTTGACCGGCTCGATGTCGTCACCCTCGAGGGCCTTCTTGAGGTCGGCGACGGCCTCGGAGACCTCGGAGTGGACGTCCTCGGGCAGCTTGTCCTTGTTGTCCTTGAGGAGCTTGTCGATGGAGTAGGCCTGCTGCTCGGCGGAGTTGCGGGTCTCGGCGTCCTCGCGGCGCTTCTTGTCCTCCTCGGCGTGAGCCTCGGCCTCCTTGACCATGCGGTCGATGTCCTCCTTGGGCAGGGCGGAGCCGCCGGAGATGGTCATGGACTGCTCCTTGCCGGTGCCGCGGTCCTTGGCCGAGACGTGGACGATGCCGTTGGCGTCGATGTCGAAGGAGACCTCGATCTGGGGCACGCCGCGGGGGGCCGGGGCGATGCCGGTCAGCTCGAAGGTGCCCAGCGGCTTGTTGTCCCGGGCGAACTCGCGCTCGCCCTGGTAGACCTGGATGAGTACGGAGGGCTGGTTGTCCTCGGCGGTGGAGAAGACCTCGGAGCGCTTGGTCGGGATGGCCGTGTTGCGCTCGATGAGCTTGGTCATGACCCCGCCCTTGGTCTCGATGCCCAGGGACAGCGGCGTGACGTCGATGAGCAGGACGTCGCTGCGGTCGCCCTGGATGACACCGGCCTGGAGGGCCGCACCGATGGCGACGACCTCATCGGGGTTGACGCCCTTGTTGGGGTCCTTACCGGTCAGCTCGCGCACCACGTCGGCGACGGCGGGCATACGGGTGGAGCCGCCCACGAGGACCACGTGGTCGATGTCGGAGACCTTGACCCCGGCGTCCTTGATGACGTTGTGGAAGGGGATCTTGGTGCGCTCGAGCAGGTCCGCGGTCATCTCCTGGAAGTTGGAGCGGGTGAGCTTCTCATCGAGGTGGATGGGGCCGGACTCGCTCATGGAGAGGTACTGCAGGTTGATGTTCGTGGAGGTCGCCGAGGACAGCTCCTTCTTGGCTTGCTCGGCGGCGTCCTTGAGGCGCTGCATGGCGATCTTGTCCTTGGACAGGTCCACGCCGTCCTTGCTCTTGACCTGCTTGACCAGCCAGTCGACGATGCGGGCGTCCCAGTCGTCACCGCCCAGGCGGTTGTCACCGTTGGTGGCGCGTACCTGGATGGTGGAGAAGCCGTCGTCGTCCTTGCCGACCTCGAGCAGGGAGACGTCGAAGGTACCGCCACCGAGGTCGAAGACGAGGATGAGCTCGTCCTCCTTGCCCTTGTCCAGGCCGTAGGCCAGGGCCGCGGCGGTGGGCTCGTTGACGATGCGGTCCACGGTCAGGCCCGCGATGGTGCCGGCCTCCTTGGTGGCCTGGCGCTCGGCGTCGTTGAAGTAGGCCGGGACGGTGATGACCGCGTTGGTGACGGGCTCACCCAGGTAGGCCTCGGCGTCGGCCTTGAGCTTGGCCAGGATGCGGGCGCTGATCTCCTGGGCGGTGTACTTCTTGTCGTCGATCTCCACGGACCAGTCAGTGCCCATGTGGCGCTTGACCGAGGAGATGGTGCGGTCGACGTTGGTGACCGCCTGACGCTTGGCGATCTCGCCGACGAGGATCTCGCCGGACTTGGAGAAGGCGACGACGGAGGGGGTGGTGCGGCCGCCCTCGGCGTTCGGGATGATGGTGGGCTCGCCACCCTCGAGGACGGCGATAGCAGAGTTGGTGGTACCCAGGTCGATACCGACAGCGCGTGCCATGTGATGTGCTCCTTGTGCTTGCTGAGTTGTGGTCAGTCGATGTTTGAGGTGAGGGCCGGGGATTCCGGCGCCTTCAGGTTGAGTCGTATGCACTCAGGATTGTGGTTGAGTCAGGCTCTGTCAACTTGACTGCATGCAACCTTGAGTCTGACTGGCTCAACCTTGGCGGGCTGCGGTCCATTCCCGGAGTCAGCAGTGACCTACGACACGGACCTGCAACACGGGCGCAGCGCGAGCCACCTGCCCGCGGCAGGGCGGACGGTTCCGGCTGCGTCAGAGCAGCGCACCCCAGCCGTGTGCCGGGGACTGCGATACCCGGCGAGGACTGCGCTCTCCTGCAGACGACTGAGGTCCCGCCCGCGAGTTCTGTGAACGCAGTCCTCGTCAGTACGTTCTCGATCAGCCCGCCCAGCCCCACGCACCTCCGAAAGTGTCACGATTGGCGACTTTTCAGAGTCCACCAGCCTCGACCCGCCACACTCCCCCTCCCCACAACCAGCCCTGACCAGCCCCAACGTCCGCATCCCCCTCAGCAAGAGAGCCAGCAGATGCCGTACCACCCCCGGAAAAGTCGCCAATCGTGACACCAGTCCACAGAAGCGACAGCCCTGCACCGGTGTGGCGGCGTTCGCCAGCCCGGTAGCCTCGCGAGTATGAGCGCTCCCCACCCGCAAGCAGGCCTGCCCGATCCCGAGGACGTCTTCGACCACCTGCGCCACGAGGACGGCGAGCACGTGGGCTATATCGAGATGAGTGCGGACGGCCGGTTCATCCCGTATGACCGGCTGTGGGTCCGACGCGGCGAGGCCATGGAGCTCGACGAGGCCGAGGCGGTCCTGGACGCGATCGGTCTGCGGCTCCTGGCGGAGGACTGGCTCCTTGAGGAGGACGATCCGCAGACGGGTGAGGAGGGCTGGGCCCGGGTCAGGATCCGCGAGATCCACCGGGACCGCGTCATCGTCGCCAGGGCGGTGGAGGACCTGTCGGCCACCGGCATCGCCAAGTCCGTGGACCTCATCGGCGCCATCGAGCTTCCTCTTCCGACGACGCGGCTGCGCTCAGCCTCCTGAGTGCGCTGCCGGCCAGAGCCGTTACTGGCCCAGGCGCTGCTGTCGGCGCTCGCTCGCCTGGGCGGCCAGGCGCTGCTTCTCGCCCCGCTCGCGCAGGCCGAAGACCGCCAGGACATTGGCGACGGCACCGACGGCCACGATGACGACGCCGAAGGCCGCCCCGCTGGCCTCACCGGTCAGCCCCACCAGCGGGCTGACGAGTCCGCCGACGACGAACTGCAGAAAACCGAGCAGCGCGGAGCCGGTTCCCGCCCACCGGCCGGTGCGGTCGAGCGCGAGCGCGGGGGCGTTACCCACCGACAGCCCCAGACAGGCCACGTGCGCCAGGAAGAGGGCCACGACCGCCACCAGCAGCGGCATCCGCTCCGGCCCGGTCACCGGCTCGCGCAGCCACATGAGGCAGACCGCGGCGAAGACCGTGTCGACGACCAGCCCCGCAATGAGTCCGACCCGCACCTGGCGGGCCTGGGAGAAGCGGCGTACCAGAGACGCCGCCACTGCGATCGTCACCGTGACCGTCGTCCCGCACAGTCCGAAGACCGCCGTATAGGCCACCGTTCCCATGCCCAGCACGTTGCGCAGCACGAAGGGAGCCGCGGACAGGTAGGCCATGAGCAGCCCGAAGGACAGGGCATTGATGAGCAGAAGGCGCACGAGGACGTGATCGCGGGCCAGCTCGCGGGTGCCGTCGAGCAGCATCCGTAGGCCGCCGTCGTGTCGCTGCTCGGCGGGTAGGGACTCGGGTACCCAGAGAAGGACCATGACCACGAGCAGCCCGGTGAAGGCGGCCACGACCCCCAGGATGCCGCGCCACCCGACGGGCTCGACGAGCACGCCCCCGAGAATCGGCGCCACCACCGGGGCGATGCCCTGAATCGCCATGACGACGCTGAGGGCCCGGGCGGCGGTGATCCCACGGGAGCGGTCGGAGATGACTGCCCGGCCCAGGACCATCCCGGCCGCTCCCCCGAGCCCCTGGAAGAAGCGGGCAATGAGGAGAACGGGCAGGCTCGGGGACAGGGCGGCGCCGATGCTGGCGGCCAGGGCGAGCACGCTGCCCCACAGCAGCAGGGGAGGTCGGCCGACGCGGTCGGACAGGACCCCGATGCCCAGCTGGCCGAGCGCGATGCCTACGAGGAACGTGGTCATCGTCAGCTGAACGCTGGAGGCGGAGACACCCAGGTCGTCGGCCATCTGGGCGAAGGCCGGCAGGTAGGCGTCGGTGGCCAGAGGTGCGACGGCGGCGAGCGCGGCCAGGGCGATGAGAAGCGTGGCGGGGAAGGTCGTCCTCAGCCCATGGTCGGGCGGGGCGGCCAGTGTAGCTGTCATGGCCTGAGAGTACGGAGATTTCCGACCGAGGCGTCAGCACACACGTCCGTGATGCGGTGCACGGAGCGAAAGGCGTTCCACACAGTGACACCAGCACCCGCGTCACTGTCCGCCTCTAGACTGACCGAGTGACCGACCCACTGATTGCTTCTTTGACACGTGCGGTGGAGGCCGCTCCGGACGACGTTCGGCTGCGCACCCATCTGGCTGAGCTCCTCATCGGGGTCGGTCGAGGCGCTGAAGCGGTGACTCACTGCGCCATCGCCCTTCAGCACGCCCCCACCGACGAGGCCGCCCGAGCCCTCATGTCCAGGGCGCTCTCGCCGCAGGCCGCCCAGGCGCCCGCCGAGAGGACGGCCGGCACGGCGGCAGAGCCGGCTGCCGAAGCGCCAGTGCCGGCCGAGGCCTCTCACCCCTCACCGCCGCCCTCAGCGGCCACCACTCCCCCAGCACCCACCCCGCCACAGGCCCCGGCGGCCACCGGCTCGACGACGCCGGACGGCACCGGGAGCACCGGCGACTTCGACTGGCGGCGGGCCGAGGAGGACCTCGGCGGCGGACCGGCCGCACCTTTCGTGTCCTCGGAATCCTCGCAGTTCCCCGGGTCCTCCGACGCCGACCCGGCTCTCTCCGAGCCCCGTTCGGTCCAGGCCGACGGCCCCGGCGCCCCCACGGACTGGGAGGTGGAGCGGGCCGGCGTCCGTCTGGCCGACGTCGGAGGCATGACCGAGGTCAAGAACCGGCTGGAGGCGTCGTTCCTGGCCCCGATGTGCAATCCCGAGCTGCGCCGGCTCTACGGCAAGAGCCTGCGCGGCGGCCTGCTCCTGTACGGCCCGCCGGGGACGGGCAAGACCTTCATCGCCCGCGCCGTGGCCGGTGAGATGGGAGCCGGGTTCCTGTCGGTGACGATCTCCGACATCCTCGACCCCTATATCGGCAACTCCGAGACCAACCTCCACAACATCTTCCAGCAGGCACGCAAGCACGCCCCCTGTGTCCTCTTCCTCGATGAGCTCGACGCCATCGGCATCAAGCGCTCCCTGGCACGCAACTCGAGCATGCGCAGCACCGTCAACCAGCTCCTCGAGGAGCTCGACGGCGTCAGCAGCGACAATGATGGCGTCTACCTGCTGGCCGCCACTAACGCCCCCTGGGACATCGATCCGGCGCTGCGCCGGCCGGGGCGACTGGACCGGACCCTGCTCGTCCTGCCCCCGGACGAACCGGCGCGCGCCGCGATCCTGCACACGCACCTGCGCGAACGCCCCGTGGAGGGCATCGATCTGCAGGCCCTGGCGCGGGCCACCGAGGGGCTGACCGGAGCGGACCTGTCACACGTGTGCGAGTCCGCCGCTGAGAACGCGCTCATGGACTCAGTGCGCACCGGCCGGCCTCGGCTCATGAACATGAAGGACATGTACGCGGCCCTCAAGGAGGTTCGCCCCTCGAGCGGCCCCTGGTTCGAGACCGCACGCGCCGTCGTCGAGTACGCCGACGTCTCCGGGGAGTATGCGGAACTGCGCGAGTGGATGAAACGACACCGCATACTATGAGCGACGACGTCTACCGTCAGGAGATGGACCGGGCCGACTGGCTCATCGACGCCGGCCAGTACGAGCGGGCCATGCAGATCCTGACCCGTTTGCTCGCCAACTACCCGGACGAGGCCGGCTCCATCTATATGGCGCTGTCGTCCGCTCACGGCAGCGCGAATCGCCCCGAGGAGGCTGAGGCCGCAGCACGCCGAGCCGTCGCGGCACTGCCGGACAGCCCCGACGCCCACCGGCTTCTGGCCTGTTCCCTGATCGACCAGGACAGGGAACCGGAGGCGGAGCGTTCTTTGAGGACCGCCCTGGACCTGGACCCGGAGGACAGTCAGCTCTTCCATCTCATGTCTATGACGATGGCCGGGATGGGGCGAACGGAGGAAGCCACGTTCTACGCGCGTGAGGCAGTCCGGCTCTCGCCGGGCTCGGCCGGTCACCACACACTTCTGGCACAGGTGCAGATGGACACCGACGTGCAGGCGGCGGAGGCCTCCTTGCAGGAGGCGCTCGCCCTGGAACCCGCGCACGCCGACACTCTCCTCCACCTCGCGCAGCTGCGCCAGAACCAACGGGACCATGTCGGTGCGGCCAAGGCCGCCGCCGCATACGCGGCTCACACCTCTGATCCGCTCCAGGCGCGTGCAGCCGTTGACGCCATCTTCTTAAGCACTGTGCGAGCCCTTCATCTCGGCTTGATCGCATGCATCGCGCTCATGCTCATGTCAGCCGCTTTCGTGTGGCTGGTGAACCTGCCCACGTGGCTTCTTCTGCTGCCCCTGGCCCTGTGCGCAACCCTGACCTTCCGGGTGGTGGGACGACGGGTACGGGCACTGCGTACCGCCTTCGCCGGCCGCGGCCGGATCATGACGCGCTCCTTCATCCGACGTCACCGGCTCGCCACCGCCTGGACGCTGCTGCTCCTGCTCACGTGGCTCGCTCTCGGTGCGGGCACCATCGAACTCCTCATGGGCGGTATCGCCATCCTCGCCGGGGCTTTCGGGATGGGGATCCTGCTGCTGATCGGCGGCTTGATCGCCGCCCGTCTGTCGATGGACTGACACCGACCCCCTCGGCGAGACGTCCAGCAGGGCGGCGCGCGCCCCAGCCGCGCACCGTGCAGCCGGCTCACGACGACGAGCCGTCTCAAGCCCCCTGCTCGGCCTCGGGGGCGACCATGACGTGGTCGCCGTCGGGCACGATCCGCACTCGCAGCCCGTAGACCTCGGCGAGGATGTCGGGCTGAAGCACCTCGGCGGGCGATCCCTCGGCGCGGATCGTCCCGCCGGCGAGGATGGCGAGGCGGTCGCAGAAGCGGGCCGCCAGGTTGAGGTCGTGCAGGGCGACGACGGCGAGGCGCCCGGTGTCCCGGTGACAGATCCGGCGCACGTGGGAGAGCACCGAGACCTGGCGGCGCAGGTCGAGTGCGGAGGTGGGCTCATCGAGCAGGATGAGGTCGGGCTCGCGCACGAGCGTCTGGGCCAGGGCGACGAGCTGGCGCTGCCCGCCGGAGAGCTGGCCCAGTGGGCGGTCGGCCAGCTCGGCCACCCCGAGCTCGTCCAGGGCGCTCCAGGCCAGGTCGATGTCGGCCCGGCTCGTGTGCCAGGTCATGTCGTGCCGCGAGGCGGTAAGCACCGACTCCAGGGCGGTCAGGGCGGCGTCGCCGGGCAGGCCCTGCGGCATGTAGCCGATCATGCCGCGCAGGTCGTGGCCCCGGTGCCCGGCGAAGGTCACCTCCCCCAGGTGGCGGCGCAGCTGGGCCACGCAGGTGACCAGGGTGGACTTGCCGGCGCCGTTGGGGCCGAGCAGCCCGACCGTCTGGCCGGTCTCCCAGGTGGCGTCGACGCCCTTGAGGACGGCCCGCCTGCCGTAGGAGAAGGTGAGGTCGTTCAGGATGAGGCTCATGAACCGCTCCTGACCGCCGAGCGCTGGCGTCCGAAGATGATGGTGAGGAACACCGGCACACCCACCAGGGCGGTCAGGATGCCGACGGGCACGGCGACACCCGGCACGATGAGCTGGCTGGCGGTGTGGGCCGCGGTCAGCAGGATGGCGCCGGTGGCCACCGGCAGCACGAGACCCGTGACGATGGCCAGCGCCGCCCCCAGGGCCGAGGCCACCGAGATCCCCAGGGTAAAGGGCTCGGCCAGCGGGTTGTCGAGGATCGTCTGCATCTGCACGCCGGCCAGGGACAGTGCCCCGCCCACCAGGACGGCGAGCAGCGCCGGCGGCAGGCGCAGATTGATGACGATGTTGGCGACCCACGGGTCGTAGTCGGCGTCGAAGAGGGCTCCGAGTACCTGGGCCGGGCTGAACCCCAGGGGCCCCACCATGAGGGCCACGAGGAAGACGGCCAGAAGCAGCGCGGCCAGCCCCATGAGCATCGCGACTCGCCACGCGGTTCGACGGCGGTAGGAGGCGTAGGCCGACACCGCCGTGTCCGTGGGCGCATCGCCCCGCCCGTCGGCCTTCATCGTCGACGCCGCACCGCCCAGTACCCGGCCAGTATCGGACTGGTGCGCTGCGTCGTCTTCGGAAGGAGCCGTGACGTTGGGGTCCCCATCAGATGGCGGCGAAGAAGACGCCCTCGGCCTTCCAGGGCATGTGCTGCTCGTGGAAGTCTTTCCAGACCTTGGCGGGGTCGACGTCGGAGAAGGCCTGGATCTGGTCGTAGCCGGGCTGGTTCTTCAGTTGCTCCGGACTGGCCTTGGCGGAGGCCTCGTCGGCCTTGTAGCCGAGGTGGACGTAGCTGGTCTGGGCGGTGTCCTTGATCTTCTGCTGCTGCCACTCGCCGCCGGTGGCGATGATGTTCTGGGGGTTGGAGGCGATGACCTGCTCGGGGGTGAGTACGCCCTCCTCGCCGGGCAGAAGGCTGTCGGCGATGTTGGTGCCGCCGGTGGCGGTGACGATCGCGCCGAGGTTCGCGGTGGAGTAGGTGGCACCGGGGTCGTTGACACCCGGGCTGCGCCACAGGAAGGTGGTGGGCTTGGAGGACAGGGACTTCGCCTTGGCCACGATGGGGTCGACCTGCTTCTTGTAGAAGTTGACGAAGGTCTCGGCCTCCTTCCGCTTGTCGAAGACGGCACCCATGAGGGTGACCGAGAGGACGGTGTTCTTCACCGGATCGCGGCGGATGTCGGTGACGACATAGGTGATCTTCTGGCCGTCCAGTTTCTCGAGGTAGCCCTTCTCCTTGGCGGAGTTGTAGGCGTCCAGGGTCATGATGAAAACGTCGGGCTTGTGGCTCACCAAGGTCTCGATGGGCAGGCCATCCTTGGCAATGTTGCCGATCTTCGGCAGGTCGGCGGCCTTGGGGACCACGGAGAGGATCTTCTCGTAGAAGTCGGGGGCGGCCTTCTGGAGGTCCTCGCCCCAGGCGACCACCTTGTCAATGGGGTTGGTCTTGTTGAGGAAGGCCAGGGAGTAGACGTGGCGGGACTCGCTCAGGACGATCCTTTTGGGCTGGGCGCTGAAGGTGACCTTGCGGCCGACGACGTCAGTGACCTCGGAGGCGCCCGCCGAGGCGCCGGCGCTGGAGTCCTTGCCGGCGCGGGAGGCGACTCCGCAGCTGGCGAGGACGGCGGTCAGTGGGAGGGCTATGAGCAGGGTACGACGGCGCATAAGAGTTCTTCGGTGAGGCGAGGGCGAACACGAAGCACCTAGAACCTTAGGGTCACCTCAGTTAATTTTCTAAAGGATGACGTTTATTTTTAGTAAGGTCGCACAAACCTCACGGGAGGTATGTGGGGTTGGCACAGGGGCGCCGATCGCGACGAACTGCACAGACCCCACGAGGCAATTACGGCACGAGCGCATGGACGACTATGACAGCGAGCAGTGCCGCGGCCGGAGGAAGGTACTTGCGCGGGTGACGCATGACGTCACGTTCAGACTTCCAGCCCGTCAACGGCCAATAGACCTCCAGAAGGACTGCGGTCGACGCCCCGGCAAGTGAGGCTGCCAGTCCGGCTGCAACCGCCTCCGCGAGGCCGCCTCCCAGCCAGACGACCAGCGCGCCCACCAGACAGTTGGATATCAAGTACAATAGCGTGAGGTCTCTGGCGTGGGCCGTGAAGACCCGCCTCGATCCGGGCGCGGCCATCACCACCGCGCGAGTGCTGAGATAGCGGGAGAAGTAGGCGTTCAACGGCGTGTTGACGACAACGAAGGCCATGGTCATCGGAATGCTCAGCCCACGGCCGGCCATGACGTAGGTGAAGACCAGAGCGACCACAAGCATTATGAGAGTGTTGACCTGCGTGGTGCGCACAGTAGCCAACTCACCGAGGACCAGGCTGCGGCGGCTACGGACGGTTCCCACCTGCGTTCGGCGCACCCGCAACCCATCGGTGCAGCCGAGCGTCGCCACGACGCAGACGGCAAAGAGGAGGGCCGAGGCCGCGGGCGCGAACCACCACAGGAGTGTCCCAACGACGAGAGCCCCACCGGCTGCCCAGCGCAGCCCGATCCGCTCCCCCGCCCACAGGGCCAGCCCCAGCGACGAGGCTCCGAGCCCGACGACGACCATCTCCACGGCCGTCGTCGTGACAGCGCCCGCCTGGGAACTCGGGCCACCTCTCCCGCTGTCGGCCAGCAGGATGAACAGGGTGATGGGCACGACCGCTTCGAGAAGGATGACGGCGTCGGCCACAAGACTGGTGGCTCGGGCGAGCTCATCGCGTCGGAGCGGGAAGCGAGCCAGGTCGTCCCAGCGGCCGGAGCCGATCCACGTCGAGGCGATGGTGGCCGTCAGGCCGACGGCGGCCAGGACCAGCCCGGTGACCGCCATACGCGGGTTGACGCGGAGATCGGCGACACCCCGAACCAGGCGGCCAGGGCGCACAGGATGGCGGCACCCAGGACGGTCTGACGCCCCACGAACTGCCCGGTCACCGCCCTCAGGGCGGCTCGGCTAACTGACCAGTGCCGCCACGGCATCGGAGTCCTCGGGGGTGGTCAAGGGGCCGGTCATCCGGCCGGCGGAGAGCACGTAGAGGCGCCGGGTACAGCGAGTGAAGGACTCGGCGATGTGGGAGCTGAGCAGGACCGAGCGCCCGGATGCGGCCGCGTCGCTGATGCTGCGGTAGAGGAACTCGGTGGCGGCGAAGTCGAGGAAGTCGACGGGCTCATCCAGGAAGAGGAGGGGCGTGGTCAGGTAGAAGGCGGCGATGAGGTTGGCCTTCTTCCGTGAACCGCTGGAGAGACGGGAGAAGGAGGTGGTCCGGTAGCGGCCGTAGTCGAAGCCTTCGATCAGCTCCTCGAGGCGGCCACGGTCCGGACTCAGGCGATAGGCGTACTCGAGGAAGCCGATGAAGGCCTCCAGGCTCCAGGTGGGGAAGGAGGAGTCGTCGGCGAGGCTGAGGTAGCGGGCGGCCTTGAAACGCTCGTCGCCCGGACGCACCTCCCGGCCCCGGTAGCGCGGGGCGCTCAGGCGCGCCCCGCGGTGGACGTCGCACAAGGAGGTGAGCATCGTGGTCTTACCGGCACCGTTGAGGCCGATGAGCCCCACGGCCTCGCCGACTTCGAGGGTGAAGGAGACATCAGTGAGAACCGGGCGGCCGCGCTCGTACCAGGCGGACAGGCCCTCGACCTCGAGGAGGTGGGCCGGGGCATCACCGACGGCGCTCATGAACTCGGGGGCGTGCGGTCGTCTCGACCACGGCCCCGACCGTCGGAGGATGAACGGGCCAGCTGGATCAGGAAGAGCGCTGCAACAGCGATGGCGATGACCATGGCCGAGGTGTCTCCCCGCCGGAAGGAGACGACGGCCACCATCACGTTGAGCACCACAACCACAATGCGGATGATGCGCAGAGTCCGTTCCGACAATACGACCTCCTCCTTTGCCGCCGATTCTCACGATGGGCAGCAGCCACCCGCCCTGTCCCTTCACTGTAGGCGCAGGCCAGGACCCTTGGAAGGATTTCAGGGACCATCTCCGCGCAGGACTCTCACCCTCCGGGAGTATTGACGCCTGACGCGCCGCCATTCCCCGACGTCGTTCTGACCGGCTCTTGGGCAACCGGCACGATGTCGGAGGGCTGTGGCATGGTGGGGAGGCCTTCAACGGCGGGTCTGCCCTGGCACCTTCCTGCTTGATTCAGCAGGGTGTCGATCCACCGGAAGGAGGCGAAGGGGTATGCGTGACCGTCTTCGGCATGCGGCACAGAAGGATGCTGAACAGCGCAGAACCCCGACGTGGTGCGAGATTGTTGGCTCGCTCGCAGCCGCCGTCGGAGTCCTGATCAGCTTGATTCAGCTTCTGAGGGGCTGAGCCCCTTCGGGAGCCGCCCGGATAGCCGCCGGGTGGCTCCCTCTCATTGTGCCTCGGGACCGGCTCGAGTGTCCATCGCAACATCCCAGCGCTCGTGGGGCCACCACGCCCGCTGCGGCTTCACAGGAGACCCACAAGGTCAACCTACGCCCGGCACACACGGCGCCGACACGGTTGAGTCATGCACAGCTCCGACACCCTCAGCCCGCCCGAGTCGCCCCAGTCCGGCCAGGACCACGACTCCGGCCGGCGCGACCGCTCCTCGACGTCCCGCAAGCACCCACGCCGCCGCTTCCTCCTGGGCGGCGCCGCCGTCCTGGGGCTGGCCGCCACCGGTACCAGCGCCTGGGCGCTCAACCGCTTCGTCATCGACCACGTGGAGGTCGGCGACGTCACCGCTCTGGAGGCCAAGGCGCAGAACACGGCCGCCTCGGCGACCCCGGCCACCAACGTGACGGTCGGGGACAACTCCTACTCCTCATCCAACACGACCATCGGGATCCAGCAGGTCTCCACCGGCTCGGGCAACGACACCGTCACCTACTACGTGGCCGACATCAAGCTCACCAACGCCACCGACCTGCGCAGCGCCTTCGCCAACAACTCCTACGGCACCAACATCGTCGCCAAGCCCAGCACGATGGCCTCCGAGCACAACGCGATCCTGGCCATCAACGGCGACTACTACGGCTTCCGCAGCGACGGCATCCTCATCCGCAACGGTGTCATCTACCGCGACAGCGGCACGCGCGACGGTATGGCCTTCTACAGCGACGGGCGCGTGGAGGTCTACGACGAGACCACCACCAAGGCCCAGACGCTTCTGGACGCGGGCGTGTGGAACACGCTGTCCTTCGGGCCGGCGCTGGTCAACAACTCCAAGGTGCTCTCCGGCATCGACCAGGTCGAGGTGGACACCAACGTCGGCAACCACTCCATCCAGGGCAAGCAGCCGCGCACCGCCGTGGGGTGGGTGGAGACGAACCACCTCAAGCTCGTCGTCGTCGACGGCCGCAACGAGGGCTACTCGCGCGGCGTGACCATGAGCGAGCTCGCCCAGATCATGGCCGACCTGGGGTGCGCCTGCGCCTACAACATCGACGGCGGCGGCTCGTCGGCCATGTACTTCAACGGCTCGATCATCAACCAGCCCTCCAACGGGGGCGAGCGCGACACCTCCGACATCCTCTACATCGCGAACGGAGCCTGAGATGAGCGGCACCGACAACCTCACCGGCACGGCCCAGACCCCGAGGACCCCGGCGACCGCGCAGGCGGTCACGCGCCGCTCCTCCTACCAGCAGTACCCGCAGTCCTACCCGACGGCGTACCCGACGACGCGGCTGAGCCGCTCCGGCGGCGAGCAGGCGACCGCGCGGATCATCGTGGGCGAGGCGCCCCGCCGGGTGGGACAGACGCAGGGCCGGGCAGCCGGGAACCGCACGGCCGCGGCGACCTCGCCGCGCATCCTGCCGCGGGTCATCGCCCCCGCGAACCGGACCTCCACCAACCAGAAGACGGGCAACCGGACGACGGGCAACCGCCCGGCGGCGCGGACCGGTGGTACGCCTCGCCCCCGGGCGGCGGTGGCGCTCGTGGTCCTCATCCCGGCCTACAAGCCCGATGAGCGCCTGGCCGTGCTCGTGGCGCGCCTGCACGGGGCGCGCCGGGACTGCGCGGTGCTGGTTGTTGACGACGGCTCGGGGCCGCAGTACGCGCCCTTCTTCGCCGCCGCCCGCGCCCGCGGCGCCCAGGTGGTCAGCTACCCGGTCAACCAGGGCAAGGGCCAGGCGCTGCGCACGGGCCTGGCCCACGCGGCCGCCACCTGGCCCGACGCGGACGTGGTGTGCGCCGACGCCGACGGGCAGCACACGCCCTCGGACATCGAGGCCGTGGCCGCAAGGGTGCACGAGACCGGGCACATGACCCTTGGGGTGCGGCGCTTCACCGGGCCGGTGCCGCTGCGCAGCCGGATCGGTAACGACGTGACCGCCCTGCTGTTCCGGGGCGCGACCGGCTGGAGGCTGGGCGACACTCAGACGGGCCTGCGCGGCTACCCCGCCGGACAGCTGGCCTGGCTGCAGGAGGTGCGCGGCGACCGCTACGAGTACGAGCTCTCCGCCCTGCTGCGCGCTCACGAGCTGGGGATGGTGGTGGAGCAGGTGGAGATCGCCACGGTCTACGAGCCGGGCAACACCTCCTCCCACTTCCGGCCGTTGCAGGACTCGGCGCGGATCTATGCTCCGCTGCTGCGGTTCATGGGGGCGTCGCTGGCGAGCTTCGGGATCGACTGGCTGGGGGTCATGGTCATCTTCGCGATGACCGGCAACCTGCTGGCGGCGGTCGTGGGGGCGCGGCTGGTGTCCGGGACGGCGAACTTCTTCATGAATCGCCGCGTCTTCCGGGCGCGGCGCGGCACCGTGGTGCGCACGGCGGTGCGCTACGTGATCCTGGCGGTAAGCCTACTGGCGACCAGCTACCTGGTGCTCAAGGCGCTCACCACGGTCGGGATCCCGCTGGGGATCGCCAAGATTCTCGGCGACGGGGCCATCTACGTGGCCAGCTATGTGGCGCAGCGCCGGCTGGTCTTCAAGGAGCGGGGGTGAGATCAGCCCGCCGGGGCCCGGCGGGAGGCTCCTTGGATAGCCGTGTTCTCGGAGGCGATGTGCCGGCGTCGCCCCCGAGGGCACGGCTCTTGAGCAAATTTTGTCCATATGGGACGACTTTGAACGCACCGATCGCCGGAACGCGACTACGCAAGACGCCCTGACCTGCGAAAACACAAATCTGGTTGTGCGAGTGAGCCGTCAAAGGCGTCCCGTATGGACACTTTTCAGCCGAAGACGCCACTCGCCTCAGGCAGTGTCGCAGGCAGCAGCCTCAGCGGGAGCTGATGAGGCCGGACTCGTAGGCGGCAATGACGAGCTGGGCGCGGTCGCGGGCGCCCAGGCGGGCCAGGAGTGCGGTGATGTGGCTGCGGCAGGTGGCCCGGGTGATACCGAGCTCGACCTCGATCTCAGTGTTGGACAGGCCCCGGGCGATGAGCAGGAGGACCTCGCGCTGACGGGGTGTGAGGGCCTCGATATCACTGGCCCAGGTACTACGGGGGGCGCTGGCCGACGCCGTGCGCGGCATGCGGGCCACGAGGCGGGCCAGCACCTGGGGGCTGAGCAGCGACTGCCCCTCGTGGACGGTGCGCACGGCGTCGACGAGGGACTGCGGGTCGGTGTCCTTGAGCAGGAAGCCGCAGGCGCCGGCGCGCAGGGCGCCCAGGACGTAGTCGTCGATCTCGAACATGGTCAGGATGAGGACGCGCGTGGCCGCGAGCGCCGGATCGGCGCAGATCCGGGTGGTGGCCTCGATACCGGTCAGGCCGGGCATCTGGATGTCCATGAGGATGACATCGGGGCGCAGCTCGGCAGCCAGGGCGAGGACGGCCTGGCCCAAGGCGGTTTGCCTTGGTCGCGTTTGCGTTGGTAGTAGGCCTGGGAGACGGGGTCGGAGCGCAGTGAGGCGAAGGCGGAGGGGAACATGGCGCGCTTGAGCCTCTTGTTGCCGCCGTGGGAGACGCACCTCGCCACGGATCGATGAGCCGGAGCGGCGTGTGACGGGAGCGAGCCCGGCGTAGGAGGCTAGCTGGGCGCCGGTGCCTGGAGGTCCTTGGCCAGGGTCTGGGCCAGCAAGGACGGCGGCGGCCGGGACCCCTGATCCCGGGCACGTGTGGTCAGGACCTGGCACATGAGAGTGGGTGCCCGCCAGGGTCACCGGCCTGGGCGGCGACATCAGCCCGCTGAGCGCGTGGGGCGATGAGCTGCCTGGCCAGGTGAGGCAGCACCACTGCTGCGGCGTCGGTGCCAGCGACCACCACGCTCTGGCGCTCCAGGGCTGAGACGATCTGGCCGGCCCAGGTGGTGTGCCGCCTGCACCCGCGGGCCTTGAGCCTGGCGTCAATCCTTGTCCTGCCTGCGCGTTTCAGGTCGGCTGGGGTGGGCCAGGCGGCGACGGGCCTCCAGGGGCGGCGTCGTGCACCCGGCCAGGGCCCCACCACGGCCTCCAGGGCGGGGCGGGGTCTGGGTGAACGACTGGCCCCGGATCCGGTTAGCGCTCTGGTTGACCTGGCGGGTCAGGTCCAGGTCGAAGCCAGTCAGCACGCTCAGCGCCGCGGCCTCCTCGTCCGAGGCGTTGATGGCTCTCAGGGTGTGGGGTATGGTCCTGGCCGCGCCGGCGATGACGGCCGCGTCCTTGGCGTCGGTCTTGGCGCTGCCCGGTGTCAGGTCGGCGATGCGTCGCATGGACAGTCCGGGCAGGTATCCCACGGTGATGCCCATGTCCTGAGCCACCGCCACCGCCAGGGCCCTGCTGGTGGCAGGCGGATCAACCACCATCAGCAGGCTCCCGTGGTCGGCCAGCTTCTTGTAGAGAGCACGCAGGCGCTCCTCGTCGTTGGGCAGGGCCTTGTCGAAGACCTTCCGCCCGTCCCGGCTCAGGGCCGTGGCCCAGTGCTCGCTCCTTGCCGACGCCCGATGCCCATGAAGACCTCGATATCCATCTCTCCTGCCGCCTCTCGGTCAAGTTGATACGGGGCCAGCCGGTGGACGACAGGTCCCGCACCCACGTATGCGTTAGACCTCTACCGTTTTGCGGTGGGTCGTTCCCCTTATCAGCGGTCACCAGCGCCCGGCTGCCGCAGGTGACTTTCGCCCCCGGATCATCTAAGGACAGGGGCAAGACACCCGTGCCCACAGCAACTGGCCCAGCCCCGGACCACCCAGGACCACCAACAAGGTAACGGGTGCTCGACGGCCCGGACGCGCACCCCTCGCGCACGGCCCGAGGTCACCTGGGTTGGGTGGCCTCGGGCGCAGGAATCAGTCGGCGACGAGTGGCTGAGGTGCTCGACGTCGTCGGGCTGAGCGATGCAGCCAGGCAGCGGGTGCGCACCTTCTCCCTAGGAATGGGGCAGCGGCTGGAGCTGGCGGCCGGTGACCCGGATGCGCCGTCGCGGCTGGGCGACGTCGGCGTCATTGGGCTGTACGTGGGGACGACGGGGATCGTGGTGCTGGGGACTGCGACGGTGCTGCTGGCGACGGCGTGGGCGGGGACTTTCGCGCTGTGCCGGCACCTGCTGGGGTCGAGCGTGCCTTTCGAGCCGGTGCCGTGGTGGATGCTGACGGGGATCCTGACGTGGTGGGTGTTCTCGGCGATGGCGTCGATGGCGCTGGCGATGGCGACGCGCAGCGCGCTGGTGTCGATGACGGTCCTCGTCGCGATGTCGACGATGATCTCGCCGGGCGTGCTGCTCATCAGGTCTACGGATGCGGCCCGGTTCCTGCCGGACACGGCGGCGGTGCGGCTCATTGCGAGCCCGACGACGCTCAACTACGACCGGCTTGTTGAGCTGCTGTCGATCCCGATGGCGGCCGCCGTCTGTGCGGCGTGGGCGGGCGGTTGCGCGGCGGTGTGCTGCTGGGTGTGGATGAGGCGGGACGCGTGAGCGGGACCGGTGCGACCAGCAGGGTGAGGGCCGCCGCAGGGGCGGCGACCGTCTGGGGGCGTGCGCTGCGCGCGGAGCTGGTGAAGGTGGTGACGCTGCCGGCGATGTGGTGGTCGGCGGCGGTGGCGGGCGCGGCGGCGGTCGCCACGGTGATGTCGGCCCTGCAGAACGTGGTGGATGGGCGGGGCTTCGGATTCGAGGAGGTCGCTCCGACATGGGCGCTGGCGGTGCAGATCGGCTTCGTGGCGGCCGGGGTGGCCGCGGCAGGTGCCGAGCACTCCACGGCGCAGAGCGTGACGAGTCTGCTGGTGACGCCGGCGCGGGGGCGGCTGGCGGTGGCGCGGCTCATGGTGCTGACCGGTACGGGACTGGTGGCGGCGAGCGTCCTGGTCGGGGCGAGCCTGGCGGCGTGTCCGACGATGTCGACGGCGGCGCTGTGGGCGGCCGGGAGGACCGTGGTCTGGTTGACGGCGGTGCTGCTGCTGGCGGCCGGGCTCGGTGCGGCGCTGCGCAGCGTCATTGGTGCGTCGACGGCGGCCGTGGTGCTGGTGATTCTGGCGCCGCAGCTGGCCGTGTTCCTGGGCGACGCCGCCCGCTGGTTCCCGGGCCAGGCGGCCCAGATCTGGCTGGCGGCGGACGCATCGCAGGCGGACGTCACCTCTGCCGGGCTCATCATCCTGGCCTGGACGACGGCCGCCCAGACGGCCGGCATCGTCCGGCTGGTACGGGCGGATGCGTGAGGATCGGGACGCCGCGAGTACGAGTTCGGGCGCCGCCCATCAAAGCCAGGGGTGGGAGCGGGTGAGGACGCCTTCGTCTCTATTCATCGAAATCAGTAAGAGCATCCAGAACCGCCGACCATCCAGAAATCGGATTAGCGCTGTCTATAAAATCCGGCAAGACAATATCGAACGACACACTATCTCCCACAACATGGGAGTGCCTGTGAACATCTGCACTACGAAGAAGGTCAATCCTATCGTCGGTGAGATCGTACATCCTCACAAACCCGACCTGAAACGGGCGCCGAAGAGCTTCCTCCGAGTTTACCCCGTTCGCATCGAAAACAAAGTTCTCACCACAATAGCGGCAAGCCGACTGAACCAAATCCTCCCAGACAAGATCAGGAAGTTCGGCCCGCAGCCCCTTCAAGATACCCTCGACTGTACGCCCTTCGACACCAATCGGCAGCCATTCAATACCCACAGAGAGCAGGAATAAGCGCGACTCAAACTCGCCATCACCCTCGGGAACACCCGGCTCAACTTGATACCACCCTTGAATGTGATGCCGGCTGGTCCCTTGCGTCGTAGCCTTAACCTCAACGCCAACGTCACCAAGCACAAAATCTCTGCAAGAACGAGAGTAGCCTCTCCACACCCCAGAAATCTCGCCGTCTGAATAGCATCTCGACTTGACTAACTCGTTCAGCAACAAAAGCTCCGCAGCAAGGCCTGTAACGGAATTTACACTTCTACCTCCACCCCTAAACGCCATAGCAATGAGGCGCTCCGTGGCAGTAAACGCCTTCTGAGCGTCCACATCGATACCCTGCCTTAAAAGTTCCGCCATGACAGCAGCAAACAGTGCATCCACATGCTCACCCTTAGGGAATACAATTCTATTGGCACACACAATCGAGCCGGATTCATCCCTCCAAGAATCCAATTCCATCCGTCGGGCGACAGAATCAACCCGAGTTTCCAGGCACTCTTCTGAAATAAACAGCTCAAGTCGACCCCGGCTATCACGCGCGTACGCAAGCCTACGGCTATCACCAACCCAATGTATAAAACGCTGATCCCGTCCTTCGGCATACCGAGCCGCGGAAACCGCCTTCCTTAGCACCTCAAACGTTGCATCTCCATCGAGAAGACTACACATACCTATACTCGATTTCTGTTGTTTGCAGCACGCACATAGTCAGGCCCTCCGGCAGGAATACTCATAGCGATCGACACCGAAGCCTCACCCTCACCTCGCTCAATCAACTGGAAAAGAACAAGACCTGGTTCACCTTCACAACGTGTCCCGTCATCAAACCTCCGAACGGGTTGGTCCAAAACAATCGCATCGAATACATCGTCGCCGGAATATCCGTGCACGAGTGCGCGTCTAGCACCCCAGTCTGTCTCCAACTCGCTTCCAGCAACCTTCCTTTGCATAGGTTTGACCGGGATGCCATAGCGCTTGGACAGCTCCGAAAGCGGTCCCATATTTATAGGGGTACCTGACCCATACTTCAAGGCAAACCTGAATCGTGGTTGTTTCAAATTCTTTGACGACCAGCATTTGAGGTTCCATCGCTGAGGAGGATTCTCGTCGGTCATGAGCCCGTCCACTTTGCGCCCAATGCTGGCCGCCCACAATCTTAGATATGCAGCTAAGGAGTATGGCGACCTATGCGCTAGGCAAGTCCTAGAGCCATTTACTTCCGGAGCTCGATACAAAGGGAAATAGACAGATTCTATCGGATCGATACCAACCAACCTGGCCGCCGCGTTCCATTTCCTTAACTCATCATCCTCCAGGCCATGATATTTATACCTTAGCCCCTCAAGCACATCGACCACCGTCGTAAGTGGATACTCTGTCGAAGTCACCAACCCGCTAGAAGAACCCACCACACCAGCATCTTGCGCCAAGAACAAATCTCGCAGAAGGCGCTGATTCTCGAAATCGTTAGTTGGACTATTCATGTACCGAACAACTGGCCTGCGACCGGGGGAGAGTGTCTTCGTTACTAACGATGACACCTTGTTTGTTGAACGATAATTCTTCCCTTGAAGAACCACCACACTCGGGAGCCGAGATTCATCAGCACGCATCGCGTGAATCACTTGCTGCCTGATAACTCGGTCAGCGTCCGCATATTCTGAGAACAGTTTCAACTGTTCTCGAGTAAGGTAGACGCGACAAAGGTCCAAAGTCTTTCCTCGATACCCGAACCACCTCTGCATCTGCATCTGAGTGTCGGCGACCGGACTGTTCGATGACCGGAGAAATAACGTTGTAAGTAGTCCTTCCAGAGTCAGACCACGAGACATCACATTACCAGAGATAAAGATAGACGACTGGTTAACTGGAGGATGCCATATGCCGAGACTATCGACCCTCGCCTCGAACTGAGGACGTTCGTCTGATTCTGGACGACTATTGATGACATCGATCCTGGTGCTTGGAATAATCTCTCTTCTGATCACCTCTTCGACCTCGTCCCAAGTTGGTGCATCAACGGGATCAAACCTACCAGTGTACTCGCGCGCAATCTTCGTCGCAGACGTACGATAGTCGTCATACTCATCTATCCAAATGTGACGCAGAACTTCAAGATCATTGATAACTCCCTCACCAGCCCTCCCTCGCTCTCCGTCCCACCAACGGTTGATTATATTCTTCACATTAAAGTGATCATCTAACTCAGCCGACGGATGAATCAACATCGACGTGACAGGCGCTACCTTGTTTTTGACTTCATTCAACGATTGGAATGTCATGCCGGAAGCGGTACTCGGCCCGAACTTGCCTGACCGAATTGACGATATCGCCGCACCTACGATGTACGCACGCAGCGCCTGTTTGAGTAGCTCCTCGTCGACACAATCCGCAGCAGTAGACGCTGCCCTGTCTGCTTCGTCTGTATTATCGTTCCCACCGTCATCATGCACGCTAAATTCATCGATCACCCTACAGAAGCACTCAGAGAGAGCACCATAGAAGACGTCCGCTCCAATGTACCAATTTTTTACTTTGCCTCCATTGTAGGTGATCTCCCGAGGAGACAGCATTCCTGAAGCTCCTGGCGTGCGCAACGCCGCGACAAAGTCTCTCGGAACCAGCGGGTTTTCGGTGTTCTGAAGAAAATTAGCCTGGGGTGTCGCCGTGTAGGCAATGTAGGTCGAATATACATGCTCTGCTTTGGTCTTCGTTGGTATAGCGTTATCTGCCCACAGATCAAGGATACCGAACGGAATTCTTTTGATCTCCTGTACTGAGTCACTATCGAGTTTCACTTGATCATCGGCTATGGATGCGTCGTCCGCTTCATCGTCGATAACAAGCATATTGACGTCTACACCGCACTTAGCCGCAGCCGGGAACACATTATTCTCAAGAATGCGACTAATTGAAGAAAGATGGTTAACCTCTTTCATCACAACAAACACGAGCGGAGTACTTTTCTTAAATGCTCTCTCCGCTCGTCTTTGGTTGATGGCATAAGCCCCCTGCACCGAATAACGTTCACTTTCAAGACGCAGCGACGGGATAAACACACATGATCCCAGAGACGGGCTGCTGCCTAGTAGTTGAGAACGCACTCGGTCCATGGTCTGTCGCCATAATGCTGTCTGTCTCCCAGCAAGCAGAACGATAACATTCACACCCCGATCAAGTGCGCGTGCCATCAATCCGATCATTGATGCTGTCTTACCAGACTGGATGGCGCCTATGACAATTCCACTTCGATAACGTGAATCAGGCCAATGAGGATCCCGAACGGGCAATATTGCTCTGTCACAGATATAGGCAGAATCATCTTTAATGACCTGCGAGCTTGGGTACTCATAGTTGTCGAGTGTCTGATTGTAGCGCTCCTGCCAACTTATGCCCATGCGTGTAAAGTTTTCTTCTGCCGAGACCGCAGGAAGAACCATTTACTTACCGTTCCTCTTCGTGACTCAAGTATGCTAACTCTACGAGTCCAGACGTTCCAAAGACTCTCCGTAAAGTGTTGTCTGCCTCTTCCACAGAGATACCTAGAACCTCAAGAAACTCCTTTACAACCTTCCCGATGAACTGCCACTGCTGCCGAGATTGAGTTTTACTCGGTCGCTTCCATGCTTTAGAAGCGTTCTGAATAGCGTAAATCGCATCCTCAACGTTGTCTTCCAACTTTTCATTACGGACGCTATACGCTGCGGCTAGAGCGATGAATGAAGACACCAGTTGCAGTTCTTGCCACCTACCTCCGGTTTTGAACGGGGCACTCCACGTCTCATCAGGAAGGATCTGGTGTGCATCAATCGCTCCATCGAGCATTTCCATGACTTTAAGGATGCGATGGCGGTCCCTCAGCGGATCATTCGGATCCTCCTGGATTCGCTTTAGAAGCGCATTGATTTGGTTAGCCGTCGATCTTCCTCCTATACCTCCGTCTTCGACAAGGAGCGCGGCAACAACCCAGGACAACGCCTTGGTACGCTTGTATCCCGCGGTTTTCATCGCGTAAATTCCATTAGGATCTCCCAACGCTTCCCCGGTCGAAGAGATTTGTGCCCACGACTCCATAAGGAATGGGGCAACTTTTTCAGGCTCGTCAGCATCGCCGCTCGTCACCAGCAGTGCGCGCATGAAGTCTAACTCATGATAAGCGGCGTTTCGAATTTCTTCGGCATTGAGGCGTTTACCCTGCCGATTGTACAGACTGAACACCTCATGGATTTGCCTGCTGGATGCTTCGCTGTAGATAATTACAGGGATGCGGTACTTTGATTGCCTTTCGAAAAGGTCTCTGACCTTTTTAGTCTCGTCTGCAACAGGGATTGTCAGCATTCGAATTTCTGAGTAGTACCGCCCCTGAACCTGCTCGAGTTCACCCACCAATGTGGACCTACTTCCCTTTCTGAGGGGAAACGGGAAGTACATCGTCCGCTCAACCGCTGTGGTAAGTCTCATTGTTTCATGAGCACGCCATTCTTTCTTAAAACGATTGGCGTAATCGCTTTGGAAGCAGTCAATAAGATCATCTTCGTCGACTCCCCACTCTTTAGCTTTGGCTCTAACATTACCCAAGGCGCGTGGGTGCGCAGCCGTGAACCTAAGAATGGAAGTCAAGCGCTGCTTCCCATCAATAATCTCGAAATGATCACCCTTACTGTCGTTGGTTTTCAATAGGATCACGGAAGGAAGCGGGATTCCTCTCAGGATAGACTCGATAAGTAACTGCGCATCTCCTGTCGGCCAAACATCAGCTCTTTGGTAGGAGGGGGATAAGTTGAGATCCCCCTCATTTGCATGCTCACGAAATTCAGTAATAGGCCATACGCTGGCTTCGGCTATGATAGGTCCACTGGTTTCGACTTCTTGAGAGTCCTCGACCTCTTCCCATTTTTCATCCCAGTCAGCCGAAGCCGTCGCTAGTGTAACGGTACCCTCGGTCTCGTCTTCTAGGGCGTCGATGAACTCCTCACGTAACTCATTTGCTTTTTCTAGTCTGTTTAGCAAAGTCGTCAATAGTTCTTCGGTGGGTGTATTGTCTGGATTTTTCAGTCCAAGAAGCCTTGCCAATGACCTGTCCGCAGCCGCTGTTGAAGTTATGTCGATCTCCTCAGGAAGATGAAGCCATCCTTGCACATCGGCAAGGAGACTGCGCCAGCATCCCTCTGTCATTTCATCGACAGAAATGGCATTAGCGCTGTTGGTTACCTCCACTCCCTTAGGCGTTGGCCCAGCTTGCATCAGCCCCTTAATCTGCTCAAGGATGTCGACTTCCAATTCTGAGATTGCGTCCTGCATACTCATCTCCTCTATGTTGTTCCATTTTGGTGCCGGATTCACCGCCATAATGTCGCGAACAAAAGCTCGCCAGGGTCGTTCACCCGATTTTAACTGTAGCCTTACAGCGGAATCAATTAATAGATTTAGTCCTTTTAATGTCACCGTGTCACCGGCTGATACACAGTCAGCGTCCCAAGTAACTGCCAACTTTTCAGCAATGAGTCGTCCACATTCGCCTTTTCCGGCAACGTCGCCGAGGTCAAGGCCAACGAATCGCCCCATCGCGATCAGCGCCGATTTCTTTTCCTTGCTTCCAGGACCTAACGGCTCAGCCGGCTGATTCCCAAGAAAGTACATCCTTGCGACGGCGTTGGCCTTGCTCGTCGCACTTTGGTAACAAGGAGACTGTAAACGAATCGTGGTTTCGGATTCATCAACTACCATTGTTGATTACCTTAACTGAGGGGACGGGATTAGGGTAGTTCTAGTATATCACGACAGACTTGCTCGGTAGCACTTATCGCATGGAGTTGTATTGTAGTGTAGTCACACTGATTCCGTCATGCGATTGGTTTTCGTTTCGATGCAGGAGTCGTATTGTCCCCATAATGCTCCCTCCCTCCTAGACCTCAGGACGCTATGTAGACGCCAAACTGATCCTAGTCCTGCTAAGCACTCCGCCACTGGACGTTGACCTGAATGTAGCTGCACAGACCATCATAGGTTCGTTCTTCTACCCCAGGTTGACTCAACGATAGGTGCGACCGGCGCGGAGCAATTCGCGACAACGACATCACCGCCGCCACACTGGTTCCGCTAGTGATCACGTTTTTCTCCAGCTATTCGACCGTTCAGTATCGCTGTGACGCCGCTCAACTGAGTGAGACGGGCTACTTGCAGCGCTTGGTTGCATCGCACCGCCTCACACATAGGCAATACCTTTCAATGACGATCTTGTGATCTTCTGCGATGTCGTGCGGCTCAGCCAGCTCTTCGCTCCCAGCCGGTTAAGCTTAGCCGGTGGATACCTCCCCCTTCTGCTACGTGGACCTGTTTGCCGGAATCGGTGGCTTCCACGCCGCTCTTTCTGGGATGGGCGGCCGGTGCACCTACGCGGTCGAGATCGACAAGGACGCAGCCCGAGTCTACGAGCAGAACTGGGGCATCGACGCCCTTGGTGACATCACGGTCGACGCTAACGACGATGGCGTGTCCGGCAGGATCCAACCCCACGACATCCTTGCCGCAGGGTTCCCGTGTCAGCCCTTCTCCAAGTCCGGTTTTCAGGCTGGGATGCTGGACGAAGTGCGCGGCACGCTCTACTTCAACATCCTCAAGATCGTTCAGGAACGTCACCCCACGGTGCTTCTCCTCGAGAACGTTCGAAACCTTGCTGGGCCGCGCCACGCCCACGAGTGGGCGGTCATTGTCAAGTCCCTGAGGAAGGAGAGGTATCGCATCGCAAGTACCCCCGCCATCCTCTCGCCGCACCAGCTCGGCCCAGAGCGGGGAGGGCGGCCCCAGGCCAGAGAACGAGTCTTCATCACTGCCACGTATGACCCTGAAGGTATCGAGTCAACGGCCCCCCAGCCAGTAGCCAGGCCCAACGAGCTGTACGCCGATGAACCAGTCGACTGGAAGATAGCCGACTACCTGCTCGCTGACGTCGAGGGCTACGACCTGTCGAGGACTGAGAAGAACTGGATCAACGCCTGGGACAAGTGGGTGAAGCGCTTCCGAGACAATCACCCTGGAGAGAACCCACCGGGGTTCCCCATCTGGGTCGACGCCTGGCAGACGATCGAGGACCTGGAGATCCAGATTGAGTCGGGAGAGCTCGATAACGTTCCCGCCTGGAAGATGAACTTCCTACGCAAGAACGCGCAGCTCTTCACCGAAAACTTGGCCTGGTGCAAGGCTTGGATAACCACCTCAGGTGTGAAGAACTTTCCGCCGTCGCGCCGTAAGCTCGAGTGGCAGGCGCAGGACATCGAGTCCCTATGGGACTGCCTCATGCACTTCCGTCCGTCAGGTCTGCGTGTGAAGCCTCCCACCTACGTTCCCGCGCTTGTCGCCATCACACAGACCAGCATCGTCGGGAAGGAACGTCGCCGGCTGGCACCTCGAGAAGCAGCCCGCCTTCAGGGGTTCCCGGATGAGTTCTCCTTTGCCGGCCAACCCGACGCCAAGACCTACAAGCAACTGGGGAACGGCGTCAATGTAGGCGTGGTCTGGAACGTGCTCAAGATGCACTGTGACCGCGACCGCCGCATCCTCGACTCGACAGCGTCCGGCCGCCGTATCCTCAATGCGGTAGATGCCGCTCCAGCAAGTCCTGACGAGGCGGTCCGCAAGTTACTGACGAGGTGAAATATGCAGCCCGCGCTATCGGATGATGGCTCGTCCGACCCGCTGCACGCTCCCGAACCAGCACGAGACAAGCCCGCCGATCCGAAGGTGAGCGCTCGCTACTCCAACCTGTCACGGCGTGACACATCCCCCGAGATGGAGCTGCGGCGAGCGCTGTGGCGGATAGGACTACGGTATCGGGTGCAGTACAAGGTCCCGGGGCTTCCGCGCCGCAAGGTCGACATTGCCTTCCCCGGGAAGAAAGTGGCGGTACAGGTCGACGGCTGCTTCTGGCACGGCTGCCCTGACCATGGGACCATGCCCGGCCGGAACTCCGAGTGGTGGAGGTGGAAGATCGCGAGGAACCAGGCCCGCGACCGTGACACCGATGAGAAGCTCAACGCCCTTGGATGGACGGTCATCCATATCTGGGAGCACGAGGATTCTGTCGATGCAGCAGGGCTCGTAGCCCACGCAGTCACCGCAGCGACCAAGGACCACCAGAGATCCACCGAAGCCCGGGCCGAGTAGATGGGTACCCGGTGGCAGGGTTCCAGACGAGGCTGCTTGTTTGGAACCCCGTCATATTACCTGTCATTACGACAGGGGCTCGGACCAGAGTCAGTCGGCAGCACAGTCGCCTGAGGCAGTGTCAGTGAAGTCTTAGTCCTACGGGCGGCTCCATACCGATGTGCGTCGCTCGCAACGCCTGGACGTTGCGAGCGACGCACATGGTGTGGGTGGAGACTCTCGCACCACCACCGTTCTAGACGGCGAGCACCGACGGGACCTTACTTGATCTCGCAGGCGATGCCATCCCCGTCACGATCCAGCTCAGACCGATAGCCGGGTTCACCTTGGTACAAGGGAGCAGCACCTGCTGCCCGCGCAGCCTTACAGTTGGGGTAGTACGTACTCTCCTGCTTCTGCTCCGGCGCAGGCGCGGGAGCCGCCCCACCACCGCCTGCCTGCGGCTCCGCCTCCTGTGTCGGCTCCGACTCTTGTGTCGGCTCGGACTCCTGCATGAGAGGCTGTAACGGAGGCTGCGTCGTCGGGGCCTGCGTCGTCGGAATCGGCGACGGCGTCGGCGTAGGGGTAGGACGCGGTGTCGGGGTCGGAGTGGAAGACGGAGTCGGAGTAGGTGACGGCGAAGCAGTCGCCGTCGGCGAAGGTGCCGGTGTCGGCGAGCCCGCATCGTCAGCCACAGACGGGACCCCGCACCCGGCCAGTCCGCCGCAGACCGCGATGGCCAGGGCCGCAGATGCCGACCTCACCACCGTCCCTTGACGGGCCGACATCAGCGCGGCCAGTCGGCTGGCACCAGCGCGGGCCGACAGCAAAGATCCAGGACGAACAAGTGAATTCTTCATGAGAACCTCGAATAGGAAAAGTGAAAGACAATGTGTTGTGCCACGTCATGCGCATAGCAATCGACATGACAGGACACGTGGAGATGAAATCCGTAGTAGCGAGAGCCGACATCGGCTCTCCGCAGCAACAACCAGGCCTTACCCCTTCTTGTCGCAGGCGATGCCGTCCTTATCCCGATCCAGCTCGGGCCGATACCCAGGATCACCCTTGTACATCGGCGCAGCTCCCGCCGCCTTGGCCTCCTTGCAGTTAGCGTAGAACTCCTTCTGGGGCTCCGGTGTCGACTCCGACTTCTTCTGAGACTCCGACTCGGAGTTCGCCCCTGACTTGGAGTCCTCCCCCGAATCCGAGCCACTGAACCAGCCGCTCCCCCCACGCGAGTCGTCTGTGGGCTCCGCAGCAGGCTCCTCACTGGACTCTTCGGCCGGCGCTTCCTCGGAGCCGGCGGAGCCACCACCGGCATCCTGCTGAGACTCGGCCGGCGCAGCGGACGACGCAGCATCACTGCTGGTACTGGACACGTCGTCACAGCCGGCGAGCCCGACGCCAAGAACCAGGGCGAGGAGCACAGGAGCCGAGGTCCTCAGCAGCTCCCGCCGCCTCGACGTCGAGGAAGGCACTGATGAAACAGACGAGCGGGAAAATATGGGAGGAATAGGGGACAAAAAAGGCGCGTTCACGGGAGCCTCGAGTCAGGAGAAGGGATGGTGGGCGGCTAGCCGATAGAATTGAAGCACTCCAGGGGCAGTAATAACTCACGCAGCCATAAAATGCAATCGGATTGATACACACATTTTTCACAGTTACTGGAAGTAGAAATTGAAGTACGATTGCTTGGTAATTGTCCCTTATTTTTACATTTAGTGCACAGTCTTCCAACCCCACGACAGCCGGCTACACGTGCGCTCAGGGAGCTCAGCAAGGCTTGGGGAGTCGAACCGGAGTCTGACGAACCAGGGTCTGACGCACGCCGTTGGGTTACGCCGCCGGGGCGATGTGGTTCGCGGGCCGGCCGCCTCACACTTCCGGCCATGAGCACTTCCCGCACGTCCCTGTCCCAGCAGACACCGGCCGCCTCCGGGGCACCGGATCCAGCGCCGTCGGACTCCGCTCCGGTCTCGACTCCGACCGCAAGCACCCGGCCCGACCGACTGAGCACCGTCGCGCTGGTCATCTTCACAAGCGTCTACGCCTTCTTCTTCCCCCTCCACCTCGGCCACTTTCTCATCCCCGGGGACGCCGGCCCCGCAACCGGCCTCGCGCTCTACGTCGCTCTCTTCGCTGTCGGCTGCGTCGCCTTCCGCCGCCCGCTGGCCCAGGCCGCCCGTCAGGTAGCGGCCCGTAAGCGGCGGGCCGTCCTCACTCTCATCGTGGGCGGACTCGCCACCTTGGTGATCGAGCTCGTCGGCGACCTGGCGTCCTCGGCCCTGCTCAACCTCGCCGGCCTGTCCGGAGCAACCTTGCAGAATGACGCCAGCGTTGGCGAAGTCACGCGGATGTTCCCGCCGATCGTCATCGTCGTCGTGCTCGGGATCGTGGGGCCGATTGTGGAGGAGATGTTCTTCCGCCAGTTCCTCATTGGGCTCATCGAGCGTTTCGCGCCGACCTGGGTGGCTGTTGTCGTCTCCAGCGTTCTGTTCGGTGCGCTGCACATGCACTCGTTCGCGCTCTCCGAGGTACTGAGTGTCATCCCGCACGCCTTCTTCGGGCTCAGCTGCGGGCTGCTCTATGTCAAGACCGACCGCAACCTGCTCTACCCGGCGAGCATCCACTGCCTCAACAACCTCAGCGCCTTCCTGCCCCTCCTCCTGTACTGAAACGACTCCTCGCCACCTGGCCCGGACGTTGCGGGAGCATAAGCGTTTGCGCCAACGTCCTCGCAACACCGGCTTCGGTTGCCTTGTCCTCGACAGCTTCACTGCGGACGGCGCCCGACGCGCCACCTCAGCACCAGGACACAAGGAGGCGATACCGACCACCACAATCAGGCCGAGCGCCAGGAGCGGCATTCTCATCCATAACTTCCTGCCTTATTCCCTGCGGCTCGGCCCGGAGCCTCACCCTCCCATCAAGAAGAACGGCTACTTCTCAATCAGCAAGGCTTAGGCCCTCACAGCACTCACTCTCCACCGCACGGATCGCCTGCGCGACGGAGCCCCGCTGCGAGACCGGAAGTCAGGAGGTCGAGGTGAGCAGGGGCGGAGAACAGCAAGGCTGCCTTGTCGGGACCACACCCGCCCCGGGGGAGACGGCACGTGCTTCAATCGGAGCATGGCAGTCGTCTCCCCCGTTCCGGTTCCGGGCCCCGTGCCCGGCGAGTCCGTCCTGACCGAATCCGATGCCTCGCTGCTGTTCGGCGGGGCACGCACCGCCTACACCTTCACCGACGAACCGGTGACGGACGCCCAGCTGCGGGCGGTCCACGAACTGGCCAAGTGGGCGCCGACGGCGGTCAACGCCCAGCCGTTGCGGGTAGTAGCCGTCCGGTCGGCGGCGGCTCGGGAACGCCTGCTGCCCTGTCTTCCCAGCGGTAATCGCGAGCAGGCCGCAGGGGCGCCTCTCACCCTCGTCTGCGCAGCCGACCGGTCCTTCGCCGGGTCCCTGCCGCGGTTGCACCCGCGCGGCGAACGCTACCAGCGGCTGCTGGAGGAGGGCGGGGCGGAGATGCGGGCGCGGTGGGCGCGCGCCTCAGCACTGATCCAGACGGCTTACGTCATTCAGGCGATTCGCGCCGTCGGGCTGGCAGCCGGCCCCATGAACGGAGACGACGCCGAGGCGTTGGCGACCGAGTTCTTCGCCGGTCAGGACGTGGAGGTGCTGCTGGTCATCAACGTCGGCCACCCGGGGCCGGACGCCTACCAGGAGCGCAACCCGCGCCTGCCCTTCGAGGAGGTCTATCAGGTGCTATGAGCCCAACGGGTCGATCGCGCCCAGCCCTCGGGACCGGGCGGCGTCAGCCAGGCGGGCGTCATGAGTGAGAACCGTGACAGGGTGGCGAGGGTCGTCCAGCAGCGTCGCAGTCGCCAGATGAATGGCATCGAGAGACTTCAGCTCACCAGTCAGGGTGCTGGCGCGCTCAATGACATCCGGGCCGATCTCGACGAGCTCCACCCCCGCGATGAACTCATCGACCACGCGGATATCGAAGTGCTCTCGATGCGCTGCCCGAGCCATCTCCACCGTGAGCAGACAGGAGGAGATCAGCCCCTCGGTGGCATGCGCATCCATGATGAGCCTTGCGGCCTCATCGGCTCCGGGCTGGCCGAGGAGGGAGAGCAGCGCCACCGAGGTGTCGAGGTAGATCACCTGTCCTCCTCGCGCTCACCGAGGAGGAACTGCTCCAAGTCGAAACCCTCAGGCACCCCCCACCGCCTGACGGGCAGCGCCCAGTCGCCTGCAGCCCGACGGACCTTGCCCTCACGGACCATCCGCCCATACCAGGACTCGTCATCACGGATCGGGACGATCTGGGCGATCGGGCGGCCACGGTCGGTGACCGTCACAGGCACACCAGTGGACTCGACCTCACGGTAGACCCGCCCGGCCTGCTGATTGACCTCCCGCAGTCCAACAGTCCTGCTCCCCGGAGAAACCGGCGCACCCGCTGCACTCATGACACGAGAATACGACAAAGGTTCTACATGTACTACTTTGTGGCAGTGGGGGCGGAAGCGGGGTTGAAGGCTCGAGGTGCAGCGTCGCCCCTCTCGCCTACGGCCGGAAGATCGAGCTGTCCTCACTGACGTAGGCGACTGCGAGCCGCTGCGTCCAGGCCATCTGGCCGACGATCTTGACCAGCGCGTTCGCGTCCGACCAGCCGACGCTGATGTAGATGTAGTCGGTGCCGATGGTGTAGTCGGCGACCGGCAGCCCCTCGACCTCCCGCTCCTCCAGCTCCACCTCACTCAGAGCGTCGGGGCCGTTGTACGGCGGAAAGGTGCGGATGAGATCGCGGTAGATGGACCTGATCGCCGGGGTGGAGCCGTCGATGGTGCTGAAGTCGCGCGGCCCGTCCCACTGGGCGACCGCCTGCTCCCACCACCGGGGGAAGTCCTCATCGGTCGTGGAGTCCGGCTCGAAGATCAGGAGGTCGTAGCTCATGGCCCGAGGCTAGGAGTGCGCCCCGTCACCGACCATGGACACCGCTCCCCACTGCGACCTCCGACGGCGGCCCACCGCCTCCAGGCCGCGAGCGTCGGCGGCGCGCTCCATTCCAGCCGCCCCGGCGGCGCAGGCGTGCCGGCAGTGTGATGGCTACTGGGATCAGGCGAGGTCAGGTGGCGTGAGTCCACCCGCGCTCACGCGGCCGGATTCACCTCATGGAATGCTGGACGACGTAGTCGACCCGGACGCTGGAGGCGGACTGCACCGGTTGTTCCGGTGGGCGCACGATCGCTCCCTCGTCACTGACATACGCCACGGCGAGCCGATGCGTCCACGCAAGCTCACTAACGGTCGTCACCAGCGTATCAGCGGCCGACCAACTGACACCGACGTAGACCAAGTCTTCGCCAATGGTGTAGTCGGCGACCGGGAACCCCTGGGCGAGACGCGCATCGACCTCGTCATCACTCAGCGCGTCGGGGCCGTTGAACGGCGGGAAGGCGCGGATGAGGTCACGGTAGAAGGACCTGATCGCCGGGGTGGAGCCGTCGATGGTGCTGAAGTCGCGCGGCCCGTCCCACTGGGCGACCCGATCCCACCACTGGGGAAAGTCCTCATCTGTGACCGCGTCCGGCTCGAAGATCAGAATGTCGTAGCTCATGCTTCGAGGCTAGCACTCAGAATAATCTCATCACAGACCCGAGCCCATCAAACGCAAACCTACTTAAAATAGAACACAATCTCTCTCACACCAGAAAGAACACACGCCTACCACCACCTAGGCATTCTAATTGCCCTGTAAATTAAGCCGACAACAATAAGATCATCACCTTCCTCGAAGACAAAGTCTTCATTATTACAGAGGTGGTACAATTGGTAAAATCCACAAAGTACCTCATTCATAAAGCCAGTGGCGCCACTCCTCTCGTTGATCTCCTTTAATAAGTTGACACATATGTCATACTCACTGGAACCTCCTGGGTGAGAGGTCAATTCCTTTGTTGTTCCTGGCAGAGCTTTTAATGTTTCTTCACTGAAGATACGCCTGAACTGAGTGACAATAAATGCCTCAACCAACACGCGAGGAACGAGAGGTGCGGAGATTACTCCTCGAAGCACAGGTTGGCACGAAAGTTCTACGACTTTTGATATTCTTTCGCATTTTTCTACTTGTTCCTCGTCGTCGATGGTGTCACTGCGACACAAAACACCATTATAGTCGTTCAGACATCGAGGCCGCATGAATTTAAATAGGCTCACTATTCCCTTTTTGTGTCCACCAACATCTGGAACAGCAGATTTTACAGCGCCGCGTACGTGCGAAAAATAATATAGTTCCTCAATAAGGCTGCGTCTTCTATTTTGAAGATTTTCATCGAACTTTCCAACATTTTTGAGAAACGCAAAGCCTCCAACAGCACAGTATGATACCAACTTATCACGCAAGTCAACACTTACGCTCGCCCCGACAAAAACCGGGGCCACCGACTCCAAAATCAACAATGCTAAGCCGGCAACCAAACAGGCTTTAACCAACCTCCCAAGAAAGTCGGCAATTCGAACACGAGGAGTATATCCGCTCCCAGGTCCCGGAATATAGTAAGGGCCGACATAAATAAGAACCATTGGAAGCAACAAACATGGGGACACAAGTAGAGTGACCCCCAAGCTTAGGTAGCTAGAAAAGTTGTTAGATAAATATGCCTTATAGATTATCACAGAAACGCAGACGGTGATAATCTGTACTGCAACAAATCCAAGGCTAGCCATCCAGTGCATTCTTATGATAATCAATCGCCCTTCTACATTACCAACCCCCTTCAAAAGATCACGTTTCAATCCAACCACACATATTGACGCCAAGAACAACAATGAAAACATTAGCAAAACATAGAGTAATTCAAACACATCCGATTGCAGCAACAAGGGGAGGTGACTGGTGGCCGCGAAGACACAAATCAACGTCAGCCTCCAGTACCAGCGTTCTCGGGCTGAGATACGCAACCAAGCACCAGTGGGGGAGAACTTTCCAGCAAAGCGACCGCCTTGCAGAAATCGAACGATGAGCGACCTTCGAGACAACATCTCCAGGACTCGCTCCTCAGGGGATATCATTTGACTATTTTCAACCATATCAAATTAAGTTCTCTCTAAATTTCACTGAAATCACAGTCTCAATAAAAACTCGCTCTGAGGCCGGCTTAACCATACTTTCCATCCCGAACTGGCGTCCAGTAAAAAATTAATGCATATTCATAGACCATTGCTTCTATAGAACTCTTGGGGGATCTATTCCAGCCTCTTCGAGAACTGCAAGGAGGCACTTCAGTTACTTGCATATTCTGCAAGCCCTTCAGATCTCACCTTAGTGCCACAAACACTCATACTTTGTTACACCTCTTCACGGGGGCGCTCTGCTGGACCTATTGGTCATCACCGACTATCGGCATAGCGTGCTTACATACTCAACCTCATAAATTTATGTCTGCTGCACCTACCCCACACAGCACGCAAGCTGAAATTGCAATCTCCCCAGAGACTCGGCGGAGTTCGCCGACAGAACTATTGCGTCCATGACGCTATACTAACCGACGGCTATAACACGAGCTCAATCTCAGTCCGTTCAGGTCATCAACAGGATGAGTTCACCCCGAAACAGGCCTATAACTCCAGCAGCTACGCCGGACGGTAGGTGAAGCGGTCCCAGCCCAGGGCCTCGATGCGCTCGGCCATGCGCTCACACATCCCGTCCCAGCCGGGTGCCACGACGTCGAACTCGCCGCTCGTCCCCTCAGAGCGGGCCTGCTGGAGGGCGTAGACCCGCGCCCCCGCCGCGTGCACCCGCCGGGCCACCTCGACGGCGTCGTCGGCCGTCACGTCCCCGGGCACCACGGTGGTGCGCACCTCGAAGTCCGGCCCGCCGCGGCCGGCCGCCTCAAGGAGCACCTCCAGGCTCTCCCAGGCCTTCGTGGCCGCGTTCGCCCGGCCGACCACCTGCCCGTAGTGCTCGGGCAGGGCCTTGATGTCCAGCCCCACCCAGTCGACGAGCCCGGCCTCAACCATGTCCCGCAGCCGCCGCGGGTAGGGCCCGGCCGTGTGCAGCCCCACCTGGAAGCCCATGTCGATGACCTCCCGGGCGGCGTCGGCCAGGGCGTCCTGGCGCAGAGCCTCACCGCCGGTGAGCACGACGCCGTCAAGCAGCCTGCGCCGACGGCGCAGCAGGGCGCGCACCTCCTCCCAGGCCACCTGGCCGGGCGTGCGGGTGGGGATGAGGTCCCGGTTGTGGCAGTAGAAGCAGTTCCAGGGGCAGCCCTGCAGGAAGACGGTCGCGGTCAGGTGGTCGGGCCAGTCGACCGTGCTCATGGGGACGAGCCCGGCGATCACCAGAGCATCAGCAGGGCAGGACAACCGGAATCACGTCTCCTCAACCTCAGGCATCGAGGCCGAGCGCCGCCGTGATCTCATCAAGGCGCCGCGCCTTGATCTCACCGCGCCGCACCGCCTCTGCTTCCGCCTTCAGCGCGTACGCGTACTCCAAGTCATCGATGTAGGACTCGACGGCCTCACGCACGTAGAACGTTGCCGACCGACCGGTCTGGCTCCCCAGGTCATCGAGCCGACGCCTGAGATCCTCTGGCAGCCGTACGCTCAGAACTGCTGTAGACATGTTGACAGCATAAGTTCCAGCCACAGGCTTCCTGACGCTGTGGTCAAGTCGTTTCACCGCCTTCTCGGCGCGAGGCGTGAGCTCAACGCTCCAGTCCGCCACCTACCCTCCTTTCCTTCTTCGTCGCGAACCCTCAGGCGCTGACCGCGCTCAGGCGCGAGACGGCCGGGCCGTGGCCGCCGGCGGCGACCTCGGTGAACATCTGCCGCTCGGCGTACTCGCCCTTCTTGCCGATGTTGAAGGAGCGCACCGGGCGGAAGTAGCCCATGACGCGCGTCCACACCTCGCACTCGACCGGCTCGGCCTCAGGATGAAGCTCGGCGCACTTGTCGCAGGTCAGGTGCTCGCCGGCCAGGTACCCGTGGACCGGGCAGATGGAGAAGGTCGGCGTGATGGTGATGTAGGGCGTGCGGAAGGCGGTCAGGGAGCGGCGCACGAGCTCCTTGCAGGCGGTGGCCGAGGAGATGCGCTCGTTCATGTACAGGTGCAGGACGGTGCCGCCGGTGTACTTGGTCTGGAGCTCCTCCTGCATCTCCTGGGCCTCGAAGGGGTCATCGGTGTATCCCACGGGGATCTGGGAGGAGTTCGTGTAGTAGGGGTTGGTCTCCGTTCCGGCCTGGAGGATGCCGGGGTAGCGCTTGCGGTCCTCCTTGGCGAAGCGGTAGGTGGTGCCCTCGGCCGGGGTGGCCTCGAGGTTGTAGAGGTGGCCGGTGGCCTCCTGGAACTCGACCATCTTGTCGCGCACGTGGTCCAGGAGGCGCACGCACATGGCGTGGCCGCGCGGGTCGGTCAGGTCGTAGGCGTCGTGGGTGAAGTTGCGGACCATCTCGTTCATGCCGTTGACGCCCAGGGTGGAGAAGTGGTTGTCCAGGCTGCCCAGGTACCGCTTGGTGAAGGGGAACAGGCCGGCGTCGATGTGGTGCTGGATGACGGTGCGCTTGAGCTCCAGGGTGTCGCGGCCGATCTCGAGCAGCTCGTCGAGCCGGGCGGTCAGGGCGGCCTCGTCGTCGGCGTAGAGGTAGCCGAGCCGGGCCATGTTGATGGTGACGACACCGACCGACCCGGTCTGCTCAGCCGAGCCGAACAGGCCGTTGCCGCGCTTGAGCAGCTCACGCAGGTCGAGCTGGAGACGGCAGCACATGGAACGGATCATCCCGGGGTCGAGCTCGGAGTTGATGAAGTTCTGGAAGTAGGGCAGGCCGTACTTCGCAGTCATGGTGAACAGCAGCTCGGTGTTGGGGGCGTCCCAGTCGAAGTCGCGGGTGATGTTGTAGGTGGGGATGGGGAAGGTGAAGACGCGGCCCTCGGCGTCACCCTCGGTCATGACCTCCATGAAGGCGCGGTTGATGAGATCCATCTCCGCCTGGAGGTCGCCGTAGGCGAAGTCGCAGACGTCGTCGCCGATGAGGGGGTGCTCGTCGGCCAGGTCCGCGGGACAGGTCCAGTCGAAGGTGAGGTTGGTGAAGGGCGTCTGGGTGCCCCAGCGCGAGGGGACGTTGAGGTTGAAGATGAGCTCCTGCATGCACTGCTTGACCTGGTCGTAGGTCATGTCGTCCAGGCGGACGAAGGGCGCCATGTAGGTGTCGAAGGAGGAGAAGGCCTGGGCACCGGCCCACTCGTTCTGAAGCGTGCCCAGGAAGTTGACGATCTGCCCGACGGCCGAGGAGAAGTGCTTGGCGGGGCCGGCGGCGATGGCGCCGGGGACGCCGTTGAAGCCCTGCTGGAGGAGGTCCTTGAGGGACCAGCCGGCGCAGTAGCCGGCGAACATGTCCAGGTCGTGGATGTGGAGGTCCGCGTTGCGGTGGGCCTGGCCGGCGACGGCCGGGTAGACCTGGCTGAGCCAGTAGTTGGCGACGACCTTGCCGGAGGTGTTGAGCATCATCCCGCCCAGCGAGTAGCCCTGGTTGGCGTTGGCGTTGACGCGCCAGTCGGAACGGTCCAGGTACTCGGTGATGGTGGCGATGGCGTCCACGGTGGGGCGCTCGCCACGGGCGACGGCGGAGTCGGCCGAGCCGGGGGCCACCAGGCGCGGGTCGGTGGCGGGGGTGCCGGTTGAGGTGGAGGTGGCGACCGGAGTCGAGGCCGGGCCGTCGAGGGGGCTCGGGGCAGCAGTGTCAGCGGGGGCGGGGTGGTTCTCGAGCACGGGTCTCTCCGATGGTCCTTCTCGTTCCTGTTCACGGCCCCACCGAGCATGGATGGAGCCGGTTCTTCCGGGTGCCGTCAACAGCTGCACACTGCCTGCTGGGAGCAGGGCGGTCAGCAGCACCGGTGCCGACCATACTCCCAAATCACACTGATGAGACACATCATCTTGTGCCTTGATTGTATCTCAACCACAACATCTTGCGATAAAGGCGAGGACTTTCGTCCCTATAGGCAACGCCTTCCCGCGCGATCTCGCGGATGCCGTCGAAACTGGAACGCGAGCCGACAGGACCACCCGGAGAGAACATATGAGGTCCAGATCACTCCTGCCCGGCGTGTTGGAACGAGGTCGGGAGCGCGCCCCTCATCCCTACGCGCGATCGCTCTGCGCACGATCCACGTGCCCCGGCATCGTTGCCGCCGGCCGCCTGTCATCCCCGACGAAGAGGCATCACCGGAGCTGCGGAAGACCCTCTCGAGGGGCTCTGTGTCCAAATCTGTGACAAAGAGGTCCGAACAACTTTCGCTGAGCAACAGAAACCGCGGAATCATGCGGTTTTACCTGGCGCGCTCTGTGCCCGTCGCCGCCTTTGTCACAGATTTGGACACTCCCCACCGCTCCAAGGCCTTCAGCACGTCCGGAACGACCTGATGCGCATAGACGTCCTTCCTCGTGAAGCGCAGCGGCAGGAAGCCGCGGGCGACAAGCCGGCGGTCGCGCCAGCGGTCGAGGCCGAACTGGTACTCGTCGCAGTGGTAGGTGTAGCCGTCGAGCTCCACGACCACCCATTCCTCGACCACCAGGTCCACCTCGCCGACTCCCTCGATCTCCACCCCGTCCTCGAAGCTCAGGCCGGCAGCCTCAAGGTCCATTCGCGCCAGCGTCTCCAACGGGGAACGGGCCCGGTCACTGGCGCGATCGAGTCGTGCGAGCGCCCGAGCCGAGCCGGGGCCGCGCAGCAGGCCGCGAACCTGCTCGGCAGTGACGCGCTCATCGTGAAGTGCTGCGTCAAGAGCGATGAGTGGGGAGTCGTCCAGGACGTGGCAGCGCAGGAAACGAGCCAGCGCCTCAGGGAGCGGCTGAACCGGGTAAGAGGTCGGCGATATCCGAGTCCAACTACGGTCTCCGTGGAGGACCTCGCGTCCAACAGCTGACAATTGTCCCCCTGCCGCAACCACAAGATGAACCTGCTCGGCCCCTTGAGCCACGGGTAGCCCGTAGTAGCGCATGGCTGCCTGGCAGCTGAGGAGCCCACCGTGAATGCGAGCCAGAACGACGGCACGTTCAGCACCTGGAAGACTGACGACACCGTGCTCATGGGCGATGAGCTCACCGGTTCTCACAAGCGAGGCAACATGACGGCGCTGGGTGCGAGTCAACTCAAGATCCCGAATGCGCACTGCGCCATAGCAGCCGCGCACAGCGGCGAGCAGCTCAGCGTCCACAGTGTTCATGGGACTCATTGCCGCCCGCCTGCGGAGTGGGCGCAACCCGGCCGCCGGTACCCTGTGGACAACTGGGCGCATCCGCCAGCCTGTGGCCTCCAGGACCTGACGTGCCACCGCCCCAGAGACATCACCCTCCGGTAGCCCGAGCATTGAGGCTTATTCATAGGGGTGTTTAGGGTGTTTAAAGGGGGTGTGTGTCGTTAAGTAGGGTGGCGGCTTGCTCTTGAGAGAGTTTTGGTGACTAAGCCAGCTCAACCAAGAAGCAAACCGCCATGACGGATAGTAGCACGAGGATCACTCGCGATGATGTCCTGGACCTGTGCGAGGCCATTCACGCTTCCGGTCCCCTGCCGGTGTTCGGGGCGAGGGCGCTGGGGCTGTTCCTGTGCGTGCGCCTGACCCTGACCTACCTGAGGCACAACCTGCCCCAGGAGCTGCTCGCCGAGGCCTACTGCGTCTCGCAGGCCACCGTCTCCCGCGTCATCGCCGCCTACACGCCCCTGATCGCCCAGGTTCTTCAGGAGCACGTGCCTACGGTGGAGGATCTGGATCCCACGGCCCAGCTGATCATCGACGGCACCCTCCTTCAGTGCTGGTCCTGGAAAGACCATCCCGAGCTCTACTCTGGCAAGCACAAGACCACAGGTCTGAACGTCCAGGTCGCCTGCACCCTCTCAGGGACCCTGGCCTGGGTGTCCGACCCCCAGGACGGATGCACACACGACGCCAAGGCCCTGCGCCGCTGCGGCCTGCTCGACGTCCCCGCCACCGACCTCCCAGACGGAGTCTCACCGCCCAAGCACATTGGCGACAAGGGGTACATCGGACTGGGCATGATCACCCCGAAGAGGAAACCTCCGAACCTGCCTCTTCACCCAGATGACAAGGCCTACAACAAGACCGTCAACCAGGTCCGCTACAAGATCGAGCGAGTCATCGCCAACATCAAGACCTGGAGAGTCCTGCACACCGGCTACAGAAGACCACTAGACACCTTCCCGGAAACCATCACAGCCGTCCTCGGACTCATATTCACCTACACCCCATGAATAAGCCTCATTGTGTCCAAATCTGTGACAAAGAGGCCCGAACAACTTTCGCTGAGCAACAGAAACCACGGAATCATGCGGTTTTACCTGGCACGCTCAGTGCCCGTCGCCGCCTTTGTCACAGATTTGGACACTCCTCAGCACTCCAAGGCCCTCTGCACGTCCGGAACCGCTTGGGAGGTCGCGTTCACCAGTGTCACCATTGCCCACGCTCACCCGGATCAGGACGGGACGCTCCACCTCACCCCGCAGACCCGACATTCTCTCGGACCGTCATGGTTTAGTCGGGCTGGCCCGACATCGACCGACCAGGTGGCTGGATCGTGTGGGCGATCACGCTCCGACACCCTGGTTCCATGAGCCTCGATACCTCTCCCTTCCACCGTTCCCGACCTCCGTCGCAGCAGGTCAGACCCGCATCTTCCATCCGGTCACGCGGCCTCCTTCCCCGCTGGGCCTGCGCTGTCCTGGCGGCCTGCCTGGCTCTGGTGGTCTTCGCCGCCGGGCCACACGCACCGAAGGCCGACACCTCCTCCATCACCGGCGACAAGGACCTGGCCAAGCAGGTCATCGGTCTTATGCCCGACGACTACCAGGCCCGCGGCATCCACGTCTCCGTCATCACCGCCGAGGGCGCCCGTCATGCCGGCATCGGCACCGCCACCTCCGGCCAGCAGTACACGTCCACCACTCCCATGGAGATCGGGTCGATCACCAAGACCTTCACCGGCCAGCTCCTGGCCGATGCCATCGCGCGCGGCGAGGTCAAGGCCAGCGACCCACTGTCCACCCACCTGCCCGAGCTCGCCAGCACCCCGGCGGGCGAGGCCACCCTGGAGGAGGTCGCCTCGCACCGCTCCGGCATCCCGAGCGTCCCCTCGCAGGACCTGAGCAAGTTCATGCTGCGAGCAAACATCCTGGGGCTCAGTCCCTTCACCGACAGCACCGACCAGCTCATCGAGAAGACCCGCACCACCGCAATGGGCAAGCGCGGCGAGTTCGCCTACTCCAACCTGGGCATCTCGCTGCTGGGGGAGGCCCTCAGGCGCGCCGCCGGAGCCGACTCCTGGAAGTCCTACATCACGGAGCGGCTCTTCACGCCCCTGGGTATGGAGCACACGAGTCTCATCGCCGGCCAGTCGGAGATTCCCGACGGTGCCATCCACGGGGTCCAGGCCAATGGGCGCCGCGGCCAGTCGCTCAGCGGTTCTGGCTTCAACCCGGCCGGCGCCGGGGTGTGGAGCACCCCGGAGGACATGACCCGTTACGCCCAGGCGGTCCTGACCGACACCGTCCCCGGCGGGGCCGCTCCACAGGAGGCGCGGTGGCCCGCGGAGGTCATGGCCGGCGTCCAGCTTCCGGGAGAGAAGATCGGTGACACCTGGTACACCGACGTCGTCAACAGGCACACGATTATCAGCCACGGCGGCACCACGATGGAGTACATGACGCACCTGGCCATCGACAAGGAGTCGGGCAAGGCCGTCATGGTCTACACCGACCAGAACACGGACGGCACCGCCGCCGCGCTCGCCGCGACACTCCTGACCGACGGGCAGAAAATTCCGACGGCACGCATTCCTATGCAGGCCGAGATGCTGCTTCAGGGCATGATCCTTGGCATCTTCACCATCCTGGCGCTGGTGATAGGCCTGTACACGGCCGCCTGCGCGGCGAGCGCGCCCAGCCGCATGGCGGTGGTCTGCCGCGTGTCCGCAATCCTCAGCTGCCTGGCGGCGGCCGCGGCCTCCGGGCCCTGGGCGTATGTGCCCACCTGGATCCTGGCGGCGGCGGCGCTGCCCGGCCTGTACGGGATCGTCCGGGGCATCACGCTGTGGCCGGATCTACCCACCCTGCCGCGTCACCGGGCCTGGCTCGGCTGGACACAGGTGGCGCTGACTGTCGCCTTCGTCGCCGTCTGCCTGGTCGTCGCCTGGCCCAAGGCCTGAGCCGGCCACGCCTGGCACCGCCTTCGCTCCCCACGCCGCGCCCCGAGACCCTGTCCTCACCGCCGGCGAGCCGAAGGCGTGAAGGCGATTCCGCCCCTCCTCCCCCCATTCACCACCAACTCACGTCCGGAAGGTTGACACCATGACTGATCGCCGTTTGTCCGCGCCCGGTCTCGCCCGGCACCTGCCGGCCCCGATCGCCGCCCTACTGGGGCTGGTGGCGGGCCTGAGCGTCCTCATCCTGCCCTCCCCCGCACCAACCACCGCCGACCCGACCACGTTCTCCGCCGAGCGCGCCATGACCTCCATCAACCGCCTCGCCGACGAGCCGCACAGCGTCCTGCGTCGCGAGGCGCACGACCGGGCGCGCGAGGACGTCATCGGCATGTTCACCGACCTCGGCTACACCCCCACAGTGCACTCCGACCCGCTGTTCGACCTCAGCAACCCAAGGGCGAAAGAGACCTTCGATGCGCTGTCCGCCGAACAGCAGGCGGAGTTCAAGGAAACTCCAGCCGAGACGATCGTCGTCGACGTGCCGGGGAAGTCCGAGCGCACCATGGCGCTCATGGCCCACTACGACTCGGCCATAGGTGCTGAGCCGGACGGAGACAGCGTGCGCCTCACTGCCGGGGACTCCCACGGGGCGGGTGATGACGGCTACGGCGTGGCCGTCATCGTCGAGACGCTCCGGGCTCTCAAGGCCGAGGGGCGCCAGCCGGAGAACTCGCTGAAGATCGTCATCACCGACGCCGAGGAGGTCGGCCTCCTCGGCGCTACCAACGAGATGCGCCACCACCGCGCCGACTACGAGAACGTCGACCTCGTTCTCAACCTCGAGGCGCGCGGCACGAGCGGTCCGGCGCTCATGTTCGAGACCTCCGCGAACAACAGCGCCGTCACCGGCTACTTCCTCAGCCACGTGAAGCAGCCCGTGACCAGCTCGCTATTCCCCTCACTGTATGCGCGCATGCCCAACCTCACCGACATGACCGTCCTCATCCCCGAGGGCTTCACGGTGCTCAATATTGCGGCTATCGGGAACGCCGAGCACTACCACCACGCCACGGATGCCCCACGCTACGTCGACCACTCGACCGTCCAGCACTACGGCGACCAGGTCCTCGGCCTCACCCGGGCCTGGGCCTTCGACGGGCAGGCCCCCACGCTGACAGCCGACGGCGACCTTCACTTCTTCCAGCTGTGGCGGGGACTGACGGTGCGCTACCCGGCGGCGGTCGAAACAGGGCTGGGCTGCCTGGCCGTCATCGCGGCCCTCGGCGCCGTCGCGGTACGGGCCAGGTCGCTGCGCTGGAAGCGGGTCCTGGGCAGCGTCTGGGGCCTGACCTGGCGAGCCGTGTCCGTCTCCGCCGCTGCGGGGCTGGTGCAGCGTGGCGCGATGGCCATGGGGTGGGCACCCATCTACGGAGACGGGCCGAACCCGCTGCTGGTGTGGATGTTCGCCAGCGGGGCCCTCATCGGGGCCGGGCTCACGGCGCACTTCGTGGTGCGACGCTGGAAGGAGGGGATCGGGCAGGAGACTCTCGCCGCGGTGCTGCTCCTGCTGGCAGCCGCCTGCGTGCCGCTCATGGTGCTGGTACCCGGCACCGCCTACGTCTTGGTCCTCACCACGCTCGCCCTGGCGCTGACCGCACTGGCGCCACAGCGGATGCGGCCAGTGGTCGGGGCCCTGGCGGCCTTTATCAGCGTGGTGATCTTCGCACCCATGATCCTGCTCATCCACGAGATGCTCAGCCTCAGCGCGGTGTGGGTGACCGTGTTCTTCGCGATCGTGCCGGTGGCGCCGCTGGCACTGGTGCTCCTTCAGGCAGGTTCCCGGCGCGCCGCCAGGGGTGCCGGTACCGCATCCGGGGCCGCTCACAACAGCACCCCCGTTGCTGGCCAGGTGGCCGCGACGGTGTAGGGCGGCGTAGAAAGGCGCCGCTACGAGCACGGCTTCGGGGTCTCGGGAGCACTCACCAGAAGTGGTCCCGAGGCTCCGGCCTGTTGAGCGGGGTGAATCAAGGGCCCGGGCCAGCAACGACGGGAGCTAGCGCACGAGTCTCTTTCCGGGGTTTTCCACAGGGTGGTGTCGGGGGGTGGTGTGGGGGCGTTGGTGCGGGTAGTGTCAATACACCGCTTGGACGGGCAGTGCTGCCTGGCCGGGCGGGGTATGGAGTT
>NZ_MSKS01000022.1 GCF_001937445.1 Actinomyces oris | reverse complement strand
ACACCCCATGAATAAGCCTCATTGGCTCGTTCAGGAGAGTCCTCTGTGGCGGGGTGCACCGATAGAAGAAGCCACTTCGGTTTTCTTGATGTCTTACCCTTCCGCGTCAACTGTGTCAGAGAGTCAAGTTTCAGTTCGAAGTCGGCGCTGACGCCCTCAAGTGTTAGGTACGTCCCATTGGCTTGTAGTACCGGATCAAGATCCTGGGAGTCCCGGGCTTCCTGTTCTTTCGTAAATACGGCATCAATCTCTTCGATGAGACGCTTGCCGTGAGTCTGGCGCTCTACAGGTCTGATAGCAGTCGTTCCCATGCCGCGTGCGGTCCGTGGCCTGGACCCAACATAGCCATTGACGTACAGGTGATCGAGGCGGGGCGACTCGGACATGGCCTACCCCAGGCTGGCGGAGCGGCGCGCAGCAAGTGCCAGCTCAAGATCTGCTCGTGTCACCACAGCGTCCCCTCTCATGAGCGCAGCCTTAGCGGCTGACTCGGCTGCCTTGACGATATCCGCATGACTGAGTCCCTCTGTGCGGGAGGACAGCCCGGTAAATGAAACGCCCTTGGCAAGTGACCCCAGGCGCTTGCGGATAACCGCTTGGGCTTGCCTGCCACTCGGCAGCGAGTAGGTGAGGACGGCGTCGAAGCGACGGAAGAGTGCGCGATCCAGGATGGAACGATGGTTGGTGGCCGCGACCACAATCGACTCCGGGCTCGCTTCCTCCAGGAATACCAGGAATGAGTTGAGGATGCGTCGCGCTTCGCCGACGTCGTTGCTGCTTCTGTCTCCGCCGAGGGCGTCGAACTCGTCGAAGAGGTAGACCGCGCGGTGGGTGGCGACCTCGTCAAACACTGTCCGCAGCTTGGAGGCAGTCTCACCCATGAACTTGCTGAGCAGACTGTCCAGACGCACGGTGTACATCGGAAGTGAGAGCTCAGAGGCGATGACGGAGGCAGTCATGGTCTTGCCTGTACCGGGCGGGCCCTCGAGAAGCAGACGATGCATCGGGGTGAAGCCATGCTCGATCAGAACGGACCGTTGCCGCTGCTCCTGGATGACCTGCGTGATCTGCTCGCCGAGCTCAGGTGAGATGACGAGATCGCGCAGCCGTACCTGTGGCTGAGCGATCTCAACCAGACCGGCGATGTCTCCCTCGGGGCGTGGAAGTGTGGCTACCGTCGCAAGAGGCGAGCGTGCTCGCTGACGTGAGGAGTCGGCAGCCTTCTTGATGTCAGAGGCGAGTCGGTGGTGCCCCTGACGAGCTTCCCGAGCGGCGACCTGCAGGGCGACGGAGTAGAAGGCGTCCTCGTCACCGGAGGCATGACTGCGCACCATGGCTGTGATGTGTGCACCGTGACCTGCCACAGAGGGCCTCCCTTCCGTGTTCACCTGAGTTGTCACCGTCATCGTACGGCACGCCAGTGACACATTCCCCGGTGCCGCGCTGGGATCGCTCTCACGTCCACCAGTAGATCGTGCTTGTTGCGGACGAAGCGGCTTTCGCGCTGCATCGACTTGCTTGGCGAAGAGATGTGTCCAGGTGGGTTTATGTGGTTGCTGGGGTCAGTTGATCAGAAGAATAGGGTAGTTTTATTTCGTAGTGCTTGATCGCATCTATGGGGCTCTCGCGCAACTGTCCCGCGGCGTTTCGTATCCAGTGTACTCCGTGTGCGTCAGTGAAGGCGATCTCTACGCCAGGGCTGGCGCTCATCCCTCGCCATCCCCTCGGGGCGACAAGCTGTCATTCGCCTGGTGGAAGCGTGGTGAGGATGTCTTCGACATCCCGCTGGATAATGGCTCTCATTCTGTTCGTTGATGACGAAGATTGCAACACAGCGATACACAGGAGAGAAGGATTGATTGCTGATGCGTATAATGTCTTCTTTTGTTTGTCTCAACTTCTGGTCGGCCAGAATCCAGGCAGTGATGCGCACCGCTTGCTTCCGTTTCTCGTCTTCACTTCTTTGTCTCTCGTCTTCGCGCCGCCACCGAGCCTCACGTCTTAAGTTCAGCGCGGTAAGTACGGTTGCGAAGATGGTCCCTAGTGCGGCTGCCCAGGCGGAAAAGCTCCTCGCCGTAAGTCTCGACGTCGTCCATGGAGGCGAGGATCGCGTTCTTCTGACCGGCGCGAGCCTTGGTCGAGTCGTCGTAGATGCGGGGAGTCGCCGTCATGTAGAGACGCTTGGAGGCGTGGATGTAGTCGACGTTGTGGACGCGGACGAAGGCGGACTCATCCGTGCCCAAGGCGGTGGCGCCGGTCGTGCGATGGGCCTCGTCGCAGATCACCAGGTCGAAGCCGGGGGCGCCGAGCTTTTGGGCCTGGGCGACGGCGTCGATCGACTGGTAGGTGGAGAAGACCACCGTCATCGGGGCCGTCCCGTTGACCGGGGCGGGACGGCGCGTCAAGCGGTTGGCGAGCGCCGCGCCGTCCGTGGTGGCCGGGATCGCCAGGTCCACCACTGAGATGTCCTCGCTCAGGCTGGTGCGCTTGCGCCCCTTGCCGACCTTCGTATCCGAGCAGACCGCGAAGGAGCGCAGCGGCACCTCCGACTCGGCGCTCCACTCCATGAGCGTCTGAGACAGCAGCGCGATGGAGGGCACCAGGGACAGGACCCGACCACTGGAGCCCGCCATGGCCTCCGCAATGCGAAGGGACGTGAAGGTCTTGCCGGCGCCGCACGCCATGATGAGCTTGCCCCGGTCCGCCGTGGACAGTCCGGCAGTCACCGCGTCCAGGGCTCGCTTCTGGTGCTCGCGCAGGCTCTTGCCGCCGGTGCGCACCATGACCTCGGGGGTCTCCAGGCTGAAGGAGTCCCAGTCGATCGTGGAGTTGAACAGGTCCTCCAGGCCGATCCGGGAGACCAGGATGGCCTGACGAGACACCGTCTCCTCCGCGGCAGAGTTCCAGTGCTCCGTTGTGGACACGAACAGTCGGGAGGTGAACTCTCCCGTCCCCGACTCCGCCAGGAAGGAGTCGACGTCGCCCTTGGTGATGACGCCCGTGTCGGGGTCATAGAACTTGCACTGGACGGCGCACAGCTCGCCGGTTTCGCGCTCGCGGGCCACCAGGTCGATGCCGCGGTCCGGGCACGCGCCCCGCTCCGGCCAGTCGCTCCACATCCACACCTCGTCAAAGCGCTCCGCGTAGCGCGGATCCGTGAGAAGGAACTGGCGCACCAGGCGCTCGAAAGCCGTTCCCTTGCCGCGTTGCGTCCGCGTGTCGAAGTACAGGCCGTCCAGGATCACTTTGATGCGCGACTGACTCGCAGGGGAAGCATACGGTGAGAAAGGTGGGGTGCTGCCGCCATGAGACCACGCGTGACGGGACTGTGTCGGAGCCGCGCGGGCTGGGCAGGGGAACGATCCCCATCCCGTGCGTCGGAGCGAGGACCTAAGGTGGCACCATGGCTCATCGTCGACGCAACATCCTCCGCTTCCTGTTCACCGCGCTCTTCCTGGCGCGTCCGGGTGAATCGGTCCGGTTGTGATGGGGCTGGTGGGAGGAAAGGGCCTCCCGAGGCGCACGATTCTGGTCGGCGCCGGAGTTTTGGCACTGCTGGCGATGTCGGGCTGCGGGTCGCTGGCCCCGGGAAATATCCAGGCTCGCCGTCGGATCAAGCAGTCCTTGAAGAGCTTCGATGTCGTCAAGTCAGTGAACGCGGAGGTGGAATACAACTTCGAAATAGGTGACTCCTGGACGGTCCTGATCGTTCTCAACGATGATCCCGGGCGAGAAGAGACTCTCGCTGTCCTCAAAGACGCCTATCGTCTGGTCAAAGAGGCTGTGGGGAGGAGTTACGTCAGACTGTCGGCGTCCTGGAAGCAGAATGGCGCCTCTGTGTCGTGGTCTCTCTCGGAGAACGAGCCGAATGAGGCGGCGCTCGATTATCTTCGGGATCTGGCGAAGTCTAGCATGAAGTCCATGGATGGTGGAGGTCGTCATATCTCGGTGAATCGAGGCGAAGTAAAGAAGTTTCCGGATGATGTGATTATGATGCCACGATCCGGCGTTGGTGTGGATGACAGTTTTGATCTTGGTGGCATGACTGTCAAGGTTAATGCCGACACTACTGACTTCAGTTCCGTTCCGCTCCGCGAGGTAGTGGATGCCATCGATTCAAAGTATCGGAAGGAGGCCAGAGTTGAATTGACGGACGATCATCACGTGTATGAGAAACCAACACTCGATGTCTCTGCTTTTGGGACGGTGTCGGATGGCCTCGATGTCGCCGCGGCAGCGAAAGTGCTCAATATCGTCTCAGGGAATCAGGCGCTTCAGTCGCTTTACGTCTCGACCGTGTCGGACCAGAGTTCTGGCGGGACGGAAGGCGTGCGCTTCCAGATGGATGCGGGTACCTTCGATGCCGGATACCCTCCTGAAGAGGGTGCGAAGGTTCGGGCAGCAGCCCGGGAGTCCGCTTCTTAGTTGTGACGGGAGTGTGAATCTGATGGTTCCCTGTGACAGGAGAGTGCGGCAGGAGCTCTTGACGCAACGGAGTGGGGTCTGATGAATGCTCGACGTCGTGAGGCGCTGGCGTTCGGCCTCGTGTCCCTCGCTTTCGCAGTGGCCGGGTGCTCGCCCATGGCTATGGCGCGCAAGAGGCGGGAGCGGAAGGTGCATCAGTACCTCTCCGGGCTCGACGCTGTGGCGTCCGTGAGGGTAGAGGTGCACCCGGAGTTCTCAGAGCCGGATCGTTGGACCGTGGATGTGCGGCTCAAGGACGATCCGTCCGCGGAATCAGTTGCGACAGTTGTGCGGGACGCCTACGCCAAAGTGCTGAACCTGACCGGAGCCAATGAGGTGAGGATGGTTGTCTCCTGGGTCAAGGGGAAGACCTCCGTCTTCTGCTACCTGCCGATGAAGGATGCCGATAAGGCTGCCTCCGCCACGGTGGAGGCGTTATCGCCCGTCATGGAGCGAGTCCAGATCGAGGAGGAAAGAATTTCCTTCGAGTACCGGACTACTGAGACCCTCCCGGATCATTTCATCCTGCCGCCCACCTCTGCGGTGCTGCGCCTCGGCTCCCTGAGGGTCGAGCAGAGTATCCTGATTGGACGGTCTCACTGCTTCATCTCTCACGCCAAGGGTAAGGATCTCACATCCGTGCCAATCAAGCGTGCACTGGAAGCCATTCCCTCTGACAAGCGGTACGGAGCGGTCCTGAGCCTGGAGGCGGAGGATTATAACAGTCACCAGGCCCGTCTCATATTCAAGAAATGGGTCAATGACTGGCAGGATGAGGATGTTCAGCCCGACGCCGCGGTTCTCGCCACAGTCCTCGGCAACCAGGTGCTCCAGAGGGTGGAGCTGCTTACCTCGGTGGAAAGTAAGGTCCAGCCCAGGGTGGTTGGCTTTGACATGAAGTCCGGCACTGTGGTCGGCCAGGGAGATCCGCCTGAGAAGGGGGCGCCCATCCTTGCCGCGGCCCAGCAAATGGTGGCTTCGGTATCCTGATGGGGTACGGCCCCGAGGGCGTCTCTGTCTGACGTGCACATGCCGGACATCATCAAGGGAAGGGCAGTGAGGTCGATGAGTGTTCGACGTCGTGAGGTGCTGGCAGTGGGTGCAGTATCTCTTGCTTTCGGAGTGGGCGGGTGCTCGCCATTCGCTCTGGCTCTCAGCAAGAAGAAGAGGAAGGTGCGCAAGTATCTATCCGGTCTTGATGGTGTCACGTCCGTTGAGGTTGATGTGGATCCGGGGCTCGTGACTGATGATCGCTGGGATGTGGCCGTCAACCTCGAGGGTGATCCTGGGCAGGATTCAGTCCTCGCAATCATTCGCAATGCTCGAAACGAGGTAGTGAGTCTGGTCGATTCCGACAAGGTGGAGCTTGATGTCACATGGACCCAGGGTGCGACGTCGATGTCCTGTCATCTGCCGACCGACGACCTTGAGAAGGCTGTGCCGGCTGTCATGAAGGTGGTCTCCTCGGAGGTAGAGAGCGTGGAAATCTCCTGGGATAGAATCCGGCTACGCTACCATGGCGTGAAAACCCTTCCGGACAACTTCATTCTTCCGCTAACGTCTCCGGTTGTTGGTGTTGGTTCACTCAAGACCGAGCAGAATATTGTTGTGGGCTCATCCAATTGTTATATCACTCATTTTAAAGGCGTGGATCTCACCTCCGTGCCGATCAAGAGCGTCCTTGATGCCATCCCGGCAGACAAACGAGTTAATGCGATGGTGGACCTGGATGCGCATAATGATGTCAACCAGGTGACCCAGCTGAGAGTGTGGGGACTCGGTGAGTACGGAAAGGGTGTGGATGTTGGCGCCGCAGCGCCGGTTCTGGCGGCTGTCCTGGGAAATCGGACTCTTCAGAGGGTCGAGCTGGCCACCGCGCCGAACGACGACTACGACTCTGAAGTCGTCGCCTTCGACATGAACGGTGGTGCCGTGGTCGGCCAGGGAGATCCGCCTGAGAAGGGTGCGCCCATCCTTGCCGCCGCCCAGCAGGCGGCCTCTTCCTCGTCGTGACGGTGGCGACGGCGTCGAACCGGACGCCAGGACGACGGGGGACCGGACCAAAGGGAGCGCGGCGGGCACCACAGCCCTCTTCGGGCGGGCATTACTGCCGGCCGGCGGTCTCATCGGTAGCATGAGGCTGGATCACCCAAACCCCGGGAGGAACTGATGCACGAGCCCATCAAGCTGGTCGACCGCGTCCAGGCCATCAACTGGAACCGCCTGACCGACGACAAGGACCTCGAGGTCTGGGACCGCCTCACCGGCAACTTCTGGCTGCCCGAGAAGGTGCCGCTGTCCAATGACGTGCAGTCCTGGGCCACCCTCAACGAGGCCGAGAAGAACATGACCACCCGCGTCTTCACCGGTCTGACGCTGCTGGACACGATCCAGGGCACGGTCGGCGCGGTCTCCCTCATCCCGGACGCCCGCACCCCCCACGAGGAGGCGGTGCTCACCAACATCGCCTTCATGGAGTCGGTCCACGCCCGCTCCTACTCCTCGATCTTCTCCACCCTCATCTCGACGGCGGAGATCGACGAGGCCTTCCGCTGGAGCGAGGAGAACGCGAACCTCCAGCGCAAGGCCCACATCATCCTGGACTACTACCGCGGCGACGACCCCGAGAAGCGCAAGGTCGCCTCCACCATGCTGGAGTCCTTCCTCTTCTACTCCGGCTTCTACGCCCCCATGTACTGGTCCAGCCACGCCAAGTTGACCAACACCGCCGACCTCATCCGCCTCATCATCCGTGACGAGGCCGTCCACGGCTACTACATCGGCTACAAGTACCAGCTGGCCGTGCGCGAATCCTCCCCCGAGCGCCAGGCCGAGCTCAAGGACTACACCTTCGAGCTGCTCATGGAGCTCTACGACAACGAGGAGCAGTACACCGAGGACCTCTACGACGAGCTCGGCCTGACCGAGGACGTCAAGAAGTTCCTGCGCTACAACGCCAACAAGGCCCTCATGAACCTGGGCTACGAGGCGCTGTTCCCGGCCGACGCCGTCGACGTCAACCCGGCGATCCTCGCCTCCTTGTCCCCCAACGCCGACGAGAACCACGACTTCTTCTCCGGCTCGGGTTCCTCCTACGTCATGGGCACGGCCGAGGCCACCCAGGACGAGGACTGGGACTTCTGAGGGGCAGGTAGACGGAGACGGGGAGTGCTCCCCCGGGTAGCCTCCCCATGGCAGAGGGCTCGCGCATGGCGCACACTTTCGCCATTCCCAACGTGCCAGAAAGGAATCCCCATGCGCTCCTCTGTCAAAGTCCTCTCCGTTGCCGCCGCCCTTGCCATGGCTGTCGGACTGTCCGCCTGCGATGAGCAGGAGGTCTCTCAGCCCTCGGCCGGCGCCTCCTCGTCGGCCTCAGCCAAGGCGGACTCGGACGACTCGGATGCATCCCCCTCCGAGGACTCCAAGGATGCCAAGGACTCCAAGGGCTCCAAGAGCAAGAGTGGTGAGACCACTAAGTCCGGCTCCACCATTCAGAACATCAAGCCGGTGACCTTCAAGGACGAGGAGATCGGTCTCACCCAGACCTGTGACAAGGTGGTCGAGGACTACGCCGCACCGAAGCTCAAGCAGAAAGGTAAGACAGACACCGTCTACCTGCTTCACTGCACGCTCGATTTCAACGGAGACATCGCCTACAGTAGCACGCTCTCAGACTCCACCTCGCTCCGGGACAAAACATCATCCAAGCCCAAGACGGTTCAGTACGGAGCAAACGTGGCCGACGACCTGAAGGACGACGGTCTTGACGTGATTGACACCGAGGACGCCGGCTCCACTCACGTTGAGGGTTGGTTCGCCTACGTCGCCGTGTCAGACTCGACCAAGCTGAAGCCCTTCTCCGAGGGCACCACCAGCATCGCCTACGACCGCGCAGCCGGAAAGGGCACCCAGTCCGGCAAGCAGTACTCGGCCTACTCCGACACCCAGGACCTCGTGCTCAAGTAGGACGGATCCGATTCTCTTTCCAGTGCCGTCGGGCCTTCTGAGGACTGTTGTCGTCTCATTTCTCTGACGGAGTTCAAGATAAGGGGCTATGGTGCCATTCGTGGCACTGTAGCCCCTTGTTCCTCGTTGGCGGGGCCTCGCCCCTTCGTCTTCGTCGCGATGCGGGCAGGGCCACGAGGCATTCCCCCGGAACGTCTCTGGCGGACGGCGCAGCGTCAGGTTGTCTGTAGTGACCCAGAAAGGTGCTTCCATGCGTTCCACGATCAAGACTGTCGCAGCGGTGGCCGTCCTGGCCCTGTCTCTTGGCCTGTCTGCCTGCGGCGACCAGGGAGCTAGGACGGACTCGGATAAATCAAGCAGGACAACGGCTTCGCAGGCAAGCGATGACAAGTCCCCCAAGGCTGACTCCGACGCGTCAGAGTCAGCCTCGAGCAAGGAATCGTCTGCCCCTACCGGCTCGACGTCGAGCTCGAGCAGTGCGAAGGCCTCCTCGCCTCAGGGCGGTGAGACGCTGCCCACCGGTGAGAAGGTGGAGAGCATTGATCCCATTGTCATCAAGGACCAGGCGATCGGGCTGACCCAGACCTGCGACAAAATCGTCTACGACTACTCGGCCCCCACCTTCAAGGCGACGGAGAAGGGCAGCCAGGACAGGATCTTCCTGCTTCACTGCACGATGGAGTTCAGCGGTGAGGTCACTTACAGCGGCAAGGTCACCGCCTTCCAGAAGATCCAGTCCAAGGAGAAGGACTACCTCAGCGCTGACGTGAGTGCCTCCCTGGTCGAGCAGGACCTCAAGGACGCCGGCCTCGAGCCGGTGGGTGCAGGCACGGCATCCACGGGATCCAAGAGCGTTGACGGATGGGTCCCCTTCGTGGCCCAGCCGGTGCGGGGCAAGAACGACTACCTGACGCGGGACAACATGGTGTTCGTCTATAACCGTCCGGCAACGACCTTCGACGGCAGCGGGAAGACCTACGAGGCCTACTCCGACCGGCACGACATCGTCATCAAGTAGCTCTTCCGCACGCCCGGCCACTCAAGGACGACGCCGTCGTTCTGCGTCGTCGTGGACCGTCCGTCACCGGCGGCGGTTCACGACGCGCAGTCGGCTCCCGGCGTGCCTCGACTTCGGTAACGTGCTGTCATGACGTCATCCGAGGTGACTCGCCCCCGTCCGACGGCGCCGCCCGTCTACCGGGACGGCCCGTCCAAGATGTCGGAGGTCGACGCCCGCTCCTGGAGCGTCGACGACGTCCTCGACGCCGTCTTCTTCGCCATCGCCGCCGTCGCCACGCTGTGGCTGGCCTGGTTGCTCATCGGCTCAGGCTGGCACCTCAATGCGGTGCTCGTGGTCAACTCCCTGCTGTTCTGGGCGGTCCTGGCCTACCTCGCCCTGCCGCGCCTCCACCAGGTCCTCACCTGGCTCTACGTCCCCGACTACTTCATCGGCCGCACCCGCACCCCCGACGGGCTCCTGGGCGACCCCGTCAACCTCGCCGTCAAGGGCGACGAGGAGGATATTCACGAGGCGATGATCGCGGCCGGCTGGGTGCGCGCCGACCCCATCACCCTGCGTTCCTCCTGGCGCATCATCGTCTCCTCGCTGCTGCGCCGCTCCTACCCGGCCGCCCCCGTCTCCAACCTCATGCTCTTCGGACGCAAGCAGAGCTTCGCCTACCAGAAGGAGGTCGAGGGCAACCCCGCCCAGCGCCACCACGTCCGCTTCTGGTACTGCCCGCCCGGCTGGTCGCTGCCCGGCGGCGGGCACGTGGACTGGCTGGCTGCCGCCACCTACGACCGCGCCGTCGGCCTGAGCGTCCTCACCCTACAGGTCACCCACAAGATCGACGCCGACATCGACATTGAGCGCAACTACGTCGTCGACGACGTCCGCTGGGCCAACGAGACCGCCGAGCTCCAGATCTGGCCGGACTTCTTCACCTCCTACCACGACAAGAACGGGGGAGGGGACCGGGTGGTCACCGACGGCGCCCTCCACGTGCTCGACCTCAACGAGGTCGTCCCCGGGTCCGACGCCGGCCTCTCCCTGCAGCAGGCCCGCCTGGCCGACCTCCAAGCTCGACGGCGCCGCCCCAGCCAGCTCGTCATCGCCCTGGTGCTCATCGGGCTCATGGTGGCGGTCGAGATTCTGCGCATCGCCCGCATCGACATCACCCAGGTGCTGGAGACCGCCCCGCTCCCCGAGGAGAACCCGGGGGTGGTCACCGCCGTCGTCGCCCTCATCGCCACGGTGTCCGCCGGACTGACGATCCTGACTGCCACCCTGGGAGTGGCGGCCTGGCACGGGCACCCGCGCGGCCGCATCGCCCTCATGGCGACCCTCGTCCTGGGCATTGTCACTGACATGGGTCAGGTCTCCAGCCTTGGGGTCCGGCAGGCGACTGTCGGCCTGGTCGTCACCAGCGCGCTCCAGGTCCTGGCTCTGTTGGCGCTCTCGGCCCGGCAGGTCCACCAGTGGGAGCGCGCCCGCAAGGAGGAGCGTCTTGCCGGCCGCGCGAGCGCACGGGGTGAGCGGGTGGCAGTTAGGCTGGGTTCATGAGCGAGTACCTGGCAGGGCCGCAGGACAATGGCGCCGGCGGCGCGGAGCCGGCGAGTCTGTCCGGCCTGCGCACCAGCCACGTCAGTCATGTCGATGAGTCCCGTCCCGTCGACGGCGACCGCGAGCACGTGCGCTTCGGCATCCCCTTCAACGGGGTCCTGCCCATCTGGCACGACGACGCGACCATCACCTGGCACCGGCCCGCTGACGACACCGACCTGTCCACCGTCCTGGGCATGGGGCTGGTGGAGTCCGAGCCCGGCCCCGCTCAGGCCCCGGCCGGGTGGCAGGAGCGCGTCGAGACCGGCGTCCTCACCGACTCCGGCCGCCTCCTGCTGCTCAAGGCGGCCACGCCGTCGGGCCGCCGCGCCATCAACGACCCCGGTGATGGCGCCCCCATCCCCCTGGAGGCGCCGCTGGGCTACGCGGAGGCCATGGAGGGGGTCTTCGACATCGTCGGCTTCGGCATCCATATCGGCCGCGTCATGCTGCGCGCCGCCCGCGACGGCGGCATCATCCTGTTCACCCTGCGTGCGCCGCGCGACCCCGAGCCGCACCACATCCTGTCCGTGCCCGCACAGGTCGACGACCACGGCGTCATGAGCTTCCACCTGGGGACTTTGCAGGAGATGGAGGGCGGCGCCTGGGACTCCGCCACCCACCGGGACGGCATGGCCCTGCTCGACCTCACCATCCCCTACTCCGACCTCGTGGCCGAGGCCGGCCCCAACGGCGAGGAGGGCCTCGACGCCGACAGCGTCCTGGAGATGGCGCAGCCAGTCGTCCAGTGCATCCTCAAACCCGGCTACCCCTTCGCCCTGGGGGCCTCCATCCTCCTGCCGCAGGCCGGCTGAGCCGAGGGCGGGTCGCAGGCCGGGCTGGAGTCGGTGCTGCGGTTCGCGCCGAGGACGTACTTTCCGATCGAGGACTGCGTTGTCCTCCAGGCTACTGGGCTCTCCCCGCAGTCATCTGGGGGAGAGCGCAGTCCTGGTACCGAAAGTAAGTCCTCGATGGGGTCGGCGGCTCCCGCAGCGAGGCTGGCCGGGCCGGCGTCGCGCCGCGCTCAGGCGGCCGGCGGGGCGGTCGAGCCGCGCACGAGGAGCTCGGTGGGGATGATGACGCTGCGGCCGCCGTCCCGGATCCCGGAGCCCGCCTGCTCCAACACCAGGCTCACCATCTCGCGGCCGTGCCGCTTGAAGTCCTGACGCACGGTGGTCAGCGGCGGGAAGGTGTACTCGCCCACGGCCAGGCCGTCGAAGCCGACCACCGAGACGTCGGCGGGAACCTGCCTGCCCTGCTCGTGCATGGCTCGGATGAGTCCCAGGGCCAGCTCGTCATTGGCGCAGAAGACGGCCGTCACCTCCGGGTCCGCGGCCAGGCGCAGGCCGGCCTCATAGCCCGCCGCGGCCTCCCAGCCGCCGGCCACCGCCTCAGGGACGTTCCTGCCGGCCTCCCGCAGGGTCCTGGCCCAGGTGGCCTTGCGGATGAGGGCTGACTGGGAGTCCTCGGGTCCGTACACGTGGTGGACGGTGCGGTGCCCCAGCTCCAGAAGGTGCGTGACGGCGTTGCGCACCCCGCCGACCTGGTCGGCGCTGGCCGAGGGGTAGTAGTCCACGAGCGTGGAGTCCGAGACCGCCACCGGCATCGAGGGCGGCAGGGCCAGCTGCTCACGCCCCGCCCGCCCGGCCTGCACGACGACGAGCCCGTCGATGGCCTGGTGGGAGAGCCTGTAGACGGCCTCACGCAGCTCCTCGGAGGCGGGGTGCTCCACCTGGACGAGGTTGACGGCGTAGTCGACGGCGGTGGCGGCCTCCAGCACGCCCGCGGTGGTCAGGGCCTCCCCGGTGCGCTGGATCTGCTGGGTCAGCACGCCGATCGTCTTGAAGGAGCCGCGGCGCAGGGCCTGGGCGGCGCGGTTGGGGGAGTAGCCGAGCTGGTTCATCGCACGCAGGACCCGTTCGCGGGTGTCGGGCCGGACGTGCTCCGAGCCCGCCGCCACGCGGGACACCGTCTGAGCGGAGACTCCTGCCAGGCGGGCCACGTCGCTCATCGACGGCGCTCCCTGCGCGCCCCGGCTCTGCCCTGGCATGGCGAGAGGCTATCAGGAGCGTCAGGGGCCTCCACATCCTGACGTTGTGGTGACGTTATCACAAGGATCCTCCTCAGGGAGTGATGAACCTAGGAATTGTCGTTGATATGCCTAGCGGAGCAGGTTTCCATCTAGTATGTTAACGTCACCACGCAGGCGTCGCACCGCTGCGCGTCCTCTGTTCCCGTCAACCCCTGGGGAGCCGAACAATGATCGTTCCGAGACACTTCGAGGACCTCGATGTCCTCCACGAACACACGCTGCCGCCACGCTCCTACTACGTGCCCGCATCCCATCCCATCGCCACCAGCCCCTGGAGGCGGGAGGACTCCGACCGCTTCCACCTGCTCAGCGGCCAGTGGGCCTTCCGCTACCTGCCCAGCATCCACGAGCTGACCGAGCCCTTCTGGGAGCAGAGCGCCCCCACCGCCACGGTCGACGGCGACGAGCCGGGCCAGGCGACCCCCGCCCGCCTCCCGGAGGGCTTCACCATGATTCAGGTGCCCAGCACCTGGCAGCACCTGGGCTACGACCACCACCAGTACACCAACGTCCGCTACCCCATCCCCTTCGATCCGCCCTACGTCCCCCAGAACAACCCCTGCGGCGCCTACATCCGCGACTTCGACTACACCCCGGACCCCGCCGCCCCCAGCACCTACCTGACCTTCGAGGGCGTGGACTCCTGCTTCTACGTGTGGCTCAACGGCACCTACGTCGGCTACAGCCAGGTCTCCCACGCCTCCGCAGAGTTCGACGTCACCGAGCTCGTCCTCCCCGGCGCCAACCGCCTGGCCGTCCTGGTGCTCAAGTGGTGCGACGGCACCTACCTGGAGGACCAGGACAAGTTCCGCACCAGCGGCATCTTCCGCGACGTCTACCTCCTGAGCCGCCCGGCCGCCGTCCTGTTCGACTACGTCACCACCACCTCGCTCGGCCCGCTGGCCGGCACCGGCCTCGACGCCGCCCCGGCCACCGCCCTGGTCAGGATCCAGGGCGCCTACCGGGGCGGGGCCGTCCCTACATCCGTTGAACTCATCGACCACGACGGCGCCGTGGTGGCCGCCGGCGAGCTGGAGACCTTCGCCGGCGACGACGGCTACACCCACCGCGCCCGGCTCACCGTCGAGGCCCCCCACCTGTGGAGCGCCGAGGACCCCTACCTCTACACCCTGGTCATCACCACACCGGGTGAGGTCATCACCGACCGGGTGGGCATCCGCGAGGTCGCGGTGAGCGACGCCGTCGTGCACCTCAACGGCCGGCCCATCACCCTGCGCGGCGTCAACCGGCACGACTCCGACCCGGTCACCGGACCCGTCGTCGACCTGGAGCACATGCTGTGGGACCTGCGCCTGATGAAGGAGCACAACATCAACGCGGTGCGCAGCTCCCACTACCCCAACGACCCGCGCTTCTACCAGCTGTGCGACGAGCACGGCTTCTACGTCATGTCCGAGGCCGACAACGAGAGCCACGGCACCCAGAGCCGCTTCCTGGCCGACCCCTCCTGGGACAACCAGGTCGAGCACTGGAACGAGCCCATCGCCGACAACCCCGAGTGGACCCAGGCCACCGTCGACCGCATGAGGCTGTGCGTCCACCGCGAGAAGAACTGCCCCAGCATCATCTCCTGGTCCGCCGGCAACGAGTGCTCCTACGGCTGCACCCTCGAGGCGGCGCTCTTCTGGGCCAAGGATTTCGACCCCACGCGGCTGACCCACTACGAGAGCTCCTACTACCGGGACTCCAAGCGCCGCTACGACTACTCCTGCATCGACCTGTACAGCCGCATGTACCCGGCCATCGAGGAGATCCGCGACTACCTGGACTCCGACCCCGACAAGCCCTTCATCCTCGTGGAGTACTGCCACGCCATGGGCAACAGCCCCGGCGACCTCGAGGACTACTGGGAGATCATCCGGGCCGACGAGCGCATGTGCGGCGGCTTCGTGTGGGAGTGGTGCGATCACGCGGTCACCGCCGGGACCAGCGAGGACGGCCGGCCGATCCAGCTCTACGGCGGCGACCACGACGAGGCCGTCCACGACGGCAACTTCTGCGTCGACGGGCTCGTCTCGCCCGACCGCGTCCCCCACCCCGGCCTGGCCGAGCTCAAGAACGTCCAGCGCCCCGCCCGCGTCGTCGAGTACGACCAGGAGGAGGGCCTGCTCACCATCCACAACAACCTCGACCACACCGACCTGTCCCAGTACCTGCGCATCTCCTACGAGGTGCGCTGCGACGGCGTCGTCGTGGACCGCGAGGACCTTGACCTGGTGGAGCCCGTCCCACCGCACACGAGCGTCATGCTGCGCTGCGAACCGAAGGTCCCGCCCACCGGGCGCTGCCACCTGCTGGTCACCTACCGGCTCGCCCGCCCCGACACGCTGCGGGCCGCCGGCCACATCCTGGGCTTCGACGAGATCGCCCTGCGCAACGCCGACAGACGCCACCGGTGGGTCGCCGCGCTCGCCGACCGCCCCATCGGCGAGACCCGCCTGCCGGTCAGGCGGGAAGGCACCCGGATCGAGGTCGACAGTGACGGGCTCAGCTGTGCCATCGACACGCGCACCGGCCTGCCCGTGTCCCTGTCCTCGGAGGGCCGCGAGCTCCTTCAGCGCCCGGTGGAGCTCAACATCTGGCGGGCACCCACCGACAACGACCGCCACGCGCGCCTGGAGTGGGAGCGCGCCCACTACCACCAGGCCGTGGCCCGCGCCTACGGCGTCGAGGTCGACGAGGAACCCGGGTGCGTCACCGTCAGTGCCGACGTCGGCCTCGTGGCGCCCTCGGTCCAGCCGGCCCTGCGCGGACGGCTCATCTGGACCCTCACCGACGACGGCGTCCTGAGCCTGAGCCTGCGACTGCGCCGGACGCTGGGCTTCCCCAGCCTGCCGCGCCTGGGACTGCGCCTCTTCCTGCCCGAGTCCATGAGCCAAGTCGACTACTACGGCCTGGGCCCGCAGGAGAGCTACATCGACAAGCACCGCGCCAGCTACCACGGGGCCTTCAGCGCCGACGTCGTCGACCTCCACGAGGACTACATCAGGCCCCAGGAGAACGGCAGCCACGCCGACTGCAACAAGGTCCTCCTCTCCGGAGGCGGGCTGAGCCTGGCGGCCGTCGGGCCGACCCCCTTCTCCTTCAACGCCTCCCGCTACACGCAGGAGGAGCTGGCCGCGCGGCGCCGCAACACCGAGCTGACGCCGTCGGGCAGCACCGTCCTGTGCCTGGACGCCGCCATAGCCGGCATCGGATCCAACAGCTGCGGGCCCGCCCTGCGGCCCCGCTACCAGGTCGACAGCCAGGAGCTGGGGATGGAGCTCCATCTCCTGCTCAACCCCCTCATCACCCACACCAGCACTCACACCAGCACTCACAATGAGGTGAAGCCATGAGCAGCGACTCCGCCGGCAAGAAGGTCGGCGCCCCCACCGCAGGAAGCGGGCTGGAGGCGGCCAGCGAGAGGAAGTACCTGAAGTGGTACAACAAGGTGGGCTACGGGTCGGGCGACGTCGCCGGCAACGTCGTCTACGTCCTGCTGTCTGCCTTCGTCATGATCTACCTGACGGACACCGCCGGGCTGAATGCGGGCGTCGTCGGCACGCTCATGATGGTCTCCCGGCTCTTCGACGGATTCTCCGACATCATCTTCGGGGCGCTGCTGGACCGCACCAACACGCGGTTGGGCAAGGCCCGCCCGTGGATGCTGGGGGATTCGTGGGCTGTGCCGCCATGCTCATCGCGATCTTCGCGATCCCCACGAGCCTGGGGGACACCGCCAAGTACGCCTGGTTCTTCATCGCCTACACGCTGCTCAACGCGGTCTTCTTCACGGCCAACAACATCGCCTACTCCTCGCTGACCGCCCTCATCACCCGCAACGGGGCTGAGCGCGTGCAGATGGGCTCCATCCGCTTCATGTTCGCCTTCGGGACGAACCTGCTCATCCAGAGCATCACCGTCGGCGGTGTGGCCCTGTTCGGCGGCGGCGCCGTCGGCTGGCGGACGATGGCGATCCTCTACGCGCTGCTCGGCCTGGCGGTCAACACGCTCTCGGTGTTCTCGGTCAAGGAGCTGCCGCCCGAGGAGCTGGTGGGTGAGGAGGAGCTCCAGGAGGACAAGCTCTCGGTGGCGGAGTCGGCCAAGATGCTGGTGTCCAACAAGTACTACCTCATCATCCTCATCGTCTTCCTGCTCACCCAGATCTTCACGGCGATGCTCAACATGGGCATCTACTTCATGAAGTACGTCCTGGGCGACGCGGACCTGCTGAAGACCTTCGCCTGGTCCATCAACATCCCGCTCATGATCGGGCTCCTCATCACACCGCTGGTAGTGAGCCGCTTCGGGAGCATGTACCGAATCAACATCATCGGCTACGTCATCGCGACCCTGGGGCGGCTCGGGGTGCTCGTGGCCGCCTACATGAACAGCCTCCCGCTCATGCTGATCCTCTCCGGGGTCGCGGCCCTGGGTATGAGCTCGTTGCAGGGCACGCTCAACGCCCTCATCGCCGAGGCCTCGGAGCACACCTGGCTGCGCACCGGCAAGCGCATCGACGGACTCATGTTCTCCTGCACGTCGCTCGGCGTGAAGGTCGGCGGCGGGCTCGGCACGGCCCTGTCCGGGTGGCTGCTGGCCGCCTCCGGCTACGACGGGGACCTCAAGGTCCAGCCGGAGTCCGCCATCCAGATGATCTACATCATGTACGTGTGGCTGCCGCTCGCGGCCAACGCCCTCATCCTCGTCCTGCTCATGCGGCTCGACGTCGAGAAGGTCAACACCCGGCTCAAGGAGGAGGCCGACGCGCGGGCCGAGGTGGAGGTCGGCGTCGGGGCGAGCGGCGGGGGCTCCGTGACTGCTGGGCGGACCAGTGACATCGTCGGTGGTGGCGACGCCATCGGGAGCCCGGATGGCACGGCGGGCACCTCGGAGAGCGAGGACTCGATGAGCTGAGGCTGCGCGAGCGGCTTGACTCACGGGTGGGGGCGGGGCTGAGGCGACATGGACGGCGCTCCTCGCCCCCGCCCGCGTGCAGTAAGCAGGCCCGTAGGCGGCTCGGGCGGGCCGGAGCGGTGGCTGCGGTTCGCGCCCGGGACTTACTTTCCGATCGAGGACTGCGTTTTCCTCCAGGCTACTGGGGTCTCCCCGCAGTCATATGGGGGAGAACGCAGTCCTGGTGGCGAAAGTAAGTCCTCGATGGGGTCGGCGGCTCCCGCAATGGGGGTCGACGGCTCCCGCAATGGGGGTCGACGGCTCCCGCAGCGCGGGTGGTAGCTGGGCCACGACGGGCTCTTGCGCCACCTGAACGACCTGACCCGCCTCCGCCGTCCCCTTCGGCGCCATCCAAGAGCGCCGCGGCGTCGTTGGTCCGGTACCGGCCTGAGCCTCTTCGAGCCGGCCTACTCCACGAGGCTCGGGAGGCACTGGCCAGGGGTTGTGCATACTGCACGAACGCCCGCACCTCGCGGAGTACACCCGACCCTCCTCCAGTAGCCCCCGGCCCTCGTGCAGTACTCGTCGCCAGGCGTCCCCGACCGGGCAAGCGCCCCGGGACGGTGCGGGCCGGTGTGACCGGCGAAACTGGGCTTCATCCCACACGAACGCGATATACGTGACGCTTTGGTAGCGAGAACATCTAAGGCTAGGCTTGCCTCGACCATCGTGACCTGAGACTGATTCGTGACTTGGAGGTCGAGTGTTCGCCAACCTGCTCATCGCCCTGAGGGAAGGCCTGGAGGCGGCGCTTGTTGTCAGCATCATCGTCGCCTACCTCGTCAAGGCCGACCGCCGCGACGCCCTGCCCAAGCTGTGGCTGGGGGTCGGGCTGGCGGCGCTGATCCCGCTGGTCGCCGGCGCCATCATGATCTGGGGCCCCAAGACCCTCACCTTCCAGGCTCAGGAGATCCTCGGCGGCACCCTGTCCTTCGTCGCCGTCGGCATGGTGACCTGGATGATCTTCTGGATGGGGAAGAACGCCCGGGAGCTCAAGGGCGAGCTGGAGGGATCACTGTCCAAGTCTCTCTCCGCGGGCAGCTCCGGCTGGGGCGTCGTCTGGATCGCCGTCGTCGCCGTCGGGCGCGAGGGAGTGGAGACCGCCCTGTTCGTCTGGGCCACCGTGCGCTCCAGCATCGAGACCTCCACCGTGCAGGCGACAGTGGGCGTCATCGCGGGACTGGCCATCGCCATTGTGCTGGGCGTCCTCATCTACCAGGGCGCGGTGCGCATCAACCTGCGCGTCTTCTTCGCCGTGACCGGCTACTTCCTCGTTGTCGTCGCCGCCGGCATCGTCGCCTACGGCTTCGGGGACCTCCAGGAGGCCGGCCTCCTGCCGGGCATCATGAGCCACGCCTGGGACCTGTCCCTCTACCTGCCCGACGGCGCCTCGCCCTTCCACTGGCTCTACGTGCTGCTCCAGGCCATGTTCCAGCTCAACCTCCAGCCCACTGTCCTGCAGGTCGTGGGCTGGTGGGTCTACATCGTCCCGACTCTGGTCCTCCTCACCCTCCAGATCACGGGCCGATGGCCCTCGCCCGCACGCGCAGTCGCCGCCCCGGCCACCCCGGCCACCCCGGCCGCCGCGAGCGCTGACGAGTCCGACGCCGAGGAGCCAGCCGACGCCGTCGCGGCCTCCTGACCACCCCGACCACCCTCCCCGCCCCTTGTTCACGCCGCCCCCTTACAAAGGAAAGACCATGCTCACCATCAAGCGACGCAACGTGCTCACCCTGCTCCCCCTGACCGCCATGGGCCTGGGCCTGGCCGCCTGCGCCGACAACCCCAAGAACGCCAAGGGCGGCGCCTCCGGCTCCGGGGCGGCCCAGGAGATCACGGTGACCCTCACTGACGACGCCTGCAAGCTCTCCTCCACCTCCTTCCCCTCGGGCGTGGTCACCTTCACCATCACCAACTCCGGCTCAGTGGCCAACGAGCTGGAGATCCTCACTGAGGACAAGCTCCAGATCGTCTCCGAGCAGGAGAACATCGGCCCCGGCACCACCACGAGGCTCACCACCTCCCTCAAGGAGGGCACCTACTACGCCGCCTGCAAGCCCAACATGGTCGGCGAGCTCAAGGGCGTCACCGAGCTGAAGATCACCAAGGGCGCCGCCGTCGACATCAGCGCCGACGAGACCAAGGCGCGCGAGGCCGCCGTCACCAACTACACCGCCTACGTGCGCGACCAGACCGGCCAGCTCCTCACCGCCACCCAGGGCTTCGTCACCGCCTACACCTCCGGCGACACCGACACCGCCAAGAGCCTCTACCCGCTGGCGCGCCAGTACTACGAGCGCATCGAGCCCACCGCCGAGTCCTTCGGCCTCAAGGAGGCCGGCGACCTCGACGCCGCCCTGGACACCCGCGTCCAGGACCTCGCCTCCGGCGCCGGCAAGGCCGTCACGGACAAGGACGTCCTCGCCGGATGGACCGGATGGCACCGCATCGAGGCCGACCTGTGGGCCCAGGACTCCTCCAGCCCCTTCAAGTTCGCCGACGACGCCGCCCGCAAGAAGGTCGCCGACCAGCTCAACGCCGACACCAAGTCGCTCTACGACCTCGTCTACGGGAACATCACCGGTGCCAGCGGGAAGAAGTTCGAGCTCGGGCTCGAGGACGTCGCCAACGGCGCCTCCAGCCTCCTGGAGGAGGTCGCCAGCTCCAAGATCGTCGGTGAGGAGGAGACCTTCTCCCACACCGACCTCTACGACTTCCAGGCCAATGTCGAGGGCGCCAAGGTCGCCTACGGCAACGTCGAGGAGCTCATGAAGAAGAAGGACGCCAAGCTCGCCGAGAAGATCACCACCCAGTTCACGGCGGTCGAGAAGCTCATCGCGAACCATGCCTCCGGGAAGGCCTCCAACGGCCAGCCCACCTACGTGGACTACTCCACCATCGCCTCGGTCCAGAAGGACGCCGGCGAGACCCCGGACAAGAACGCCTACACCGACGTGCAGCGCAAGTTCTCCGACGCCGTCAACGCCTTGAGCGAGTCGCTGTCCAAGGTCGCTGGAACCGTCCTCTGAGGCGGCGGCACCAGAGCAACCCGGACACCCCGGAAGGAGACAGCAGTGAGTGGCAAGCCGGCCCACGAGTCGGACACCTCCCCGGTCGCCGATGACGCGACCCAGGACGAGACCCAGGACGAGACCGTGCAGGAGCAGCAGGAGTCGCAGGCCCCGACGTCGGAGGGCCCGGGTGAGGGCTCCTCGGCCTCCGACGCGGCGGAGCAGCCCGAGGAGGCGAGCGCCTCCGACGAGGCTGACCAGCCGGAGAAGGCCGACAAGCCGGATGAGGCCGGGACGCCCGGATCGGCCGGGAAACCCAGCGCCAAGGGCACCAGCCGCCGCGCCATGTTCACCGGCGCGGGCCTGGGCGCTGCGCTCGCGGGCCTGGCCGGTGTGGCCGGCGGCCGCGCCTGGGAGGCCTCCCACCGGTCCGAGGACGCCATCCTCACGACCTACCCCTTCCGGGGTGACCACCAGGCGGGGATCACCACCCCCGCCCAGGACAACATGTTCACCGCGGCCTTCGACGTCTCCACCACCGACGTCGAGGAGCTGAAAACCCTCCTGTCCGACTGGGCCGTGGCCGCCGAGCAGATGGCCGCCGGCGAGCTCATCGGCGGCCAGCCCAGCTCCAACAAGCAGCTGCCGCCCAAGGACACCGGCGAGGCTTGGGGCTACAAGCCCAACGGCCTGACCATCACCTTCGGCGTGGGCAAGGGGCTGTTCGTCGACGCCGACGGCAAGGACCGCTTCGGCCTGGCCGCCAAGATGCCCGCCGTCCTCAAGGAGGGTATGCCCTCCTTCGCCGGCGACCAGCTCCACGCCGCCCAGTCCGACGGTGACCTGCTCATCCAGGCCTGCTCCAACGACGCCCAGGTGTGCGTCCACGCGATCCGCAACCTCACCCGTATCGCCTTCGGGACCGCCGCGCTGCGGTGGAGCCAGGTCGGCTACGGGCGCACGTCGTCGACCTCCGTGGACCAGGAGACGCCGCGTAACCTGTTCGGCTTCAAGGACGGCACCAACAACATCAAGGCCGAGGACTCCTCCGACCAGCTCAACAAGCACCTGTGGGTCCAGAAGGGCGACGACGCCGCAGCCGAGTGGATGACGGGCGGCACCTACTACGTGGCCCGGCGCATCCGCATGCTCGCCGAGATCTGGGACCGCCTGCGGCTCATCGAGCAGGAGCAGACCATGGGGCGCGACAAGCGCTACGGGGCGCCGCTGAGCATCGCCAACCCCACCAAGGCCTCCGAGGAGTTCACGGCCGTGGACTACAAGGCCAAGGACGACAAGGGTGAGACGCTCGTGCCGGCCGACGCGCATATCGCCGTCGTCTCACCGGAGCAGAACCAGGGGCGCCGGATGCTGCGCCGCGGCTACAACTACACCGACGGCTCCGACTCCCTGGGGCTGCTGCAGACCGGCCTGTTCTTCATCGCCTTCGTGCGTGACCCGCGCACGAACTTCTACCCGATCCTGGACCGCATGACCAAGAGCGACGCCCTCCAGGAGTACCTCAAGCACGAGGCCTCGGCGCTGTTCGCGATCCCCCCGGGCATCAAGGAGGGTGACACCATGGTGGCCGCCTCGCTGTTCAGCTGAGGACGGGGTAAGGCGGCTCGGGCGGGCCGCAGTGGTGACTGCGGTTCGCGCCCGGAACGTACTTTCCGACCGAGGACTGCGTTTTCCTGCAGGCTACTGGGGTCTCCCCGTCGCCATCTGGGGGACAGCGCAGTCCTGGTGGCGAAAGTAAGTCCTCGATGGGGGCGGTGGCTCCCTCGGTCGGTTCGCGTCAGTGGTCGGTGTCGGCCAGTGCCTTGAAACCGGTGATCGCGGCCAGCGCCACGGCCAGGATCCCGGTCAGCGTCAGAGCCAGCGTCCGGAAGGTGGACGACGACGTCGCCAGGAGTGGGCCGGCACTCGTGCCGACGAACAGGATGAATCCGTTGAGCGCCATGCCGCTGCCGCGGTTGGGGGCGGATACCTGCCCGTAGAGGCTGATCATCGCTGGCGCGGCTAACGCGACCCCAGCGACGTACACGACGCTGCAGACCACCAGGCCCACCAGGCTCTGCGCCAGCAGTGCCTCACCGAGCATGCCCAATGCCGATACCCCGAAGCCGAGCTGGGCCGTCCGGGACCAGGACCACCTCGCGGCGAGCCGACCTGCTACGAGACTGAGGAACATGGCTGGTAGGGCTGCCAGGCGGATGAGGATGATGGACGTGGGACGCAGGCCCAGCGTCTCCAGGTGACCGCCGATCCCCGTGTACATGGCCACGAACACCATGAGCAGCGTGACGTGCGCCAGGCTGAGCGCCAGAACCGCGGGCCTGAGCGCGAGCCGCCCCAGTGATGCGAACTGTCCCCGCAGGGAGGAGCCCGAGGGGCCGGAGGCGGGAGCGGCGTCGTGCACAACGCCGAGGACGACCGCCAGGGCCACAGCCAGCAGTCCACCGCACAGGGGGAAGAACCACCGCCACCCCAGGTGCAGCGCAACCAGTGAGGCCAGGACCTGGCCGACGATGCCCGCCACGAGGAACGACGTCGACATCGCCCCGATCCCCCCGGCCCGCCTGGGCGGCTCCAGGGCCTCGGACAGGTAGGCCAGGGCCACGGGCGCGAAGCCGGAGGCGCTCAGGCCCTGGATAGCGCGCAGGGCTGCGAGGACTGGGAGCGATGGCGCCAGGGCGCAGCAGACGGTGGAGACGATGAGGATCCCGAGAGCCAGCGCCATGATCCTCCGTCTGCCGTAGTGGTCGGAGACCGGCCCCCAGATGAGGAAGCCCGCGGCGTAGGTGAGGCTGAAGGCCGTCGACAGGGCGACGGTGGCATTGCCGTGGAGGTCGACCGAGATCGGGGTGAGCAAGGGGATGGCGGCGTACAGCTGGGTCAGAACGAGCAGCGCGGTGACCACGAGGGTCACGGTGGCACTGCTGCCGGCGGGGTAGGTGGGAGAGGCTGACCGAGTCGTCAACTGTGTGGGTGACTCGGAGTGGGTGACGTCGGGATGCAGATCGGACCGGTGTGCGCGAGACATGAGAACCCCTTTCCAACGTAAGCGTTGGAAATGACCCTAGTAGACTGGAGGAGTAGTTTCAACGGTAGCGTTGGAGTTTGTCGCCGGCGCTCGCGGACACGGGAGACGGGGTGCCATGGCCTGGGACACCGAGGGGACCAAGCGCAAGATCAAGGATGCCGCCACAGTCGAGTTCACCCGCCGTGGGCCCGCTGGGACCACCGTCGAGCGGATCGCGAAGCGGGCGGGGATCAACAAGGAGCGCGTCTACAACTACTTCGGCTCCAAGGACCGCCTGTTCTCCGCGGTCCTGCGCGACGAGCTGACCAGGGTGGCGGAGGCCGTACCGCCCGCCTTCGACGAGGGTGAGGATGCGGGGGACTACGCCGGGCGCCTCTACGACTACCACCGGCAACGCCCCGAGCTCATCCGGCTCCTGTGCTGGGAGGCTCTCGCCTTCGACGACGAGGTACCCGAGGAGGAGCTGCGGCGCGAGCACTACCAGCGCAAGATCGCCGGGGTGCGCAGCGGTCAGGACTCCGGCGTCCTGACCGGGGACGTCGACCCCGGGGCGCTCATGCTCATGCTTATGTCGCTGACCGGCTGGTGGTCCACCGTGCCCCAGGTGGCGCGGATGCTGTGCGGGCCTCTCGATGACGAGGAGGTGCACATGCGTCAGCGCGCCGTTGTCGTTGACGCGGCGCGCCGGCTCGCTGCACCCCGCGACTGAGCGCGGGGAGGCCGGCTGGGCCAAGATGGAGCCATGCGCGACCTGAACGACCTGACCCGCCCCACCGTCCCCTCCCGCGCCATCCAGGAGCGCATGCTCGCTGAGACCGAGGAGCGCCGCGGCGTCGTCGGCCCGGCACCGGCCCTGCCCGACGACGCCGGAGTCCCCGCCGCCGTGCGCATATGTCACCTCGCTGCCGGGAATCAGTCGCCAGACCCCTTGATAGACTTCCCGTCATCAGCACTCGCCAAAGTCGTCAGCTGGGAATCAGTCACCAGACCCCTTGATAGACTTCTCCACTCCGGATCCCTCAGCACACCCAGGCTGGGAATCAGTCACCAGACCCCTTGATAGACTTCGGCCGTGCCCTTCCTGAGCGTTTCGAGCGCTGGGAATCAGTCACCAGACCCCTTGATAGACTTCAGAGCCTCCGCCAGGGAACGAGTACCGTGCTGGGAATCAGTCGCCAGACCCCTTGATAGACTTCGATCGCCTCGCCGCCAGACAAGGCCAGCGCTGGGAATCAGTCGCCAGACCCCTTGATAGACTTCACCGACACAGGCACCGGCTCCCTGAACGGCTGGGAATCAGTCGCCAGACCCCTTGATAGACTTCACGTCGCCGGCCACGTCCGGCACGAAGCGCTGGGAATCAGTCGCCAGACCCCTTGATAGACTTCGTCGAGACAAGCTCCACAAGACGCGTCGGCTGGGAATCAGTCGCCAGACCCCTTGATAGACTTCAGGGCGGTGAGGTGGCCCTTGAGCCCCTGCTGGGAATCAGTCGCCAGACCCCTTGATAGACTTCAGGACGATTGGCGCGAGCTCGCCGCCGAGCTGGGAATCAGTCGCCAGACCCCTTGATAGACTTCTGAAACGTCTATCAAGGGGGTCTGACCAGCGCAAACGCCTCGTCAGGGGTCAGAAGATCATGAGCTGTTGGGGCTCGGGATCAGCCTCGACGGGTTCTTCGTTGCGGAAACAGAGCGCGTGCGACCACTCGCGGTCGGTGACGTACAGGATCCGCACCTCGCCGCCGCGCGGCAGGTTGTTCCTGATCGCACTCGCCCTACGACGCTCGCCGGCCACGGTCGGGGAGTAACGGACGTAGACGCTGTACTGCGCCATCCAGAAACCCTCATCCAGAAGAAGGTGCCGGAAACGAGTCGCCTCCTTGCGCTGCTTCTTCGTCGCCACCGGCAGATCGAACATGACCACGCACCACACTGGATCATCCGCCATCAGGACTCACGCCTCGGACCGGTCCACGACGGGACATCCAAGCGGGCTCGATCCCCTTCACAGTACTGACCCAAGTGCTGAGCCAACTCCTCCAAGACGGTCGGGAGCGTAGCACCGTCGTCACGGAACGGCTGTTGGACCGCAGCAACCAGAACCTGCTTCACCTGCCGCTCAGCGGGACTCGCATCAGGATCCAGACGCAGCACAGCATCATCCACCGCAGGGCGGAAGGGCTCAATGATGTCATCCACCAGGTTGAACATATTGCCGCGTCCGTGATGGAACAGGCCGAGCGTCGGGCAGAGCCCAGCACTCACTACCGCCCGAATCCCGTGAGCGCGCAGGACCGCATAGCCATAGTTCAAGCAGCTGTTGCGGTGGTCCTCTGCCTCCGGACGCCGGAAAAAATCACCCTCGGAGGCGAATAGGCGGGACCAGTACAGGCGAGCAGCATGGGCCTCGACATTCTCCGGATCGCCCGAGCGGACCGAACGAGCCATCTCCTTGAGCCGAGCTGCCGCAGGACGATCCTTCTGAAGTAGGACAGTCGCCTGTCCCAGCACTTTCGCCCTCACCAGGCGCCCCCACGCATTCTTCCTCCGCGGCTCAGAGAGCTGCGACTGCGCCAGCTGCCTGGCGCCAACGCGACCATGCTCATGCCACGGATAGGCGGCGCCCTCGGGAACGCCCCGCCAGTCGCAGAACAGCACGACAACGTCCGCGCCCAGCAGGCGATGTACGACAGCCGTCGAGAAGCTCACGTGAGGACCTACGAGGACGACCGCCACATCGGCCGTCGGGATCCGATGCTCACCCCCGTCGTCCTGGTGGATACAGATCGCCCCACGATCCGAGGTGATGCGCCCCTCCAGCGACGAGCAGTCAATGATGCGCCAGGCTGTGTCCAATTTCGGAGCCTCACTCGAGGGTCCAGGAGACAGGGAGACCGAATCTACTGGAGTGCCGAGGGCGGCCTAGAGCATCGCGACGAACAACAGTAGGTTGTACTTTGGCCAGTACGTTAATTGCTACTCGCCATCCTTTACGGTCAACGATTTCACTCACGGCGCTGATTGGATTCCCTAATCCTTCCGCGGCAAGGATCCTTGGTTTCAATGTCAGTTTATTGTTGGCGTCATACCCACATATACGCCAACGTGTGGTGTTAGGGTAGTCTTCGAGGAAGCGCCCAATAGTGTCTTTGGTGAAGGAGTCAATGTTGATCTCCAGTTCGTCACCCACCACGACCCATCCCAGATAGGTGGCGTTGCCCGCAGCGATGGCCTGCCGAAGCTTCGGTTCGGCGCACCTCATGCTAATCGACTGGGGTAGGACGACCGCGGAGAAGAGATCCCCATGCCGATGACTTAGCAGGTCGTGAGTGAAGACGCGGAGCATCGCGTAGACAGGCTTCTTGCCCTCGATACGGTAGATGCGGGCGTGATGGATTGTTGACCCGATCTCCGCGTAACCACCACGCACCGCGATAGCCCCGAAAGGCTTCTCCTTGGCATCGTTGCCGCGCTTCTTGGAGAACAGCTTAATACGGTCGTTGGACGTCAACTCTTGTCCGTGAACTCTGATCAAACGATCCTCCCTGGCAGGAAGGCCGTTCTCGGCGTCGAAGTCCACCTCCCGGGTGAGCGCACACCACAATGCGGGGGAACTGGCTCGATCAATCTGGTTGACCGACAGGCCGTCACCGAGCCGGGGAGTGTCGTACTTCCGGATCGTGTCGTCGTGGGCGTTACCGCTACCGAGACGCAAGCGAAGGTTCTCAACGACATGCACTTCATCAGCGGCCAGGCGCTCATTAAACAGCTCCGTGAGACGAAGCATGTGGCTCCGCCACGACTCGAAGTGCTCTCGCGCCCCCACGGTCAAGCCCGTGTACTGCTTCCAGGTCTCCTCCTGGCCAGTGAGGCGCTGTGCCCAACGAAGACTTGACCGTTCCGCCAGCGTCTTGGCGGCGCTCCTCTCCATGAGGGCGACAACGCTCGCATCCACGGCGTGGTGGCGACGGTCAATGCGATCCTTGCGTCCCTTCTCACCAATCAGGTTGATACGGGAGTCGATACCCGCCGCCTTGCGGGCAGCCGCAGTGATGGCGCCACGGTAGACCATGACATCGGCGTCGGGGTAGGTGGCGGCAATACGGTGGCGAAGCTCATTGGCCATCCAAGCCACGGACTCCATACTGCGCTCATCGATCTCAGGATCCTCCTGGGTGCGCTGAAGACGAGCGATGACCTCCTTCTTAAGGCGCTTCAAATCACCAGGTGACATGCCGTCAGGGCGGTTGCGCCACCCGCGCACTCGACCGATGGCCTCCTTCACCCCGACATCAGGGATCCCGCAGGTCTGCGCCCAAACTGCGAACGGGGTGTTCGATTTCGAACGGTTGCAGCGCTCGCAGACGGCCACGAGATTCTCTCGGTGGTTATTCGATCCTGTTCCGGCCTGCGGAACGATGTGGTCCAGCTGAGAGGTGTGGTAGCCGATTGTCCCCCCACAGTACAAGCAGGCGGAGTCCTGCAATGTGATGGCGTGATGGCGCATGACGTCGCCTGGACGTACATGTCCCTCCACACCGTAGGACTGCTGAATCTCCTTGATCGCGCGTTGGTTCACCTCGTAGCGACGGTTGTTCGCCCGGTCCCGCTCCCGCGCCGCACGCTCGCTGGCGAAGCCATCTCGGACATGCTCCACCTGAATGACCTCGGGCTTGCCCCACACATTCTCGACCGCGGCGAGATACCGTGCGACGGCCTTGAGGGTCCGGTCGACGGACGGGTTGCCCACCGGGGCGCCCACAGGTTCGGCCGGAGGGGCCCATGAGTCATCGACGCCGAAGAGCTGCTTACGTGCCTCATGCAGATCGTCAGTCGTCGCCAGCATGTGGTCGCTGAGGGCCGTCAATGACTCCCGCGAATACGCCGCACGTCCGGCTGGAAGGTGGAGAGAATCGAGCTTGGCCTGGTCCTCCTCCGGCAACTTGGCAATGACCTCGGCGCACTCCGAGTCCTCAAGACCCTCGTAGAGGTAACGGACCATGGCGCCCTGCCGTTCGGCGTCGGCCTCCACCCACCAGGTCTTCAGCGCGCTGATCTTCGTCTTGCGCATGATCTGGTCGGTCACGTTGACCGGAGGCTGAGCGGCCGACCGTTCACCATCTGCGGTGAGCGTCGCGGTACCCCGCAGAGCCTGGCGGGAGACTCCCAGCTTCTCAGCCACATCAACCCAGGTCAGGTCGTCTCGTGGGTCCTCCAGGAGGAAGGCAACTACTTGGCGGCGCTCGTCCGCCGTCAGCGGCCGGTCCTTACCTTTGGCCTCACTGATGCGGAGATTGGCCACGATGGAGATGATCCGGAAGCGCTGGAACTCCGGATCGCACTTCGGCGCGCGCCGAAAGGAGCCCTGGCCGGGAAGCGGGTCGGGAGCCACGCGGGAGACGGCCGACCCGCGTGGGGACTCCGCCTTGAAAACGGCACGCAGCAGCTGCTTGCAGACATCGGGAGAGATGCCCTGACGGTCGCAGATCTTCCGGATCTCATTGGCGTTGTCGCTCTGATGCAACTTGCCGAGAATGCCCTTCGGACCGCGCATGGTGATGCGGTGGGTCAGCGCCACCTGGGCCATCGCCTGTCCGGGGGTGATGTCGTCGTCGAGAATCTCGCCTGGGCCCGTCATGATGCGCTCGCGCAGCGCCTCCATGAACGGGGAGTCCTCTGCAGGTGACAACAGCGACTCGACCTTCGAGTACGGGTTGCGCCACCCCCGATGCCGTGCGATATGGCGTACCGCCATGGAGATGGCCGGGCCACGCAGCTCCTCAGGTAGCGTCTCCTCAACCAGCTGAGCGCGCACTCTCCACACCAGGTATGGATCGGTCTGCCCGCCTAGATCTGGAATTGGGAAGCCCAGGTCGAGCAGCACCTTGTCGAGTTGCTGGAGCCGCTTGCGTCGACGCCGCAGCAGGCGTCGAGCGCGGCGGGCGACGCCGGAGATCTCCTTGCGAGTCGAGGCGGTTCTCTTCCCGTCCTCGCCGATTCCTGAGTCATGAATGAGCGACAGTGCTGAAAGGAGCTCGATGGGGGTCCCCTGGTCGTCAACCCGCAGCGTTGCGAGCCCGACGGAATGGGTGCCGACGTCGATCCCCACGCGAAGGTGGTGAGTAGGCATGAGAGATGCATACCACACTTGAACGCACTATGAGGCTGTCGTAAGAAAACTGCCCGGTCTCAATGTGAGATCGGGCAGTCAGACCGCCTTGCCAGTGGGCAAGCCGGTGGAGCATTCAACCCCGCAAGCATGGCGGGGCTTACTGGGAATCAGTCACTGCGAGTGTAGCACCATCGGAGCTGGATCCCTGGTCTTAAGAGAGTCTCGGTGTGCGAGCGCCGGAGGTGGCGGAAGAGCGCGGGGGCGAGGGGCACTCGCCCCCGGCGGCGGCTCGGGCGGGCCGCAGTGGTGACTGCGGTTCGCGCCCGGAACGTACTTTCCGACCGAGGACTGCGTTTTCCTCCAGGCTACTGGGGTCTCCCCGTCGCCATCTGGGGGACAGCGCAGTCCTGGTGGCGAAAGTAAGTCCTCGATGGGGGCGGCGGCTCCCGCGGCGGGGGCGGCTGGGCCAAGATGGAGCCATGCGCGACCTGAATGACCTGACCCGCCCCACCGTCCCCTCCGGCGCCATCCAGGAGCGCATGCTCGCTGAGACCGAGGAGCGCCGCGGCGTCGTCGGCCCGGCACCGACCCTGCCCGACGACGCCGGAGCCCCCACCGCTCTGCGCACCGCCCTGGGTGAGGTCGTCGCCGAGCTGGCCCCGCAGATCGTCGAGCTCTCCCACGACATCCACGACCACCCCGAGACCGGCTACGAGGAGCATCACGCCGTGGCCACGGTCGCCGAGCTCCTGCGCCGCCACGGCATCGAGCCCGAGGCCGGCGTCTACGGCATGGACACCGCCCTGCGCGCCGAGATCCCCGGGGCCGGCAGCACCGAGGCAGCAACCGGCGGCACCGGCGCAACCGCCGCAGACTCCGGCGAGTCGGCCGGCACCATCGCCATCCTCGCCGAGTACGACGCCCTGCCCGGCATCGGCCACGGCTGCGGCCACAACGTCATGTGCGCCAACTCCGTGGGCGCCTTCCTCGCCCTGGCCTCCCTGGCCCGCACCCGCCCCGGCGCCCTGCCCGGCCGCGTCGTCCTGCAGACCACGCCCGCCGAGGAGAACTCGACCGCCAAGGAGATCCTGGCCGTGCGCGGCATGCTCGACGGCGTCGACGCCGCCATCCAGACCCACTCCTACGCCCACGACGTCACCCACCAGACCTGGCTGGGCGTGCGCCGCCTGCGCGTCATCTTCCACGGCGTGCCGGCCCACGCCGCCTCCCAGCCCTTCATGGGTCGCAACGCCCTGGACGCCGCCACCCTGGCCCTGACCGGCATCGGCCTGCTGCGCCAGCAGATGCTCCCCATGGACCGCCTCCACGCCATCATCACCGACGGCGGCCAGGTCCCCAACATCATCCCCGAGCGCACCGAGCTGTCCATCATGGTGCGCTCCAAGTACCTCGAGACCCTCAAGGAGATCGCCGAGCGGGTCGAGGAGCTCCTCCACGGCGCCGCCCTCATGACCGGCACCGGCGTCGAGATCCTCACCTCCGAGTACTGCAACGAGGTCCCCGTCCGGGACAACGGCCCCCTGCTGACCTCCTGGGTGCGCTCCCAGCGCGAGCGCGGCCGCGACCCCCTGGCCGCCGGCGTCCTGCCCGAGACCATCGCCGCCGGCACCGACTTCGGCAACGTCTCCCAGCGCATCCCCGGCATCCACCCGCTCATCAAGGTCACCGACCGGCCCGACGTCGCCCTCCACACCCCTGCCATGACCGAGGCCGCCGGCGCCCCCACCGGGGACGCGGCCGCGCTCGACGGCGCCTACGGGCTGGCCGCAGTCGCCCTGGACTGGCTGCACGACGCCGAGCTGCGCCGGGCCGTGCGCGCCGACTTCGAGGCCAGCGGCGGGGCGATCGACGTCGCCGGCTTCTGGGAGGAGTGAGGTGGGCTCAGGCCGCCCCGGCCTCCCAGGCCGTCCCAGTCGCGTTGGCTCTCAGGCCGCCGGGCGGCGGATGAGCAGCGCCCCGGGGTCGATGCGTACCCGCATGCCCTGCGTGGGTGCCAGCAGGTCGCCGTCGACCTCCACCAGGGCCGGCGCCGAGAGCCGGACGGCCACCTCCCCTCCACGGCGCAGCATCACCCGTCCTAGAGAGCGGCCCGACTCGGAGTAGCGCGCCGCATAGGGCGGCAGCACCTGGCGCGCCAGCGAGCTCCAGCCCGCCAGGCCGGCCACCGTGTCGATGGCGGCGACGTCGAGCATGCCGTCGTCGGTGCGCGCCTGCGGCAGCAGGGTGATCCCGGCCGGCAGGCGCCCGCCGTTGGCCACCAGCAGGTTGCGGGCCCTCAGGCGCTCCACGCGCCGTGCGCCGGCCTCGTCCTGGAGGCTGAGCACCAGGTCCATGCGCGGCGAGCCCAGGTTTTCCATGGCCGCCAGCGCGTAGGCGCCCCAGCCGACCCGCGCCTTGAGGGCCGGGCGCGTGGAGGCCACCAGTCCGGCGTCGAAACCGATCCCGGCCACCACCATGCAGGCGTGCTCGTCGCCGAGTGTGGGCCGGGTCCACTGATGCGCCCTGCGGGTCGCCCTGTGGATCGTGCGCACGGCCCGGGCCGCCTCAGCCGACAGCTGCCGGGAGTCGGCCGGTGCGACCGGGGCGGGCGGGGAGTCCGGCGGGGCTGCTGCGGCTGGCCCCGTCAGGGGCGTGGAGGCCGCCCGCCCGCGGGGGGCGCCCGCCGGCGCCGGGTCGGGGACGACGTCGGGATCGGACCAGGGCTCGGTGCGCACCCAGGCCAGGTCGGCGGGAAGATCGACGCCGCGGACCACCACCTGGGCCGCCGCCCGGGCATCCCCGACCGGCACCCCAAGGTTGCGGGCCGCCAGGTTCGCCGTGCCCAGCGGGACGATACCCATCTGGGCCCCGGTGCCGGCCAGGCCGGCCGCCACCGAGCGCACCGTTCCGTCGCCGCCGGCGGCCACCACCAGCCTCGCCCCGGCCGCCAGAGCCAGGCGCGCCTGCATCGTGCCGGGCTCGGAGACGCTCGTCTCCAGCCACACGGGCCCGGCGTAGCCGGCCTCGCGCAGCTCACCCTCCAGCAGAGAGCGCACCACGGCGGTGACGCGCGGCTTGGAGGGGTTGACGACGACGCAGGCCAGTGGCCGCCCGGTGCGCGTCGTCGCCCGGGTGCCGCCGTCGGTGCCGCCCGTCATAGGGGCAGGTTAGCCGCCCTGGCGGCCTGGGTCACGGCCCGCCAGGGGGCGGCGGGCAGGAACGGGCCGAGAGGACGCGAGAGAGCGCCTGCCGCCGGCGAGGAGCGCCCCGGAGGGAGGGCTCAGGCCTTGACGGGCGAGACGGGCAGGTCGGCCTCTCTCACCAGGCGCGAGATGAGGTCGGCCAGCTGGGCGAAGTCGGCGCCGCGGGAGGAGGAGACCCGGTGCACCAGGCCCATGCGGCGCATCGGCGCCTCGTCGCCGAAACGGGCGACGCCGTACTCCGAGGAGGGGGTCAGCAGCTGGAGCGCCCCCTCGGGGATGATCGTCACGCCGGAACCGTGAGCGACCATGCGGGTCACCGTCGACAGGGTGGTGGCCACCGCGACCGGGGGGTGGGAGCCGTAGCGCTGGCACAGGGCTAGGGTCTGGTCGCGCAGGCAGTTGCCCTCGTCGAGCAGGAGGAGGGGCTGGTCGTCGAGCTCGGCGGGGCTCACGTCCGTGCGGCCGGCCCAGGGGTGGTCGGCGGCGGTGAGGACGACGAGCCGCTCGTCGAACATCGGGATCGCGGTGATGCGCTGAAGGTCGTCCTCCAAGGCGATGATGGCCGCGTCGAGGCGCCCCTGGGCGAGCTGGTCGAGGTTGTCCCCGGTGACCATCTCACGCAGGTCCAGGTCCATCTGGGGCAGGGCCTCGCGCAGGCCGTCAATGAGGACGGGGGCCAGGTAGGGCGCGATGGTGGGGATGACGCCCAGGCGCATCGTGCCGCTCAGGGCGGCGCCCTGGCTGGAGGCGGCCTCGTTGAAGGCCTCGGCGGCCAGGACGGCGTCCCGGGCGTAGGGCAGCAGGGCCTCGCCCAGGGAGGTGACCAGGACGCGGCGGGTGGTGCGCTCCACCAGCTCGCCGCCGACGCGCTTCTCCAGTGCGGTGATGGCCTGGGACAGGCTGGGCTGGCTGACTCCGAGCGCGGCGGCGGCCTCACCGAAGTGCTGGTGGTCGCACAGCGCTACGAAGGCCCTCAGCTGGGAGAAGGACGGAGATGATGTGGTCGGCATGAGTTGTGGTCCTGTGGTCGGGGCCCGCATTCATGGCGGTCGGCGAGCCTGATATGACGGAGTGGCAGAAAATCGGGGACAGACGACTAGCCGGGAGGAGCGGGGAGGGCGGTGCGGTGGGAGGTGAGGGCGAGTCTCCAACGTGGCGGCTCGGAAACACCGTCGGGAACGATAGGGCGCACCGATTGAAATGGATTCTATTCACAGGTGGATTGCGTTGGTAAGAGGGGTGTGGGTCACGTTCGCCGTTTCGAGGTGGTGCGGGTGAGGGTGAGCATGTATATATCGCGGCCTTGCGACCCCACGCCGCCGCCACCCAATCTCCTGGATCATTCCTGGATTTCAGGGCCTTGGGTGACGCTGGCGGCGGGCCGGCCGCCGGGGGGATCGACGTCGAATCCCACCCGTTCCGCCCTCGAGTGTTGGCTCCGCCACTCGTCCGTGACTTCGGGCGTCCCCGGCTCGCCCCGCCTCCGTCGCCCGTCGCGCTCGCGGCCCGGATCGGCCCGGGGCGCTGCTCGAATGCTGTCTGGGGCGCGGTCCTGACTACACTCAGGACCATGATCGACCTGCGTGCGCTTCGTGAGAACCCCGAGCCCTTCCGCGCCAGCCAGCGAGCCCGTGGTGCCGACGTCGATCTCGTCGACCGCGTCATCGCCGCCGACGAGACCCGCCGTCAGGCGCTGGCCG
>NZ_MSKS01000021.1:814-50354 GCF_001937445.1 Actinomyces oris | reverse complement strand
AGAAACGGTACGGCCGCCCGTCCGGAGCTCATGCCTGGTCCACACAGTCAGCACAAGGGGCCAGCGAAAGGGGCTCGCGCTCGGCGTCGCCTCGCACCTGCGGCGTGTGGCCGTCGGCGAGAGCACGGCGGGCCTCACGAAAGGCTGCCCAAGGCGAGATCGCCGGCCTCACGAAAGAGACTGTGAGCGGCACCGTCGTCGTCGCACTGCGCTTGCCCGCGGGGTCCGGGAGCGACTTGGCCCGAACTGACACCGTCCGTCCCGCAGTCCGCCCCAGGAGCCGACGGGCCGTGCTCATCATCGGGGGCGCAGTGGCGCTGAACTCGCCCACCGATCCCGGCACTTCCTGGAACTGACGAATCAACCCCCGAACACCTGGCGCTCGCCGTCGTCGACGAGCTGGAGCGCCCCGGCGGCGAGCAGCACATCACCGTCGTCGCCGGGAACCCGGGCGACTCAAATCCAGGACGACAGGAACATGTGCGAGACCCAGAAAGAGCGTGAGACCGTCTGTCCTGTCCAGATCGGCCACCAGAAGACTGCTGCCGCACAGGCAAGGAGCGTGACCGCGATGATGAGGCCGATGCCCTCGGTGCGGATCTGCCACGTGGGTGCCATCGTCCACCTCGCCAAGGAGGCCCACGGGCGGCGCCGGTCAGCCAGCCGTGGTACCCCGCCGTCGGACCACGCCGGCTTGGTGGCGTCCCCGGATGTCGACGGGGTCGGGTAGCCGGTCAGCTCGTCGTAGCTGCGCGCCAGGGCCGCATCGGTCCGCGGGTCGCTGAAGGGGGCGCCGGGCTCGAGGTCGTCGCCGTCGACCAGGGTTGGGTTGATGCGGTAGATCCCGGGGTCGGTCTCCTCCACTGGCGGCGTCCACACGGGTGTGCGCGCGAACTGCGGGCCGAAACCCAGGAACCTGGCGCCCATGCCGCGCCACGGTCGGATACCCGGGCCGATCTGCCGCCTGAGGAGAGCCTCCATCTGGGTGTCGGCGCTCGCCGAGCCCGGCAGCGGTGGCAGCAGTCCGGACGCCATGCCCAGCGCCAGCACGAGGACGAGCACGACGCAGGGCACGAAGGCCACTGTGTAGAAGGTGAAGATGGTGCGATCCCGGTACTGGAACCAGGGCACATACAGGCCCAGGTAGCCGATGAGAGGCACCCAGGCCCGCCAGTCGCGGTTCTTCACCCCGATGATGATCACGGCCACCAGCGCCACCACGGCGGACCACCAGATGACGATGTTCCCGATCGAGGTGATGGCCTGAATGCAGTCCCCGCCCCCGCAGGTCTGCGGCACCTGAGCCTTGTCCTCCCAGAAGAAGGAGGTCGGGCGGGTCTGCAGCAGCCAGCCCGAGGGCTTCGACTGGTACGTGTGCGGGGCGTCCAGGCCCACGTGGAACTCGTACATCTGCTGGTGGTAGGCGATGAAGTCGTTGATCTTCTCGAACACCGAGTTGTCGACGTAACCGGACAGCCAGGGGGCGGGAACCGGCAGCCCCTGTTTGATCTGCTCGGCCGTCCAGCCGTGCTTGAAGGCACCCGGGTGGGTGAACCAGGACCACCAGCAGCCGACGTAGACCACGATGACTATCGGAATCGCTTGCAGGAAGTCGCTCACGCCCTGGGCGACCGTCCCCTCCAGGAACCAGGCCCGTGCGCGCACTCGCCGTAGCGCCAGAGTGTCCCAGGTGACGACGGCGATGCCGGATACCGCGACGAGGTAGAGCCCTGACCACTTGATGGAGCAGGTCAGCCCCAGCGCGATGCCCGCGGCCAGCAGCCAGGGGCGGATGGTGGCGTGCGGGGCGCGCGCCCCGGGCGTGGTCCCCGCCATCCTGCGGGCCAGTCTCGTCCGCGACCACTCCCGGTCGCGGACCAGGCAGTACAGGGACAAGGTGGCGAAGAAACCGATGAACACGTCCAGCAGCCCGATGCGGGACTCGGTCAGGGCCACGCCGTCGATCGCCAGGAGCAGCCCGGCCAGGCCCGCCAGCAGCGGTGAGCGCGTCAGGCGCATCGTCAGGCGCGCCAGCAGCATCACCGTGAGGATTCCGGCGACGGCAGGCATGAACCGCCACCCGAAGGGGGACGACGCCGGCCCGAAGATCTCCATGCCGGCGCCGATGAGCCACTTGCCCAGCTGAGGGTGGACGACGTAGGCGGCCTCGGTGGACAGCCCGGAGAAGTCCCCGTTGGCGAAGGCCGCATCGGAGTTGGCCGCCCAGCTCCCCTCATAGCCCAGGTGCCACAGGGAGTAAGCGTCCTTGACGTAGTAGATCTCATCGAACATGAGCGTCTTGGGGTGGTTCAACCCGATGAGGCGCAGCAGGGCTGCGATGACGCCGACGACGCCGGTGACGATCCACCCGCGGGCCCTCACGTCGAGGGGCATCACGGCACCCACCGGGCCCAGCCCGAGCATGGTGCGCAGCTCGGCCTCGGTGCGCTCGGCGGCGGGCTCGGTGTCGCGTTCGGCGATGACCGGCTCGGCGACGGCGACCTCGACCGGCGCGGGGCCCGTGGCCTCATCCCGCGCCGGGGCGGCTTCCTGTGCTCGTTCCTGCTCCGCGTCCGGGCCGCAGGAGCTGTCACGGGTCTGTTCGGAGGACTGCTCTGGGGCCTGTTCGGGGGACTGTTCGGGAGACAGCGCGCTCGGAGTCGTCACACCCCGAGTGTAGGCGGAGGCTTCATCGAGGGCGCACCGACATACTGTGTCCTATGACTGAGAGCAGCCCGCCCCCACCTGCCGCCGCCGACGTCGATCCCGCCGATGCCCCCGCCGCCCACAGCCCGGACCTGCGCGGCGGGACGATCACCCTGGCCGCCACCCCGATCGGCAACGTCTCCGACGCCTCCCTGCGGCTGCGTCGCGCCCTGGAGCAGGCCGACCTCATCGCCGCCGAGGACACCCGCCGGCTGCGGTCCCTGGCCCAGCGCCTCGACGTTGAGCCCCGCGGGCGCGTCATTGCCTTCCACGAGCACAATGAGCGCGAGCGCGCCGCCGAGCTGCTCGAGGCCGCCCGCGCCGGCCTGCGCGTCCTGGTGGTCTCCGACGCCGGGATGCCCTCGGTCTCCGACCCCGGGTACCGGCTCGTCCAGGCGGCGGTGCGCGAGCAGGTGCCCGTCACCGTTGCACCGGGCCCCTCGGCGGTGCTGACCGCTCTGGCCCTGTCCGGGCTGACCTCCGACCGGTTCTGCTTCGAGGGGTTCCTGCCGCGCAAGCCGGGGGAGCGGCGCCGCGCCCTGGAGTCCTTGGCCGGCCAGGAGCGCACCATGATCTTCCTGGAGTCCCCCCGCCGCGTCCACGACTCCCTGACCGCCATGGCTGAGGTCCTCGGTGACAACCGCCCCGCGGCACTGTGCCGGGAGCTGACCAAGACTCATGAGCAGGTGCTGCGGGGCTCCCTGGCGGAGCTGACCCGGGCCACGGCCGACGGCGTCCTGGGGGAGGTGGTCCTCGTCGTCGCCGGAGCCGAGCCCCTCGTCGCCAGTCCTGAGGCCGCCGCGCACAAGGCCCTGGCCCTGGCCGAGGCCGGTATGCGCCTCAAGGCGGCCGCGGCCCAGGCGGCCGGCGAGGGCGGTCTGCGCCCCAACGAGGTCTACCGTGCGGCCCTGGAGCTGCGTGACACCAAAGGCTGAGCCGACCGGGCTCCTGGCGGGGCCGAACCCGCTATGGTCGGGTCATGAACACCGAGCACCGCACCGGTTCCCAGGCCCCCGCTCGCCGGGCCCTCATCATCGTCGACGTCCAGCCCACCTTCTGCGAGGGAGGCGCCCTGGCGGTGGCCGGCGGCAACGCCGTCGCCGAGCGCATCGCCGCCTACCTGTCCTCCCACCGGGAGGACTACGACCTGGTGGTCACCACCCAGGACTGGCACATCGACCCCGGAGAGCACTTCTCCAGCGAACCCGACTTCATCGACACCTGGCCCGTTCACGGCGTGGCCGACTCCGCCGAGGCCCAGCTCCACCCCGCCCTGAACGGACTCGAGGCCGACGCCGCCGTGAAGAAGGGCCAGTACGCCGCCGCCTACTCCGGCTTCGAGGGCGTGGACGAGGACGGGCGCACCCTGGCGGACATCCTGAGCGCCGCCCGTATCGAGGCCGTCGACGTCGTCGGCCTGGCTGAGTCCCACTGCGTCAAGGACACCGCCCTGGACGCGGTCCGACAGGGCTACCGGGTGCGGGTCCTGACCGATCTGACCGAACCGGTCAGCCCCGAGCTGGGACGCGTCGCCCGCGCCGACATGAGCGCCGCCGGCATCGAGCTGGCCCCCTCCCACTGAAGGACTGCCCGCACCGGTCACCGGGGCCGGTCGCCAGGCTGCTCACCAGGGTTGCGGCCCCCAGTCGCCCCCGAACACCATGGGTGCCCTCGCCGATTGCCTCGGCGAGGGCACCCATGCGTTGCCTGAGACGGGTTACTGGGCCGGCCAGCCACCGGGCTGCTGGTACGGGCCGGGCTGCGCCTGCGGGTTGTACTGGCCCTGCTGGCCCTGCTGGCCCTGCTGCACGGGCTGAGTGAAGACCGAGGGCTGCGCGGACTGAGCCTGCTGCTGCGCCGGTTGCTGACCCGTCCAACCGAACTGGGCGGTCGGGGCCACCTGCGAGTACTGGGGCTGGGCTCCAGCCCCCGCGGCCGAAGCTGCATAGGGGGCCTGCTGGGGGGCCGGCTCGGGCTGCTGGTACTGGGGCTGCTGGGCGTACTGCGCCGCCTGCGGCTGCTGGTCGGACTGCCAGGCCCCCTGGGTGTAGACGGTCGGGGTCCCGGGCGCCGCGCCGGACATCGGGCTGAACGCCTCACCCGCCGCAGCTGGAGCGGTCCCGGCAGCGGCCAGCTTGGAGCGCCAGGCCATGCCGCCGGCGCCCATCACCAGACCCACGACCGCCATGATGATCGTGCCGACGACCCCGAACAGCGACATCAAGGTGGCCTTCCCCGACGAGGGGGCGATGATCTCACCCATGGAGACTCCCGCAGTGTTGTTGCAGTCAACGGTGTAGGCGCCCGACTTCTGGGAGGAGAAGGTCGAGAAGAGCTTGCCGCCCTTGACCTTCGTGGACGACGAGCTGGACTTCGTGTCGACGTCGTCGCCATCGGGAGAGGCCACTGAGCACTCCGGCGCGTCGTCGCCGTCGCTGTAGAACAGCCCGTAGGTGCTGCCCTTGTCCAGCTTCACCGTGGCGGCCTGGTCATCCGGCAGGTCGGTGATGGTGGCGTTGAACTGGCTGCGGGTGACCGCCGAGCCGATTCCGCCGATGATGGCGATCAGGAGAATGGCCAGGCCGGCCACCGCCAAGGCTGTCGGGGCGGCCAGGCTCCTGGACGCCGCCGGCTGGCTCGCGGCACCTGAGTAACCGCCCTGAGGCGTCTGGAACGGTGCGGCCGGCGGGTACTGCGAAGGCTGAGGCTGACCGCCGGCAAGAGCCGGGTCATAGCCGTTGGCCGACCAGCCTGCTGAGCTCGCTGGGTACTGGGAGCCGGGGTACTGGGACATAGCTGGCCTTTCTGGTCCATCGTGTCCGTGTGAGAGGCGCGTGGGAACACGTCATGACGGCGTGTACGGCAGCAACGCGAGGCTGGAAGCTCGCAGCGCACCCGAGGCCTCACAGGAGGCGTCGATATGTCGGAACAATTACCGGGCGGGAGCCGCACGACTCGGACAGACTACCGGCAGGTGGCGGTGCCTCGCAGGCCGTGGACCAAATCTGTGGCCGTGAACTGAATCGGCCGGGAACCCGATAGGCTGACCTCCATGACCCACATCCTGTCCGCAGTCGCCTGGCCGTACGCCAACGGCCCGCGTCACATCGGCCACGTCGCCGGCTTCGGTGTTCCCTCTGACGTCTTCTCGCGCTACATGCGCATGGCCGGTCATGACGTCCTCATGGTCTCGGGCACCGATGAGCACGGCACCCCGATCCTCGTCGCCGCCGACGAGGAGGGCCTCAGCGCCCGTGAGCTCGCCGACCGCAACAACCGGCTCATCGTCGAGGACCTCGTGGCCCTGGGCCTGTCCTACGACCTGTTCACCCGCACCACTGCCGGCAACCACTACCACGTGGTCCAGGACATGTTCACCACCGTGCGGGACAACGGCTACATGGTCCAGCAGGTGACCCGCTCTGCGATCTCCCCCTCCACCGGGCGCACCCTGCCCGACCGCTACATCGAGGGCACCTGCCCGATCTGCGGCGCCGAGGGGGCCCGCGGGGACCAGTGCGACACCTGCGGCAACCAGCTCGACCCCACCGACCTCATCAGCCCGCGCTCGCGGATCAACGGCGAGACCCCCGAGTTCGTGGAGACCACCCACTGGTTCCTGGACCTGCCCGCCCTGGCCCAGGCCCTGGGCGCCTGGCTCGACGAGCGCGAGGCCTCCGGCACCTGGCGGCCCAACGTCATCAAGTTCTCCCAGAACCTCCTGGGGGACATCCGCCCGCGCGCCATGACCCGGGACATCGACTGGGGCATCCCGGTGCCCGGCTGGGAGGACCAGCCCACCAAGCGCCTCTACGTCTGGTTCGACGCCGTCATCGGCTACCTGTCCGCCTCCGTGGAGTGGGCGCGCCGCAGCGGCGACCCCGAGGCGTGGCGCGCCTGGTGGAACGACCCCCAGGCCCTGTCCTACTACTTCATGGGCAAGGACAACATCGTCTTCCACTCCCAGATCTGGCCCGCCGAGCTCCTGGGCTACAACGGCCAGGGGGAGCGCGGCGGCGAGCCCGGGCGCCTGGGCTCGCTCAATCTGCCCACCGAGGTCGTCTCCAGCGAGTTCCTCACCATGGAGGGTAAGAAGTTCTCCTCCTCCCACGGCATCGTCATCTATGTGCGCGACTTCCTCCAGCGCTACCAGGCCGACGCCCTGCGCTACTTCATCTGCGCGGCCGGCCCGGAGACCGCGGACGCGGACTTCACCTGGGCGGAGTTCGTGCGGCGCACCAACGGCGAGCTCGTGGCCGGCTGGGGCAACCTGGTCAACCGCACTGCCTCCATGATCCACAAGCGCTTCGGGCAGATCCCCGAGTCCGCCGAGCTGGAGGGCATCGACCGCGCCCTGCTCGACGCCGTCGAGGCCGGCTTCACCTCCGTGGGCGACCTCATCGCCCAGCACCGCCAGAAGGCGGCCCTGGGGGAGGCGATGCGCCTGGTCGGTGAGGCCAACAAGTACGTCGCCGACACCCAGCCCTTCAAGCTCAAGGGCGAGGACCCCGCCACCCAGGCCCGCCTGGCCACGGTCCTGCACACGCTGGCCCAGGCGGTCACCGACCTCAACCTCATGCTCTCGCCCTTCCTGCCGCACGCCGCCAACGACGTCGACCGGGTCCTGGGCGGGAGCGGCAGGATCGCCCCGATGCCCCGCATCGAGGAGGTCGACGAGCTCGACCCCGACCACCTGCCCGAGGCCTTCGACGGTCGCACCGGCTACCCGATTATCACCGGCGACTACCAGGACGCCCCCACCTGGGGACGCCACCCCGTCACCGTCGGCACGCCCGTGGCCAAGCCGGCCCCGGTGTTCACCAAGCTGGACGAGTCGATCGTCGAGGCCGAGCTGGCCCGCTACGCCGGCTCCGTGCCCGACGACGTCACCGGTTCCTGAGGGCGCATGGGCTCGAGGAAGCGCGACCGCTCCTGGCCGCCGGCCGACGCCGTCGCCCCCCTGGCGGTCCCGGTCACCGACAACCACACGCACCTGCCGGTCGCGGCGGACGCCGGCGGCCCCGGCTCCGAGGCGCCACTGAGCGCCGCCGAGCTGGTCGAGCGGGCCGCCGCCGTGGGCGTGACCCGCGTGGTGACCTCCGCCTGCGAGACCACCACCTGGCAGGAGAGCCTGGCCCTGGCCCGCGAGCTGCCAGGAGTGCGCGTGGCCCTGGCCGTGCACCCCAACGAGGCCGTCCTCCACGCCGGAGTGCGCGAGACCGGTCCCGACGGGCTCGAGCCGCGGGCCCAGGAACACCACGGCGAGCCGCTCGAGTCGGTCATGGCCCGCCTGGAGGAGACGCTCAGGGCGAACGCCGACGTCGTCGTCGCCGTCGGGGAGAGCGGCCTGGATTTCTTCCGCACCGGTGAAAAGGGGGCCGCCGCCCAGCGCGAGGCCTTCCGAGCGCACATCGCCCTGGCCAAGGAGCTCGACCTGCCCCTGCAGATCCACGACCGTGACGCGCACGCCGCCTGCGTGGAGGTCCTCAAGGCCGACGGCGCCCCCGAGCGCACCGTCTTCCACTGCTTCTCGGGTGGGCAGCAGCTGGCCGCCGCCTGCACCGAGCACGGCTGGTACGCCTCCATCGCGGGCCCGCTGACCTACCCGGCCAACGACTCCCTGCGGGAGGCGGTCGCCGCCCTGCCCGACGCGCTGCTCCTGGTGGAGACCGACGCCCCCTACCTCCCACCCAAGCGCTGGCGCGGCCGCCCCAACGCCTCCTACCTGCTGGGTGACACGGTCCGCTTCCTGGCCGAGCAGCGGAGCCTGGGTGAGGAAGACCTCTGCCGCCGCCTGCAGGCCACCACCGAGGCGGTCTACGGGAGCTGGTGATCGCCGTCGGCCGCCGAGGACCGGTGGGGGACGCCCGGGGCTCAGACCTATGGACCCTGACGTCCTGCGGGGAGATGCCCGCAATCCCGGGAAGAGGAAAAGAGTGCGCGGTGGTGGCGGCGCGGCCGATTTTGTCCGGACGATACCTCCCAGGTTAACACCGTTCACCCAGGGGTGTCCCAGGTGGGTGGCAGGTGAGAATCAGGGCCTGTCTGCACGGTTCCATCACAAGCGCACAGGGTGTGAGCAGGTGCATTGGCACGTCCCTGGGTCATCGGTTACGGTGACACGCAGTCGTCAAAACGAAGGAAGTTCTATCGTGGGTCGTCACTCCCAGACCAGCTCCCTGAGTACTACGCTCGCCGGCCTTGGCTCCTTGGCCTCCAAGAGGCAGACCGCCTCCGGCGTCCGCGGACGTCGTCGCGCCGAGGGGCCCGCCAAGACCTCCCTGACCCCCATGCTCTTCAAGGCGGGGGGCGCCGCAGCCGCCTTCTCCCTGGCGGTCTCCGGTGCCGCCTACGCGGCCATCTCCGCAGGGGGTGACGAGGGGCGCTCCTCCTCGGGTGGTTCCTTCGGGCTGATCGGCGGCGAGTCGGACGGGCAGGTCAAGGCCGCCGCCACCCAGAAGGCCGGTGCCGGCAAGATCGCCAGTGCCCAGACCTCCACCACCACCGTCGACGAGCCGCAGGTTCACAGCACGGTGAAGAAGGAGACCGACTCCCTGCCCAAGGGTGAGACCAAGGTTGAGACCGCCGGCGTTGACGGGCTCGTGCGCACCACCTACGAGGTCACCACCCAGGACGGCAAGGAGGTCTCCCGCACCCCGGTCGCCCAGGTCGTCGTCACCCAGAAGGTGGACGAGGTCGTCCTGGTGGGCACCGGGGAGCAGCAGGCCCAGCAGGAGGCCGCCCAGCAGGCCCAGTCCGCCGGTGACGGGCAGACCGCCCAGTCCAACGGGAGCGGTGAGGGCTCGAACAGCGCCACTTCAGCGCCCGCGGCCAGCTCCAGCGCGGGGACCGACCCTGACGGCGCCAAGGCCATCGCCCGCTCCATGCTGGCCAGTCACGGCTGGGGAGACTCCGAGTTCACCTGCCTGGAGAGCCTGTGGACCCGCGAGTCCGGCTGGAACTACCAGGCCGAGAACGCCTCCTCGGGCGCCTACGGCATCCCCCAGGCGCTGCCCGGCGCCAAGATGAGCGAGGTCGCCGACGACTGGGCCACCAACCCCGCCACCCAGATCACCTGGGGTCTGAACTACATCTCCGGCCGCTACGGCTCCCCCTGCTCGGCCTGGGCCCACTCCGAGTCCGTCGGCTGGTACTGAGCGAAGCGGCCCGCCCGGGGCATCTTCTCGCCCCACACGGCACCCGGAACGTCGTCGACGGCGCCCGTCTCCCTGTGAGACTGGCGCCGTCACCATTGCTGTGGGAGGTAGGTCACACGGGAGTGAGGTGGCTAATTGTCGCCACTGTAACGTTTCCACTACCGTGGCACTCGCCGTCGACTGGAAGGACGTCCCCCCATGACTCCCCTCGCTCGTTCCCACGCCCACGTCCTGCCGGAGGAGCCGCAGGCCCCGCAGGAGGCGGCCCAGGAACGGCGCGGCATGCGCAGCATCGCGCTGCGCGCGGGTCTGGCGGCCCTGGCCCTGTCGGTCGCGGTCTCCGGGGCCGCCTACGCCGCTGTCCGCGCGGGGGAGCCCTCTCGGGCCTCCGGTGCCGAGGCGGCCGCACAGCGCACCGATGGCCTGGGTGCTGAAGGTGGTCGTGGCCGGGTCTCAGTCACGCCGAGCACCCAGAAGGTGACCACCGAGACGGTCGACGCCACCGACCCCCACGGCTCCGTCCAGCAGGAGAACGGCGACCTGTCCGAAGGCGAGACCAAGGTGGCCACGGCCGGCGTCGACGGCGTCGTGCGCACCACCTACGAGGTCACCACCGTGGGCGGCAAGGAGGTCTCCCGCACCCCCGTCGCCCAGGTCGTCGTCACCCAGAAGGTCGATGAGGTCGTCCTGGTGGGCACCGGCACGGCCAAGAAGCAGGAGAGCAAGCCGGACCAGACTCAGTCCCAGGAGCAGAGTCAGGCTCAGTCCCAGGGACAGGGCCAGGCTCAGGCGCCCTCGCAGTCCGCCGGCGGCTCGGCGTCCGGTGGCAGTGCCGGCACGACCGGCGGCGATGCCGGAGACGACGGCGTCTGGGCCAAGCTCGCCCAGTGCGAGTCCGGCGGAAACCCGGCTACCAACACCGGTAACGGCTTCTACGGCATGTATCAGTTCACCCTGGAGACCTGGCAGGCCCTGGGCGGAACCGGCTACCCCCACGAGGCCGACGCCGCCACCCAGACCGCCATGGCCAAGAAGCTCCAGGCCCAGTCCGGCTGGGGCCAGTGGCCCGGCTGCGCCGACAAGCTCGGCCTGCACTGAGCGGCCCGAGCCGCACCGGGGCGCCGCGCACACCCCGGGTCTCGATCATCCCGATCATGCAGAGAGCGTGCGGCATGTTCCCAGATATCTCACAGTGACAAAGGGTGGGTGCCGGTTACTGTGTCCCCATGACGTTGCCGGCCCCCGATTCACAGGTGCCCCCGGCAGGAGCAGCCCCCACTGACGGGCACGACCCTGCGGGAGCCTGTGAGGCCACCTCCGAGACTCCCGCCGACGCCGCCTGTGCAGAGCACGCCAGTCAGGAACCCCGGGATCCCCAGGATCACGGCGCCTCCCCGGGCTCCCGGGCCGCCGGCCTCCTGGGCCCCACCGAGGTCCGCGGCCTGTCCCAGGCGCTCGGTATCCGCCCCACCAAGGCACTGGGACAGAACTTCGTCCACGACGCCGGCACAGTGCGCCGCATCGTCAGGAGCGCGGGCGTTCGCCCCGACGACACGGTCCTGGAGATCGGGCCGGGCCTGGGCTCCCTGACCCTGGCTCTCCTGGAGACCGGGGCGCGAGTGATCGCCGTCGAGATCGACCCCGCCCTGGCCCGGGCACTGCCCGTCACCGTCGCCGACCGCATGCCGCATGCCGCAGGCCGCCTGACCCTCATCCAGGCCGACGCACTGAGCATCACCGGCCCGGACTCGCTGGGCGAGGCCGGAGCCGCTCCTACCCGCCTCGTGGCGAACCTGCCCTACAACGTGGCCGTCCCCGTCCTGCTCACCGCGCTGGAGGCCCTGCCCAGCCTGGAGAGCGTCACCGTCATGGTCCAGACCGAGGTCGCCGACCGCCTCGCCGCCGAACCCGGCTCGCGGACCTACGGGGTCCCCAGTGTCAAGGCCGCCTGGTACGCCGCGGCCCGCCGCACCCTGACCATCTCCCGCCGCGTCTTCTGGCCCGTGCCCAACGTCGACTCCGCCCTCGTCGAGCTCGTGCGCCGCCGGTCCCCCGCCACGCGCGCCACCCGTGAGCAGGTCTTCGCCGTGGTCGACGCCGCCTTCGCGCAGCGCCGCAAGACCCTGCGCAAGGCCCTGGCCAGGCTCGCCGGAGGGGCCGACGCCGCCGAGTCCGCCCTGCGCGCCGCCGGCATCGACCCGACGCGGCGCGGCGAGACCCTCGACATCACCGCCTTCGCCGCCCTGGCCGAGGTGCTGCAGCCCGTCGCCGTCGATGAGACCGCTGCGCCAACGCCTCCCACCTCACAGGAGCAGTCATGAGTCATCTGCGTGCCGTCCCCGACGGCCCCACCGGTCCGCGCGAGTCCACCGTGCCGCCCCGCAGCGGCTCGGCCAGCTCGGTGCGCGTCGAGGCCCCCGGCAAGGTCAACCTCTTCCTGTCCGTCGGCGCCCCCGGCCCAGACGGCTACCACCCGCTCACCACGGTCTTCCAGGCGGTGCGCCTCATCGAGACCGTCACCGCCCGCCGGCAGTCCGCTCAGGACCACGGCACCGTCACCCTCACCCTCGAGGAGCCCGACGCCGACGTCCCCGCGGACGACTCCAACCTGGCCGTGCGGGCCGCCACGCTCCTGGCGCAGACCACCGGCGTCAGCGAGGGCGTCGACCTCCTGCTGCGCAAGCGCGTTCCCGTCGCCGGTGGGATGGCCGGGGGATCCGCCGACGCCGCCGCCGCCCTCGTGGCCTGCAACGCCCTGTGGGGCACGGGCCTGTCCCTGCCCGAGCTCTCCGCCCTGGCCGCCCGCCTGGGAGCCGACGTCCCCTTCCCCCTGACCGGGGCCACCGCCGTCGGGAGCGGCCGCGGTGACCTGGTCACCCCGATCATGACCCGGGGCGTCTACCACTGGGTCTTCGCCCTGGCTGAGGAGGGCCTGTCCACCCCGGCGGTCTTCCGGCGCTTCGATGAGATGGCGGGCGGCGGGCAACCCGCTTTACACGACGTGCCCGAGGCCCTCACCGCCGCCCTGCGCGCCGGGGACGCTCGCGCCCTGGCCGGCTCCCTCCACAACGACCTCCAGGCCGCGGCCCTCGACCTGCGCCCCGAGCTGGCCGAGGTCATCGCCGTGGCCGAGGAGGCCGGGGCCCTGCGCGCCATCGTCTCCGGATCCGGCCCCACCATCGCCGCTCTGGTCGAGGACCCCGGCAGCGCCCAACGGGTCTCGCGCGCACTGAAGGCCTCGGGCCTGGTCGCCGACGTCCCGCGCGCCGACGCCCCCGTGGCCGGCGCCCGGGTGGTGGGCTGATGGCGCACCTGCTCGGCGTGGAGAACCTGCGTCTGACCGTCGGCTCGCGCCTGCTCCTGGACGAGGTCACCCTGGGGTTGGAGGACGGCACCCGCGTCGGCGTCCTGGGTCCCAACGGCGCAGGCAAGTCCACCTTCCTGGCGGCCCTGGCCGGTCGGCGCGAGCCCGACGGCGGCCGCGTCACCCGCACCGGCGGCGTGAGCGTGGCCGTCCTCAGCCAGACCGACGACCTGCCGCCGGGCGCCACCGTGCGCACCGCCATCCACGGCCAGGCCCCCGAGCACGAGTGGGCCTCCGATCCGGCCGTGCGAGACATCCACGCCGGACTCATCGCCGACCTCGACCTGTCCGCCGACGTCGCCACCCTCTCGGGGGGACAGCGCCGCCGCGTCGCCCTGGCCGCGGTCCTCACCCGCCGCGCCGACGTCGTCATCCTCGACGAGCCCACCAACCACCTCGACGTCGAGGGCGTGGACTGGCTCGCCCGCCACCTGCGGGCCCGCTTCAACGGCCCGGGCGGCCGAGCCTGCGGCGCCCTGGTCACTGTCACCCACGACCGCTGGTTCCTGGACGCCATCTGCACCAACGTGTGGGAGGTCGTCCCCGGCATCGATCCCGGCGGCGGGCGCCCCCAGGTGGCCGGCCGCATCGAGACCTACGACGGCGGATACGCCGCCTACGTCCTGGCTCGGGCCGAGCGCGCCCGCCAGGCCGCCGTGGCCGCCGTCAAGCGCGAGAACCTCCTGCGCAAGGAGCTGGCCTGGCTGCGCCGCGGCGCCCCCGCCCGCACCTCCAAGCCCCGCTTCCGCATCGAGGCCGCAGAAGCCCTCATCGCCGACGTGCCGCCCCCGCGCGACACCGTGGCCCTGACCGCCATGGCCACGGCCCGCCTGGGCAAGAAGGTCCTCGACCTCGAGGACGTCACCGTGCGCTACCCCGGGCCGCCCACCGACGGCGGCGAGACCACCCAGCGGGAGGTCCTGCGCCGGGTCACCTGGCGGCTCGCACCCGGTGAGCGGGTCGGCGTCGTCGGCGTCAACGGTGCCGGCAAGACCACCCTGCTGCGCCTGCTCGAAGGCGTCCAGGAGCCCACTGCCGGCCGTGTCGCCCGTGGCAAGACCGTTCAGGTGGCCACCCTGTCCCAGTCCACTCACGAGCTCGACGCGCTCGCGGACCTGCGCGTTGTCGAGGCCGTGGCCATGGTGGGGGAGAGGGTCGTCGTCGGGGACAAGGAGATGACGGCGGCCCAGCTCGTCGAGCGCCTGGGCTTCACCCGTCAGCGCGCCTGGACCCGGGTCGGGGAGGTCAGCGGTGGGGAGCGCCGCCGGCTCCAGCTCCTGCGCCTGCTCATGACCGAGCCCAACGTGCTCCTGCTCGACGAGCCCACCAACGACCTGGACACCGACACCCTGGCCGCCGTCGAGGACATCCTCGACTCCTTCCCCGGCACCCTCGTGGTCGTCTCCCACGACCGCTACCTCCTGGAACGGGTGACCGACCACCAGGTGGCGCTGCTGGGCGACGGCACCGTGCGCGACCTGCCCGGCGGAGTCGAGCAGTACCTCCAGATGCGCCGTGAGGCCATGGGCGGCGCCGGGAGCCCCAGAGCCTCAGCGGGCGCCGCGGCATCCGCGACGACGCGGGCGGCGGCTGAGCCCACGTCTGAGCGCAGCGCCTCCAGCGGGGCCCGCCGGCACGAGGCCCGCAAGGCCTTGGGGCGCATCGAGCGGAAGATGGAGCGCGCGGCTCAGTCGCTCGCCACGCTGCACGCGCGCATGGAGGAGGTCTCGGCCGATCCGAACCGGGTGGGGGAGCTGGCCGAGCTCGGCCGTGAGCTCGTGGCCGCCGAGGCGACCCACGCCGATCTGGAGGAGCAGTGGCTCGAGGCGGCGGAGGCGCTGGAGGCCTGAGAGGCGCCGTCACGGCCTGGGGCCTCATCGCTGGAAGCGGTGGGGAGGGAGTGGGGTTCGGGGAGAGGGATCAGGAACGGGGAGGTGAGCGGCGGCGTCGCTGCTCACGACCGCCCGGACCGTCCGTGCCGCTCAGACGACGGGGGCGACCTGGCGGGCCAGCTCGACGAGATGATCCAAGTTGGGGGCGATGTCCTCGGCGGCGGCGCCCCACAGGCGCATGACCAGGTCCACCGGGACCGTGGGCAGTCCCGCCAGCCTCAGGACGACGACGCCCTGGGTGGGTCCGTTGGACTCATAGAAGGCGGAGAACCCCACCATGTCCGGGCCCGGTCGCAGGCGCACCAGCTCGGCCTCGGGCAGGAGCGCGGCGACGAGCTGGCGCTGGGTGGCACGGCGTCCCTCCTTGGAGCCGTCATCCTTGGCGATCTCCAGGCTGAGGTCGATGACGAAGGGCGGGTGGGCGACGTCGTCGATATGCAGGAGACGGGCGAAGCGTCCCTGGCGCTCCATGGCCTGCAGCTCGTTGAGCAGGGACTCCAGCTCGGAGCGCCACTGCGGTCCGGTCACTCCCAGGTGGGCGCTGCGGTGCCTGGCCTCCTCCCGCGCCCACCCCGGAGGTGGGAAGGGCGGGATGATCACCCATCGCTGGGGATCAGGGGTGACCGCGATCTGCACTGTGTGTTCCTTCCGAGACCTCGTCCGACTGCGAGGCAGTGGGCTGGGCGCCTACCATGTCTGTCCTATGAGGACCCGAGAGCGACATACGACAATTATGCCTGCATCCGCACGCCGCCGCGTGGTTCGCGTACTGGTGGATGCGGGGCTCATCATCGCACTGTGTGCCGTCACGGAGCGCTGCTGTGGAATCTTATTCGCTGTCGGGGCGGTTGTGCTGCTTCTTGCTGTGATGACTGCCATGATGGCGATGACAGGCGCCACACCCGGTGGGCTGGTGACGGGGGTCCGGTTGCGGAGGGTGGCGGACACGAACGGCCCCCCTGGGCGCTCTGCGGTGATTTATGTCGCATTTTTGGGTCTGTCTTTGGTGGCAACCGCAGGGTTGGCCCCCCTAGTGTTGTGGATTCTCTCACTCTGGCGTGCTGAACAGCGCACCTGGTTCGACCGACTGGCCGGTACGGTTCTTCTCAGTGCTAGACCGACCTCGGTCTCGACCTGCTCCCTGGTGGTTGAGGGCTCAGTAATCCCAGTTCTGGGGCCGATTGTTCTCGGGCGTCGGCCGGCCCCGATCGAGTCCCACCCCGATGCTCAGCTCGTTGCGGTGCTCCGTTCGGAGGACTCCGTGTCCAAGACGCACGCCCTGTTCGTGCCCGCTTCGGATGGGGTACTCGTCACAGATCTGGGTTCGACGAACGGCACCCACGTCGAGGACGAGGAAGGCGTTCACCGACTCTCACCCGGCCGACCGGAGTACGTGCAGCGGGGACGGCAGGCATACTTGGGTGACGGTGTCTGTATCGTCCGTTGAGGAGAAAAATGATGACAAACAGCCCGAACAGCAGCGCGAACAACGAGGTCTGGTGGACCGAGGGTTCGTGGACAGGCGTGGTCACGCCACATGCTGTGATGATCCTGCCCCCGTCGGTGCCGCAGGACCTCACCGAGCGCCTGTGGCGGCTGCTGCGCAGTGAGGAGGCCTCGCTGACGCGGGCCCTGGATGAGCTGGTGATGGGAATGGGCGGACGTCTGGGTGCGATCCCGGACTTCGTGCTCGCCGTCTCGGCGCCCGAGGACGTCTTCCACGTGGCGCTGCGCGGTGCCCCGCAGATGGAGGTCGACGGCAAGGCGCTGGACGCCTCGGCGGTCACCACCTGGTTCGAGACGACGGTGACCGCCCCCAACTCGGTCATCGTCAGCGCGCCCGACGGCGCCGGTCAGGTGCGCCGCCCGGCGGTCGACGCCGTCGTGAGCACCGGCCACCTGGTGCTGCGCGGATCGGAGAAGTCGAGCGGGACCCCGTCCCCCAGCCGTGCATCGTCGAAGGGGTCCGGTGACTCCGACGACGATGACCCTGACCCGGCTGGTCCTGACTACTCCACCGCTTCTGCCGGTTCCGCCGGCACCCCCGCTGCTGCCGTGAGGACCTCTCGATCCTCCCGTCGGGCATCGCGTCGCGCCTCGCGCCGACAGTCCGCCTCGTCGGACCACTCGGAGCAGGACGACTCGTCTGAAGGGGCGCCTGCCGAGACCGCGGCTTCCGCCGACGTCGTCGACGACCTCATCGAGATCGCGCAGGACAACGCCGAGCAGCAGGCCCTCGAAGGCGCCGAGCTCGCCGCGTCCCTCGAGAGCGCTGAGGCCGCTGAAGCCGCCGTCGGTCAGTCGGAGGACTCCGACGCCTCTGAGGAGTCGACCCTGAACGCCGACTCCGAGGGACCCGCTGACCTGCTGGCCGTCGTGGCCGGCATCTCTGAGGCCGCTGAGGCGACTGAGGTGACGCCGTCACCCGAGCTGCCCGAGTCGGCCGAGTCGGCCGAGGCCCCCGTCGCGACCCTGGACGCCCAGACCCCTGAGGCTGCCCAGGCCGCTACCCAGTCCTCACCGGAGGCCTCCGATGAGGATCTGCTGATCGCCCCCGTCTTCGATATCCCGGCCCTGCCGATCCCCTCCGCTCAGGAGGCAGAGGCCATGATCCCGCCCCCTCCGCCCCCGTCGAGCGAGGATCTTGAGGCTGCTGGTATCAAGGACGCTGCCGCTGAGGTCACCGAGGTCGTCCAGACCCCGGCCGACTTCGCGCCCGTTGAGGCCGCCGAGGCTGCCGTGGTCGCGGAGGCCACTGCTGTTGCCGAGGCCGCCGCGCAGGTGCACGCCGAGGAAGAGCCCGTACGCTCCGGGGACCACGACGGACAGACCATCAACGGCCTGCCCGAGGACCTCTCCCAGGAGCTGCGCGCCGAGCTGCTCAACCAGGGGCTCGGCCCCCTGGAGCCGAGCCAGTCGGCGGAGGTTGCCGAGTCTGCCGGATCCGCCGCCGCGGATGCCGCAGTGGTCGAGCCCGTGCAGCCCTCCGGCGACGAGCCGGCGACCGCGGAGCTCGGTCGCGGGGACCACGACGGACAGACCATCAACGGCCTGCCCGAGGACCTGGTCGGCGAGCTCGTCTCCCTCGTGGGAACCGGGCCCTCCAGCCCGGCCTCCCCGGTCTCGGCGAGCTCTCCCAGCGAACCCGACGCCATCCGGATCGTGCTGTCGGCGGTGTGCCCCCAGGGCCACCCCAACCCCACGAACTACACCGTGTGCCGCGTCTGCGGAGCTGAGCTCAACCGTCCGGCCAAGTCGGTGGCCTGCCCCCCTCTGGGGCGCGTGGTCACCTCCGGCGGCGAGAGCATCGAGCTCAACCGTCCCCTCCTGGTGGGTCGCAACCCTGTGGCCGACGACATCACCAGCGTCGCGGAGGTCCCCCTCCGTCCGCTGACCGTCGCCAGCCCGAACCAGCTCGTCTCCCGCAACCACATCCTCATCGACCTGGATGCGTGGAGCGTTCTGGCCCAGGACCTGGGCAACTGCAATGGCACCGTTCTCAACCGCCAGAACGAGGCGCCCGTGCGCCTGTCCTCGGCGAATCCGGTGCTCCTGCGCAGCGGAGACGTCCTCGACCTCGGCGATGGTCAGACCCTCGCCTTTGAGAACCTCCCCTGATGCTGGATCACAAGGGACCGCCTCCGGTCATCTCCGGGTTCACGTACCTGGAGAGACTCGGAGCGGGAGGCTACTCCACGGTCTACCTCTTCGAGCAGCACATGCCCCGCCGCGAGGTCGCGGTCAAGGTCATGAACGCTGACGTGGAGGACAAGACCGCCTCCCGCTTCGAGTCGGAGGCGAACCTCATGGCGCGGGTCTCCTCCCACCCGGCCATCCTGTCCATCTACGGCGCGGGCGTCTCCGCCGACGGCCACCCCTTCCTGGTCATGGAGTACTGCCCGCCGCCGCAGCTGGGTGCCATCTTGCGCCAGGGTCCCCTCAATGTCGCTGAGACCCTGTCCACGGCGATCCAGATCGCCGGAGCGGTGGAGACCGCTCACCGGGCCGGTATCGTCCACCGGGACATCAAGCCCGCCAACATCCTGTTCACCACGTACCGTCGTCCGGTGCTCTCGGACTTCGGCATCTCCGCCATGAGCGGGCCGGAGGGGGCCGAGGAGCTGCGGGGGATGAGCGTGCCCTGGGCTCCCCCCGAGCAGCTGGTCGGTATGCGCTCGGCCAATCCGGCTTCCGACATCTACTCCCTGGGTGCGACCACCTTCGCGATGCTCACGGGGCACAGCCCCTTCGAGACCGACGGCATCCCGGACGTCTACGAGCTCTCCCGCCGTATCGTCAAGGACCCCCTGCCGCCGCTGGGGCGTCAGGACGCCCCGCCGTCGTTGCACCGCGTGCTGTCGGTGGCGATGGACAAGAACCCGGACTCGCGCTACCCAACGGCACTGGCCTTCGCCCGCGCGCTCCAGCAGGTCCAGGCCGAGCTCGACCTGCCGATCACGACTGTCGACCTGTTCCAGGAGCCGGACAAGGCCGCGAAGTCAGCCCGGCGGCCCAACCCCGACGAAGCCGACACCGCCACGAAGATGGGGGTGTTCAACCAGGTCGATGTCACCAGCGAGCACATCGCCATGCGGGTGGAGCCCGACAGCGAGGACAACGGCTCGTCGTCGGACTCGGAGGCAGGTGAGCCGAGCCGCCCGAACCGCATGCGGGCCGTGCTGACCGGGCTGCTCGTCGTGGCCATGATCGCCGCCGTCGTCGCCGCGATCGTCGTCTCCCAGAACCAGGACAAGCGCAAGAAGCCCAACAACCCCATTGCCACGATCGCCCCGCAGCCCGACGCCAACCCCCTGCAGGCCTCGGTGCCCATGGTCGGCGATATCGTCGGCGAGGCGCAGGGCGACGGCACGGTGAAGTTCACCTGGGGCGAGCCGGAGACGAACTGGAGTGGCAGCTACCTCTACCGGGTCAAGCTGCCCGATGAGGAGACCGAGCTGGACTCCGTGCACACCAACGAGGTCGTCGTCGACGCCCAGCCGGCGCGCACCTGCCTGGAGGTCACCGCGGTGCGCTCGGATGGTAAGGCGTCCCCGGCCAAGACCGCCTGCGTCGACACTCCCTGAGGCCACCTCCCGAGGGGATCACGCCCGAGGCGTTGTTGAGCCAACGCCGCCAAGACCCGCAGATACTGGGGCCCGCACTCCTGGAGAGGAGTGCGGGCCCCAGCGCTTGAGGGAACCGGTGCGGGACTCAGACGACCTCCACCTTGAAGGCGATGCGGCCGAAGAAGATCGTACTGCCCTCCAGGGCGGACAGGGCCTTGTCCGGTACGGCCTCGACGGTGCGCCCATCGCGGTACTCCACCCGAGTCCCGTTGGTGGAGTGCAGGTCGGTGACCCACACTCCGTCCAGCAGCGGGAAGATCGCCGCATGCGTCTTGGACACAGAGCGCGTGGGATCGTCAAGAGCGACGCGCTCCGCCCCGGGGTAGGCCGAGATGTTGTCGGGGTCGCGGCCCACCACTGTGGGCTCGTGGATGAGGATCGGGTTGCCGCCCAGCAGCGGGACGAGACGCACCGACAGGGCCGGAGCGGCCGAGGAGGCCGACGGGAGCGACGGCGTGGCTGTCTGGGCACTCGCGTTGGGAACCGGGGTGAGCGGGGGCAGGGAGCCGCCTGCAGCGGGGGCGGAGGCCGGTGCGGCCGCCTCCGGCATGCTGCCGGCACTGCGCCTGGACACACCGGTGCGGGACTCACCGGGGACGGCGCGTCCGTCCGCGGGCGAGGGGATTCCCGGCCCCGAGAAGCGGTGTGAGGCGTGGGACCGGCGCGAGGAACTCTCCTCCGGAGCGGCCGCGCTCGTCGCGCTGCCGGCGGAGGCCCGAGCATGGCTGCGGTGACTGCGCACGGTCGGGTGCGCCGTGCCCTCCGAGGCGGCAGGCAGGCCACCGGGCACGGTGGCGGGGTTGGTCAGGTCCATCGGGGACGCGTGCTGCGCAGGCGCCGACACCGTCTTCGGCTGCTGGGGCAAGCCGTCGTCGGAGACGATGGCTCCCTCCGGCAGGGAGTCCACCGTGGCGGCATCGACCGAGGTAGGAACCGAGGACCAGGGCACCGAGTCGATGAGGGCCTGCGTGTTGCGGTCCTCCGAGGGCAGGATGCTGGAGGTGTCGAAGGTGTGCGCCACCTCCGGGACGGGGCCGGCTCCGGCAGCGTAGCGCTGCCGCTCGGTGGTGAAGAGGCTCTCGCGACGAGGTACGCCGGGCTGTGACACCGACTCTCGCTGATCCTCGGCAGGTGCAGCAGACGAACCGGAGGACTTCTTGCCGGTGTGACCGGGCTGAATCCTCCAGCGCTGGGCGTGGGCGTGTCGTGGTTCCATCGTTTGTGATGTTACGGGTTTTGTGGCTTTCGAGCGCGGGACTTGTGGTGTGGAAGTCGCATCGTGCGACGTGGAGGACCGGGATGCCTCGGAATCGGCAGCAGTTTTGGAGGATTCCGCTGAGGGCGTCGTCGCTTTGGACTGCTGCTGATCGGCCGGGTGCTGAGATGAGGGCGGCGCGTGGGTCGAGGGCTTCTCGGCCTCGTCACCTTGACTGTCGGCGTCATCCGTGGACTGAGACGGCGCGTCCTCCACGACGTCGAGCGTAGCGGTTTCGGTGTCCATCGGCGAGGGCTGCTGCGACGCGGCGTCGTCCGAGCTCGACGATGCGGCTGCCGACGGCTCCTCGGCTTCCTCGGCCGGCTCCTCGGTCGACGTCGGGCTGGTCGGCTCTGATGATGCCCCCGGTGCGGCATCGTGCGCTGCCGGCTCCGTGGCCTCGGTGAGGTCGTCCGGAGCTGTGTCCGCGTCCCCCTGAGCCGGGGAAGCGGCACCCTCCGGGGCCTTGGGGGCGGTTGCGACGGCGTCCTCGTCGGCCGGCCCCGCCGACGGCCTCGAGGCCTCCTCCACCGCCGGCCGGGACCCGGCACGGGCCGCAGTCATCGCAGCGGACGCCTGAGGGTCCATGGGTGTGGCGGAAGCGACTGCGACGGCCTCGGCGTCGGTCTCCACGATCGCCGGACCGGCGGAGGCCGCCGACTTCGCAGAGGCGGACGATGAGACGGTCGCCGCCTTGGTGGCCTTGGCGGCGGTATGAGGCGCGGCCGCGGTCGTCGCGGCAGAGGTGCTCACGGCCTGTTCCTCGGCGGAGGTTTCTGAGACCGCTGACGCGTAGCCGCTGGACGAGCCGGTGTTCAAGGCGCGACCGGCATGGCGTGCGGGCCGGCCCGGGCGGGCCGGACGGGGCCGACGGATCGAGGAGGAGACCGGATCCGACGTCGTCGGGTGCGCACTCCTGCCGGAGGACTCGGTGATACCTGCCTCGGCGGCGCTCTGGGCGCCCGCGGCGGTGGCCTGCCGGGTCTCCTGTGCTGCCTCTTGACCGGACCGTGCGCGCGTCGAGCCCGGGCGGGGGCCGCGTTTCCTGGCCTTCTTGCCCCGTGCCGCCTTCCCGGCCTTCTTCTCGGCCTTGCGCTCAGCCTGTTCGGAGGGCCGAGCGCGGGACGCGGACTCGTCTGGCACCTTGGTGGCCTGGGCGGACGGTTCCGAGGCGGGTTCCCGGCTCGTGGCGCTCTGCTCGTCGGAGGAGGAGAGGGACGCGCGCCTGGCGGCGTCCCACGCCTCACCGATGTCCCGGGAGGTGGACTCCTCCGGCGTGTCGGCGCCGGCGTCGGTCTGAGGGCCGGAGGAGGCGGGTTCGGTGACGGGGTGGCGCTCCGATGCGGCCGCTGAGGGAGCGGGCCGTGCGGGGCGCCTCGTCCTGTGGGCGCTGAGCAGCGCCATCCCGGAGAGCTTGTCGTGCCAGCCGCGCCCCTCAGAGTCAGCGGCCGCCGTGCGCATGAGGGCGATGGTGCCCAGGCCGAGCGTGGTGATGCTGACGGCCAGGATGAGGTCGGCGTGGAGGAAGGAGCCCAGCGGTGAGGGGGTCTGGTTGCGGGCCCCCAGCATGCGGATCCTGAGCAGCCTCCCGCCCAGGGACCAGCCGGTGGCGGCGATGGCGAGCCAGCGCGCACCGACGACCAGCCCGAAGGCGATGAGCCCGCTAGTCAGGACCGGGCGCCCGCCCACCTGCCAGATGACGGTGGTCAGGCCTCCCACCAGAAGTGAGCCGATGACGAGGTCGATGACCCCGGCAACAATGCGTGCCCGCACCGGGGCCGGGGGAAGGCGACGATGCGCAGAGGAGGGCGTATGCGCAACCGGCCGGGTCGCATCGGGCTCCGAGCCTCGGGAGCCGTCGCCGTGCGGGTCATCGGGGGCGCTCAGCGCCGTGCCGTACGGACTGACGACGTCGGTGTGCGGCGCGCCATCGGACACGGGGGAGGACGTTGGCGGGCCCGCAGCGGTCGAGGCGCTGCTACGGGCGTCAGCAGTGATCGTCATGACCGCAACCTCCTGGGGGGACGTGACCGCCTGCCGGCGGGATGGACGAGGGAGCGCGGGGACAAACGGGCCCATACCCGCCCCAGGCGCGAGCGTTCCGCCCCCATGCAGCGGACGATCGCATCTGAGGATTCCCACAACTCCCCTAGAGCGTACGATGGCGGCTCCCCGGAGCTGAAGACCTGGGAGTCAACTGCTCCGGCGAATCGAGGCAGATCGACCTGCGGGAAGTGAGGGGCCAGCTGAGCGGCCGCCTCCCGCCGAGTGGCTCCCCACCCCGGGAAGCGCCCCAGGTCACGGGCCCGGTCGAGGATCTCCTCCCAGGCCCCCAGGGCCTTACCGACGCCGGTGCGTGCGCGCCGGCGACTGCGCCGCCAGGCCTTCCACCCCAGGACCGAGCCCACGATCATCGCGATCGCCAGGATGGAGCCGCCGACGGCGATGACCGCGGTCGGCAGGCCGCCCTTGTCCTTGTCCTGGGGGTCGTCGCGCTGCGGGTCCTCGTAGTTGGGGGGCAGCTGGGCGGGGTCCTCATTGGGCAGCGGGGGCTGGAGGACGTTGGGCTCGGGGTTGGAGACCTTCTGGGTGGTCTGCTGCTGGGGAACCTGGTTGCGGTCCGGCGTGACGTCGAAGGACACCCAGCCCAGCCCTTCGAAGGGGATCTCCACCCAGGCCTTGACGTCCTCACCGGTGACGGTCTTGGCGTCGCCGTCGGTGGCCGGGTCGAAGCCCATGACGACGCGGGCCGGGATGTTGAGCGAGCGGCACATGAGCATCATGAGCACCGAGTACTGCTCGTCGTCGCCGATGGGGGAGTCGGCCTCCACCATGGAGGCGATGCGGGCGGCCCCGTGCCCGGGCTGGGAGGGGCTCTTGGTGCCGTCGGAGTAGTAGCTCGTGCGCAGGCGCTGCTGGAGCGCCCGGATCTGAGCGATGGGGTTGGACTCGGCCCCGACGATCTCCTTGGCCAGGGCGGTCACCGACGGCGGTACCTGCTCGACCGGTCCCAGTGAGGTCTGCGCCAGCGCGGCCTTGTTGAGGGCGGCCTCGGAGGGCGCGGTGTAGGGGGCGACCCGCTCGGTGAGGACATCGCCCGAGGCCAGGCCGCTGGTGGCGATCCCGGTGGAGGAGAACTTGTCGTAGTACATGCCCTCGCGCAGGGCGGACTGACGCGGCCCGGAGGACTCGATGCGGATCGTCTCGGGCATGGTGGGCACCCAGGGGAAGCTGTAGTCCTCGATGGTCAGGGAGGAGGTCTGCTTGCGCCCGTCGAGCCGGTTGGCCGTCAGCTGGGTCTTGTCACCGATGCGCTCGAAGCGCGACTGCCCGTTCTCGTTCTGACCGATGTGGGCCGACAGGCCGTCGTAGGAGTCCAGGGCGGCGATGCGGATGCGTCCCCCCGAGGGCAGGTTGACGGGCTTCATGAGTCGGGTGTGGGCCTTGTCCGTCTCCAGGGTGCGTACCAGGGACAGCGGGCTGGCGTACTCGGTCACGTCCAGCGGCGGCTGGAACAGGTCGCGCACCACCGTCCGGGAGGTGGGGGCGGCGGGGGCGAGGACCATGGCGGCCAGGGAGGTGACCAGCAGCAGCACAGCGGCGATGACCGTTCCGCGCAGGGCCGCCCGACCCAGGTCCCCGGTGGAGCGGGCGCTCGTGGCGCCCGAGGTCGTCGAGAAGGAGCTCAGGTCCAGGGCCTCGACGACGTGGCTGCGCCGCTGACGAAGGGAGCCGCAGGTCCACAGCGCCAGGATCCCGACGACGAACAGGACGCCCAGCACGGTGGGGCGCACGGTCTCCTGCCCACCCCAGCCGATGCCGACGGCGGGCAGGCAGGCCAGAGTCAGGCCGGCCAGGACCTCGCGGCCCGCCAGGATGAGGCGGGTCGCCAGCGCCGAGACCACCAGCCCGGTCATCCAGGGCAGCACCGTCATGCCGCTGAAGGAGCTCAGCGGCATCGGCACGGTCAGGGCGTCGCGCCACACGGTGATCGTGGAGCCCAGCACGGTCTTGATCGCCGCCGTCCCGGAGCCGACGTCGGTCAGCAGCCACGGGGCCACCAGGACGTGGACCAGCGCCAGGGCCGCCATGCTCGGCAGCACCGACAGGCGCAGGCGTGAGCAGATCAGTGAGGTCAGGGCGCCGATGAGCGCGCCGTAGCCGACGGCCAGGCAACCGACCACGGAGGCGAAGACCGGCAGGAAGGGGACCGCTCCGATGGCGAGGATCCCGGCCATGAGGACCAGCTCGAGGGCGGCGGCCGCAGGCGTGGGCGGCTTGGCGCCGCGCCGGGGAGGCAGGAAGCGTCGGGCGGAGAGCGCCGGCCGGGAGGGGCGCGACAGGAGTGGGCCTGCGCCGGTGATGGAGCGGGCCTGACGAGTCGTCTCGTTGCTGGAGAGGCTGCGCGTGCGCGACGACGTCGCCGTCGACCACGAGGAGGGCGACTCGCCCGAGCCGCCTAAGGGCGCGGCGGTGACCTGCGAGGGGGCGTCGGCCGGAGAGGACGCCCCGGCCGGCGAGGCGCCCGAGGTCGGGGAGCCCGCGGTGCGGGGGGACGCGGTGGTGAGGGTCGTCGAGGGGGTCATAGTGCTCGCCTCAGGGCGGTGGGAAGCTGCTCAAGACGGTCCATGTCCACGACCGGCATTGTTCCGGCGTGGTGGCGCGACAGACCGTGCTGGCCCGTGCGCAGAGCAACGGTCACCATGGGCAGCGGGGCGAAGCCGCGAGCCCGGGCCAGCACGGCGCGGTCGACCTGCTGACCGGTGACAAGGACGACGATAGAGGCATCGGGGTGCGCCGTACAGGCGTGTCGCACCAGGAGGTCGCAGCCGAAGTCGTCCTCACCGGTGCTCAACAGGCAGGACGTGTCCAGCATCCGCAGGGCGGAGGAGGTGGGCAGGGCCCCGATCTGGGTGATGAAGCGGACCTCGCGCCCGTCCTGGATCGCGTCCATGGCCAGTGAACAGGCGATGGACACCGCGGTCTCGAAGTCCTCCTCGCCGGCGTAGTCGTCCTGGCGGGTGGACAGCAGGACGAGCAGGCTGGAGCGGCGGGTCTCCTCGAACTGACGCACCATGAGACGGCCGGTGCGGGCCGTGGTGCGCCAGTGGACGTTGCGCCGGTCATCGCCGGGGACATACTCGCGCAGGGCGTGGAAGGCGACGTCGGAGCTGGACAGGTCCTGGGTGACGGCGCCCTCGATGTCCCGCAGGACGCCGTGCAGGACCGTGCCCAGGCGCACGGTACGCGGGTGGATGTGGATGTGCTGCGGGGTGCTCAGGGAGCGCTCGCGCTGGAGCAGCCCCACCGGATCGCGCTGGACCGCCAGGACCGGACCGACGGTGACGATGCCGCGACGCTGCGTGGGCAGGACGAATCCGCGCTCGTGGACGGCTCCGGGGGTCAGGGTCGGCACGACGAAGACGGCGCGCCCCGGCCCCACCGGCATCTCCATGCGCGAGGGCAGCAGTGGCCGGGTGCGGGGGTTGGTGACGGTCAGGCGGATGAGGGCGTGGTCGCCCACGGTGACGCGGGGCTCGAGCAGGTTGTGGTTGACCGAGTAGCCGCGGCGGGGGATGAGCCACAGCCAGGCGCTCACCGCGACGATGCCGACGGCGGCCGCGGCGCTCCACGCCTCCTGCCACCCCATGACGGCCCCGGTCAGTCCGCAGGCCGCCAGCAGCACCAGGCTGCCCCATCCGATCGGGGTCACGGTGTGCATCAGCCAGCGCAGCGGCCGCAGCGCCGCCGCGGCCAGTGCGGTCAGCCGGGACTGAGAGGGCCTGGCGCTCAGGGCCTCGCTCGCGGAGGTCGACGACGCGGCCGATGGCGCGGACTGCGCGGACGCCGGCGCACTCGAGGACGTGGGGGCCGCAGCGGAAGAAGGGGATGCGCCGGACCCGCCCGCCGCGCCCGGACGGGCCTGGCGGGCAGGTTTCTGCGACGTCGTCTGAGGCGTCATGCGGCTCAGTCGCGGGTCGTGGGGGCGGGGACCTGGGCCAGGGCGGCGGTGATGACGCCGGAGGCGGTGGCACCGGTGAACTCGGCGTCGGGGTCCATGACCAGGCGGTGGGCCCACACGACCTCGGCGAGGTCCTTGACGTCGTCGGGCAGGACGTAGCTGCGCCCCTGGGAGGCGGCCCACACCCGGGCGGCCCGTGCCATGCCGATGGCGCCACGGGTGGACACGCCCATGCGGGTCTCGTCGGCTGCGCGAGTGGCCTCCACCAGCGCCCCGATGTAGTCCAGCACCGAGTTCTCGATGTGGTTCTCCGCGGCGAGGTCGGCCATGGAGGCCACCACGGAGGAGGCCACGACCGCGGACAGGCTCTTGGAACGGTCCGGGTGGGCCGAGCTCGACAGGATCCGGGTGAGCGCCTCCCGGTTGGGGTAGCCCACGGAGGTCTTCATCAGGAAGCGGTCGAGCTGGGCCTCGGGCAGGCGGTAGGTGCCGGCCTGCTCGATGGGGTTCTGGGTGGCGATGACCATGAAGGGTCGCTCGGTCGTGTGGCGCACACCGTCGACCGTCACCTGGGACTCCTCCATGACCTCCAGGAGGGCCGACTGGGTCTTGGGGCTGGCCCGGTTGATCTCGTCGGCCAGGACGATGGAGGAGAAGATTGGGCCGGCGTGGAAGTCCCACGTGCCGGTCTTCTGGTCGTAGATCGTCACGCCCGTGATGTCGCTGGGCAGCAGGTCGGGGGTGAACTGGATGCGCGAGTGCGTCCCCTGCACCGAGGCCGCCAGGGCCCGGGCCAGGGCGGTCTTGCCGGTGCCGGGGGCGTCTTCGAGCAGAAGGTGGCCTTCGGAGAGCATGGTGGTCAGGGCCAGCTTGATCACGTCTTCCTTGTCGAGCAGCGCCTGACCGACGTTGTTGACAATGGTGGAGAAGGCGTCAGCGAACCATGTCGCGTTCTCGGGAGTCATCGGCATGGAATCAATGATCCTTCGAGTGGAGAGAGGTGAGTGTGTGACTTGTTGCGTTCCGGGCATCGATCTGGTTAATGACCCGGTTACTTCTGGGTGCAGGTGACGGTCTGGTTCCATCTCGGTGTGCGGTGAGGGAACTTGTGCCGGGCGTAACCGTTCTTATCGAGAGTGATCTCCTCCTCGTTCCAGGCGGGCTGCCAGTCCCAGGTGTCCCAGTACCAGTAGCCGCAGGACAAGGTGCTGTTGGGGTTGCCGGTGAGGTCGAAGACCATCTGATAGCAGGTGCCCCAAGGGCCGAAGGGGCGGCATGTCTGCGAGTAGTCCACGGAGAACTGCTGCTGCGTGCCAACTGCGACGGGCTGCTTCTTGTCATCGTCGTCATCGTCATCGTCGCCGCTGTGCTTGGGCGGCCTGGTGACGGTGTCGCAGCCCCACTCGGAGGTGCCGGCGTTGTTCCTTGCCCGCACGCACCAGGTGAGCGACTCACCGCGCTTGAGCTTGCCGTCGTAGGTGTCACCGATCTTGACGTTCTCCACGGACTTGCCACCGTCGTCGGTCTGCTCGTACTCGGCGCTCGCGCCGTTGTTGGCCCCGGGGCTCCAGGAGCAGGAGACCTTCTTCTGCTTCTTACCGGTGAGCTCGCAGCTGACCGAGGGAGCCGACGGCGGGCCGTAGGGCGCCACCGGCGAGGAGGCGACGACGTCGGAGTACTGGCCGCTGCCGTTGGCGCGGGCGTAGACGGTGTAGGCCTGCCCGTTGGTCAGTCCCCGGATGGTCGAGGAGCTGGTCCAGGTGACCTGGTCGACGGAGTACTCCACCGTCAGCTCGCCCACGCTCCAGCCGTTGCCGGCCCGGGGCGAGGAGCTCACGGACAGCTCGCCGCTGTTGCCAGTGGCCTTGACGGCGGGGGTCGACGGCGTCAGCGGGGTCGGCTTGTAGGTGTAACTGGCCTGGCCCGAGGTCTTGGAGCCGTGACCGTTGTCGGCCTCGACCCAGAAGGTCCAGGTGCCGCGCGAGACCGAGACCGTGGTGGAGGTGGAGCCTCCCACGTTCTTGGAGTCGCTGGTGTGCCCGTTGGAGTAGTGCAGCGTGTAGCTCACGGGGCTGCCATTGCCGTTGGCGGCCTGCCAGCTGACGGTGAGCGTGCCCCCGTTGGAGGTGATGACGGGGGTCCCGGGGGTGCCGGGCTCGCCGTAGGGCGTCACCGAGTTGGACGCGGAGGACCACTCCGAGACCGTCCCCTGGCTGGACCTGGCGCGCACCTGAGCGGTGTAGGCGCGTCCAGGGGCGACGTCGAAGGAGGCCGAGCCCCCGGAGATGCCCGTCTGCACGGTGCCGTCCGACAGGCGCACGTCGTAGGTCGCCGTGCCCCCGAAGGGGTCGTCCACCTCGGTCCAGGTGGCGGTGAGCTTGCCCGAGCCGGCCGTCAGCGTGGGCGCAGCCGGGGTCTTGGTGGTGGCGTTGTGCTGATAGGACACCGTCGCGGCCTCGGAGTCGCCGTACTTGTTGGTGGCCACGACCTGGATGCTGTAGCTCTGACCGGGCGTCAGGCCGCTGATGAGGCAGCTCGAGGTCGAGCAGGCCTGCTCGGTGCCGTTGACACTGACCTTGTAGCCGGTGATGGGGGAGCCGTTGGCGGAGCCGTCGGTCCAGGACACGCGCGCCGAGTCGGCGCCCACGGGGGTCACGCTCACCCCGGAGGGGGCTGCGGGCGCCACCCCGCCGACCTGCACGGTGATGGTGCCGGTGACGGCCCGGGACTCCGAGCCGGTGGAGTCCAGCACCTTGTACTGCGCGGTGATGGTGCCGTGGAACCCGCTGTTGGGCGTGATCGTCACGGTTGTGCCCGAGGCGCTGATCGCGCCCTGGCCGGAGGTGATCGTCGGGGTGCCGGACAGGGTGATCGGCTTGTCCGGGAAGGGGTTGCTCACCGCCTTGGACACGTCGGTGCTGACCGCCTCTCCGTTGCGGGACTCCAGGTTGATCGGGGCCGTGGTCATGAGGGGCTTGTTGGAGGCGCTGACCCGCACGGGCAGGGAGGCGCTCACCGGCGGGTTGACGCCGTCGGAGACCGTGATCGGGATGGAGCCCGTGGTGCCCTCGGCGGTCTTGTCGGCGGCCTTGACCGACAGCGTCGAGCCGCTCAGGGAGATCTCGAATCCCGCGGGGGCCGGACCGGCCTGGAAGGAGAGCTTGTCACTCGGGTCGGGGTCGGTGGTCATGGCGGCCAGGTTGGCCGTCACGGCCCCCTCGCCGGGGGCGACCGTCACCTCGGTGGGGGTGAAGGTCGGCGGCCGGTTCGTCGAGGACTCCACGATGATCGGCAGCGTGAGCGTCGCGCTCAGGGCGTCCGAGCCGGTGCCGTCGGCCACGGTGAAGGTCACCGAGGTCTGCCCGGTGAAGCCCGAGTCGGGGGTGAAGGACAGCGCCGACCCGCCCGAGGCGGCCTTGGCGTCCTTGGTGCCTTTGGCCATGTGGATGGAGGAGGTGTCCGTGATGACGGGCTTGGTGCCCTCACGGGTGAGGATGTAGGAGGACAGGTTGATGTCCGTGGTCTTGTCCGACAGGACGCGGGCGGGAACGGCCGAGGGGTTGATACGGGGTCGCAGGGCCGAGCGTGCTGGCACGACGACGACGGCGTGACCGGTCAGCCCGTCGGCGTCGGTGATCGTGTAGAGCACGAGCCGCTGGGTCTCACCCACCGTCAGGCTCAGGGAGTCCTTGCCCACCTCGACGTCGGGGTCGGAGGAGGACAGCTTGAGGTCCCACGGCGAGCCGTCGGTGTCCTTGTCGTTGTCCAGGACCGGGACGGTGACCCGGCCGTTGGCGTCGACCTGGTCGACGGTGACGTAGTCGTCCACGCCCACCGGGTTGGCCAGGGGGGCGTTGCTTGAGACCTGGACGGTGACGGTGCCGGTGTCCGTGCCGCCGCGTCCGTCGGAGACGGTGTAGGCGACCGAGTAGTTGCCCTCCTTCTTCGGCAGGTCGAGCACCAGGCGGCCGGCCCGGGTGGACACGCCCAGGGAGGGGTCGCTGGAGACCGGGTCGCCCTCCAGGGACAGGCTGTCGCCGTCGGTGTCCAGGTCGTTGGACAGCACGTCCACAGCCACGGTGCGTCCGGGCTTGGCCACGACCAGGTCGTCGGTGGCCACGGGGGCCACGTTGAGCGGCGAGGCCGGGGCGACCCCCACCCGGACCGTGCCGGTGGCCTGAGCCCCGAAGCGGTCCTCGACGACGTAGGTGAAGGTATCGGTGCCGGTGGCCCCCTCGGAGGGTGTGTAGGTCAGCCACGAGGAGTTGATCTCCACCGAGCCCAGGGACGGGGCCTGGTTGAGGCCCACGAGGCTCACCGAGTCGCCGTCGGGATCGATGCCGTCCAGCGGCACGGTGATGTTCGTGGCCGAGCCGGCCAGGGTGCGGGCCTCCAGGTTGCGCGGTGAGGGCGCGGAGTTGTGCTCGGCGTCCTGGGCGCGCACCTCCACGGTGAGGATGCCCGAGGCGGTCTGGCCCTGGTCGTCCTTGGCCGTGTAGGCGTAGGAGGTGCGGCCGGGCTGGTTGCCGGCGCGGAAGCGGACGGTGTTCTCGCTGACCCAGGCGGTGCCCAGCTCATCGCCCACCAGGCCGACCTGGGAGTCCACCGACAGGTTGAGACCGGCGGGGGAGGAGTCGTTGTCCAGGACCGGCACGGTGACGACGTCGCCGGCTCGCACGACGGCGGTGTCGTTGGTGACCACCGGCGGCTGGGGCTGGGACTGGGTCACCGGGACGATGGAGACCTTCCCGGTGGCGCTGGAGGTGCCGTTGGTGACCGTGTACTCCACCGTCAGGTTGGCCGGCACGGTGCTGGCCGCGCTGATCTGCAGCAGGGAGTGGTCCACGACCGTGACGGTGACCCCGGAGTCCGGCGGGGTCTTGACCGACTGCAGGACCAGGATCCCCCCGGAGGGGTCGAAGTCGTTGTTGAGCGGGGCGATGGTTGTCGAGCCGCCGTTGCGCAGCAGGGCGGTGTCGTTCTCGGCCTCGGGAGGCACGGTGGCGTCGGCCTTGGGCGTGACGTCCACGCGCACGATGCCCTGGGCCGTGTTGGCCCCGTCCATGACGTCGTAGGTGAGGTAGTAGGTCTGGGCCTGGGCATTGGCCTCGGTGGAGAAGGTGAAGACACCGGCCTGCTGGTCGACGCTGATCGAGGTCCCGGCCGGGGCCTCCTGCACCGCGGCCAGGCGCAGGGTCCCCCCGGAGGGGGAGGTGTCGTTGTCCAGGGGCGAGACGACGGCCTTGGTGCCGGCGACGACGCGCACGTGGTCGGCGTTGGCGATCGGCTTGGCCGACTGGGCCGGCTGCACGTCGACCTTGACCACGCCGGAGGCGGTCTCCCGACCGTCGGAGACGGTGACGGTCAGGTCACGGGTGCCGGTGCCTGCGCCCAGCTCGCGCACCGTGACGGTGCCCTCGTTGGAGACCTTGGTGTCCAGGCCATCGCCCTGGGCGGAGACCAGGTAGAGGTCGTCCCCGTCGGGGTCCAGCCAGTGGCCCAGCACGTCCAGGGAGCCGGAGGCCTTCTCGGCGACGGTGAGGGTGGGGGTGGTGATCTGCTTCGGGGCGCCGTTGACGTCCCAGCCGTGGACGTCAACGGTGGCGACGGCGGAGTCGCTCATCCCGCGGCCGTCGTCGGCCGTGTAGGGCACGGAGTAGCTGCCGGAGGCGTTGTCCGGGATGTCCATGCGCAGAGCCAGCCCGCCCTGGGCCTTGGTGGCCTTGAGCGACCCGCCGTTGTCCTGGGGGGTGGCGGTGAGGACGTCGCCGTCGGGATCGGTGTCGTTGGCCAGCACCGGCAGGAGCGCGGAGCGGCCCGGGCGCACGCCGAAGCTGTCATCGACCGCCTTGGGAGGGTGGTTCTCCTCGGTGCGCTCCGGCGGGGTCTGGGAGTCCGAGGTGTTGGCCGAGTCGTCCTTCTGATCGGCGTTGTCGTCGGTCTGGGCGGTCTTGTCCGTCCAGTCGTCGATGAGGACGAGGTCCTCGTTGGGCAGCCACACCGAGCCCGTGTCCAGGTCGTTGAGCACGATGGCGTCGCGGTTGACCCGGAAGATCGGGGCGGAGGAGGAGGCGAGCTTGTCGTCGTGGGCGGTGTCGGTGCCGCCGCCGAACAGTCCCGAGCAGCTGCGCACGAACTGGCCCGAACCGGACCAGGCCGCGTACACGCACTTGCCCAGGCGCACCGGCTGGGCGGGCACGCCCTCGGGGGCGGAGCCCTCCTTGGCCGACGGCGTCCTGGTGACTTTGCCCCCGTCCATGGGGACGGAGATGAGCTCGTTGCGGGAGGCGACCAGGACCGAATCGGCCTCGGGACCGGGCTGCTGGAGCACCAGGCCGGAGGTCCCCAGGTTGACGGACTTGCCCTCGGGCAGGTGGAGGATGCCGGTGCCGCGCTCCAGGACCACGGGCTGGTCGCCGACGGCGGTGATGGCCAGATCGGTCCCGGCGGTCAGCTTCAGGGAGGTGTTCGTGGCCTCCTTCCAGCCCTTGTCGCTGGTTTCCAGGGAGACCAGCGACTTGCTGGTGGCCGAGACGGCGTGGATGGCGCCGTCCTTGCCGATGGCGGCCACGACGTCGGGCATGCCGGTGACCACGGGGGCGGCCGCGGTCAGGGAGCCGGCCTCCTTGGTCTTGGCGGCGCGGATGGTGCCCTGAACCTTGTCGACCGCCATGACCCGGTCTCCGCCCTGGGCGATGGTCACGCCCTTGGTGAGCTGGGTGCGCCCGGAGAAGGCGACCTGGGCGGGGTCGACCGAGGAGACGGAGGCGTCGCCGGAGTCGGGGACCAGGACGTCCTCGGCGTTCTGGGTGACGTCGAAGGAGGACGACGAGGTACGGATCGCGCCGTCGACCTCGCGGGAGGGGTAGTTGAGGCGGGCCACCAGGTGCTTGGAGGTGGAGGTGACCCACACGCCGCCGTCGTTGAGGTGCAGGTCGGCCTGGGCCACGCCCTCGTGGAGCCAGGCGGCCGTTCCCAGGGCGGTGACGCACACGACGGCGGCCAGTGTCGACATGCGCTTGCGCAGCCGCACGCGCTGGGCGCGCGACTGGGGGATGCGGAAGGTCGCGGCCAGTCGGGAGGTGGTGGTGCCGGAGGTCAGGCCCGATCCGACGTCCTGAACGTCGTCGGATCGGGAGGCCCTGCTCCGCCGCCGCAGGCGCAGGGCGCCGGCGGCACGGGCGAGCAGACCGGGACGGTCCGCGGCGGACGACTCGGTCTGGGCGGTGCCGGAGTCGGATCGGTTGCTTCCGCCGTCACCGGCACCGGAGGCGGCTGCGGCGGAGTCGATGCTGCTCGACGGGGTGTCGGGCGTCTCGAAGTCGTTGCGTGAAGTGGTCACTTGGCCCCTTGGGGACTACGGGATGCGACCTCCTGGACGAGGGTGCGTCGCAGCATCGTCGAGGAGGTGGTGGGTGTGTAGGGCAGGTAGATCACCGAGGCCCCGACCTCGGCCATCTCGGCCTCCAGACGGCGGCCCTTGTCGGTGCCCTCCCAGTCAGTGCCCTTGAACAGCACGTCGAAGGGGGAGCGCTTCCAGGCCAGGCGCTTGTCCTGGTCATAGTCGGGGACCACGGAGTCCACCATGCGCAGGGCGGCCACCATGGCCATGCGCTCGGCCAGGGGCACGATGGGGGCGCGTCCCTTCATCCGCTCCAGCGACTCGTCGGTGGCAACCCCCGCGATGAGGCGGTCGCAGCGCTTGGCCGCCTCGGTGAGGATGTTGAGGTGCCCCACGTGCAGCATGTCGAAGCCGCCGGGGACGTAGCCGGTGATCATCAGTAGGCTCCTTTTCCGCCGATAACCGCGCGCAGCGTTCCGGCGAAGATCTTCGCGTCCAGGGCTCCGCCCCGGTTCTCCACGTAGTGACGGTCCAGGGCCACGGTCGAGGCCCAGGACAGGTCCGAGCGTCCGGAGATCTGCCACAGGCCGGTCAGCCCGGGCTTGACCAGGAGACGACGCAGCGCCTCGGCGTCGTACTTGGCGACCTCGACGGGAAGGGCGGGGCGGGGCCCCACCAGGCTCATGTCCCCGCGCACGACGTTGATGAGCTGGGGGAGCTCGTCAATCGACAGGCGGCGGATCCAGCGGCCCACGCGGGTGATGCGCGGGTCCTGACGGTCCTTGAACATGACCTCGTTGCCGGCGTCGCCGCCGGCCTTGACCACCGAGGCGCGGCGCGCGTCGGAGTCGATGTACATGGAACGGAACTTCCACATGGTGAAGGGCTTGCCGTTCTGGCCCACGCGGGTCTGGGTGTAGAAGACCGGACCGGGGGAGTCGAGGCGGATGGCGAGCGCGGTGGCCGCCAGCAGCGGCGAGATGAGGGCCAGCCCAATGGCGCCGGCGAGGCGGTCGAACAGGGCCTTGCCCGCGGCGCGGGTGCGGCGGGTCTTGACGGCGATGAGACCGGTCCAGCCGTGCGTGACGGTCAGGGCCCGCATGCGCCCGGGCACGACGTCCTGCAGCCCGGGGGCGACGACGAGGCGCACCTGGGTGCCCTCCAGGCCGCGCATAAGGGTGACCAGGTCCTCGGGGATGACCGAGCCGACCGTCATGACGGCGTCGATGCGCTCGGCGTGCAGGGTCTGGGCGATGTGCTGGGGGCTGCGCACGGGCTCAGCCGAGTGGAAGGCGCGGTCCTGCCCGGAGGACAGGTAGCCCACGATGAGGAAGCCGTCCATGGGGTGGCGGCGCAGCTGGGTGAGCATGGGCTGGGAGCCCGAGCCCATGACGATGAGGGTGCGACGCAGGGCGTGCCCCTCGAGGCGGCGGCGGCGCAGCCACCCGGCCTCGATGGAGCGTCCGGTGATGGCTAGGAGGAGCTGGACCGCCAGAGTGACCAGCAGGGTGGTCCGGGCAACTCCGGACAGGTCGGCCAGCAGCAGGGCCACCGGGACGCTCACGGCGGCCGCGGCGACGAAGCGGCCCGTGCCGGGGCCGGCCTGCTCGACGGCGTCGATGCCCAGAGCACCCAGGAACCAGGCGACGAGCACCATCGTGACGCCCACGGTGGTCGCGGACCAGACCAGTGGCAGGTGGCCACCCAGGAGGGCGAGCCAGAAGGGGACGGCGACGGCGAAGAGATCGGACAGGACGAGCCAGATGACGAGGTCGTGGCGCGTGCGTGCCCAAGGACTGCGCGGAGCGGTGGGGGAGATGGCGTCGGCTGCTGCTGTCGAGGGACGCCGGTGCTGCTCGCGCTGGGGCAGTGTCAGGGTCGAACTAGACAAGGTGGACTCCGCAGGGATGATCGTGGGTGGGCAATAACTGGTCGGCTAGTGCTGACGGGACGTCGTGAACAGCAGCGTTTTAGAATGCTACTAACTCTTGCGGACGTTATTTGTGGGAAGTGGCCAAGATCGCAGGGACAAGGTGAGGAGTCGAAGGGTTTCTGAGACGTCTGTATGTTACAGGTGAGCAACGATATGGAGGTGTCAATGCACCTGTGAGGGACCTTTCAGGGTTCTTCCAGCGAGCCGCGTTCTGGCTGGTCATGACCGGTTTGCTGGGGTTGTGCCAAGGGGGGTGGGTGGGGGACCGTCTATGTCACAAGACGATAAACAAAAGATACCAGGTCGCCGGTCCTGATGCGTCTACTCTCGTGCCTGTCTTCGGGCGTCTTTCCGATGCCGGATTGTGACCTTCCTACAACATCAGGAGTGCTACGTGACCCAGTCGAGTTCTTCGGCGCCGCAGCCGGCTTCCGAGCCAGCCGTGGCGCAACCGGCGTCCGGCGGTGCCCCGGCGGGTGCCTCTGAGCGCGGGCGAGATGCGGATAGCTCAGGTGCCGCAACCCTCTCGGCGGTTGAGGTGAGTGATGGGGCGGCCGCCTCCCGAGGCTCTCGTCGTTCTCCGCTGCGGCGGCTCGGCGGGGCCCTCAAGCGGGGGTCGTCGTCGGGCGCCAGCTGGTCATCTGTGGGAACCACAGCCGTGGCCAAAGTGGTGGTCATGGGGGTGTCCGGCATCTTCGGGCTGGTCAACACCAGTCTCATCATCAGGCACTTCGGGGCCGACGCCTTCGCCCAGTACGGCCTGCTGGCCACCTTCCCCACCCTCATGCCCTTCACCGACCTGGGCATCGGCGCGGTCATCCTCAACACGGTGGCGAGCTCGAGCGACCCGGCCCACGACTCGACCGTACGGCGCACGATCACCACCGCCGTCCGCGTGCTGCTCGGCTCCGCCCTGGTCATCAGCACCGTCGGCGTCGTCATCCTGCTGCTGGGCGCCTGGCCCTGGCTGCTGGGGAGCAAGCTCATGGAGGGCGGCGGGCTCACCGCCACCGTCTGCCTCATCATCTACGCCGCGGCCCTGCCGCTGTCCGTGGGTCAGCGGGTCATCATCGGCCTGGGGCGCTCAACCACCCAGGTCATCAGTCAGGGGGTCGTCTCCCCGGCCATGTCCTGCTTCCTGCTGCTGGCCATTGTCACCGGACTGGGGCGCGGCAACGCCGTGTCCATCTACTCCTACATCGCCAACGCCCTGGTGTCGGTCATCTGCATCGTCGTCGCCTGGCGCGCCACCCGCCCCCTGTTCAAGGGCGCCCTGAGAGACGTGCCGCGGCTGCGCAGCGTGCGCGGCGTGCGTATCGTCAACACCGCGGGACCCCAGCTGCTGCAGTCCCTGGCCATCCCGATCGCCTTCCAGACCGACCGCCTCCTCCTGTCCCACCTGGGCCAGTCCCAGGCCCTGGCCGAGTACAACCTGGCCAACAACCTGTTCAACATGCTCACCCAGACCGTCATGGCCGCCGGCGTCGCCATGTGGCCCATGTTCGCCAGGGCCCGGGCCGACAAGCGCATCGAGAGCCCCTTCAAGCCGGCCATCGCCTTCAGCGGGGGCGGCTTCCTCCTGGCTCTGGCCCTCGTCGCCATCACCCCCTGGGCCGCCCGAGTCATGTCCCACGGCAAGATCGTCCTCCCAACCGTGCTCGTGTGGGCCTTCGCCGCCTATGTCGCCGTCGAGGCCGGCAAGCAGCCGCTGGGCATGTACATGACCGACCCGCGCGGCCTGCAGTTCCAGGTCATCCCGGTGCTCATCCTGGTGCCGATGAACCTCGCCATCTCCTGGGTCCTCATTGGGCCCTTCGACGCCGCCGGGCCTATCCTGGGCTCGGTGATCTCGGTGGTCCTGTGCCAGATCCTCCCGTATGTCTGGTGGGTTCGCCGGGACGTGGCCAGGCGTCGTCGAGAGCTGGCGCAGCGGTGATCCCCTCCTCGTCGGCCGCCGGTGCGGAGCCGGCTCGCGGAGCCCGGGAGCCGACGCCGTGGCCCGACGCCCGGCCGCTGCCCGATGTCCCCCGACTCCCTGATCTCGCCGTTCCTCATCTGTCCAACACCCGGTCCGGTTCCCCGGACCCCACTCAAGGAGAGGCCTCATGAGCTCCCCTGCTGGTTCCCCCACCATCGCCGAGAACATCAGAGCCCTGTCCCGGGCTCAGAAGTCCAAGGCCGGTGCCCCCCTCTACTCCCGCATCATCAACCGCCCCGCGGGGCGGGTCCTGGCCGCGGTCGCCCACCGGCTGGGCGCGACCCCGGACCAGGTGACGGTCCTGTCGGCACTGTGCACCTACAGTGGCATCGCCCTCATCGCCCTGTGGCGTCCTACAGTCGTGTCCGCCGTGGCGACCGCCCTGCTGCTCATGTTCGGCTACGCCCTCGACGCCGCTGACGGGCAGCTGGCGAGATTGCGCAACGGCGGATCAAAAGCCGGTGAGTGGCTCGACCACGTCGCAGACGTTATTAAGCTCTCGACAATTCACGGAGCCATCGCGATCTCACTATTCCGTTTTGCAGAATTACCGGCCCCGGTCCTGCTTATTCCGCTCGCTTTCGGGGCGGTTCAAAATATTCACTTCTTCAGTTACATTCTGACGTATCAGCTGCGTTATCACGGTGGGACACCCCTGGCCAAGGACGAGTCCCGCCCCGGCGTCCTCAAGTCGGTCCTGTCGGCTCCCACGGACTACGGGCTCATGTGCTTCGTGCTCATGACCCGCTTCGCCCCCACGGTCTTCCTGTGGGTGTACGGCATCATGCTCCTGGGCTACGCGGGCTACGTGTCCCTGGCCCTGCCCAAGTGGTACCGCGACCTGCGCAACGACCTCCAGTAGCCCCTCGCGAGATCTCCAATCGCTTCTCCCTCAAACGTCTGTTAAGGAATCTTATGGCTCTGCTCACCGGCCGCAAGGCGCTACTGGTCTATACGGGACGCAAGGACGGACTGGGCAACCGCGTGCGCGCGCTGCTGTCCGCCCAGGAGCTCGCCCGAGTCGAGGATCGCGACCTCTACTACGTGTGGAGCACCGATGAGTACTTCGGCCCCAGGATGGATGAGCTGTGGCACTTCGAAGGGGGCAGCCCCGTATCGCGCCTGACCTCCCGGGCTCTCCTCCCCCTGGCCCGGTACCGCCGGCCCAAGGGCGTCCGGATCACCGCCGACCTGCGTCGCCGCCACCTGTGGCAGATCCACTCCCACGGCCTGCCCGTCACCTGGGAGGACCCCGCCTGGCGGGGGAGCGCCGGGGAGGGGGCCGGACCCGCCGGGCCGCGTCCCTGGACCGAGCGGCTGCGCGAGCTCACCCCCGTTGACGAGATCGCCGACGAGGTCCGCTCCCTCTACGACGCTCACCTGCGGGGACGCCCCTACGTCGGCATCCAGGTGCGCACCCATGCGGTCTCCCACGCCAAGACCATCGAGTCCTCACCGGTGGAGTGGTTCGCCAACCGGATGCGCCAGATCCGCGCCGACCACCCCGACGTGCCCTTCTTCCTGTCCTGCGACACCCCTGAGGCTCAGAAGCAGCTGGCCGGGGAGTTCGACGGCTGCGTCTTCCTGACCGACAAGGGCGGCTACAACACCGTCAAGGGCGTGCGCTCCGGCCTGGTCGACCTCTACCTGCTGGCCAGCTCCCAGCACCTCATCGGGGCCTCCTTCTCCAGCTTTGTGGAGATGGCCGTCTTCCTGTGCGACGGCGTCGTCCCCTTCGAGCGGCCCGACCAGCCGCTCGAAGGCGAGTTCAGCCTCTCCCTGGGGCTGGCCGAGGACCCGCTGCGCCCCGCCCAGCGCTGACGCCCCACCGAGCCGGGCGTTTTTCGCGTAGCCCTACAGAAAAACCGTAGGGCTACGCGAATTTTGTCGGTCTCGGCAGAACCTCGGAGACCGCGGAGGTGGGGCCTCAGCGCTTGAGGAGCTCGTCGACGATTCGAGTCATCGTGGCGCGGTACCCGGCCACGGAGAAGCGCTCGGCGGCCTCGCGCTCACCCTGGGCGGCGAGCCGGGCCGCCAGGGCCGGGTCGGCCGCCAGGGAACCGAGGGCGTCGGCCAGGGCCTGCGCGTCGTCGGCGGGCACGAGCAGGCCGGTCACCGAGTCGGTGACGACCTCGGCCAGGCCCTGGACCCGGGAGGCCACCAGCGGCCGGGCCGCGTGCATCGCCTCGACCGCCGTGTTCCCGAAGGGCTCGGCCCGGGAGGGCACGACGACGGCGTCGGCGGCCTCCAGCACCGGCCAGGTGGGGTGCACGTACCCCAACAGCTCGACGTGCCCCTCCAGGTCCTCCTGATCGGCGCGCTCACGCAGCTCGGCCTCGTACCACTCGTAGCCGGGGAAGACCGAGCCGCACACGCTCAGGGAGGCGTCCACCCCCGATCGGCGCAGCAGCCCGACGGCGCCGAGAGCCACGTCCACGCCCTTGCGCGGGGACAGGCGCCCCACCATGGCGATCCTGAAGGAGTCCCCGGGCTGCCTGGAGCGCAGGGGCTCCAGGGGCCGGTCCGGTCCGGCGACCCCGTTGTGGACCACCTCCGTGCGCGAGGCCAGTCGCGGCTGGGCGTCCAGCAGCGCGTCGCGGGCCGCCCCGGAGTTCGCCACAATCCGGGACGCCGCCAGCAGCGGGGCGTTGAGCCCGGCGCGGATGATCCGACGCTGGGTGTCCTCGGCCTCGTGCACATGGGCCAGCACCGGGACGCCGGCCGCGCTCGCGGCCACCGGCCACCAGGGGATCGTTACCGTGTTGGTGAGGACCACCTCGGCGCGGCTGGCGCGGATGACCGACCGCAGGCGGGCGACCTCCGGGGCGGCCTGGGCGGACAGCCTCGCCAGACCGGTGGGGCTCAGCAGGGCCTTGCGCAGGACCGTGAAGGGCATGACGGCCACGCGGGCGCCGGCGTCGCGCAGCACCGCCACCAGGGGGCCGTCCTGGGGCAGGGCCACGAGGACCTCGTGGCCGGTCTCGATGAGTCCGTGAATGGTCTCCACCAGCTGCCAGTCCGAGCCGTACAGGTCGGGGGAGGGGTGGGCCACAAGAATCCGGGCGGCACCGGTGCGGGCGCTTCCCGCCCCGCCCCGGCTCACCAGCCCGCCTTCCCGGTGCGGCGTCCGGAGGGGCGACGACGGACGGGGCCCTCGAGCGCCAGGCGCCGGGCCAGGGCCTCGTAGCCGGAGGCCACCTCGTCCCAGTCGTAGAGGGCCGCTCGCTTGCGGGACTCCTCGCCACGCGCGGTCTGGGCCTCGACGTCGGACTCGGCGGAGACGACCAGGGCGGCCACCTCGTCGGGCGTGGTCCAGTAGCGGCCGGCCTCGCCCAGGACCTCGCGGTTGAAGGAGACGTCGAAGGCGTCCACCGCGGCCCCGGCGCCGATGGCGCGCAGAAGAGAGGGGTTCGTCCCGCCCACGGAGTGGCCGTGGTAGTAGACCAGGGCGCCGGAGTAGAGGGCGTCGAGCAGATCCTGGTCCCACAGGCCGCCGAGCAGGCGGACTCGGCCGTCGGCCAGGGACTCGATACGGGCGGTGTAGTCGTCGGCGTAGGGGGCCGAGCCGACGACGACCAGCGGCAGAGCGGCCCCGGAGCGCACGTAGCCCTCCACGATGACGTCGACGTGGTTCTCCACCTCGAAGCGGGCCACCACCAGGTGGAAACCCTTGGGCGTCAGGTCCAGGTCGGCCAGGCGCGAGGTGTCGGCGCAGACGCGGGGCGCCCCGTAGGCGAGAAGGTCGGTGGGGGCGTTGAAGTCCTCGGTGTAGTAGTCGGCGATGCCTTGGGCGTCGGCGATGAGCGCGTCGGAGTAGCGCACGGCCAGGGCCTCAGCGGCGCGGTAGTAGCGCTTGCCGGTAGGGCCCCACTTGCCGCGGCGCCACTCCAGGCCGTCGACATGCGTGGCCACCGGAATGCGTGCGGCGCGCAGGGCCGGCAGGAAGGGGGAGTTCGCGGCGTTGAAGACGAAGGCCACGTCCGGGTGGGTGCGGCGCAGCAGATGGGCCACTGACAGGGCCGTGTGGGACAGGGTCTCCAGGCTGCGGTTCTTCACCGAGGGCAGCTCGACCAGCCGCATTCCCAGGTAGGTGTTGGGAAGCGGGGTGTCCGGCTCAGGGTTGCGGCAGTAGACGAGGACCTGATGACCGCGGTCGGCCAGCCGCCGGCCGACCTCCTCGATGGCGGTCTCGAAACCTCCGTAGCGGGCAGGGACGCCTCGCGTCCCGATCATGGCGATACGGAGCCTGTCCGGGTTCACAGCAGTCAACGGAGTCCTTTCGAAGGGCGGCGGGGCCGCTCAGGGATGGGAACCAATGATCCCCCTCGATGCGACTGCCGGTCACGGCAAGGGCGGAGGATCATCGACGAGGGTGATGGGGAGACGGTGATGACGGTGATGATGATGGTGATGAGACGAGGGACTGGGCTCACGCCCTTGAGGTCGCGGGTTCCTGCGGAGCGCCTACGGACTCGTGGTGCCACGCTCGCCTGGTACACCCGGTCAGCAGTCTAGAGGCAGGCGCCGCCGATACACACCGAACGAGTCGTCACGTCAACACCTCCGGCACCTTGGAGTACGGGGGCGGGGCGCCGCCCTGGTGACGTGCCGGAACTATGGTGGGGGGATCGTGTCCGACTGGTCCACACCACCTGGGCAGGGGCTGAGTATTCCAGCTAAGAATCGGGTGTGGAACCCCGCGGCAGTTAATGAGAGTCTATCTGTGAGAAAAGTGGATGGGGGGCGCCTTCTCGCTTGAGAAGTGATTGATTGCACAACAGGAGCTGGAGTAAAGGCCCCTGGAGTCGTTATCAAAGCGTTATCGCTGTAATACTCTCGTGACCGGCGCCGGTCTTGCTGAGGCAGGGCCATCCCGTCATACCGCGCCACTTACCCACGTTCCCTCACGTCTTAAGAACGGAGCACTCGTGCATCCTTTCCGCGCTGTCTCCAGTGTGGGGGCGGTTCTGACCGCCCTCCCCCTTGCCCTTGGTGCGCTCGTCGCCCCAACTGTTGTCACGCCCCCGGCTGCTGCTGCCCAGGGGCAGGTCACTCTCGCCTCCCCGCAGGTTCTGCCCACCCCCCAGATCGACGGCATCGTCTGGGACCAGGCGGTCGTGGGCAATATCGTCTACGTCGTCGGAGAGTTCAACAATGCCCGCCCCTTCGGTGCGGCCGACGGCGAGAACGAGTCCCCTCGCTACAACGCCATGGCCTTCGACATCACGACCGGCGCGCTGCTTGACTGGGCGCCCAAGGTCAACGGCAAGATCAGCTCGGTCACGGCCTCGGCTGACGGCTCCACCATCTACCTCGGTGGCAACTTCACCTCCGTCAATGATGAGACGGTCTATCGGGTGGCGGCGGTGGACGCCACTGGCAAGCGCAAGCCGCTGGGGGCGTCGGCCAACGGGGCGGTCATGGACCTGGAGCTCTCCCCCGACGGCTCGACCCTGTACCTCGCGGGCTCCTTCACCCAGCTCAACTCCTCGTCGCGTCTGCGCGCCGGCGCTGTGGATCTGAAGACGCACCGGGTGACCGGCTTCGCCCCGCAGGTTGATAACTACATGGTGCGCTCCATCACGGTGGCGGCTGACAACTCCGCTGTGGCGATCGGTGGTTCCTTCACCTCGGTGGGAGGGTCCTCCGATGCGTACGGTCTCGCTGTTCTGGAGAAGGACGGGTCCCTGCGTCACACCAATATCGCCGGCGTTGTCCGCAACGCAGGGAGGGACTCCGGGATCATGAGTGTGAAGTCCGACTCCCGGGGGCTCTACGCCGTTGCCTACTCTCAGGAAGGCGCCTTTGAGGGGATGTTCCGGGCCAGCTGGACCACCGGGGACATCGACCTCATGGCCGACTGTCACGGCGACACCTATGACGTGCTGCCCACCAATGACGTCATCTACATCGCCAGCCACACCCACGACTGCAGCAACATCGGCGGCTTCGCTGACGGGGAGGAGAACGGCAAGTATCACCACGCCGTCGGCTTCTCCAGCACGGCCACCGGAACCGTGCAGCGCAACAAGGTCTGGGGCTACACCGACTTCGAGGGGCAGCCTGCGCCCACTCAGTACAACGGCTTCCTGCCCGGTTTTGCCAATGGTAGCTACAGCGGACTGAACCAGGCCGTCTGGACCGTTGAGGGCAACGGCCAGTACATCGTCTATGGCGGTGAGTTCGTCGCGGTCAACGGTATCCACCAGCAGGGGCTCGTGCGCTTCTCCGCGAGCGGAGGCGATGCCAACGGTCAAGGGGGCAACGACAACAACGGCAAGGACAACAACGGCAAGGACAAGAACGGCAAGGACAAGAAGAACAAGGACAAGAAGGATAAGAAGAACAAGAAGAAGCATGACGACTGGGGCGACCAGGATGGCTGGGACAACCAGGGCGGCTGGGACAACTGGGACGATCAGGATGATGAGTGATGATGACGGCCATGAGAGCCGTCGGGTCTGCGGACCTTCGCGGCGTATCCCCTGAATCCGCCGGTTCTATGTCCGGTGGCGGTGTGCTCCCGAACTCAGTGATCGCTGAGGACGGTGCAGGGCGTCGCGGAGGTCGTACGCTTCGGCACGTGTCACGAACTCGAATGCTGATCCTCCCCGCCGTCCTGGTACTGGGTCTGGGACTGGCCGCCTGTGGAGGCGGAAAGTCCCAGAGCACTGCCAGTCCCTCCGCCCCGGCCTCTGCCAGTGGCTCGGCCTTTGCTCAGGCCGCCCCCTCGAACGTCGCCACACCGACGGTCCAGACCGCGAAACCGACGACGGCGCCGGCATCTCCCTCGGGTGACGTCTCCACCCCGGATGCCTCCTCGATCGACCCCAAGGCCGTTGAGACCGGGGATCTGTCGAAGGATGAGTACCCCGAGGTGGGCCTGGACAAGTCCGTCCGTGTTGATGGGGATCTGGTGATCTCCCTGGGGCAGATGCAGGCGAAGGACTTCGCCAGCGGTCCCGGCGAGGTGGGAGGTGCTGGTGTCCTGATCCCAGTGACGGTGACGAACAGGTCCAGCCAGGAGCTGCCGCTGGCCAGCGTGCTGTCCACCACCGTCAACTACGGCGAGGGCGCTGGTACCCCCGCCTCCGAGATCGTCTCGGCCTCGGATGCGGTGCCGGCCAAGCTCGCAGCCGGTGAGACGGTGACTGTGAATCGAGCCTTCGTCATCCCGGCGGAGGGGCGAGGAAATATCAAGGTCGTTGTCGATCTGGGTGCGGACCACGGAGCCGCCACCTTCCGGGGGTCCGCAGGCTGACCCAGGACGAGTCCTCCGAGGGTGTTGACCACCCTTCCGTGTGTCTGTATCAAGGCGCCGTCCGTTGCTCATGAAAGTGAGCGTCGGACGGCGCCTTGGCGTGCTGGATGATCCGCTTGGGGGCCCCGTTGGAGGCCGTGACCGTTGCTTCGTCGTGACATGAGGTGAATCGACACTGAAAGCAACCTGAGTTGTGTCTATATAGAGGGTGTTTCCAATCGTGGAGGCTTATGGGTGCTGCGGACTCCTTGAAACGACGGGAGTATGGCGGGATTTGAACGAAGGGTCGGTGTGTGGCGGAATTGTCCTGCTCTGTGGTGTGCACCAAAACGGGGGCGGGCAGGTTGTTGACGGTGTACGATGAGCCCGCCCGTCGACCCGTGTCGGGCGCGGAATACCAGCCATTCGTAAGGTTGCGTGTCCGTGATCTGAGTATGTTCTGAATGGAATACCTGTGAAGCTCCCCCGCCGATTCCTGAGCGGCCTGCTGGCCGCGGCTCTCGTTTCCATCGGTGCCGTCACGCTCGCTCCGGCCTCCCCTGCCGCCGCGGACCCTGCGCCCACCCCCGCCGGCGCTGCCGGTACTCCCAACACCGTCTCCGCCGATGCCCTGCCCACCGCCCAGATCAATGGCATTGTCTGGGACCAGGTCGTGGTCGGGGACATCGTCTACGCCGTCGGGAAGTTCTCCGCGGTCAGGCCGGCAGGATCGCCTGCCGGCCAGAATGAGTCGCCGCGCGGCAACGCGATGGCCTACAACATCAACACCGGTGAGATCCTCGACTGGGCGCCCACCACCAATGGCACCATCAACGCCATTGCCGCCTCCGCCGACGGCCAGACCCTCTACCTGGGCGGGGAGTTCACGACGCTGGACAACCAGACCGCCTGGCGTGTCGGAGCGGTCCGGGCCTCCGATGGCCAGCGCGCTCCGCTGGGCGCCTCGGCCAACGGCAGCGTCAAGGCCCTGAGCGTCTCGCCCAACGGGCAGACCCTGTACATCGGCGGAGCCTTCACCCAGATCAACTCCTCGGCCCGCCAGCGCGTCGCCGCGCTCAACCTGAGCAATCAGCAGCTGACGAGCTTCGCGCCGAAGATCGACAACTACTACGTGCGCAGCATCGTCGAGGCCGTTGACGGCTCGGCAGTGGCCATCGGTGGGGCCTTCGAGTCTGTCGGGGGCAGTGACAAGCCCGGTCACGGGATCGCCATCTTCGAGAAGGACGGCACCCTGCGCAAGAACAACGCCTCCAGCGTGGTCCACGGCGCCGGCGCTGAGGCCTCCGTCATGAGCGTCAAGGCTGATGAGCAGGGCCTGTACGCGGCGAGCTACTCCCGGCTCGGCACCTTCGAAGGCGTCATGCGCCTGAACTGGGTCACCGGGGACATCGACTACATGGCCGACTGCCACGGCGACTCCTACGACGTCCTCCCCGCCGGTGACGTCATCTACGCCGCCAGCCACTCCCACGACTGCTCCAACATCGGTGGCTTCCCGGACGTCTCGTACCACTACCACAACGCAGTGGCCTACACGAACGCCGCCACTGGAACGGTGGAGGAGAACCACGCCTGGGGCTACAAGAACTACGCCGGCCAGAACGCCACCACGAACCTCAACTTCTACCCCGACTTCACGCCGGGCAAGATCTCCGGCGCCATCCAGGCGACCTGGACCGTCGAGGGCAACGACAAGTACGTCGTCTACGGCGGTGAGTTCCTGGCCGTCAACGGCACAGCCCAGCAAGGACTGGTGCGCTTCGCCCGCCGTGACATCGCCCCGAACAAGCAGGGGCCCATGGACAAGGGCGGTGCCTTCAAGGTCTCCGGCACCTCGCCGCGTGCAGGCGTCGTCTCCCTGTCCTTCAAGGCCAACTGGGACCGGGACGACAAGACCCTGACCTACAACGTCTACCGCGACTCCATGGACGGCCAGCCGGTCACCAGCCAGACGGCGACCGCCGGCTTCTGGGAGCGCCCCGACCTCAGTGCCACCGACGTCGTCGAGCCCGGAAGCACGCACCGCTACCGGGTCCAGGTGACCGACCAGTGGGGGGCCTCCACGGTCTCGGACTGGGTGACGGTCAAAGCCGCTGAGGGCCAGGGCCTGAGCAAGTACGGCGCCCGCGTCCTGGCCGACGGCGCCGCCCACTACTGGTCCTTCGACGAGACCAGCGGCGACAAGGCCGAGGACTTCGTGGCCCAGCGCAACCTGACGATCCGCGGCAAGGCCTACACACGCGGAGCCAAGTCCGTCCTGGGATCGGGGGCCTCGCTCGGCCTGACCTCGGACGCCACGAACAAGTCGCACGCCGCGACACGCGTCGCCTCCCAGGCGCCCACCGCCTTCTCCATGGAGGCGTGGGTCCGCACGACCTCGACCTCGGGCGGGGAGATCATGGGCTACGGCTCCTCCGCGGCCAACCAGTCGTGGAACCGTGACCGCATGGTGTACATGCGCAATGACGGCACGCTCAGCTTCATGCTCTACCCGGGCAAGCTGACCACCATCACCACTCCTAAGAGCTACAACGACGGGCAGTGGCACCACATCGTGGCCTCCATGAGCCCGACCGCCGGCGCCATGCTCTACGTGGACGGCAACCTCGCCGCCTTCGACGCCGCCATGACAGCGGGGCAGAGCTACTCCGGTTACTGGCGCATCGGTGGAGACGCCCTCAGCGGTGTCAACGGCCAGCCCTCCAACACCAACATCCAGGCCGACATCGACGAGGCCGCCGTCTACAGCACACCGCTGTCGCCGCGGCAGATCGCCGAGCACTACACCGCGGCCACCGGCAAGCAGGTCGAGCCGGACAAGGGCGATGGCAAGGGTAAGGACAACGGTAAGGACAACGCCGGCAAGGACAAGGGCAAGCAGCCCGAGGGCAAGGCCCTGCTGGACGACTCCTTCGAGCGCAGCGTCAACGGCGGCTGGGGCAAGGCCCAGGCCGGCGGTGAGTGGAAGACCACCTGGAACGCCGCGGCCTTCTCCGTCGACGGCACCAGCGGCCGGATCGCCATGGCCGGTCCGCGCTCCTCGGCCTCCATCATCTCCGACCCGATCAAGTCGACCTCCACCGACGCCGTCGTGGACTTCTCCCTGGACGCGGTGCCCGCCGGTAACGGTGCCTTCATCTCCTACGCCGCCCGCACGACCAAGGCCGGTCAGTACCAGGCCACGGTTCGCATCGGCGGCGCCGGTAACCCGGTGGTCACGGTCTCGCGCGTGGTCAAGGGCAAGGAGACCTCCCTGGGCTCCTACGTGATGAAACAGCCCTACACAGCCGGTCAGCCGCTCCACCTGCGCATGGTGGTTGACGGCGCGGAGTCGACCACCATCCAGACCAAGCTCTGGGCAGGAGACACCGAGCCCGCCGAGTGGGGGATCGAGGCCGTCGACAACGACAAGACCCTCAACGAGGCCGGAACCGTGGGGCTGACCACCTACATGTCCAGTTCGGCCGGACCGCAGACCGTCACCCTGGCGGTCGACAAGGTCACCATCAAGCAGCACTGACGCCGTCGAGCGCAGCGCGCCTGCGGGGCGGGCCGGGAAGACAC
>NZ_MSKS01000021.1:0-802 GCF_001937445.1 Actinomyces oris | reverse complement strand
GTGTCTTCCCGGCCCGCCCCGTTGTGCTCGCGTGCCGCGAGCGGCTGTCGGCCAGGTCGATACCGCTCGTTTGATATCGAAAATTGGTAGGTTCTGGGCATGTCGGTGAACACCTCCGTCAGCCTCGATGACCACGTCGCCGGATTCATCGCGAGCCAGGTCGGGTCCGGACGGTACCGGTCCGCGAGTGAGGTCGTCCGCGCTGGCCTGCGCCTTCTGGAGGACTGGGAGACAGAGATGTCGGCGCTGCGCGAGGCACTCGCATCCGGTGAGGTGAGCGGACAGGCGGAGCCCTTCGACTTCGACGCCTTCATCGCCGCCAAGGCGGCAAGGACGTTGTGAGCACCTACCCACTGTGCTGTCTCCTCGCTTCTGAGACATGTGAGTGTCGTGGCTTCTGAGGCACTCGCTCGGGCGGGAAGCCGGGGCAGGTTGGTGGTCCTGGAGGTGAGGGTGGCCTCAAGGCGAGGCATGACGGGGTGTGGTTGTCCACAGCGCTGACATCACAGGTGCATCGGCGCTGCGCGTCGGGGAGAAACCGCAGGATTCCAACGATCCCCACGGGGAACATTGACGGCAGGATCGTTCATGTCAGCGCTGTGGACACCGGGCCGCGCGGGAGTGAGCCCGGGGTTCTTACGGCAGAGCCCGGCGCCTCCGCCACAGGTCCGCCCCCTGCCCGCTGCCCGCGCAGGGGCCCGGTGGTCAGGGTTCGACGCCGGCTCCGCCCCGCTCCTGCCCCGAGTCGGCCTGCTCCACGAGGGTCGGGATCTACTGACCGAGGGTTGTGCGTACTGCACGA
>NZ_MSKS01000020.1 GCF_001937445.1 Actinomyces oris | reverse complement strand
ACAACACAAGAACTCCTAAGAATATGCAGAGTTTCCTCATCAGAGATGATCATCTCCGACGAGGAAACTCTGGTGCATACAACCAAGAGGCTGTAGGTAAATGATGGACTTACTAGAATTTACCGAGGGCTTCCTTGATCTTGTCGATGATGGTGTCTCCAATACCAGACCCGTTTGCAGCGGTGATTATAAGGCCAATAATCGTTGCCGCAACGATGGCGATTCCGGCGTACTCGACCATTGTCTGACCGCGCTCTCCATCGCGAAGGTTGATCCAGGCCTGCTGGAGACGAACCTGAAGGCGGAGCAGTGCGTTGTTGTTCATGATGACCTCCATCGCTGAGTGGCATCGTTGTGAATGCCTGATGTATCTGACATTCACTAAGTTAGGAGGCCTCATGCCCCATCGGGTAGGGGCGTACGCCCCGTCCTGCGGCCTACTGAGCAAGGGGCGGCGATAACCAGACGGCGACCGCCTCAGCGCGGCTGTGGACGTGCAGCTTAGGGTAGGAGCTGTTGAGGTAGTTCTTGACCGTACGTTCCGACAGGAACAGATGCTGGGCGATCCTCTGGTTGGACATACCGGTCGCTGCCAGGTCGAGGATCTCAGCCTCCCGTTCCGAGACCCGCGCACGCAAAGGGTTGCTAGAAACGTTATGAGCCGAAGGATTGAGCACGACATCGGCGGCTTCCTTACCGAGCACCAGGCCTCCGTTGCGGCAGGTCTCAATGGCGCCGGCCACCTCATTGATGCCCAACTGACCGTGAACCAAGTAGCCTCGCGCTCCCGTGTCGAGTGCCTGGCGGATAGTGCTGGGGTCTCGATTCGAAGTGAGCATAATGACCGAGGCGTCGGAACTCAGTTCTGGGAGGATGTCAAGTCCGCTGCGTCCTGGAGGCATGGAAACGTCAAGCAGGATGATGTCGGGGCAGTGTGTGTGGTGCGCCTCGAGTGCGGAGAACGCGTCCTCTGCCTCGATGACCTCGTCCACAGCATCGATACGGTCGAGTACCGAGCGGAGTCCGATACGGACAATGGCGTTGTCGTCAACGACCATCACCTTCATACTATCTTCTCCTTGTCGCTAGCGGAATGAAGCGATGTGATGGGGACACGAAGTCGAACACGGGTCCCCGCAGTCGGTTCGGAGGGCAAATCGATACTGAAGGCGCCGTTCAGTGTTTCAGAACGTTCCTTCAACCCTGCCAGTCCGTAATGACCCTCTCGGTAGAGGCCTTTGACATCCTCTCTAAAACCGATGCCGTTATCGCGGACATCGAGGCGGAAGCAGCTGTCGTCGTGGAGTATTGAGAGGTCGACCGACGTGGCATGGGCGTGCCTCTCAATATTGGCAAGGATCTCGCCCAGGATGCGCTGAAGCTGCCACATCGCCTCGGTCGAGCAGGGCAAGGGGGTGTCTGAGTCGCCGCGGTTGACAGTGACCGACAGTCCTGTGCGTGCCCCCCATCTTGTGGCTTCCTCGACAAGAGCGCCAATGATGTCCTCGTCGCCCCCGGAACGCAGTCCGTCAAGGACGAGTCGGGCTTCCCTGCTTGCTTCGTCCGCGGCCTCGAGGAGCGTGTGACTGAGTGGAGCGTCTGGGTGGTTCTCAGCACCGAGAGAGCTGTCCAGGGATTCGGCGAGCATGCGAATGCCATGGATGCTCTTGGCGAGCGAGTCGTGCAGATCTCTGGCAATCGTGAGTCTCTCGGCGGTGGCGCGTTCTTCTGCTCGGGCGAATGCGGCCTCGGCGGAAAGACGACTGATGTCCGTGAACTGGCTGTTCAATCGGTTCCCGAGCAGGACGCTGAAAAAGATTCCAGCAACCATAGTGGCGGCCACAACTGTGGAAATTGAGGCGTCATGTAACTTAAGGAGCGCGAGCGATAGGGTAGTACCGACGCACCACAATGACGCCCAGAACGCTTGACTTACAAGGCCGATGAGTACCGACGATGCGATAAGATAGGCAAGAGAAAGAGCAAGACCTCCCGGGAATGTTGCAGGAAGAGCGCTGGTGATGACGCAGGTCGTGACCAGATCGGCGCATAAATAAGTCCAGTTATTGACAATGAGGCGAGGATGCCTGTTGAACACCCTCAAAGTCGCCCAGTTGATGCTTAGCCCCAGGAGGGGGACCGCAACAGCCCCTCTGTCGGTGCTTGATGCAATGATTCCTAGCTCGCAGGCCAGGATGAGGCCAAGCCGTATGTCGCAGATCAGAGCCACTGCGGTAAAAAGGGCGTGGTGGTGAATGAATCTCGATGGGGGTTGCGAGTCTTGTGAATTAATTTCTTGCATTTTATCCGCCAAATAATTTCGCGAAAGTGTCCCGATTGGCGAAGACCATCCCTCCGAGCATGAGGATCATGGCGCCTGGAACCATGGTGGTCGTGGCGATGAGTGCTACCTTGGGCTGTGCCTTGGCTGCAGCACGACGGACCTGCTGGGCGCGTTCGCGACGAATCTCCTTGACGATTGACGTAAGGGCGTCGCCGATCGGCGTGCCTAATTCTTCGGACTGGAGGAGCGTGGTGACGAAGTTGTCGATATTGTCGGAACGGCAACGTTTCTTGAGGGACGTGAAGGCGTCGCGACGAGAAACTCCGAGTCGCATCTCATGAAGTGTTTTACGCATTTCTTCGGCCACAGGCCCATCGAAATGGTTGCACACTCGTTCCAACGAACTGCGAAATGGCATACCTGAGCATACTGTAATGGCGAGAATGTCCAGGAAGTCGGGTAGGTCGCGGTCGATCGCTGCCTGTCGCTTCTGAACCGCTTGAAACAGCCAGAGGTACATCCAGCCTGAAAATATCGTTCCAAACGCTAGTCCGTAGACGGGGTGGCCTAACAGGGTGAACACTGCTATAAGAAGGATGCTGAGGGAAATGAATCCCGCCTCCCTCTGGATGAATAGGTCGAGGGTGAGGCCTTCTGGATTGCCTGCATTTTTTAAACGACGATCGAGCTTTTTTAGGTGGAGTGGCCCATAGAGGCGGCGGAGAGACTGCTGCGTCCTGATGCCAAGTGTGTCAATCAGCAGGACAAAGCCGCTTTTTCGTTCGACCTTCTTGTCGTCATGGTCGGCGATTCCAGGCTGGCTAGTGCCGTCATCCTTGATGAGGTGGATTCCGTAGGCTGCAAGGAGCACCACGAATGCCGCTGCAGTGGAGTATATTATTGCGGGCATGCTACACCTCCACCCGGGAGACGATCTTCATGAGTAGGGCTCCGATTCCAAAACAGATGAGTGACGCGAGAAGGATGATTTGACCGATAGGTGACGATGCCATGTCGTCTAAGACTCCCGGTTTCATCGTGTTCATGAGGATGATGGCCACGAGGCCGATGATAGGGACCAGGTAGGCGCTGAAGGCTGAACCAATGATGGCGGTCCGGACTTCGCGGTGCAACTGCTTGCGGTCCTCAAGTGCGAGTGCGATGTCATGCAGTGCACCGGCCAATGCTCCTCCCGCTGTTGACTGAATAATGATCGTACGCACGAGGACATTCAGCTCGCGTGAGGGCATCCGCTGAGCGAGGTCAGAGAGCGTACCGTCCAAGGACCATCCAAGCGCTAGCTGTGATGTGGCCCGGCTGAGCTCGGCTCGTGCCGGATCCGACATCTCTTGCGCCACCAGAGCGAGGGATCGCTCGATCGACACTCCTGCGGATGTGCCGTTAGATAGTATGCGGGAGACCTCCGGGAGCTGAGCGATGAATCGTTCCACTCGTTGAGCCGTACGGCGACGCAACCATCGGAAGAACACCAAGGGAATGAGTGCTGCCAGGATGCCTCCTGCGATTCGTCCGATCAACGGGCGCGCCAGGAAGAAGGTTGCGGTAATAGCTGTGATGAGAACCAGCTCGGTGATGGCCACATCCCAGCTCAGCCCGGCCCCGGACATCTTGCGCTTCAGTGGTTTACTGAAGGGCAGTCGGCGAATCAAGGCGAGAGTACGGCTCCCCGCCCCCACTCCCTGGGCGATATCCGTGGCTCCGAGGCCTTGTGCGAGCTCGGCCGTGCGCCCCGCATTGGCAGACATGGTGATGAGGGCTGCGCTCCCCATGATGAGGGTGGCCGCACCACTGATGTAGACGAGAAGGACATTGCTCATGATGCCATCTCCTGCACAAGCAGATCTGCCGGGAGCTGTAGACCGTGCTGGCGGACTCTGTCTGCTATAGACGGAGAAACACCATGGAACTCGAAGTTGTCGTGACCTCTCTGGGCGGTGTGGACGTAACGCATCATGAGTGAGGTCATATAGTGCTCGTGGTGTCGTGAGGTCACTGCCTCGATCGTGCGGACTCGCCTCGTGCCGGAGGAGTCGCGTTCCAGCTGGACAATGACATCGATTGCGCCATTGATCTGATCTCTAATGGTCTCCACCGGTAGCGTGACATCAGACATGGAGGACAGTGTCTCCAAGCGGCTCAGTGCGTCGGTCGCGGTGTTGGCGTGCACGGTTGTCAGCGAGCCCTCGTGGCCGGTGTTCATGGCCTGGAGCATGTCGAGCGTCTCTCCGCCGCGGACTTCGCCAACAATGATGCGGTCGGGGCGCATACGCAGCGAGTTTCTCACCAGATCACGAATTGTCACCTGTCCTGCTCCCTCGGTATTGGCCGGGCGGGCCTCCAGGCGGACCACATGGGGCTGCTGGAGAGACAGCTCGGCCGCGTCCTCGATGGTGATGATTCGCTCTCGATTCGAGATCATTCCCGACAGCGCGTTGAGGAAGGTGGTTTTCCCCGATCCGGTCCCGCCGGAGACGAGAATATTGAACCGAGCGGCTACCAGTGTCCCCAGGAGATCGGCGGCTTCCTGGGGCAGGCTGTTTCTAGCGACGAGATCGGAGAGGCGGAAGGGCTGAGGGAACCGGCGGATGGTAATGGTCGGCCCGTCGAGCGCCAGCGGCGGGATGATGACGTTGACACGCTCTCCGCCGGGAAGACGCGCGTCGACCATGGGACTGGACTCGTCCACACGGCGGTTGACTGAGGAGACGATGCGGTCAATGAGCTGGTACAGCTCGGCCTCGGACGTGAAACGGGTGGGGACCCGCTCGATCTGTCCGGAGCGCTCAATGAAGACATCCTCCATGCCGTTGACCATGATCTCGGTGACGGAATGATCTGCGATGAGGGGTTCGAGCACTCCCAGCCCGACCGCGTCGTCGATCACTCGTTTGATGAGCCAGGCCCGCTCTCGTGGCGACATGACAGGGCCCTCGAGGGACAGAAGCCGTGAGAGCACCCGCTCCAGACGGGCTCGCTGCTGGGCCAGCTCTAGGCCTGCGACCTCTTCTAGGTCGATCTCCTCCAGCAGCCGGGTTCGGTAGAGGGCCACCAGATCCTCTCGGCTTCCAGCAGTCTGCCGTTTTCCTTCTTGGGGATGGACAACCCGGTCTCGTAGTGCCATGTCAGTCCTCGGGGAAGTAGGCCGTGCGAGTCACGGTGACGTGTTCGCTTGTAATCGAAGGGATGCCGATCGGAACCCGAGCGGTCACCTGGACGCAGTGCCCCGGACCGCAACTATCCGATACGGACTCCAGGCGTACCCAGTCGGGCAGGGCCTGGTGCGCGGCCTGCTCGGGGGAGCGCCCCAGCATCGCCGCGCGAGCGCCGTCTCGGGCGGCTGCGCTGACGGAGGTCACCGTGGAGACGGCGAGGAAGCCCTGAACGAGGAACATGGTGACCAGGACCAGAATCGGCACGAATCCAATGAGCTCAATATCGAGGACACCTCGCTCATCGTGACGTAGACGGCTGATCAGACGCTTCGGGGTTGAGATGACACGGGCCGGGCGGGCGGCTCCGGTTGTGGACATGGTTCTCATCACTTCTCCCAGACGATTCCGGCACTTGCGGAGGTATCCATATCGACAACGGAGAGGACCGGAAGCGTGACGGTCACCCTGTCCGCTCCGGAGCGTGTCACCTTGGTGCGTGCGGCGTAGCTGCTGGGCAGGCGACTGGTGACTTCCTGCTGCACCTGACCGGGGCTCTTCCCGACGCCATAGGCATGAGCCGCCTCGTTGGCGGCATGAGTGGCGTACATGTACGAGACTCCGAGGCTCAGTGCCTGGATGCACATCAGAATCACGGCAGTGGCCAGGGCGAAGACCACGGGGAACTCCACCGTGATCTGGCCCTTTTCCGAGCGGCGGCGCCTGCGTCCTCGTCGCGAGGCCTTGGTCGAGCCCTCCGCCGCACTCCGGTCAGGAGCGCCGCCAGGACTCGGCGCTGTTCCGGTCGTGATGGCTCCGGCGATGGACTGTGCGGCCTTAGCCATGGCGGGAACCCTCGACGTCAGCAATGTGTTGGAGTTGACGGCCATCTCGATCTGAGTCGTCAGATCGGGAATGCTGGCGGCCAGTGCCACTCCCGTCATCTTCGCCGCGGTGGCCGGCTGGATCTCGCGTTGCCGGCTGGTCAGGTTGACCACCAGCCCGAAGGGGCGTCCACGGGCGATATCGAGGCGGTCGAGCGCATCGCTCAGCCTGCGCACCGAGCGCAGTGCCGGAGCATCGGGGGTTGCGACGATGAGGGCTCGGTCGGCGGAGTCGAGCCCCATGGCCAGAATGTCGTCAAGGCGGTTGCCGCAGTCCAGGACCACGTGGTCGAACTGGTAACGCAGCATGGTGAGGATCTGCCGCGTGGCCGACTCCGTCAACAGCTCACCGGTCTCGCCCTGCTCCGGAGCGGGCAAGAGCGCGATCCCGCCGGGGAGGGGGTACAGGATTTCGGAGATCTCTCGGGCGCTGACCTCCGCTGCGATGTCGGCCAGATCGGCGATGGAGCGGCGCACCGAAATGCCGGTCATGGCGGCGAGGTCACCACCGCGAACATCGAGATCCACCAGGCAGGTGCGAGCTCCCTGAGCGAGCTGGGCGGCAGCCATGAGTGCGACCGTCGAGGTGCCCACGCCGCCCTTGGCGCCGACGACGGCGGTGATCGTGCCTTGACGGCGAGCTGTGATCTCCTGCCGGCTCGAGGCCTCGCTGCGTACCGCGCGCGACCACGCCAGGACCGGGAGCAGGCGGTTCGTGATCTCCTCGAGCGACAAGGGCAGCCCCAGCACGGTCCGCGCTCCGGTGTCCATCGCCGCCACAACGTTTTCGGAGGTGCGGGTCCGGCTCAGCAGAACAACGGGAATGAGCGGGAGGGATCGGGAGAGCTGTTGAACGGTGGGCAGGGCGATATGCCCCTCCAGCGCCTCATCGACCAGAATGCACGACGTGACGTCCGGTTCCAGAAGCTCTCTGAGCTTCTCAGGCGAGGCGACAGTACGGACCTCACCAAGCCCCTCCGCCTCGGCCATCGCCGCCAGTACCTGCTGACGGGTCTCCTCATGATCGGTGACTAGGTACTGCATCAGTTCGCTCCTTGGGCAGGTGCTCCGGGATTGGCGGAGTACTCGGGGGTCTGGGCGCTCCCCTGGTCGCCGTCGCGGCGCAGAAGGAGGCGCACCTTCTTCGAGAAGCTCTCGGCATAGGCGAGCTTGAGCGACTGCTCAGGCGTGAGCGAGAAGGTCACGGGGACGCTGTCCTTCTCCTCGGAGAAGTTCCCGTTCTCGTCCTTGTCCTGCACCTTCGTGGTCACACCGACCTCGGTGATGAGCGCGTTCTGGATGATGATCTGGGCCTTCTGCCCCTTGGTGTTGGGGTCCTCCACCGTGGAGACGACGTCGACTCGGGAGCCCGGGGTGACCTTGCCGGCGACGCCGGTCTCGGCGTCGATCATGATCGACACCTCTCGATACCCCTCCGCCAGCTGTGGTGGGTCCTGAAGCATGCTGGTCTGCAGCACCGCCCCCTTGTTGTAGGTGGACGCCGCCACCTTGCCCTTGAGGTCATTGACGTCATGGACGGCGTCGTCGGGAACCCACCGCTTGGGAACCTGCTCGGTCACGACGTCGGCCGCAGTGACCTCCTTGAGCTCGGTCACCTGCTGGGACAGCTTGAGGACGGTTGTCATGGGGCCGACCTGCGAGGAGATCGACTGGACGTAGCTGAACATGGCCACGAAGGTGACCACTGCTCCAAGGACGGTGACGAGGATGAGCAGAACACCTCGACGTTGACGCGGATTCATGAGGACTCCTTGACTGGGTGGGGTGCGGAAGCGCGGGGCGCCGGCGCGGGCACGTTGGGCCACGTGCCGCACAGGAGACATCCCTGTGGGACGGCTAGCTGACCGCAGTAGGGGCAGAAGGTCCGGGTGAGGGGCGCAAGCGCCTGCGAGACAAGAGGGCCGGGGTCGGTGATGAGCACGGTCATTTCCGCCCAGGACTTGGCCGGCCAGGTGCGAGACATGGGGAGCAGGGGCTCTCGGTGGAGCCCCAGGGAGGGCAGGCCGCCTGTGACTCGGTTCTGCTCGTCGTCCGCGGCCCAGATCGCCAGACTGCCCTGAGGCGGCTTGTTCCAGACCACGTCCTTGACCTTGGTGACGCTGCTTCGCGCCTCCCCCAGGTCGAGGGTGAAGCAGGAGCCCGGCAGCATCGACTGCAGGTGCTGCCCGATGGTGGGTGAAGGGCTGGTGAGCCTGCTGACCGAGCTGAGAGCGACCCTCGTGCGTAGTGCGGGCTGCAATGCGTCAACCACTGTCTGTGCCTGACCGTAGGCCCGGGGGTGAAGCTGCATCAGGCAGTAGGCCAGGGCGCGGAATCGCGTCTCGGGCTCATTGAGGGCCAGGATGCCGAGGTCCTTGCGTTTGAGGATCCCCCGAACCATGCGGGCGGCGTGCTCCTCCTCCCCGGTGCGGCACAGCAGCAGGGCCGGTCCCTGACCGAATTGCTGGAGGACGGTGACGGCCTGACCCATGTCCCAGTCCTTAGTGGCGTCCGGGTGGGGCCGGGAGGCGGTGAGTACAAGCATGAGAGGCCTTACGGTGTCGTGGCTCTGCAGGAGGCGGAGTCGATAGGTACGGGTGGGTGGAGGGGGAGGCGGGGCGGTCCTGAGCGGGGATGGCCGATGAGCCCAAGAGTTACGAAAGGTAATGATCAGGTGACGCGACTTGAAGGTATCATGAAGTATTACTTATGACTCTGTGTAGTTCTCCCCATAAGATGTGATGGCGTTCGTCGTGTCAGACGATCGCCAGCGGCCAGGTGAGCAGGGCTCCGGCGATGAGGTAGGGGCCGTAGGCCATGGGGTCCTTGCGTGACGCTTGGCGGGTGATGAGCAGGAACAGCGCGCCGATCCCACCCAGGAAGACCCCGGCGCACAGTCCGAAGACGAGCAGCCAGGGGTTGAGCCATCCCAGCCAGAGGCCGATCACCGCGCCGAGCTTGACGTCTCCCAGCCCCAGGCCGGTGCGGAAGTACGCCAGGGCCAGGCTGATGCCGCCCACCGCCAGCGCGCAGAGAGCTGCGGTGAGGGCGGTGTGAGCCCTGTCGGGATCCAGAACGACGGCGACCACGCCGCATACGGCCAGCCAGGCGGCCGTGGCGCCCAGCAGGCGGTTGGGGAGGAGGTGCGCCACGGCGTCGACGCTTCCGGCGCATCCGAGCAGTGCGTACACGGGGATGGCAGTGAGCGTTGCGGTGGTGGCGCCTATTCGGTTCCCCCACCAGGCGCAGATGAGGCATAGGGGCAGGGCCAGCAGTCCCTGGGGTACTGCGTTGAGGAGACCGGGATGCTTCAGTGTCGGGTGCTCGGGTGAAGGGGGAGGAGTGGAGGGGGCCTGTGAAGGCGCCTGGGCGCTGTCTCGGGGGTCGCTCGTCATGCCGTCCGCTGGGTGTCTCGGGGTGTCCGTCGCGCCGTGGGTGCCGGCATCGGTCGTGTTCGCGTCGTTGAAGGGCTCTCGCACGTAGCGCCGCGTCCACGCGGAGACCGGACCGGCGATGAGTGCGACGGAGCCGAGTGCCGCGGCGCCGAGTAACCAGGGTTGGAGGGACATGAGGGAGCCTTTCAGCGAATCGGGCGGAGAATGTTGTTCTGGTGTCCTTCTGGGCCGGGGTTCGATGGCGGGGGTGGTTCAGGAGGGGATGTGGCCAGGATGCTCCCCTTGTGGATTCCCAGGCGAGAGGCGTCTCCCCGTCGCATTTCGACGACGGCCCTCGCAAGCGGCCGGGGCATTCCCATCCGGTTCGGAGGCATCGTCGTCACTGCGACGACCCTCCCTCGGCGTCCCACGTAGACGACGTCGATCGTGTGGCGCATGCGGAAGCAGTGCACCCAGTTGCAGCGAGTGATCCACAGGGCGCCGTCGATCGAGTCGGTGCCGAGCAGGCCGATGTTGCGCTCGCGCCGGGTGTGTGCGCTCCACAGCGCCAGTCCGGTGTCTCGCCCGTCCACGGTGAGGTGGGGGAGGCCGTCGACCGGAGCGGTGGACCAGATGGGTGTCATCGTGCTCATGCTCAGTGATGGTAGAAGGGATGATTTGAGTACTGTGAGGGGGTGTTCGCCCCATCGTTGACGGGAGAAACAGGCGGTACGGTTCATAGATGGCGTGTCCAGTACCACGCCCTCACCTCGCCCTCCGCCCTGGCGCCCTGACGTGGCGAACGGGTAGCCTGGCCCGCGGTGCCCGCAGACGGGTCACCGCATCTCCATTCCGTTCCCAGCGACGTCGGATTCGCCCAGGCCACAGGCCGGCTCGAATCAAGCGCGACATCGTGACGTGGGTCTGCCGCGGCGGGAACCGACGGGCCCCTGACTGCGGGGCTCCGGACGTCGTCATCGGGCTCGCCCCGATCTCGGCGGGCCGGCCCTCTCCGCGGTGGCGTGCGCCGTCGAGCCACCAATGGGGGAGCGGCCCGGCACGCAGGCAGCAGCCAGATATAGACTCACGTCCCCATGGAGAATCAGTAGTGCCTACCATTCAGCAGCTGGTCCGCAAGGGCCGCTCGACGAAGCGCTCCGCGTCCAAGACGCCGGCGCTCAAGGCAAGTCCGCAGCGCCGTGGCGTGTGCACCCGCGTGTACACCACGACCCCCAAGAAGCCGAACTCCGCCCTCCGTAAGGTCGCCCGTGTGCGCCTGTCCACCGGTATCGAGGTCACGGCCTACATCCCCGGTGAGGGCCACAACCTCCAGGAGCACTCCATCGTGCTCGTGCGCGGTGGTCGTGTGAAGGACCTTCCCGGTGTCCGCTACCACATCGTGCGTGGCGCCCTCGACACCCAGGGTGTCAAGGGCCGCCAGCAGGCACGTTCCAAGTACGGCGCCAAGAAGGAGAAGAAGTAATGCCTCGTAAGGGTCCCGCACCCAAGCGCCCGCTCGTCGTCGACCCCGTCTACGGCTCGCCGGTCGTCACCCAGCTCGTCAACCGCGTCCTGCTGGACGGCAAGAAGTCCACCGCCGAGCGGATCGTCTACGGCGCCCTGGAGGGCGTGCGCTCCAAGACGGACCAGGACCCGGTCTCGGTCCTCAAGCGCGCTCTGGACAACATCCGCCCCGCCCTGGAGGTTCGCTCCCGTCGCGTCGGTGGCGCCACCTACCAGGTGCCCGTCGAGGTCCGCCCCGGCCGCGCCACCACCCTGGCGCTGCGCTGGCTCGTGGACTTCTCCCGCCAGCGCCGCGAGAACACCATGACCGAGCGTCTCATGAACGAGATTCTCGACGCCTCCAACGGCCTGGGCGCCGCGGTCAAGCGCCGCGAGGACATGCACCGCATGGCCGAGTCCAACAAGGCCTTCGCCCACTACCGCTGGTAGTGCCGGAATCAGCTCCGTACCCCACACGAACGAAGGACACCACCAGTGGCACTTGACGTGCTGACAGACCTCACCAAGGTCCGCAACATCGGCATCATGGCCCACATCGATGCCGGTAAGACCACCGTGACAGAGCGCATCCTGTTCTACACGGGCATCAACTACAAGATCGGCGAGACGCACGACGGCGCCTCGACGATGGACTGGATGGAGCAGGAGCAGGAGCGCGGTATCACCATCACCTCCGCGGCCACCACCTGCTTCTGGAAGAACAACCAGATCAACATCATCGACACCCCCGGACACGTGGACTTCACGGTCGAGGTCGAGCGCTCCCTGCGCGTGCTCGACGGCGCCGTCGCGGTCTTCGACGGCAAGGAGGGTGTGGAGCCGCAGTCGGAGACGGTGTGGCGTCAGGCGGACAAGTACAACGTCCCGCGCATCTGCTACATCAACAAGATGGACAAGCTGGGCGCCGACTTCGACTTCTCCGTCCAGACCATCCGCGACCGTCTCCACGCCACCCCGATCGTCCTCAACTTCCCGATCGGCGCCGAGAACGAGTTCTCCGGCCTCGTCGACGTCCTGGAGATGCGGGCCATCCGCTTCCCCGAGAAGGACGCCGATGGCAAGGAGACCCGCGGCTCGATCGTCGAGTACGAGGAGATCCCCTCCGAGCTGGTCGCCAAGGCCGAGGAGCTGCGCGCCCAGCTGATCGAGACGGTCGCCGAGGCCGACGACGCCCTCATGGAGAAGTACCTCGAGGGCGAGGAGCTCAGCATCGCCGAGCTCAAGTCCGGTATCCGCAAGCTCACCGTGGCCGGTGAGGCCTTCCCGGTCCTGGCCGGGTCCGCCTTCAAGAACAAGGGCATCCAGCCCGTGCTCGACGCCGTCCTGGACTACCTGCCCTCCCCGCTCGACGTCCCCGACGTCGAGGGCCACGCCGTCGGTAACGAGGAGGAGGTGCTCACCCGTCCGGCCGACGAGAAGGCTCCCTTCTCCGCCCTGGCCTTCAAGGTGGCCACCCACCCCTTCTACGGCAAGCTCGTCTACGTGCGCGTCTACTCCGGCAAGGTCTCCCAGGGCGAGATGGTCCTCAACGCCACCAAGGGCAAGAAGGAGCGCATCGGAAAGCTCTTCCAGATGCACTCCAACAAGGAGAACCCGGTGGAGGAGGCCCACGCCGGCCACATCTACGCCTTCATCGGCCTCAAGGACGTCACCACCGGTGACACCCTGTGCGCCCAGGGCTCCCCGATCGTCCTGGAGTCCATGACCTTCCCGGACCCGGTCATCCACGTGGCCATCGAGCCCAAGACCAAGGGCGACCAGGAGAAGCTGGGTGTGGCCATCCAGAAGCTCTCCGAGGAGGACCCCACCTTCACCGTCTCCCTCGACGACGAGACCGGCCAGACCGTCATCGGCGGTATGGGCGAGCTCCACCTGGACGTGTTCGTGGACCGCATGCGCCGAGAGTTCAAGGTCGAGGCCAACGTGGGCGCCCCGCAGGTCGCCTACCGCGAGACCATCCGCAAGAAGGTGGACAAGGTCGAGTACACCCACAAGAAGCAGACGGGTGGCTCCGGTCAGTTCGCCAAGGTGCAGATGAGCTTCGAGCCCCTCGCGGCCGACGAGGCCGCCGAGACCGCCGACGGCGAGAAGGCGCACTACGAGTTCGCCAACGCCGTCACCGGTGGTCGCGTGCCCCGCGAGTACATCCCCAGCGTGGACGCTGGGGTCCAGGACGCCATGCTCACCGGTGTCCTGGCCGGCTACCCGATGGTGGACATCAAGGCGACCCTCATCGACGGCGCCTACCACGAGGTCGACTCCTCCGAGATGGCCTTCAAGATCGCCGGCTCCATGGCGTTCAAGGAAGGCGCCAAGAAGGCCTCACCGGTCCTCCTCGAGCCCGTCATGGCCGTCGAGGTCCGTACTCCCGAGGAGTACATGGGCGACGTCATCGGTGACCTCAACTCCCGTCGCGGCATGATCGCCTCGATGGAGGACGCCGTCGGCGTCAAGGTCATCCGCGCCAACGTGCCCCTGTCGGAGATGTTCGGCTACGTCGGTGACCTGCGCTCCAAGACGCAGGGACGCGCCGTGTACTCCATGACCTTCGACTCGTACGCCGAGGTTCCCAAGAACGTCGCCGACGAGATCATCGCCAAGGTCAAGGGCGCCTGACGTCCTGCCACCGGGGTCCGCGCCGGCTGCACGCAACCGTGGCGGACCCCGGCCCGGCGGCGCCCCTCGGGTGCCGACCGGGACCCAGTTCAGTAAGATTTCCAACATCCACCAGTAGAGACTCTCGACGCCCGGGCGGCTAGCATGTGTGCTAGTCGAATCCCGACGAAGAGAACTACCCGAGTCCCAGGAGGACACCAGTGGCCAAGGCCAAGTTCGAGCGGACCAAGCCGCACGTCAACATCGGAACGATCGGTCACGTCGACCACGGTAAGACGACGCTGACCGCTGCGATCTCCAAGGTTCTGCACGACGAGTACCCCGAGCTGAACCCCTTCACCCCCTTCGACGAGATCGACAAGGCTCCTGAGGAGCGTCAGCGCGGTATCACCATCAACATCGCGCACGTCGAGTACGAGACCGCCAAGCGTCACTACGCGCACGTCGACGCCCCCGGGCACGCCGACTACATCAAGAACATGATCACCGGTGCCGCCCAGATGGATGGCGCGATCCTCGTGGTCGCCGCCACCGACGGCCCGATGGCCCAGACCCGCGAGCACGTCCTGCTCGCCCGCCAGGTGGGCGTCCCCGCCCTCCTCGTGGCCCTCAACAAGTCCGACATGGTGGACGACGAGGAGCTCCTCGACCTGGTTGAGATGGAGGTGCGCGAGCTGCTGTCCTCCCAGGACTACGACGGCGACGACGCTCCCGTCATCCGCGTCTCCGCTCTCAAGGCCCTCGAGGGCGACGCCGAGTGGGCCGGCAAGATCAAGGAGCTCATGGACGCGGTGGACGAGTACATCCCCACCCCTGAGCGTGACATGGACAAGCCCTTCCTCATGCCCATCGAGGACGTCTTCACCATCACCGGTCGCGGCACCGTCGTCACCGGTCGTGTGGAGCGCGGCAAGCTCCCGATCAACTCCGAGGTCGAGATCCTCGGTATCCGCGAGGCCCAGAAGACCACGGTCACCGGTATCGAGATGTTCCACAAGCAGATGGACGAGGCCTGGGCCGGCGAGAACTGCGGTCTGCTCCTGCGCGGCACCCGTCGCGAGGACGTCGAGCGCGGCCAGGTCGTCTGCAAGCCCGGCTCCATCACCCCGCACACCGAGTTCGAGGGCCACGTCTACATCCTCACCAAGGACGAGGGCGGCCGCCACAACCCCTTCTACTCGAACTACCGTCCGCAGTTCTACTTCCGTACCACGGACGTCACCGGCGTCATCACCCTCCCCGAGGGTACCGAGATGGTCATGCCCGGCGACACCACCGAGATGACCGTCGAGCTCATCCAGCCCATCGCCATGGAGGAGGGCCTCGGCTTCGCCATCCGTGAGGGTGGCCGTACCGTCGGCTCCGGCCGCGTCACCAAGGTCATCAAGTGACCCGCTGACGCCCTGCGCCTCCGCGTAGCACAGACCTCCCCGGTCAGAGCAGCCGCTCTGACCGGGGAGGTCTTTTTTGTGTTCCACCATGGGCAATGGCGCGGCCTACCGCGAATATGAATAGAAATGTGAATGACACTATTTCTTAGTTTTTGTGATACCAGCGTAATGAATGGTGTCGCAATGCCATAACGGACGATTTCAGATCCATCACCGACCCCGTATTGCCCGATTTCGTCAACTAGGTTATCCACTGTCACCAGGCACCTGGATGTCGACGCCCATTTGCGGGCGAACCCAGTGCCGTTGAGTTCTCATGAAGTGGAGTGTTTCCTTTGCTGCGTCGTCGTGCCATCCTGCCTCGCCTGCGTAAGCTCGTCGCCGGCGCTGCGGCACTCACCTGCGTCGCAGCGGCGCTTGTGGGCACTGAGCAGCCTTCTGCCGGGGCGGCCCCGAGGGGACTTCCAGCCGATGCGCTTCCGGCGGTCTTCGCCCAGGGTGGTACCAGCTGGTACCGGGACACTATCCAGTGGCTCCAGTGGGCGGACTATGACAGCAACTTCGCCGGCCAAACCAAGCCGAATGTCCCCGTGCTCGACTACGGGCAGCGCAAGACCTTCACCAACTACCGTGACATGGGGGAGGCCGGCTATCTAGTCACCACCTGCAACCTGTCCAATCTCAAGCACATTGGCCATCAGAAGGGGTTTCCTGACGATCTTGCTCGTGGCCCGCTGGTCGCCACCATTCCCGGTACCTGGGCCGGCGACATCCTCGACAACCTCTACAACATCGGGGGCGCCGGGGGGTGGAGCGACGGCAGCTCGGAGTGGCACAGTGGTCTGACGTACCCGAAGGACTACGTCAACCACAACCAGATGGTCATTGGGCTGGCCAATGGCTACGCCTACAACGGGGACAAGACCTGGGACGGCAAGGACAAGAACGACCGCCGGGCGGACCGCACCCCCACGGGCGGATACTCGCGCATCAGCTTCGACGTCTCCTGCTCGGCGACCCTCCAGGCCCCCGACGGCAGCTCCACGCCGGTGGGTCTCAACGGCCTGGTCTTCGCCGACGCCGAGGCCTCCAACCCCGGGAGCACCAATGAGCCCTTCGACGGCGAGTGGATCCAGGCCCAGGTCCCCAACAACCAGCGAGTCACCTGGCGTCTCCTCGATGGCGGGCGTTCCAACAACTGCACCGACACGAGAGGAGGCACTGGGCGGCCGGTCACTACCCGCGCGACCCTGTCCGACGGGAACCGCACCCTGCGGTTGGACAACACGGCGCAGGAGTGCGTCTACCAGAACGGCGGAGGTTACTCCAAGCCCAACGGCATCGGCGGGCCCGCAGTGTCCATGTTCATGGAAGGGGCGACTAGCGCCACCATCACCATGCAAGGATCCGGCTACTCCGCCGTCGCCCTGGGGCTGGTCCTGGCCACCGACTTCGGGGATGCCCCCGCTTCCTACGGCAGCGCCTCTGCTCTCCTGCAGCCCAAGTGGGACGGTGGTGAGGTCACGAGCCGCAACGGCTACGACCTCTTCGGCGGTCGTCTCATCAACACCACCCGCATGTACGCCTCAGGACCCTACCTGGGTTCCTCGATCGACGCCGAGCCTCAGCAGCATTTCAGCGACGGGGCCGACGGCGATGACAACGACGGCTGGTACGGCAACGACGAGGACGGTGTCACCATCCCCGCCGCAGGCATCGAAACCGCTCCGGGCCAGAACGTCACCCTCAACGCCCGTTGCAACGGAGGGGGAGCAGTCGCCGGCTGGATCGACTGGAACCACAACGGTGTGTTCGATCCCGCTGAGAAGAGCGCCCAGGTGACGTGTGACGGCAGGTCGAATGCCACGTTGAGATGGACCGTGCCCGAGGACGTCGTACGCAGCATCGACGGGGAAACCGGATCTCAGCCCCACACCTACCTGCGGGTGCGGACGGCTAAGGCAGGTGTCGACCTCAAACCCACCGGCAGCACGATGGACGGTGAGGTTGAGGACTACCGGCTCGCCGTTCGCGTCCCCACCATCCAGCTCGTCAAGAACGTCCAGGCCCCCTACACCGGGCAGGTCAAGGCCCTCGGGGCCGACCAGTGGACCCTCAAGGCCCAGCAGGGCAACGGCGGCGCCGCATCCCTGCAGGTGACCGGCACCGTCGACACCGGGATCAAGGTCACGCGTCCAGGACAGTACGGGCTCAGCGAGTCCTCCACGAATCCCCAGGCGCCAGGGTACGAGGCGAGCGCATGGCGCTGTTCTCAAACCCCCGGCACGGTCGGTAACTGGGGCGGCTCGAGCCTGTCCGGATCCACTATCCGGGTGAGGGGAACCGATCGCATCACCTGCTCGGTCACCAACACGACCAAGCCCGGGGCGCTGTCCTGGACCAAGGTCGATCAGGACGGCAAGACGCCCTTGGGCGGCACCACGTGGACGCTCACCGGTCCCGGCGTCCCCGCCGGCACCGTCGTCGAGGACTGCCAGGCGGCCGGCTGCCGCACCGGCGCCTACAAGGACACCAACCCGGCTCCCGGCGTCTTCGACGTCACCGGGCTGCCGTGGGGGAGCTACTCCATCACCGAGAAGACCACTCCCAGCGGCTACCAGCGTCTGGAGAAGACTCTGGCCTTCGACGACGTCTCCGGCGCCAACCTCAAAGCCGGCTTGAAGGACACCACGGGCGTCGCCAAGGGCGCCGTGACCAATCAGCGTCTGACCGGATCGGTGTCCTGGAAGAAGCAGGACATGAGCGGGCACGCCCTTGGCGGCTCGGAGTGGACGCTCAGCGGCCCCGGAGTCCCGGCCAGGACCACCGTCACCGACTGTGTCATCACCGGTGGCAGAGGACGGTGCCCGGGCGGCCCCTACGCCGACACGGACCCCGCAGCCGGTTCCTTCACCGTGACCGGTCTGCCCTGGGACACGCGTTCCTACTCCCTGGTGGAGAAGCGGGCTCCCGCGGGCTACCGACTTGACACGACGAGCCGCAGCTTCGCCATCAAACCCGATGCCCTCCAGTACTCCTTCTCGAAGGCCTTCACCAACGAGAAGGCGGCCACCCCCCGCCTGCCTCTGACGGGTGGACGCGGTGCGCACATCTTCCTGATCGCGGGCGCGGTCGTCTCCGCTGTCGCGATCTCCACCGGACTCCTAAGGAGGCGCCGTCACCGCAACCTGGACTGATTCGTCCGCCGACCCGTGCATGAAAGGTCGGAGGCGCCGGTGACGCCGTCGGGCAAGACGGAGTCGTCCACCGGAGAAGCACTCCCTATCCACATCCCACCTCTGCCACGCGCTCGCATCTCCCCGCGGCGCACAGTGAAAGGAATCCCAACCCATGAAGTACAACGCCAGTGCGCTGGGGCGTCGGGCTGCTGCCGCAGCCGGTGTCCTCACTCTGGCCGTGCTCGGCCTGGCCCCCATGGCCCAGGCCGAGAACGCCAACTACGGAAACATCAAGGAGGATGCGAAGGGTTCCCTGACCATCCACAAGCACATCATTGGAGACGACAATCCCATCGGAACCCCCGCTGGTGCCTCCGTGACCAATGACAACAAGGGCGAGCCCGTCCCGGGCGTCGTCTTCACTGCTTACCCGATCACCGACATCAACCTGAAGGACCCCGCTGGGTGGGACACGATCAACAATCTGTCCAAGGCCGGCGTGCCGGACAGCGCCTGCGCTAACCCCGCGGCCCCCACGCTGGGAACGCACACGTTCGGTGAAGGTATGGCCTCCCCGGAGACCAGCGATGAGGGCGTCGCCAAGATTCCGGACATGCCGGTCCAGGCCTACCTCGTGTGCGAGACCAAGGCTCCTGGAGACATCGTTCAGAAGGCCAAGCCCTTCGTGGTGACGATTCCTCACCCGAACACCGCTGCGGGTGCCGACGGCCAGTGGATCTACGACGTCCACGCCTACCCCAAGAACGAGGCCATTGACGTTCAGAAGAGTATCCAGGAGCAGAAGCTCAACGGCTACGGTGTCGGCTCCCTCATCAAGTTCCCGGTGACTTCTTCGGCGCCGACTCTCGACGCCAAGTCCTACTACAAGTACTTCCAGCTCCGGGACACCCTGGACGACCGCCTCACGGAGGTGACCGCCACTGAGGTCTCCCTCGAGGGCACGACCCTGCAGCCCACCGACTACAAGGTGGACACCAACGGTCAGACCGTGACCGTCACCTTCACCGCCTCCGGTCTGCAGAAGATCAAGGACGCCCCCGGCAAGAAGGTGTCCGCCGTCTTCCAGGGCAAGGTGACCAAGACCGGCAACAACGGCGCCATCACGAACCGGGCCCAGGTGATCAGCGACACCGTCTACGCCGAGCAGCCCCCGACTCCTGAGACGCCCCCGACGAACCCCGACAACCCCCCGACCTCCAACGAGGTGACGTCCCACTGGGGTGACCTGACGATCAAGAAGGTTGACAGCCACCAGCAGGGCCAGGACAAGGCGGGCCTCAAGGGTGCTGAGTTCCAGCTGTACAAGGCCAAGGACGCCTACGCCGGCACCTGCTCCAAGGAGAAGGAGGGCGACCCCATTGCCATCAACGGCGAGACCACGCTGACCACGGGCAGCGACGGCACCATCGGCATCAAGGGCCTGTTTGTCTCTGACTCCATTGAGGGCGCGAGCCGCGACAACAAGGTCAACGCCACTGAGCGCTGCTACGTCCTGGTTGAGACCAAGGCGCCCGCCGGCTACGTCCTGCCCGCCGGTGACGATGCCGTGACCGCCGTCCAGGTCAAGGCAGGCGACGTGACCACGGACAACGTCACCGTCGAGAACACCAAGCAGTCGGTCCCGGGCCTGCCCCTGACCGGTGCCAACGGCATGCTCATCCTGACCGCCTCCGGCGCGTCCCTGCTGATGATCGCCGTCGGCTCCGTCCTGGTGGCCCGCTACCGCGAGCGCAAGCACAGCGCGAACCTCGCTGCCTGATGACAACCGCTGTCGGCCGGGGCCCGTGGGCCCCGGCCGACAGCCACAACCGCAAGAGCCTCGCCTCAACCGCGTCGTGACCGGGTTCTGAGCCTGTCTCGATCGTGAGGTCGTGGCCCGAGCGGAAGCGGTGCAGGCACTCGGCGGACCTCGTTCCGTCGAGCGCCTGCACCGTCATGTGCGACCCCGCACCATCCCCACCCCGTCCACCCGACCCTGGAAGCGCACGAGGCCCCATGATCTCCCGCAAAGCACGCACACCCCGCACCGCCCGGACTCCGCGAACACGCGCCTCGAGCCTCCAGAAGCACCGTCGTCCCCGTACCTGGCGCCTATCGGTCTCTGCGCTCATCACCGCCATCATGGCGATCGTCGGCATGGGGCTGCTGACCTATCCGACGGCGGCCTCCTGGATCTCCCAGTACAACCAGTCGAAGGTGACTGCCGACTACTCCGCCCAGGTCGATGGGGCACGTCCCGACGCCAAGACCCAGATCGAGCAGGCTCACGCGTACAACGACGCCCTGTCTGCCGGAGCGGTCCTGGAGGCCAACAACCACGTCCCCACCGGCGCCGGCTCCAGCAAGGACAGCTCCCTGAGGTACGCCAACATCCTCAAGGCCAACAACGAGGGCCTCATGGCCCGGCTCAAGATTCCCTCCATCTCCCTGGACCTGCCCGTCTACCACGGCACGGCCGACGACACCCTGCTCAAGGGCCTGGGGCACCTGGAGGGCACCTCACTGCCGGTCGGGGGAAAGGGGACTCGCTCGGTCATCACCGGGCACCGCGGCCTGGCCGAGGCCACCATGTTCACCAACCTGGACAAGGTCAAGACCGGTGACAGTCTCATCGTTGAGGTCTTCGGGGAGGTCCTCACCTACCGGGTCACCAGCACCAAGGTCGTCGAGCCCGAGGAGACCGAGGCCCTGCGCGCCGAGGAGGGCAAGGACCTGCTCACCCTGGTGACCTGCACGCCCCTGGGCATCAACACCCACCGCATCCTGCTGACCGGCGAGCGCATCTACCCGACCCCGGCAAAGGACCTTGCGGCGGCGGGCAAGCGCCCTGACGTTCCCCACTTCCCCTGGTGGGCCGTGGGTCTGGCGGCGGGGCTCATCGTCGTCGGGCTGTACCTGTGGCGCTCGGGCTACGCGGCGGCGAGGGTCAAGGAGCGGGGCCTGGCCAGGGCCCGTGAGGCGGAGCAGGAGCCGCGTCCCCAGACCTGGGCGGAGCAGATGCGGATCTGGATGGACGACGACGCCGGTGTCGAGCCCCAACGGTGGTTCACCGACCTGCCGGTCCCGCCCCAGCCCTCCGAGATGGAGAACCTGGCGCTACTGGAGGAGATCGCGTCCCTGTCGGCGCCGTCCGCCCGATGGGATGACGAGGAGCTCATCGACACCGCCGAGATCCCGGTGCTGGACGCGACACGCCCGAGCGCGGGGGCCAGTGGGCGGACTCACAGGCTCTAGGCCCCATCCTGGGTTCCGCTGTCCGGGCGAGCCCTGATAACGTAATCCGGCCGGCCAAGGGTGTGCGCCTGTGCGCCCCTGGTTGTGCCGCCCCGGGACTCCCCGGGATTCATTCTGACGGACCCGTTCCTCCTGAACGGGTTTCCGTGTGTCCAGACCGGTTCACCGCCTTCCCTCACGGGAGTGGCGCGCGTCCTGAAGCGACACGCCCGAGCGCGTGGACCGGCCAGAAGCAAGTACAAGAGAGGTTAGGCGCCATGGCGGGACAGAAGATCCGCATCCGGCTCAAGTCCTACGACCACGAGGTCATTGACTCCTCGGCGCGCAAGATCGTCGACGTCGTGACCCGCGCTGGTGCGACGGTCGTGGGCCCGGTGCCGCTGCCGACCGAGAAGAACGTGTTCTGCGTGATCCGGTCGCCGCACAAGTACAAGGACAGCCGCGAGCACTTCGAGATGCGCACGCACAAGCGGCTGATCGACATCGTCGACCCGACGCCCAAGGCCGTCGACTCGCTCATGCGTCTCGACCTGCCCGCTGACGTCAACATCGAGATCAAGCTCTGAGGACTGCCATGACAACGCTTAACACGCCGGCTGCCGCCGCGCCTGCCAAGGCGCTGCTCGGCACCAAGCTCGGCATGACGCAGATCTGGGACGAGAACGGGGTCCTGCGCCCCGTGACCGTCGTCCGGGTCGACACCAACGTCGTGACCCAGGTCCGCACCATCGAGACCGATGGCTACGAGGCCGTTCAGCTCGCCTTCGGCGACATCGACGCCCGCAAGGTCACCAAGCCGCTCGCCGGTCACTTCGCCAAGGCCGGGGTCGAGCCCCGCCGCCACGTGGCGGAGGTCCGCACCTCCCTGGCGTCGGAGTTCACCCCCGGCCAGGAGCTGGCCGCTGACACCTTCGAGGTCGGCCAGCTGGTCGACGTCACCGGAACCTCCAAGGGTAAGGGGTTCGCCGGTGTCATGAAGCGCCACGGCTTCGCCGGTGTGGGCGCCTCCCACGGTGCTCACCGCAACCACCGCAAGCCCGGCTCCATCGGCGCCTGCGCCACCCCCGGACGCATCTTCAAGGGCCTGCGCATGGCCGGCCGTATGGGCCACGCGCGCCGCACCGTCCAGAACCTCAAGATCCGCGGCGTCGACGTTGACAAGGGCGTTCTGCTCGTCAACGGCGCGATCCCCGGCCCCAAGGGCTCGGTCGTCGTCGTCCGCACCGCCGTGAAGGGAGCCTGAGACCATGACTGAGGCACTCACCGTCGACGTCGTCGACTCTACGGGCAAGAAGACCGGCAGCGTCGAGCTGCCCGCCGAGATCTTCGACGCCCCCCTCAACATTCCGCTCATGCACCAGGTGGTCGTCGGCCAGCTGGCCGCGGCCCGCCAGGGCACCCACGCCACCAAGACCCGCGGCGACGTCCGCGGCGGTGGCCGCAAGCCCTACCGCCAGAAGGGCACCGGCCGCGCCCGCCAGGGCTCGACCCGCGCCCCGCAGTTCGTCGGCGGTGGCACCGTCCACGGCCCGCAGCCGCGCGACTACACCCAGCGGACCCCCAAGAAGATGAAGGCCGCCGCCCTGCGCAGCGCCCTGTCCGACCGCGCCCGCAACGGCCGCGTCCACGTCATCACCGAGTTCGTCACCACCACGGTGCCCTCCACCAAGAACGCCCTGGTCGCGCTGCGCAACCTCACCGACCGCAAGGCTCTGGTGATCGTGGACCGTCAGGACGACCTGTCCAGGCTCAGCCTGCGCAACGCCCCCGAGGCGCACGTCCTGTGGGCCGACCAGCTCAACACCTACGACGTTCTCAAGTCCGACGACGTCGTCTTCACGGCCTCTGGCCTGGACGCGTTCCTGGGCAAGGGTGAGGAGGAGTCCAAGTGAGCCTCGAGAAGTCCAAGAACCCCCGCGACGTCATCATCGCGCCGGTGGTCTCCGAGAAGTCCTACGCCTGCATGGACCGTGGCCAGTACACGTTCATCGTGGCGCCGGGATCCAACAAGACCGAGATCAAGCAGGCCGTCGAGGCCATCTTCGATGTCAAGGTCTCCTCGGTGAACACCATCAACCGCAAGGGCAAGACGCACCGCACCCGCACCGGGATCGGCAAGTCCAAGGACACCCGCCGTGCGATCGTCACCCTGCGCGAGGGGACCATCGACATCTTCGGTGATGTGGCCTAGTGCGCCACGGAAGGTAAAGGATCGATATGGGAATCCGTAAGTACAAGCCCACGACCCCGGGTCGTCGCGGCTCCTCCGTGGCCGACTTCGTGGAGATCACGCGCAGCACGCCCGAGAAGTCGCTGGTGCGCCCGCTGAGCAAGTCCGGTGGACGTAACTCCTCCGGTCGTATCACCACCCGCCACAAGGGTGGTGGCCACAAGCGCGCCTACCGTCTCATCGACTTCCGTCGTCACGACAAGGACGGCGTGCCCGCGAAGGTCGCTCACATCGAGTACGACCCCAACCGCACCGCGCGCATCGCCCTGCTGCACTACATGGACGGCGAGAAGCGCTACATCATCGCCCCGAACAAGCTCCGTCAGGGCGACGTCGTCGAGGCCGGTCCCAGCGCCGACATCAAGCCCGGCAACAACCTGCAGCTGCGTCACATCCCCACCGGTACGGTCGTCCACGCGGTCGAGCTGCGTCCCGGTGGCGGGGCCAAGATCGCTCGCAGTGCCGGCACCTCCGTCCAGCTGGTCGCCAAGGAGGGCAAGTACGCGCAGCTGCGCATGCCCTCCGGGGAGATCCGCAACGTGGAGGCCGCCTGCCGCGCCACCATCGGCGAGGTCGGCAACGCCGAGCAGTCCAACATCAACTGGGGCAAGGCCGGCCGTATGCGCTGGAAGGGCGTGCGCCCGACCGTCCGCGGTGTCGTCATGAACCCGGTGGACCACCCGCACGGTGGCGGTGAGGGCAAGACCTCCGGTGGTCGTCACCCCGTCTCGCCGTGGGGCAAGCCCGAGGGCCGCACCCGCCGTCCCAACAAGTCCAGCGACCGCCTCATCGTGCGTCGTCGTCGGACCGGCAAGAAGCGCTGATAGGAGCCTGAATCATGCCGCGTAGTCTGAAGAAGGGTCCCTTCGTCGACGACCACCTCCTCAAGAAGGTGGACGCTCAGAACGAGAAGGGCACCAAGAACGTCATTAAGACCTGGTCCCGCCGTTCGGTCATCACGCCGGACTTCCTGGGGCACACCTTCGCCGTCCACGACGGTCGCAAGCACGTGCCGGTCTTCGTTACCGAGTCCATGGTGGGCCACAAGCTCGGTGAGTTCGCTCCGACCCGCACCTTCCGCGGGCACGTCAAGGACGACCGCAAGTCGCGTCGCTGACGGACGTCGGAAAGTTTGAGAGGCAGAGAACATGGAAGCCAAGGCGCAGGCAAAGTACGTGCGCTGCACGCCGATGAAGGCGCGCCGGGTCGTGGACGTCGTCCGCGGCAAGCGCGCCGTCGAGGCCGTCAACGTGCTCCGATTCGCCCCGCAGGCCGCTGCGGTGCCGGTGCGCAAGGTCCTCGAGTCCGCAATCGCCAACGCCCGGTTCAAGGCCGAGCGTGACGGTGAGCGTTTCGACGAGAACGACCTGTTCATCATCGAGGCGTTCGCCGACGAGGGTCCCACCCTGAAGCGGTTCCGTCCCCGTGCGCAGGGCCGGGCCAGCAGGATCCTCAAGCGGACCAGCCACATCACCGTCATCGTCGGGGACAAGTCCGACGCCGCAACGAAGGAAGGAGCCCGGTAATGGGGCAGAAGGTCAACCCGACCGGGTTCCGCCTGGGCATCACCACGGACCACCGCTCGCGCTGGTTCGCCGACTCCACCAAGCCCGGTCAGCGTTACCGCGACTTCGTGGAGGAGGATGTCAAGATCCGCCGCCTCATGGAGGACGGCATGGAGCGGGCCGGTATCTCCAAGGTCGACATCGAGCGCACCCGTGACCGCGTGCGCGTCGACCTGCACACCGCCCGTCCCGGCATCGTCATCGGCCGCCGCGGAGCCGAGGCCGAGCGCCTGCGCGGTCAGCTCGAGAAGCTGACCGGCAAGCAGGTCCAGCTCAACATCCTTGAGGTCAAGAGCCCCGACCTGGACGCCCAGCTGGTCGCCCAGGGCATCGCCGAGCAGCTCGCCTCCCGCGTGTCCTTCCGTCGCGCCATGCGCAAGGGCATGCAGTCCGCGATGCGCGCCGGCGCCAAGGGCATCCGGGTGCAGTGCTCCGGCCGCCTGGGCGGCGCCGAGATGAGCCGCAGCGAGTTCTACCGCGAGGGGCGCGTGCCGCTGCACACCCTGCGCGCGAACATCGACTACGGCTTCTACGAGGCCAAGACCACCTTCGGCCGCCTCGGCGTCAAGGTGTGGATCTACAAGGGCGACATCACCGAGCGCGAGTTCGCCCGCCAGCAGGCCGAGTCCGGCTCCCGTGGCCGGGGCCGGGGCGAGCGCCGCGGCGGCCGTCGTGGCGACCGCGGTGAGCGCGGTTCGCGTCAGAACACCGAGCAGCAGCAGGCAGCCGAGCAGACGCTGGCCGCCGAGACCGCTGCCGCAGACCAGGGAACGGAGGCCTGAGCCGTGCTCATCCCCCGCCGGACCAAGTTCCGCAAGCAGCACCGCCCGCACCGCACGGGCCTTTCCAAGGGCGGCAACCAGATCGCCTTCGGTGACTACGGCATCCAGGCCCTCGAGCCCGCCTACATCACCAACCGCCAGATCGAGGCGGCCCGTATCGCCATGACCCGCCACATCAAGCGTGGCGGCAAGGTGTGGATCAACATCTTCCCGGACCGCCCCCTGACCAAGAAGCCCGCCGAGACCCGCATGGGTTCCGGTAAGGGTGCACCCGAGTGGTGGATCGCCAACGTCAAGCCCGGACGCATCCTGTTCGAGCTCGGCGGTGTCGACGAGGCCCTCGCCCGCGAGGCCATGCGCCGCGCACAGCACAAGCTTCCGATGAAGACCCGTTTCGTGACTCGTGAGGGTGGTGACGTCTGATGGCAATCGGTTCCAAGGGTCTGACCCCCGCCGACCTCGACGGCATGGACAACGAGCGCCTCTCCGAGGAGCTCTCCAAGGCCAAGGCCGAGCTGTTCAACCTCCGGTTCGCCTCGGCGACCGGCCAGCTCGAGGACCACGGACGTCTCAAGGCTGTGCGTCGCGACATCGCCCGCATCTACACGATCGTGCGCGAGCGTGAGCTCGGTATTCGCACCGCCCCGAGCACGGAGGAGTCCAAGTGAGCGAGCAGACCAGCACCGAGAACGTCGAGCAGTCCACCGAGCGCCCCCAGCGCAAGGTGCGTCGCGGCTACGTCGTCTCCGACAAGATGGACAAGACGGTTGTCGTCCTCGTCGAGGAGCGCTACAAGCACTCCCTGTACGGCAAGGTCCTCCGTCGCTCCAAGAAGGTCAAGGTCCACGACGAGAACAACGAGGCCGGTGTCGGCGATCTCGTCTCCATCATGGAGACCCGCCCGCTGAGCGCCACCAAGCACTTCCGCCTCCTGGAGATCCTCGAGCGCGCCAAGTGACCCTCGGCTGAACGCCGCCCTCGACGTCGTCGAGACGGCCCCCGATGCCGCAGCCTCCCACCCGGGAGGCTGCGGCATCGGCGTTGTTGACGGCGGCTCCTCGCGGGGCGGCGCCGACGCCGGAGCGCGTGGTACTCCACGAGGGTCGGGCGCTAATGGAAGAGGGTCGGGTGTACTCCAAGGGGGTGGGGGCATCGTGCAGTAGGCACAACCCTCGGCCAGTGCATCCCCACCCTCGTGGAGTCTGGTCGCCGGTCAGGCGGATCGGGGGCTGCGTTCTCCCGCCAGGACGTACTTCTCCCGCAAACGGTGATGGTCGTAGCGCAGTCCTCTGCAGGAAAGCGCAGTCCTCGACGGACAGGTATGTCGTCGATCAGGGGCCGGCGGGCCGGCCGGGTGCCTCGCGGCGTCGGTGCAGGAGGCCCGGGAAAAGCCGGTGAGCAATGGCACAGGCCCTGGTCGTCATCTCAGGTTCCGCGCGATACGGCGGCTGGACTAGGCTAATGGAGTTGCGCGCGCCCTCGGTGCGCCCGGCAGAGACCTCGTGCAGTCTGCGCCTGTGTCTGTCGGGAGAGCGTATCGCGGGAATCCCCTATCCCTGGGGCGGCCTCGTGCGGTCTGTGGCCGGGGGAGACGTGTGCAAGACCAGAAGAACGTTCGGCCAGGCTCAGGAGCTTCCTGAGAACCGGCTCGACGACAGGAGAACACTCAATGATCCAGCAGGAGTCGCGACTGAAGGTCGCCGACAACACCGGTGCCAAGGAGATCCTTTGCATCCGTGTTCTCGGTGGATCGGGTCGGCGCTATGCGGGTATCGGCGACACGATCGTCGCCACCGTCAAGGACGCCATTCCCGGCGGCAACGTGAAGAAGGGCGAGGTCGTCAAGGCCGTCGTCGTGCGTGCCCGCAAGGAGCGTCGTCGTCCCGACGGCTCATACATCCGCTTCGACGAGAACGCCGCCGTCATCCTCAAGAACGACGGGGAGCCGCGCGGTACGCGCATCTTCGGCCCCGTCGGCCGTGAGCTTCGCGAGAAGAAGTTCATGCGCATCGTCTCGCTCGCCCCGGAGGTGATCTGAACATGGCACGCATCAAGAAGGGCGACCAGGTCATCGTCATCGCCGGTAAGGACAAGGGCAAGACCGGCCGCGTTCTGGAGGTCCTCAAGGGCACTGACCGTGTCATCGTCGAGGGCGTCCAGCGCGTGACCAAGCACACCAAGGTGGGGCAGTCCCAGCAGGGCGCCCGCACCGGCGGCATCGAGACCGTTGAGGCGCCCATCCACGCCTCCAACGTCATGCTCGTCGACCCCAAGACCAAGAAGCGCACCCGGGTGGGCTTCCGCGTCGAGGAGGGCGTGCGTCCCGACGGCCGCAAGCGCACCGTCCGCGTGCGTTACGCCAAGAAGAGCGGGGAGGACCTGTGACCATGGCTGAGAAGACCACCCCCCGTCTCAAGACGAAGTACACCGAGGAGGTGCGCCCCGCCCTGCTCAAGGAGTTCCAGCACGGCAACGTGATGGAGGTCGGGCGCGTCGTCAAGGTCGTCGTCAACATGGGTGTGGGCGAGGCCGCCCACGACTCCAAGATGATCGAGGGCGCCGTGCGCGACCTCGCCGCCATCACCGGCCAGAAGCCCCAGGTGACCCGGGCCCGCAAGTCCATCGCGCAGTTCAAGCTGCGTGAGGGCATGCCGATCGGTGCGCACTCCACTCTGCGCGGCGACCGCATGTGGGAGTTCCTGGATCGTCTGGTCTCGATCTCGCTGCCCCGTATCCGCGACTTCCGCGGTCTGAGCCCCAAGCAGTTCGACGGGAACGGCAACTACACCTTCGGTCTGACCGAGCAGGCCGTCTTCCACGAGATCGACCAGGACCAGATCGACCGCGTCCGCGGCATGGACATCACCGTGGTGACCACGGCCAAGACCGACGAGGAGGCCCGCTCGCTGCTCAAGCAGCTCGGCTTCCCCTTCAAGGAGAAGTGAGATGGCGAAGACCGCACTGATTGAGAAGGCGAACCGCAAGCCCAAGTTCGGTGTCCGTGCCTACACGCGCTGCCAGCGCTGCGGCCGCCCGCACTCGGTCTACCGCAAGTTCGGCCTGTGCCGTATCTGCCTGCGTGAGATGGCCCTTCGCGGCGAGCTCCCGGGCGTGAGCAAGTCCAGCTGGTAAGAACTTACGTCGCAGGTCCGCTGAGGAAACCACGACGAGGAAGGGCCAAGGCCCACTCATGACAATGACAGACCCCATCGCAGACATGCTGACCCGTCTGCGCAACGCAAACAGCGCCTACCACGACACCGTGTCGATGCCGTCGAGCAAGCTCAAGGTGAACATCGCTGAGATGCTCAAGTCCGAGGGCTACATCGCCGGCTACGAGGTCACGGATGCCGAGGTCGGCAAGACGCTCACGCTGAGCCTCAAGTACGGAGCCAACCGCCAGCGGGCCATCCAGGGCCTGCGCCGGATCTCCAAGCCCGGCCTGCGCGTCTACGCCAAGTCCACCAACCTGCCCAAGGTCCTCGGCGGCCTGGGAGTGGCGATCCTGTCCACCTCCTCCGGCCTCCTGACTGACAAGCAGGCCGAGTCGCGTGGCGTGGGCGGCGAAGTCCTCGCCTACGTCTGGTAAGAGAAGGAACGGAGGAAAACCATGTCTCGTATTGGACGGCTCCCCGTTCCGGTTCCTGCCGGAGTGGACGTCACCATCGACGGCCAGGACGTGACGGTCAAGGGCCCCAAGGGCACCCTGTCCCGCACGATCAGCGAGCCCCTGAGCGTCACCCGCCAGGAGGACGGCTCCATCCTGGTCACGCGCCCCGACGACGAGCGCCGCTCGCGCTCGCTGCACGGACTGTCGCGCACCCTCATCAACAACATGGTGATCGGCGTCACCGAGGGCTACTCCAAGCAGCTCGAGATCGTCGGCACCGGTTACCGCGTCGCCGCCAAGGGCCAGGGCATCGAGCTCTCCCTCGGCTTCTCCCACACCGTGACCGTTGAGCCCCCCGAGGGCATCACCTTCACGGTCGACGGCAACCTGAAGATCACCGTCTCCGGTATCTCCAAGGAGCAGGTCGGCGAGGTCGCGGCGAACATCCGCAAGATCCGTCCGCCGGAGCCCTACAAGGGCAAGGGCGTGCGCTACGCCGGCGAGAACGTGCGCCGCAAGGTCGGAAAGGCTGGTAAGTGACCATGGCTTACTCGATCAAGAGGGGCAAGGGCAACCCCCGCGCCATCGCCCGCAAGATCCGTCACCAGCGCGTGCGCAAGCACATCTCCGGCACGCCCGAGCGCCCCCGCCTGGTGGTCACCCGATCCAACCGCCACATGGTGGCTCAGGTCGTGGACGACACCATCGGTCACACCCTGTGCGCCGCCTCCACCCTGGAGGAGGCCGCCAAGGGCGTCGAGGGCCACAAGGTGGGCGCCGCCCACAAGGTCGGCGAGCTCATCGCCGAGCGTGCCAAGGCGCTGGGCATCGAGGCAGTCGTGTTCGACCGCGGCGGCAACAAGTACCACGGCCGTGTCGCGGCCGTCGCCGAGGGCGCCCGCGAGGGCGGCCTGAAGCTGTGAGCACTAAGACGACGAGAAAGCAGAGGAACATCTGATGGCTGCACCGCAGCGAGACAGGTCCGCGTCGTCCGACGGCTCGGCCCAGCGCGAGAACGACGAGCGCCGGGGCGAGGGCCGCGGCCGCCGCGACCGCAACAACGACCGCCGCGACCGTGGTCGCGGCAACGACGACAAGTACATCGAGCGCGTCGTCACCATCAACCGCGTGTCCAAGGTCGTCAAGGGCGGCCGCCGCTTCACCTTCACGGCCCTCGTGGTCGTCGGTGACGGTGAGGGCACCGTCGGCGTGGGCTACGGCAAGGCGAAGGAAGTTCCTGCCGCCATCGCCAAGGCCGTCGAGATCGCGAAGAAGAACTTCTTCCACGTCCCGATGATCCGCCGCACCATCCCGCACCTGGTCCAGGGCGAGGACTCCGCCGGAGTCGTCCTCCTGCGCCCGGCGTCCCCCGGTACCGGTGTTATCGCCGGTGGTCCGGTGCGCGCCGTGCTGGACTGCGCCGGTGTCCACGACATCCTGTCCAAGTCGCTGGGCTCCTCCAACGCGATCAACATCGTGCATGCCACGGTGGACGCCCTCAAGCAGCTCGAGCAGCCCGAGGCCGTCGCGGCCCGCCGTGGCCTGCCCCTGGAGGACGTCGCCCCGCAGTCCATGCTGCGGGCCCGCGCCGAGGGTGAGGCCGACAAGCGCGCTCAGGCCGAGAAGCAGGAGGCCGAGAAGGCCGCTGAAGGAGTGGGTGCGTGATGGCTGAGTCCGCATCGAAGCAGATGACCAAGCAGCTCAAGGTCACTCAGGTCCGCTCTGGCATCGGGGGCACCCACCGCCAGCGCGAGTCCCTCAAGACCCTGGGTCTGCGCAAGATCCGCCAGTCCGTCGTGCGCGAGGACAGCCCCAGCGTGCGCGGCCTGATTGCCACGGTGCACCACCTGGTCACCGTTGAGGAGGTCTGAGATGGCTGACACCGAGAACACGCAGCAGGAGAAGGTGCGCGTCGTCAAGCTGCACCACCTGCGTCCCGCCCCCGGAGCCAAGAAGGCCAAGACCCGCGTGGGTCGTGGTGAGGCGTCCAAGGGTAAGACCGCCGGTCGCGGAACCAAGGGCACCAAGGCTCGTTACCAGGTCCGTCCTGGCTTCGAGGGCGGCCAGATGCCGCTGCACATGCGTCTGCCCAAGCTGCGCGGCTTCCGCAACCCCAACCGGGTCGAGTTCCAGCCCGTGAACGTCGGCCGCATCGCCGAGCTGTTCCCCGAGGGCGGCACGGTGACCGTGGAGGACCTCGTCGCCAAGGGCGCGGTTCGCAAGAACCAGCTCGTCAAGGTTCTCGGCGGCGGCGACGTCACCGTGGCCCTGACGGTCACGGTCGACGCCTGGTCCGGCTCCGCCAAGGAGAAGATCGAGGCCGCCGGCGGCACCATCGCCACGCGCTGAACGCCGGTCATGCCGTGCCCGACAGGGGTGACTCCCTGACGGAGCGGTCCTGACGCATCGCAAGATCACAGACCCCGGCGGCCCAGGGAAACCTGGGCCGCCGGGGTCTGTCGTGCCCCGACGTCGAACAGAGAGACGACTCCTGCACGCCGGCGGCGAGGTGCCTTGGATCACCCCGGGCCGGCTCACCGGGACGGGACGTGAGAAAACCCGCACCTCAGCCGCGTTGCAAGCCCGTCTCAGCGCCCGGGTGGTGAGCTCGGCGGGGTAGTCTGGGCCGGGCGCAGTTCCCCTGCGCTCCGCCTTGCTGCCCGCAGGGCCGAACCCACCCCCGAGTCCACAGGAGATCGAGTGCTCAGCGCGTTCACTCAGGCGTTCAGAACGCCAGACCTCAGGGCGAAGCTGCTCTTCACCCTCGGCATCATGGCCCTGTTCCGGCTCGGGTCCATCCTGCCGGCGCCCGGCGTCAACCTGGTCAACGCCCGGCAATGCATCGCCGCTGCCGAGGATCAGAACCTTCTCAGCCTCGTCAACGTCTTCTCCGGTGGTGCGCTGCTTCAGCTGAGCGTCTTCGCGCTGGGCATCATGCCCTACATCACCGCCTCCATCATCATTCAGCTCCTGCGGGTCGTCATCCCCCGCTTCGAGGAGCTCCACAAGGAGGGGCAGGCGGGCACCGCCAAGCTCACCGAGTACACCCGCTACCTCACCATCGGCCTGGGGCTGCTCCAGTCCAGCACCATCGTGGCCACGGCCAAGAGCGGCAAGCTCTTCCCGACTTGCAACAAGCCGGTTCTGCCCGACGGCTCGGTGGTCACCCTGCTGCTCATCATCATCACGATGACCGCCGGCACCGGCCTCATCATGTGGCTGGGCGAGCTCATCACCGAGCGCGGCATCGGCAACGGCATGTCGCTGCTCATCTTCACCTCCATCGTGGCCCAGTTCCCCTCCAACATGTTCTCCATCGCCGGAGGCAACAACGGTGCGACCAACTTCGCCATCATCGTGGCCGTCGTCCTCCTGGCCACCCTCGCGGTCGTCTACATCGAGCAGGCCCAGCGGCGCATCCCCGTGCAGTACGCCAAGCGGATGATCGGGCGCCGTCAGTACGGCGGGTCGACCACCTACATCCCGGTCAAGATCAACACCGCCGGCGTCATCCCCGTCATCTTCGCCTCCTCGATCCTGGCCATGCCCCAGCTCATCGCCGGCTTTGGTGATGACAGAAGCGCGTGGGTCCAGTGGATCATGAGGAACCTGCAGCAGACGCACCCGATCTACCTGACCGCCTACGGCGTCCTCATCCTGTTCTTCGCCTTCTTCTACACGGCCATCACCTTCGACGCCGAGGAGATCGCGGACAACATGAAGCGCTACGGCGGCTTCATCCCCGGCATCCGTGCCGGCGAGCCCACCGTGCGCTACCTGTCCTACGTCATCAACCGCATCACGACGGCCGGCTCCATCTACCTGATGGTCCTTGCCCTCATCCCGACGCTCGCCGTCATCTGGCTGGACCTGGCTCACCACCTGCCCTTCGGCGGAACCACTATCCTCATTATGGTGGGTGTGGGTCTTCAGACCGTCAAGGAAGTCAACTCCCAGCTGCAGCAGCGTCACTACGAAGGGTTCTTGTCATGAGCGCACGCATGGTTCTTCTCGGTCCCCCCGGAGCGGGCAAGGGCACCCAGGCCGCCCGGATCGCCGAGCGCCTGAACATCCCGGCCATCTCCACCGGAGACATCTTCCGCGCCAACGTCGCCGGCGCCACCGAGCTCGGCACCCAGGCCAAGGCCTACATGGACAAGGGCGAGTACGTGCCCGACTCCATCACCAACGCCATGGTGGCCGACCGCATCGCCCAGGCCGACTGCGAGAACGGCTTCCTCCTGGACGGCTACCCGCGCACCACGGCCCAGGTCGGCGAGCTCGACTCCATGCTGAAGGCTGCGGGCCTGGCCCTCGACGTCGTCGTCGAGATCACCGCCGACGCCGAGGCCGTCGTCGCCCGCCTGCTCAAGCGGGCCGGCGAGCAGGGGCGCGCCGACGACACCGAGCCCGTCATCCGCCGCCGCCTCGAGGTCTACGCGGAGTCCACGGCGCCGCTGGCCGACCTCTACGCCGAGCGCGACCTGCTCGTCCAGGTCGACGGCATGGGCGAGATCGACGTCGTCACCGGCCGCATCATGGAGGCCCTCGCCTCCCGCGGCATCACCGGCTCCTGAAGCCCACGCTCACCGGCGGGTCGTCTGCTCACGCGGACGACCCGCCTGCGCATGCTCCGGTGTGTCCCCATACCTGACGGGGGAGCCGGAACCGCCCCAGGCCTCAGGCCCAGCCCGCTCCACACGACCCAGGAGGCACCCGTGCTCTCACGCGAACAGATCCAGATCAAGACGCCGGAGCAGGTCCGCCTCATGCGCCGGGCCGGGCTCGTCGTCGCCGACATCCACGCCGCTCTGCGCAAGGCGGTGCGCGCCGGGATCACCACCGCCGAGCTCGACGCCGTCTCGGCCGGGGTCATCGAGGCCGCCGGCGCCCACTCCAACTTCCTGGGCTACTACGACTACCCGGCCACCGTGTGCATCTCCGTCAACGACGAGGTCGTCCACGGCATCCCCGGTGAGCGGGTCCTGGCCGACGGCGACCTGGTCACCTTCGACTGCGGCGCCTACATCCTCGACGAGGACGGCACCCAGTGGCACGGCGACGCCGCCTTCACCACCGTCGTCGGCGGGACGTACCTGAGCCAGACCGACCGGCTCGTGGACACCACCACCCGGCAGGCCCTGTGGGAGGCCATCGCCGCCGTCGCCCGCGCCGCGGCGGGGGAGGGGCGCGGACGCCAGCTGCGCCTCAACGCGGTCGGCGACGCCGTCGAGGCCGTTGTCGCGGACGTGGCCGAGCGGGAGGGCCACGAGCTGGGGATTCTCCAGGAGTACGTCGGCCACGGCATCGGCACGAGCATGCACATGGCCCCCGACGTCCTCAACTACTCCGTCAAACGGCGCGGCCCCCGCCTGCGCCCCGGCATGGTGCTGGCCATCGAGCCCATGCTCACCGGCGGCAGCCCGGCCACGCGCGAGCTCGACGACGGCTGGACCGTCGTCACCCGGGACGGCTCCCACGCCGCCCAGTGGGAGCACACCGTCGCCATCGTCCCCGGCGGAGTGTGGGTCCTCACCGCGCCCGACGGCGGCGCCGAGGGCCTGGCCCCCTACAGCATCGAGCCCAAGGCACTGGGCTGAGACGCTGAGGCGGGACCTGCTGCGAGGATGCGCTTACCCGCGGTGTGTCAGGAAACACCGCGTAATCGCGCCATCTGGCATGGTGGAGCCCGGGCCGTCTGCCGTAAAGTTATCCGCTGGACGCGCGTCCGTCGATGACGCATGCCCTCATGCCGCATTCACGACCCTGGCAACGGGGACCTGCGGTGGGCCTGCGCAATGGCGACCGCGGCTGCCCGGCGGCGACGTCGTCGGGGTGAACTCGAGCGAGAAAGCACCGATGGAGGAACATGGCTAAGAAGGACGGAGTCATCGAGGTCGAGGGATCGGTCGTCGAGGCCCTTCCGAACGCGATGTTCCGGGTGGAGCTGAGCAACGGGCACGTCGTGCTCGCGCACATCTCCGGAAAGATGCGGCAGCACTACATCCGCATCCTCCCCGAGGACCGGGTGGTCGTGGAGCTGAGCCCCTACGACCTGTCCCGCGGCCGAATCGTCTACCGGTACAAGTGACATGTCGGCTCCCAGAGCCGGCGGAGGAACATCATGAAGGTCAAGCCGAGCGTCAAGAAGATCTGTGACAGCTGCAAGGTGATTCGTCGCCACGGCCGCGTCATGGTCATCTGCGAGAACCCGCGGCACAAGCAGCGTCAGGGCTGAGTCCCCGGCGCCGGGCCGCCCAGTAAGCTGGACGGCCCTTTCCAGCACCCATCCCAGCGCACCCGCACCGCGGGTCCGCAACCCCCGGTTCTCGGAGGCCGGGGCCACCAGGCGAGGTGGGGGAGATGGGTGACGACCTCCGGGAGCACACAGGAGAACCACACCGTGGCACGCATTTCCGGTGTCGACCTGCCTCGCGAGAAGCGAGTCGAGGTCGCACTCACCTACATCTTCGGGATCGGACGCACCCGCGCGGACGAGACCCTGAAGGCGACGGGCGTCAACCCCGACACCCGCGTCAAGGACCTCACCGAGGAGGAGCTGGTCAAGCTCCGCACCCACATCGACGGCAACTACCAGGTTGAGGGTGACCTGCGTCGTGAGGTCCAGGCGGACATCCGCCGCAAGATCGAGATCGGCTGCTACCAGGGCCTGCGCCACCGCCGCCACCTGCCGGTGCACGGTCAGCGCACCAAGACCAACGCGCGTACCCGCAAGGGCCCCAAGCGCACCGTGGCCGGTAAGAAGAAGGCCAAGTAAGCAGCAGCTCGCGCCCGCCCAGCGCAGGGCGCAGTGACGACCTCATCACGAAGAAGGAAGAATGCCTCCCAAGACCCGCGCCGCCGCGCGCAAGACGCGCCGCAAGGACCGCAAGAACGTTACCCACGGTCACGCCTACATCAAGTCCACCTTCAACAACACCATCGTCTCGCTGACGGACCCGCAGGGCGCCGTCATCGCCTGGTGCTCCTCCGGCCAGGTCGGCTTCAAGGGCTCGCGCAAGTCGACCCCCTACGCCGCCCAGCTCGCCGCCGAGGCCGCCGCCCGGCGCGCCCAGGAGCACGGCATGAAGAAGGTTGACGTCTTCGTCAAGGGTCCCGGCTCCGGCCGCGAGACCGCGATCCGCTCCCTCCAGGCCGCCGGCCTCGAGGTCGGCTCGATCACCGACGTCACCCCCCAGGCCTTCAACGGCTGCCGCCCGCCCAAGCGCCGTCGCGTCTGAGCTTCACGGGACGACGGCGCAGCCGGTTGCTGCGTCGTCGTCCCACCACGTTCCGCCCCCACGGCGGGACGCGGAGTAGGGCCGGCCCGGTCGGGCCGGTTGCTCCACCCATGAGGAACGGCGTCATATAGCGGGCGCCGCGACGAAAGGAAACCACGTGCTCATTGCACAGCGACCCACGCTCACCGAGGAGGTCGTGGTCGAGGACCGCCGCTCGCGCTTCGTGCTCGAGCCCCTCGAGCCCGGCTTCGGCTACACGCTCGGCAACTCCCTGCGCCGCACGCTGCTGTCCTCCATCCCGGGGGCGGCCGTGACCAGCGTCCGCATCGACGGGGTGCCCCACGAGTTCCGCACGATCCCCGGGGTCAAGGAGGATGTCGCCCAGATCATCCTCAACATCAAGGAGATCGTCCTGTCCTCGGAGAACGACGAGCCGGTCGTCATGTACCTGCGCAAGTCCGGTCCGAGCGAGGTCACCGCCGGTGACATCACCCCGCCGGCCGGCGTCGAGATCCACAACCCCGACCTGGTCATCGCCACTCTCAACGAAAAGGGCAAGCTGGAGATCGAGCTGACCGTCGAGCGCGGCCGCGGCTACGTCTCCGCCAACCAGAACAAGGACCCCAACGCGGAGATCTCCCGCATCCCGGTGGACTCGATCTACTCGCCGGTCAAGAAGGTCTCCTACTCCGTCGAGGCGACCCGTGTGGAGCAGCGCACCGACTTCGACCGTCTCATCGTCGACGTCGAGACCAAGTCCTCCATCATCCCGCGTGACGCCCTGGCCTCCGCCGGTAAGACGCTCGTGGAGCTCTTCGGCCTGGCCCGTGAGCTCAACGTCGAGGCCGAGGGCATCGAGGTCGGCCCCTCGCCGATCGACGAGGCCTTCCAGCAGGACCTGGCCCTCATGATCGACGAGCTCGACCTGCAGGCCCGCTCCTCCAACGCCCTCAAGCGCGAGGGCATCCACACCGTCGGTGAGCTCGTCTCGCGCAGCGAGGCCGACCTGCTCGACATCCGTAATTTCGGCGCCAAGTCCATCTCCGAGATCAAGGACAAGCTGGCCGAGCTGGGACTCTCCCTCAAGGGCTCCCCGGTCGACTACGTCTCGGACGACGACTACGCCAACCCCACGTTCAGCGACGAGACCCAGGCCTGAGCCGGCTCGTTATTCACCTAGGAGACAACCATGCCTCGCCCCACTAAGGGTCCCCGTCTGGGCGGCAGTGCCCAGCACGAGCGTCACCTGCTCGCCAACCTGGCCACGCAGCTCATCGTCCACGAGTCGATCAAGACCACGGAGGCTCGCGCCCGTCGCCTGCGTCCCTACGTCGAGAAGCTCATCACCAAGGGCAAGCGCGGTGACCTGCACGCCCGCCGCACCGTGCTGAAGAAGGTGACGGACAAGTACGCCGTCTACCGTCTCTTCGAGGAGCTCGCCCCCAAGTTCGAGGGCCGCGAGGGCGGTTACACCCGTATCATCAAGACGACCCCCCGCAAGGGCGACAACGCCCCCATGGCGGTCATCTCCCTGGTGCTGGAGCCGGTTGCCCGCAAGGAGATCGTGGACGACGCGGTCGCCACCGCCAAGAAGGCCGCCCAGAAGGCCGTCGCCGACGAGGACAAGGCCGAGAAGAAGGCCACGACCGAGAAGGCTGAGGAGAAGGCCGACAAGGCTGAGAAGGCTGACAAGGCCGAGTACGCCGGCGCGGTCCGCCTCGAGGAGGGCGCCACTGACGCTCCCGACGACGACCACCTGGTCAAGGGCAACGAGGACTCCATGAAGTACCACGTTCCCGGCTCGCGCTGGTACGACGCCACGGTCGCCGAGGTCTGGTTCGCCAGCGCCGAGGACGCCGAGGCCGCGGGCTTCGCCCCCGCCGGCGGCGCCGCCGCCCAGAAGGTCGAGAAATGAGCCAGAGCTGACGCTCTGAGCGAGAACTCAGGGAGGGCCGGTCACCCAATGGTGACCGGCCCTCCCTGCGTGCTCGGTGGATGGTGGCCGACGGCGTCGTCACCGGCCAGGTCCTGAAGCGCCCCTGAGGCGAAAGCGGCCTGCCTGCGCCGGGCTCCCCGCACCAGCCGATGTTCACCGCTCAGACAGCCGGTGACTGGGCGAGGCTGATGAGAGAGCCGAGAAGATCAGCGCGGGGACTGGCAGGCCGGGGTCCTTCGTGTCGGGGGACCTTGATCGAGGACGTACTTCTCCGACGAGAACTGCGATGTCCTGCAGACCACTGGGGGTGGAGTGCAGTCATTTGTGGGAAAAGTACGTTCTGGACGGAGAACGCAGTCCCCGATCCGTTCGGCTTCGCGTTCCACACCCGCGTCCGCGCCGCCGGGCCGGTGCCGCTCCTCAGAAGCTCACGATGGAGTCCTCCAACGCCCTCTGCTCCGTGGCGGCCTCGATCTCCTGGCGGATGCGGGCTGCGGCGTCGGACACGGATGGAGACGCAGGGGTGGAAGGCGCCATGTCACCGGCCCTCCCCGAGGCGCATGACGAGCATGTCGCGCTCGTGCCGCAGACGGGAGGACTCCTCAACCAGTCCGCAGAACTCCAGGATCGTCGCGTTGACGTCAAGCGCGCTGATGAGGGAGCGGCTGAAGGACTGCGGATCGTGGTCGGAGAGGCTACGAAGAAGAGCCGTGGCCTCCCGGGAGGCGGCCAGCGCCTCGTCGTTCCGCTCGGCGTTGGACAGGCGCTTGGCCAGATCGATGAGCTCCGTGGAGAGCCTGTGGGAGTATGCGGCCGGGTTGTGCTGCGCCAGGCTCCGATAGAGCGAGACCATCTCCTGCTCGGCGACCAGTGCCTCGTCGAAACGCTCGCCCCGGGTCAGCACGATGACGAGATTATTCAGAGCCTTCCCGAAATCGGAGGTGTACTGACCAGGGGTCTCCCAGATCAGCCGCCTGTACAGGGTGACTGCCTCCTGCGCAGTGTCCGCGGCCTCCCTGTACTGCTCGGCACCGGCCAGGTGACCGGTCAGATTCGTCAACGATGCTGCAAGCTCACCGACGTAGGCGCCGGGATCGGACTGAACCAGTCGGCGTCGGATGCTGACGACCTCCTGAGCGGCGGCCAGCGCCTCGTCGCGCCGCCCGGAGCCGCGCAGCCGGTTGGCGAAGGTGTTCAGGGCCATGGTGAGTCCGGAGGCGTGGGCCGAGAAGTCGGCCTGCGCCAGGTGCCGGTAGAGGTTGACGGACTCCTCAGCGGCAGCCATGGCCTCGGTCTCCCGTTCGGCCGTGTGGAGGTCGATCGAGAGGTTGTTCAGCGCCTCGGCGAGTTCTGCGGTGTGTGCGCCAGGGTCGATCTGCGCCAGGTGACGTCGGATGCTGACGACCTCCTGGGCGGCGACCAGGCCCTCGTCCTGATAGCCGGCCTCGCCCAGGCGCACTGCGAGAAGATTCAGGGTCGTGGCGAGATCGGCAGTGTAGGCGCCGTTGGACCGCGCCAGGTCACGCAGGGCACCGACGGCGTTACGCGCGGCAGCGACAGCCTCCTCCGATCTGCCGGAGTGCGACAAGCCGGCACTGAGATCCAGCTGTTGGGAGGCGTAGTCGTGCCGGGCTCTGTCCTGTGGGTAGGAGGCGGACATGCGACGGTTCTTTCAGAGCGGGGGCGAGTGCGCTCAAGAGTTTAGCGAGGCTCATCGGCTCAGAGGCGGGGTGGAGGCGGGGAGTGGTCTCCATCAGCGGGGCCCTCAGCCCGTCGACGCGAGTGGTCGGATGACTCAGAACCCGTGACGGAGGTCTCCAGAGCCACATCCTCCGTCACGTCCTTGATTTCCTGGCGGATGCGGGCGGCGTCGGCATCCCTGCCCGTCCACTCGAGGACTGAGGCATAGGTTCCCAGCGCGCAGGCGAGCCCCCGGCCGAAGTCCTCCGGGCGCCTGCGGGCCAGACCCCGGTAGGCGATGACCGCCTCCCGTGCGGTCTCCAGGGCCTCGCACCGGTGACCGGCCTCGGCCAGGCGCTTGGCGAGCCGGTGCAGGCACGGGGCCAGCGCCGGGGCGTGCGTCGCCGGGTCGCGCTCGGCCAACTCCCGGCGGATAGCCGCCGTCTCTCGGATCGCGGCCAAGGCGGCGGAGCGGTCCCCGACGTCACTCAGGCACGTGGCCAGGTTGTGCAGGCATGCCGCCAGGTCCGGCTTGTAGGCGGCCGGATCGACCTGGGCCAGGTTCCGGTAGAAGGTGACCGCCTCCTGCACCGCAGCCAAGGCCTCGTGCGCACGCCCGGCCCGGCTGAGGTTCAAGGTGAGGATGTTGAGCGCCCGAGCCAGGTCGGCGGTATGAGGGGCCGGGTTGGTACGGACCAGCCGCCGGTAGATGTCGATGGCCTCCCAGGCCATGGCGAAGGACTCCTGCAGCTGCCCGGCCGTGTACAGGTAGACGGCGAGGACGTACAGGGACTCGGCCAGGGCCGGGGTGTCAGTGCCGGGACTGCTGCTCACCAGAGTGCGCCGAATGTTGACCACCTCCCGCGAGGCAGCCAGCGCGCGGTTCAGGCTGCCGCCATCACGCAGGCAGGCGGCCTGGACCGTGAGGGTGTCGGCCAGGTCGGGCAGGTGGGTGTCGGGGGCGCTGTGGGCCAGAGCGCGAGCGAGGTTGACCGCCTCCTCGGCCGCGGCGAGCGCCTCACGGTGCCGACCCACGTCGCTCAGGCGCCGAGCCAGTGTCCCCAGGGCGTGGGCAGCCTTCGGCGAGTAGAGCGCCGGCGTGCGGTGGGCCAGTCCCCGGTAGAGCGCAGCGGCCTCCTCAGCCGCCTCCAGGGCCTCGGTTCGGCGCCCAACGGAAGCCCCACAAGAGGCCAGCACCTCCAGGGCACTGGCAAGATCACCGGTGCACGAACCGATCTCCTCCTCATCGAGGCGGCGGTAGAGACCCACGGCCTCCCGGGCCATCTCGAGGGCCTCATCGACATAGCCCACCGTGCGCAGTCTGGGAGCCAGACGGGCCAGGTCCGCCGCGAGCCGGTGCGTGTGCACATCCGGATCAGCCCGGACCAGACGACGTCGGACGGTGAGGGCCTGCTGGGCGGTGACGAAGGCGTCGCTCGGCCGACCGGACTCACTCAGGCAGCAGGCGAGCGTGACCAGAGCCTGAACCAACCCGGACTCGTCGTTGGCGGGATCATCCCGGCGCAGGCCCCGGTAGAGGTCCACGGACTCCTGAGCGCTGGCCAGGGCGTCACGCAGATCCCCGGAAGCGCTCAGGTCGACGGCGAGGCGGCACAGCGCCTGCGCCAGACCGGAGGCGTGGGCGTCGTAGTCGTGCCGGGTCAGGCGCCGTCGGATCCGGACCGTCTCCTGTGAGACCGCAACCCCCTCACGCCTGCGGCGGGTCTCGCGCAGGCGGGCTGCCATGACGGAGAGCCCCCCTGCGAGATCGGGCAGGTACGTGCCCGAATCGAGCCGGGCCAGGCCCCGGAGAACCTGGCAGGCCTCCCGTGCGGCATCCAGCGCCTCCCCCCGACGGCCCGACTCGGCCAGGCGCTCACTGAGCTCCAGCAGCCGACCGGCGCGAGCAGCCCACTCGGGGGCAACGCAAGGGGAGGTCGACACGTCCGACAAGCCTCAGGAACTGGGGAAATGGTGGTGGGCTCACGCTAAACGGTGCGTGAGCGCCGCCGCGATGGGGAGACATCACCAAAGGCGCGCCCGGCCAAGGGCTCCTTTAGAATCGGCGCTGTGCTGGCGGGGGCCGGCGGCTGCCGACAGGACAGGCACGGTGACGACAGGGAAGGGAACCGGTGTGAACGCGCTGTTCAGCCTGAACCACGTGGGGGTTCAGGTCGTCGCGATGCTCGCCACCTTCCTCCTGTGCCTGACGCTGGGTGCCGAGCGCCACCTGCGCCACAAGGACGCCGGCGTCAAGACGCACGTCCTGGTGGGACTGGGCTCGTGCCTGTTCACCCTCGTGTCCGCCTACGGCTTCGCCCCGATCACCGGCTCGGATGTCGCGGTGGACCCCAGCCGTGTGGCCGCGCAGATCGTCTCCGGCATCGGCTTCCTGGGAGCCGGGGTCATCTTCGTCAACAACGACACCGTCCGGGGCCTGACCACTGCCGCGACCGTCTGGCTCAGCGCCGCCATCGGCATGGCCTGCGGGGCGGGCATGATCCCCCTGGCGGCCACGGCGGTCGCGCTGGACTACATCGTCGTCCTGCTGCTGGGGCCCCTCACCTCACGCCTGCAGCGCCGCCGCGGTGAGGTGACTGTGCGCATCGACTACGAGGTCGGCCGCGCCATCATGCCTGAGATCCTCCAGGCGGCCACGGCCTCCGGCTTCACGGCCACCCTGGAGGAGACCGAGATGACCCGCGGCGAGCACGGGCGCACCATGAACGCCGTCATGCGCTTCCACGGGCAGCGGCCCGCCGCCCACCTCATCGAGTCCCTCTCCGGGCTCGACGGTGTCGACGGCGTCGAGTGCCTCGAGGGCGGCCGGCTCGACTGAGCCCGCCCGGTGGGGGCGCCTGGGTGCCTCAACGAGGCCCACCGCACCACGCCGAGACGCCAGATCCGAGTGGAATCGTCCGGAGGTGTCCAAATCTGTGACAAAGGCTCAGGAGGAGTTCATGCCCACGAGTAGAAACCGCATGATTCCAACGTTCCATCCAGCGAGACCAAGGGCTCTGGAGGCCCTTTGTCACAGATTTGGACATCCTCGGCAATATTGACGCCCGCTCCAAACCAGTGCTCCGGGGAGGGCTCCGGCGATGGACGGAATAACGGAGTTCAGGGACGGGCCATGTCCCAGCAGCGGGCGCCCCCGGTCATGCCGGCCTCGTTGGGGACCACGACGACGTCGTCGCCGATCCTGGCCAGCTGGGCCGCCGTGATCCGCCGCGAGTTGCCGCCACCCAGGTAGAGGCGGTCCCACAGGTACATGGGGCGCAGGGCGTCGACGACGCGGCGCACCCGGCGCGACCAGTGGGCGTCGCCCAGGCGCAGGCGCTCGTGCTCGCCGATGTAGTCGTCGTACGTCAGTCCCCAGCGCACCGGCCCCTGAGAGACCTCCACGTGCGGGGCCAGGACCCCGTTGTCGAAGACGGCGTTGCCCAGGCCCGTGCCCAGGGTCACGATCATCTCCAGGCCGTGGCCCGTGACGACGCCGGCCCCGGCGACCTCGGCGTCGTTGAGGACCAGGGAGGGGATGCCCAGGGCCCGGGAGATGGCGGTGCCCATGTCAAAGCGGGCCCAGGCCTCCACCAGGTCGGGCAACACCTTGGAACGGGGGCCGTCCTTGGTGATGTAGTGCGGGGTGGCGATGACGACCCCGTGGCGGATCATGCCCGGCATCCCCACCGTCACCCGGTTCGCGCCCGGCAGCTGGGAGGCCAGCGAGGCGATGGTCTCCACCAGTTTCGTCGGCGGAAGCGGGTAGGGGGTCGGGGTGCGCACGGCGCGGGAGATGATGTTGCCCTCGCAGTCCAGCACCGAGGCCTTGATGCCGCCGCCTCCGCAGTCCACGGACAGAGTCGTTGTGCTCACGGCCGCGAGCCTAGTGGAAGCACGAGTCCGTTGCGGTTCAATGGGGGGCATGCCACGCATCCGCCTCGACCTGGCCTACGACGGGACCTTCTTCTCCGGGTGGGCCGCCCAGCCCGGGCTGCGCACTGTCGAGGGGGTCCTCACCTCCGCCCTGGCCACCGTGCTGCGTGAGCCAGTCCGCCTCACCGTGGCCGGACGCACCGACGCCGGCGTCCACGCCGCCGCCCAAGTGGCCCACCTCGATGCGAGCCCCGAGGCCTGGGCCGCACTGCCCGGACGCTCCGGGCGCCTCCCCGAGGCCGCCCTGCTCACCCGGGTGGCGGGCGTCCTGGCCCGCGAGGCCCAGGAGAGCCTGACGCGCACGCCGCGCGGGGCCGGCGACGTCGTCGTCACCGGGGCGCGCACCGTGCCGGAGGAATTTGACGCCCGCTTCGGCGCCCTGAGCCGCCGCTACACCTACCGGATCGCCGACGCCGCCGCCCCGCGCGACCCCGTCCGGCGCGCCACCGTCCTGTGGCTGCCCGATGCGCTCGACGTCGAGGCCATGGACGCCTGTGCCCGGCCTCTGCTCGGCGAGCACGACTTCCTGTCCTACTGCAAGCCCCGCCAGAGCGCCACGACCATCCGCACCCTGCGCACCCTGCAGTGGCGACGGGCCCAGGCCGGGCCGGACGCCGGGCTCGTGACCCTGAGCGTCGTCGCCGACGCCTTCTGCCACTCCATGGTCCGCTCCCTGGTGGGGGCGGGCCTGGCCGTCGGGCAGGGACGCAAGCCGGTCACCTGGCCGCGCGAGCTCCTGGACGCCCGCACGCGCCAGAGTGCGGCCCCCGTCGCCCCGCCGCACGGGCTGACCCTGGAGGAGGTCACCTACCCGGCCGACAACGAGCTCGCCGCCCAGGCCGAGCGGGCCCGCACCACCCGGCGTCTGAGCTGCTGATCAGCGGCCAGGAGCCCGCCCGGCCGCGTGGTGCGATTCACGGAACTGGGAAGCCGCACCTTTTGACCCTCCCGTGGGGCGCCCGGTACTGTTGGCAATCGTCGTGCAGCACACGTGTGCGTGTCCGCGGTGCCGTCCCACTCGCCCCGGGTCGCCTGTGCTCCGACCACTCACCTGACCATGGTGGTCTCGCCGAACCGCGAACGCTTCACCGCGCTTCGGCGTGCCCACTCGCCAAGAGAAACGAAGGCAACGCCCGTGCGCACGTATACACCGAAGCCCGGCGACGTCGAGAAGAACTGGTACGTCATTGACGCCACCGACGTCATCCTGGGTCGACTCGCGGCCCAGGCCGCCACCCTGCTCCGTGGGAAGCACAAGCCCCAGTTCGCCCCCAACGAGGACTGCGGCGACTACGTCGTCATCATCAATGCCGACAAGGTGGCTCTCACCAACGGCAAGGCTGACAAGAAGTTCGCCTACCGCCACTCCGGCCACCCGGGTGGTCTGACCGCCGTCTCCTACCGCGAGCTGCTGGCCACCCGCCCTGAGCGCGCCGTCGAGAAGGCCATCAAGGGCATGGTTCCCCACACCAAGCTCGGTCGCGCCCAGCTCAAGAAGCTCAAGGTCTACGCAGGTGCCGAGCACCCGCACGCCTCCCAGAGCCCGAAGACGTTCGAGATCACCCAGGTCGCCCAGTAAGCGCTCCAGCGCTCGGCACCCCGCGACAAGCAAAGGACATATCGTGGCTGAGACCACTGTCGACATTGACGCGCTGGACGAGGAGAACGCCCCCTCCAGCTACACCACCGAGACCGAGGAGTCCGCTCCTGGTCGCGGCCAGTCCATCACCGCCCCCGGCTCCGGCCTGGGTCGCCGCAAGGAGGCCGTCGCTCGCGTGCGCCTCGTTCCCGGCACCGGCCAGTGGACGCTCAACGGCCGCTCCCTGGAGGACTACTTCCCCAACAAGCTGCACCAGCAGCTCGTGCGCGCCCCCTTCACCATCCTGGACCTCGAGGGCCGTTTCGACGTCGTCGCCCGCATCAACGGCGGTGGCGTCTCCGGCCAGGCCGGCGCCCTGCGCCTGGGCATCGCCCGCGCCCTCAACGAGATCGACCGTGAGGCCAACCGCGCCACCCTGAAGAAGGCCGGTTTCCTCACTCGCGACTCGCGCATCGTGGAGCGCAAGAAGGCCGGTCTGCACAAGGCCCGTCGCGCCCCCCAGTACTCCAAGCGCTGATCGGGCCAGGTCCTGGCCGAACCGGCCGGGACCCGCTCTGCTTGCCTACGACGGCGGCCGTCCCCTTCCCGGGGCGGCCGCCGTCGTCATGTGTCAGGGGCGGAGGAGAGCCGCCCGGGCGGCGCCGCCAAAGTCGATAGCAGCCGGCATGAAGCCGATGCTCCCAGGTGAAGGGCGTCATCTCGGGCGCGCGTCGCCGGCTGCGCGCCACCGCAGGACATCAGACCTTGTGCGCTGGCCGAAGGTTGGGCCCCGATGTTCGGCGCTCCGTGGCAGGATGGTGCTGTTTCGTCACCCCTCAGGAGGATTTCCATGGCTCGTCTCTTCGGAACCGACGGCGTACGCGGCCTGGCCAACGACCTGCTCACGCCGACCCTGGCCGTGCAGCTCGGTGAGGCCGCGGCCCGCGTCCTGACCAAGGACACTTCCGCCGCACGCAGCTCACGCAGAGGCCGCCCCCGCGCCATCGTGGGCCGCGACACCCGCGCCTCCGGAGAGTTCCTCGACCACGCCATCAGCGCGGGCCTGGCCTCCTCCGGCATCGACGTCACCCGCGTGGGCGTCCTGCCCACCCCGGCGATCGCCCACCTGACGGCCACCCAGGACATCGAGCTGGGCGTCATGATCTCCGCCTCCCACAACCCCTTCCCGGACAACGGCATCAAGTTCATCGCCCGCGGCGGCTACAAGCTCGCCGACGCCGTCGAGGACGAGATCGAGGCCCTCCTGGGCAAGATCAGTGACCGCCCCACCGGCGCCGACGTCGGCCGCGTCATCAAGGGTGAGACCGTCGCAGACCAGAACTACATCAACCACCTCGTCGACTCCGCTGCCACCGACCTGTCCGGGCTGCGCATCGTCGTCGACGCCTCCAACGGTGCCGCCTCCGTCGTGGGTCCTGCCGCGCTGCGGGCCGCCGGCGCCGAGGTCATCGTCATCAACGCCTCCCCGGACGGCCTCAACATCAACGACAACTGCGGCTCCACCCACCCCGAGCAGCTGCAGAACTACGTCAAGGCGGTGGGAGCGGACATGGGTGTGGCCTACGACGGTGACGCCGACCGCTGCCTGGCCGTGGACGCCGACGGCCAGCTCGTCGACGGTGACCAGATCATGGGCATGCTCGCCATCGGCATGAAGGCCGACGGCACCCTCGGCTCCGACACGCTCGTCGTCACCGTCATGAGCAACCTCGGCCTCATCCTGGCCATGCGCGAGCACGGCATCCGCACCGTCCAGACCGGCGTGGGCGACCGCTACGTGCTCGAGCGGATGCTCCAGGGCGGCTACACCCTGGGCGGCGAGCAGTCCGGGCACGTCATCGACACCGTCCACGCCACCACCGGTGACGGCGTGCTCACCTCCCTGCACGTGGCCGCGCGCGTCAAGCGCACCGGCAAGACGCTGGCCGAGCTGGCCAGCGTCGTCACCCGCCTGCCCCAGACCCTCATCAACGTCAAGAACGTCGACAAGGGCGCCGCCAGCACCAACAAGGCCGTGCAGGACGCCGTGGCCTCCGCGGAGAAGGACCTGGGCGAGACCGGCCGGGTCCTGCTGCGCCCCTCGGGCACCGAGCCGCTCGTACGCGTCATGGTCGAGGCCGCCACCCAGGAGGAGGCCGACCGCGTGGCCCGCTCCCTGGCCGACACCGTCAAGAACAACCTCAGCCTGTGAGCTGACGGCGGGTTCCTTCCCGGCCTTCAGAAGGCATCATGCCCGATCTATGTGCCCCGCCCAGAACCTATGGGCGGGGCACAGGGCACTGAAGGTTCTGGGACTGCAGGTGCACGGCGCGGTCGTGTAGTGGTCGACGTCTATGCCTCAGCCCCAATGTTATTGCCGATCTACTTCTGATATAACCGTTGGGATACAGCGTCTAGCAAAATGACCATGCCATACTGGGGGCGTCTTACGACGAGTCATACAAGCAGGTAATCGACTGGATGGAACAGCACTTCAGGAGCTGGCAGAGATGAGTGACACCAAGACGACGCGGCGTGATGCGGCGCGCGCTGTGGGGCTCTTCCTCGGTACGACTCAGGGGCGGGAGCTGTTCAGGCGCAACCGCTACCTCAATGACACCAGGATCCTTGCGGTCCCTGAGTCCGAGCCCATCGGCTCCGTGATCGCCGATCACCTCGATCACGGTGCCGACACGATAGTCGCCGTGTTCTTCCCCGATCGTCAGGGAAGCAAGCGCTTCGGCTTTTTCAGGTGGGAGATGCCTTCAAAGCAGGCCCCCGAAGGTTGGTGTGCTGCCGAAGGGGTGACGCTCGGGGCCGGGCCTCAGGGCCACACATCGTCCATCGGCGCTGTCATGGATACGATGAAGGCTCAACGTTTTACTCTTTCTGACGACGGTCCCCACGATGACGTTCCGGATGTGTCTGCCCTGCTCAGGCACATGTCGTCTCAAGCTTTCGCTGCTTCCTAGCGCCTGAGTCTCACCTGCGGACCCCGGGGCCGGTCGCGGCTGGCGCCACCAGTACGGTGGCCGGCGTCGCGACCGGCCCCGGCGTGTGGAGCACCTCCTCATGGTGATGGGTGAGAATGGACCCGTGACCTCCCCGTACCGCATGACTCTCCTGACGGAGCCGCCAACCTGGCATGGCAGGGCCCTGAGCGGGAGGAGCCTTGACCTGCTCGCCGTGCTCGCCGGCAGCCAAGACGCCAGGGTGAGCGACGGCGCCCTCGTTGAGGCCCTGTGGCCCGAGGATGCCCCGGCCCGCCCCCTGCGGGCACTGCACGTCGTCGTCTCCCGGCTGCGCGCCGTCGTGGGGGAGGGTGTCGTCGAGCGCAGCGGCGACGGGTACCGGCTGGAGCTGGCGGAGGCGGAGGTCGATGTCCGGGACTTGTCGGGCAGGGCGCACCGGGCCCGGGCCTGCGCCGCCGCCGGCCAGTGGGAGCAGGTCCTCGATCTCACCGACTCCCTGCCACCAGTGCCCGTTCCCGACGAAGCCGATGACAACGGTGGAGCGGGAGACGCCCCTGTGGTCCTCCTGCGGGAGCGGGCCGCAGCCCTGACCGAGGGGGCCCGCCGCGACCGGGGGCTCGCCCTGGAGGCCACCGGTGAGCACGAGCAGGCCGCGGACCTGCTGCGCCAGGCCGCCCAGCGAGACGCCGGAGACGAGACCGTCCTGGCCGCCCTCATGCGCGCCGAGTCCTGGGCGCGCTCACCCGCTGCGGCCCTGAAGATCTACGAGCAGTACCGCCGTCGGCTGCGCGAGCTGGGAGCCGTGCCCGGCCCCGCCATGCGCGCCGCCCACGAGGCCGTCCTGGCCGCCGAAAACCCCGTGCGCCACGGCCTGGAGCCCGAGCCCGAGCACTTCCTGGGGCGTGAGGCGGACGTGACCGGTGTTCTCAAGACCTTGAGCACCCATCATCTGGTGACGATCACCGGCCCCGGCGGGGTCGGCAAGACGACCCTGGCTCAGGTGGTGGCGGCCCGCAGCCGCCGCCCCGCCGTCTACGTCGTCGCCCTCGCCGAGGTGCTGCCCGGGGCCGATCTGACCAAAGTCCTGCTCGACGCCGTCGGAGGTTCCGCGGTCGTCAACGGCGACCCACGCCGCGATCTGGCCGCCGCCCTCTCCCAGCCCGGAACCGTCCTGGTGCTGGACAACTGCGAGCACCTGGCTGACCAGGTCGCCGACCTCATCGGGCCGCTCCTGGCCGCCTGCCCCGACCTGCGCGTCCTGGCGACCTCGCGCCGCCCCCTCGACCTGGCCGCGGAGCACGTCCACCGCCTCGATGCCCTCGATGCCACTTCCTCCGCCGAGCTGTTCCGCGCCCGCGCTCTGTCCGCTCGCCCCGGCCAGGTCATCGACGATGATGACTTAGGCGAGCTCCTGGGGAGGTTGGAGGGCATCCCCCTGGCCATTGAGCTGGCCGCCGCGCGCACCCGCAGCCTGTCGGTCGGCCAGATCGCCGAGCGCTTGCCCGGCAGACCCGATCTGCTCACCGCCGCCCGCGACGCCCCGGCCCGTCAACGCACTCTGAGGGCGGTCATCGAGTGGTCCTGGAACCTGCTCGACGCCGCCGAGCGTCGCGCCCTGGCCCGGCTGGCCCTGCTCGCCGACGGCTTCACCCTCCTGCCCGCGGAGGCGCTCATCGGTGCGCAGGCCGCCGACCTCCTCGACGCCCTGGTCTCCCACTCCCTGCTCGTGGTGCGCGACCACGGCCTGCCCCGTTTCCACATGCTTGTCACCGTCCGCGACTTCGCTCTGGCGCAACTGTCCGCCTCCGGCGACGAGGCCGAGGCCCGCGCGGCCCTGCACCAGTGGGCGGTGGACCTGTGCTCCCAGATCCGCTTTCCCGTGGACTCCGGCGACTTCGGCGATGCCAGTCACCCTGAGGCGCGCCACCACGACCGTCTCTTCCAGCAGGTTGCCGACAATGAGGCCGTCATCCTTCAGCAGCTCGACCGGCTCCTGGCGCAGGCCGACGGCCACGGCTCGGATCGCCTGCCGGCGGAGCTGCGCGACGCGATCTGCCTCATCGGCGCCGCACTCATGCGCCTGTGGAGCGTTACCTGGAGCTATGAGCGCATCGCCGACTACGGTGCGCGCCTCATCGGTCCCGCCGTCCAACCGGCCCAGGACCTGCGCGGCAACGAGGCGGGCCTGAGCGTCCTGGCCCTGTGCGTCACCCTCTTCGGGCTCCTGAGCCACGTGCCCGCGCAGGTCCGCTCACGTCTGCCTGCGTCCTTCGACGGCGAGGGCACCTTCGCCCGGGTGCGGCGCTTCCTGCGTGCGGGCGACGAGCAGTGGCCCGAGCTGGCAGACGACGCCGACCCCTGGGTGGCCTGGGCGGCGACCCGCTGTCTGGCCGCCCAGCAGGAGGACGACGGCGACCCTCAGGCCTCCCTGGAGACCATCGAGGCCCTGCTGGGGCGGCTCCACAGTCACGACCTGGCCGGCATTCACCTGCTTGAGCTCCACCTCCACCGCTTGCAGGTGCTCATGTCCCTGGGGCGTTACAGCCAGGTCATTGACGCCTGCTCGCGCGCCCAGGTGCTCCTGGAGCGGGTCCTGCCCAGCTGGGGCGAGTTCTTCCGCACGACGCTGCAGTGGGGGGACGCCTATTGCACGGTCTACCTCGATCCGCGCCCTGAGACTGCAACCGACCTGCTGGAGAGGCTCGAGTCCGTCGACCTGCCGGGAACCATACGCTTCATCCTCCGCTCCGTGCGCGGCGAGCTGGAGCTCACCCGCGGGAACGTGCGCACCGCCGCCCTCATCCAGCGCGTGAGCCTGCACTACGCCAGGCACTGGCGATCCATCCTGGGGGCCGGCTCCCAGTGGGAGCTCTACAACCTGGGTATGTGCCTGGTCACTGACGTCGAGCTCAGCCCCGACGACGCCGTCGAGCTCGATGCTGGAGCCATCCGCGCCCGAGCCACCTCGCTGCTACGTGACATCCTGTCCGACCCCGCTCCGCGGCAGCGTGACATCCCCACGATCATGGGCTTCGCCGCAGCTGTCGGTCTGTCGGCAGCAGCAGCCGCGGAGCCCGGCTCCCAACGACGGGCAGTGGGAGCCGAGCTGGTCGCCACTGCCCTGGCCGTGGGTACTAATCAGACTTACCGTCTGCTCTCCCACAACTACCTGCGCAGCCGCACCGAGCGGCTCGACGCACCGGCGCTGGGTCAGGCCGAGGAGAGGATTCGGGGTCTGGACCGCAGCGAGCTCGTGGCTCACGCGGCCGACCTCGCCGGCCGTCTGGCGGGCGAGGTCGGCTGAGTCCCTGATCTGCGGCTCAGGCGTTGCGCCGCTGGTAGCGGAAGACCGTCAGAGGAGCCGTGATGGCCAGGACCAGCAGCGAGCCGATGATCGCGGCACGCACGTCCCCGGCCGAGCCCGCCGTTCCGTCCAGCAGATAGCGGCACCCGTCCACGATGTGCGAGACCGGGTTGTGGCGCACGAAGACCTTGAGCCATCCCGGCAGCGTCGAGGTGGGCACCATGGCGTTGGACAGGAAGGTCAACGGGAACATGATGATCACCGAGAAGGAGGTGACCGCCTGGGCCGAGGAGAAGACCGTTCCCAGCAGCAGGAAGAGCCAGGCGATGGCCCAGGCGCAGCCCGTCGCCAGGGCGATGGCGCCGAGCGTGCCTGACCAGCCGTTCTCAGGTCGGTAGCCCAGGATGTAGCCGGTGAGCGCGGTCAGCGAGGTGCAGATGAGGTAGCGCAGCACGTCGGAGACCATGGGGCCCAGGACGGGAGCGACCCGCGACATCGGCATGGCGCGGAAGCGGTCGAAGACCCCCTTGTCCATGTCCTCGCGCAGGTCCACGCCCACGCTCTGGCTCGTGGTCAGCGCGTTCATGATGACGAGCCCGGGGACGATCGTGGGTAGGTAGGCCTTGACGTCCCCGGCAATGGCGCCGCCGAAGAGCTCGCCGAACATGACGGTGAACATGATCGGTTGGAGAAGAACATCGAAGGACTCCCCAAAGTTGCGCACCATGGTGATGAGTGAGCGCCAGGCCATGGCCAGGGTGTCCGGGACGAGTCGGGCCTCGCTGAAACGCGAGACGCCGGAGGACAGGGAGGCGCTGGTCGATGTGGTTGTGGCTGCTGGGACGGTCATGACTGCTCCTTGACATCTGAAGGACGGGCGGATGGGAAAGCGGGCGAGGCCGCGTCGTCGTGCCCTTGCTGTCCGGTCAGGGCCATGAAGACCGAGTCCATGCTGGGGCGGTCCACCGAGACGGTTCTGGGGGACAGGCCGGCGTCGCGCAGGGCCACGAGCACCTCGGTGGCCACCGAGGCCTTGTTCAGCGGCGCCTGCAAGTGGGTGCCCTGATCGACGGTCGCCGGGGCGTGACCGGTCACCCGCTCGATGATGGCGGCGGTGGCCGCCTGGTCCTCGGGGGTCGCCGGCGTCAGCACCAGGGAGCTGCTGCCCACCCGGTCCTTGAGCTCATCGGGTGTGCCCTCGGCGATGAGCCGTCCGGCATCGATGATGCCGACCCGGTGAGCCAGGCGGTCGGCCTCCTCCAGGTACTGGGTGGTCAGCAGGATCGTGGAGCCGCCCTCCACCAGGGAGCGGATGACGTCCCACATCTGCTCGCGCGTGCGCGGGTCCAGACCAGTGGTGGGCTCGTCGAGGAAGACGAGCGGGGGACGGGAGATGAGCGAGACCGCCAGGTCCAGTCGGCGCCGCATCCCACCGGAGTAGCCGCTCACCCGCTTGCCACCGGCCTCAGTGAGGCTGAAGGCGGCCAGCAGCTCGTCGGCCCGCTCACGCGCCCGGCGCCGGCCAAGACCTAGAAGGCGCCCGAAGAGTCGCAGGTTCTCCACCCCGGTGAGCGTCTCGTCGACGCTGGCGTACTGGCCCGTCACCCCGATGAGGCTGCGCACCGCATGGCGCTCGCGGACGACGTCGTGCCCCAGGACCATTGCCTGACCGCGAGTGGGCGCCAGCAGGGTGGTGATCATGCGCAGCGCCGTCGACTTGCCGGCACCGTTGGGGCCGAGCAGGCCGTAGACGATGCCGGTGGGGACTTCCAGGTCAAGGCCGTCAACGGCGGTGAAGGAGCCGAAGGTGCGGGTCAGGCCATCGGTTCTGATGGCCGGTGCCTCGCCCGGTGAGGGTGATTCGCTTACTGTTCGTGTTGCCATGCCGCCAAGGCTGGACCCCCGTGGTTTCACAGCGGCTTCAGCGCGGCACCGTCCGGTTTCACGCCGTTTCGTTCCGCTCACGGACCATGTCAGGGAGGTGCTGATCGCGGCGGGCGGCCTTGTCACGGGCCGCTTCGTAGCTCTTGTAGAAGATGGGCGCAGAGATCCCGTTGGTCCGGCCCTGCTCGTAGACGGTCCGGCACACGAACAGCAGGTCAGCGGTGTTGCCATGCAGCGTCATGATCCGTCGGGTGAGGAGATTCCTGGCGAACATCCGCTTCATGAGGGGCGCGGACACGGCGGTCGGCAGCCGGTAGGCGAGCATCTCACCGCGGTAGCGCCTCAGATCAACGCCGCGCGAGGCCACGATCCTCGATGTTTCCCGGATCGCCTTGACCACCCGGGCGAGCATCCTGGTAGAGCCCATGAGCTGCTCGGCGGCGCGCGTCGTGTCCTCGATGTCGCCGTACATTGCTGCCACGGCACCGACGCCGGCGTTGATCGCCATATGCAGCCAGATCCACTCGAGCATGTCATGGGGGCGCTCGAGGCCGACACCGCAGGAGCCGAACAGCGCCTCCACCCTCTCGTAGCCCGGGAAACGGGCTCTGTCTTGCCGCTCCAGCATGATGTGGTCGAAGACGCAGCAGGTGAGCTGTTCCCCCGTGATGCTCCCGCCCGCCACCGGGTACCCCAGGAGGACGTCGCGGCCGGCCATCAAACGGTCGAGCTCCTCGCGCTCTCCCCAGAACCCGCAGAACAGAAGCACGGGCCCCTCGATCCCGCTTGTGCGGAGGTCGGCCATCACCTCGGCGATCCTGCCCTGCGGCACTGAGACCACGATGAGGTCGTAGCTGGTGCGTCTCTGGTGGTGAACGGTGTACTGGTCACGGGTCAGCGAGCCTTTCGGGTCAGTCCTGCCATCGAGGATCTCGACCTCGAGCGAGCTGACTGAGGCCCTCGTGCTGCTTTGTCGCACCAGGTGCTCGACGTGGTGACCGGCCTTCTGAAAGAGGTATCCGTACGTCGTCCCGATCACCCCCAGGCCGACGACAAGGACGTTCATGGGAGCTGTAGGTGTTGCCTGCGTTGTCATGACCGTGAGCCTGTGGCCCTCCGGTTTCAGACCGGTTTCAGTGTCTGGTGCTCAAGGTCCGCTCAGGACCTGCGCCGCAGGACCCGGCTCACGCGGTGCTCGGCGTCCTTGGCCAGGACCAGGGCTGCCCGCCCCGGGAAGGTCATCAGATCTGGACCGGTGAAGGGTGGGTTCTGGTGTAATTCAAACAGGCATGAATGCCACTATTTTTGACATACAGGCTTCATTATGTCTGTTGTGTTTGATTGACGACCATGGTGTGTTGTTTTATCATTCATTTGTGATTAGTAGTAACATCGCCGCCTTGCGTAAAAAGCATCGCTGGACTCAGGAAGCGTTGGCAAACAAGGTCGGTGTCTCTCGGCAGACCATTGCCAAGTGGGAGGCTCCGGGTGGTAATCCCGACATTTCCTCATGCGTTCGGTTGGCACATGTGTTCGATGTTTCGATCGACGATCTTGTCAACGGCGACACTTCATTTGTTGCGATGCTCGATCGCCCCGGCAAATACATATTTGGCACCGTTGTGATCGATCAGGATGGGAGACTCACGCTTCCAGTGCGTGCCAGAAAGGTTTTCAACATTAAGGCTGGTGACGAGCTCCTACTTATTGGCGACATCGACCGGGGGCTCGCTTTGATGGATACGCAGTTCTTTGTGCAGGCTGCTCTTCATGTGGAGGGGGACCATCGTGCGGCACGTGACAATACTGAAAACTAAGCGAAAGAGGGTGCGTGTGCTGATAATCATTTGCGCCGTGCTTGGCCTGCTCGGGGGAGGAGTGATTTATTATGCTCATCGAAATATGACGTATGATCGGGCGGCGGAGGCGGTTGTTCGTCGTGCTGGTTTTGTTGAAAGGCAGGTAATGCTGCCGAGTGGTGCAATCATTCACTATGGTGAGGGGCCGGCCAATGGTTCGCCGCTCATGTTGGTCCATGGCCAGCAAACAACGTGGAGGGACTATAGTGCGGTGCTCGGAGAACTATCTCAACGCTATCACGTGTTTGCGGTCGACTGTTATGGCCATGGTGGATCGAGTAAAAATCCGGCAGATTATACGGCGATCAAGAATGCGATTGATTTCGTGTGGTTTATCCAGCATGTTGTCAAGTCTCCAGTCTTGATCTCCGGTCACTCTTCGGGAGGTCTGTTGGCGACTATCGTTGCCGCCAGGGCTCCGCAGCTTGTCACTGGTTTATTGATCGAGGATGCGCCATTCTTTGCGACTGAACCTGGAAGGGCTGAGAAGACATTCGCCTGGCTCGGGTTTCGCGATATGCATCATTTTTTGCGAAGCGGTGAACGAAATTTCACCCGCTACTCGCTTGAGCACACCTATCTTGCGCAAGTTCTTGGGAAAAAGAACTTTGATGCGTTTGTTAAGCGTCCTGCCCTCGATTACATGAGGCGCCATCCCGGCGAAATACCGCGCCTTTGGTATTATCCTCCTGAGTTGCATGTCAACGAATTCTTCGATTTGACGGCGAACTTGCAGGATGGTACGGGCTCCTATGATTTGCGATTCGGTGAGACTTTTTATGATTTCTCGTGGTTTGCAGGTTTTGATCAGGCGGAGACGCTGAAGGCCGTGCACTGTCCGTCAATTATTTTACATGCTGCTCATCCGTCAAATATGCAGGGCTACTATGATGGTCGTGGGGTACTGCTCGGCGCCATGGATGATCGTGATGCGTCACGTGTCCACTCGCTTCTCTCTCATAGCACCCTAGTCGACAACATTAAAAGCGGTCATGATATTCATTCTGAGCAACCTGAGGTTTTTATCAAGGCTGTCGATGATCTTCGTTAACCTTGTTGCAGGAGTGGGATAGGAGTATTTTCTGAAAATCAAAATCGGTGCCGACACCACGATGTTAACGCTGGGTGCTGCACTGGACTCTTCGGGGAATCGGCCTGTTGGTGTCCACATCGGTGACAAAGGGACGTTCGGACCCCAGATCGCGTGAACGAGAATCTTGGATCATGCGGTTTTGCTTCGTCACCACGAGAACGGTTTGAGCCTTTGTCACCGAAGTGGACGTCCATGGCCCCTCTTCGGGTTTGCTGACGGTGCACGCTTGATGCCGGTTCGGGCATGTCCCTCTTCTGGTGCGGTCTACTCCACGAGGGTGGGGATCTACTGGCCAGGGGTTGTGCGCACTGCACGAAGGTCCTACCTACCTGGAGTACACCCAACCCTCCCGCAGTAGCACCCGACCCTCGTGCAGTGCACGCCCAAGGCCGGCAAGGCGGCTGCGGGCGACCACGCCCACTATGTCCGGTGAACCGGTTGATGACTTCACCCCAGGCAGCTCACCCCACTGGAGTCTCAACGCGAGGACGAGGAGGATGAGGAATCAGGACTTGCGCAGCAGGACCCGGCTCATGCGGTGCTCGGCGTCCTTGGTCAGGACCAGGGTGGCCCGCCCCCGGGTGGGGGCGATGTTCTCGCGCAGGTTGACCAGGTTGACGCTCTCCCAGATCTCGCTGGCCCCGGCTAGGGCAACGTCGTCGGGGATCTCGGCGAAGCGCCGGAAGTACGAGCCCGGCTGGGTGAAGGCCGTGTGCTTGAGGGTGAGGAACCGGTCCAGGTACCAGCGGCGGATGTCGCCGGGGTCGGCGTCGACGTAGATCGAGAAGTCGATGAAGTCGCTCACCGCCAGCGCCGAGACCCCCGGCCGCGACCCCCGCGGGGCGGGCTGGAGCACGTTGAGCCCCTCCAGCACGAGGATGTCGGGACGCTCCACCGTCACCTGCCGGTCCGGGACGATGTCGTAGACCGTGTGCGAGTAGACGGGCGCCCGGACGCACTCGCTGCCGGACTTCACCGCCGCCACGAACTCCAGCAGCGCGCGACGGTCGTAGGACTCGGGGAATCCCTTGCGGGCCATGAGCCCGCGCTCCTCAAGGACCTGGTTGGGCAGCAGGAAGCCGTCGGTGGTCACCAGGTCCACCCGGGGCGTGTCCGGGAAGCGGGCGAGCAGGTGGGCGATGAGGCGCGCCGTCGTCGACTTGCCCACGGCGACCGAGCCGGCCACCGCAACGATGAAAGGCGTGGGCGGCTCCCTCACCCCCAGGAAGGCGCCAGTGCGGTGCGCCCGCTCGCGCGAGGTGGTGATGTAGTCCTCCAGCAGCGCGGTCAGGGGCCGGTAGACGGCGTCGACCTCAGCCAGGTCGATGGGGTCGCCCAGTCCCCGCAGCTTCTCGACATCGGCCTGGGTCAGCGGCAGTGGTGCCGAGGACGCCAGGGCGGACCACTGGTCCCGGTCCAGCTCGATGTAGGGCGAGGCGCATGGGAAGCCCAGGTCGCTCGGGTCGCTCAGCTCGGATGTCACTGACACAGTGTCGCAAATGACAAGGCGCGGCGGACGATCCCCGGGGAACGAATGGGGCTCGTCGGGGTGCTGGCGGGGAATCGAGGCCGCACTGAGATCGCACTGAGATCACGCCGAGATCACATCGACGTGTCCCTGCGCTCGTTGTCAACGCCGCGCCGGCGTGATTCGATCGGAGCATGTGTGGAATTGTCGGCCATGTCGGCCCTCCGAGTGAAACTGGTTCCTCCCGTTCCCTGACTGTTCTGATGGATGGCCTCGGCCGTCTGGAGTACCGCGGCTACGACTCTGCGGGCGTCGCGCTGGTGGGCCCCTCCGGCCTGGATGTCGTCAAGGAGGCGGGCAAGCTCTCGGGCCTGCGCGCCATCCTGGAGGCCACCCCGCCGGCTCCCGCCACCGCGGGCATCGGCCACACCCGCTGGGCCACCCACGGCGGCCCGACGACGGTCAACGCCCACCCCCACCGCGCCGGCCACCTCGCCGTGGTCCACAACGGCATCATCGAGAACTTCCGCCCGCTGCGCGAGGAGGTCGAGGCCGCCGGGCGCGAGCTCCTCTCCGACACCGACACCGAGGTCGTCGCCCACGTCCTGGACATCGACTTCACCTCCCGTCTGCGCCAGGACCCGGCTGCCGCCTCCGACCCGGCCCGGGTCGCCGACCTCCTGGTCGCCTCGATGCAGGCCGTCACCGCCCGCCTCGAGGGCACCTTCGCGCTGTTGGCCGTCACCGCCCTGGCCCCCGCGGCGATCGTCGCCGCCCGCCGCTCCAGCCCCCTGG
>NZ_MSKS01000019.1 GCF_001937445.1 Actinomyces oris | reverse complement strand
ATCTTCAGCTCGATCCGACGACGGTAGGAGGCCTCCGGGTCCTCGGAGTCGATCATGGCCCGCCACACCCGCTTGCGGGTCCCCAGGGACAGGATCGCCTTGGGGTTGTCCTCCTCATCGAGCAGCTCAGCACGAGCCGCCTCAACCTCAGCGCGCACGGCATCCATGTCGATCATCTGGTTCCTCCTGTCGAATGCCGGTTAGCCCGGCTGGCGGTCACTGTGTGGTCACTGGGCCTGGAGGGCTGCGGGGATGGCCTCGTCGAGGTACCACAGCCAGAAGGCGCGGCGGGCATCGACGTTGGTGTCCTCCAGCGGCTGCCAGTTCAGTGCCCCGGCTGCGGCGCTGGCGCAGCAGTAGCTGGTCTCGAGGGAGTCCGGCAGCAGCTCGTCGTCGTCCTGGATGTCTCCCACGACGTCGAAGTCCAGGCTGCGGTCGAGTGCTGAGCCGACCAGGCTGACGGCGCCGTTGGCCACGAACGCGGCAGGCTGGGTGACGGCGTCGAAGTCCTCGATCTCGTCGTAGACGTCGGCCAGGAACTCGTCGCTGGTCATCTCGGCGTCGTCGGGGTCCTGGCTGGCGTCGATGAGGCCCTGAGTCAGGTTCAGCATCTCCTGGACCCTGTCGTCGCCGGGGAAGGCGCGCTCCCACAGGGGCAGGACGCGGCGCAGGCAGGCCATCTTCAGCTCCGTGCGGCACCGGTAGGAGCGTTCAGCGTCCTGGGGGTCGAGCATCGCCCGCCAGATGCGTGTGCGAGCCGGCAGACTCAGGATCCCCTTGACATTGCCCGCATCGACCAGCTCACCACGAGCCGCATCGACCTCCACGCGTACAGCACCCATATCAATCATCCAACAACAACCTCTCTCAATCCACTTCCGCTATCAATTCTGAATCTGAACAGTGTCACTTCTGTCTGACTACCGAACCGTCAGCGCCGAACACCAACGTCCCCTTCGGATCTGTGACATACCAGTCGCGCCCTTCGTGCTGAGCGAGCTTCGAAAAATACTGCTGGCAGTTCTTGCAGCAGACTTTCGAAACGCCAATGTAAGGTTCCTCGGCATTGATGGAAAGCTGACGCTCCGCATGTGAGGCATAGTACTGACCGTCTACACCATGGTCAAGCGCTCCGGCTCGTCTCACGTCGTGGCCGATCTCTTCCTGCTTAGCGAGAACCTCGTCGATGTTAGGCTCTTGGAAGCGTTCGGGACGTTCTTTCATGCTCCACCCGCTGAGTGTCTCCACATGATCGGAAGAAGTTGTTTTATTGAGGAACAATCGTTTTCTGCGAGAAATCTCTTGCTTGGCTTCTTGGGCGCGGTCGAAGGCCTCCTGTGACTTCTTGACGGGGACGCTCTTTGTGCTATTTCCGCCCCGGGGGCCGCTGCCGCCTCCACCGTATCTGGGCGTGTCGGCCTGACGTAGCATGCGCCAACGCTCGGCTAAAGTCATGGTTCGTCCATTGGGGGTGACCAAAAGAGGCTGTGGGCGTACTTGGTCCACAATACCCAAAAGGTTCTCGATGCGACGGTCGGCGCCCCTAGCCAGGTTGTCCATCCCCCTGGAGGCTGTCTCGCCGACCTTGGTGGGAATGCTGGCGAGGCTCTCGCCGATCTTAGATGGGATGTGGGCAAAACTTGTAGCTACGTCATCGAACAGAGCTCTTGCCGTATACAGAAGGTCTTTGAGGTTCTTGGCCGACAGGACCACGTCGGCTACCTCTTTGGACAGGCGGGTTACCCAGGAGGAGACTTCAGTGATGGCTGTGCTCACTGCCCAGGGGGCGGCCAGGCCTGCGGTGAGAACCCCGATGGCGACCTTGGAGGCGAGCTTGCCGATGACGTCGGAGATCGCGTCGCGGACCATGTCGTGCACCATGCGCACGATCATCGAGGCCACCGTCAGCCCGCCCGAGATCGCGCCGGCCAGCTCGCCGGTCATGCGCAGGTGGGAGGCGGATCCGGCCTGCAGGGTCTTGAAGGTCGCCACCGCCAGGGACTCCTGACCGGCCAGACGGCTGGAGCACACCGTGTCCAGGTCGCTGGCGCACGAGCTCAGCTTGGTGGCGATGTTCGTCCACGTCGAGGCAGCCGCAGCCACCGCGTCACTGTCACCGGTGAGCTCATTGAGCCACTCGTTGAGGCTCCCCAGGTGCTCAATGATCCATCCCACTCCAGCAGACAGTGCCTCACCCAGAGGATCCGTCACCGCTGCGGCTGCGTCAAAGGCCGTGGCCACCGCACCCAGGCCGCCGGCGACCCAGCTCTTGGACTCAAACGCCTCCTTAAGATCAGAACCGTCCTCAATCAGACGAGAACCAGACCAGACGGTTTCCGACTCTTTAACCTCAGCGACAAGCTTGTTACCCATCGTCGATCACGGCCTCAGCTGACGCGCACCGGCGGCGGAGTTGGAGTCGGTTCCCTCCAGGGCGGTGGCAACGCCCCGCAGGCCCGTAGCGCTGTTGCGCAGCCCCTTCTCGGCCGAGACCATCATGAGGTCGGCCGCCGTCTTCACCAACGTGTAGGTCGGCAGGAACAATGGTGAGCACATGATGCCGAACGCGTTATCCGCCAGTGCCGCACCGGAAGCGTCCCGGGCCTGAGCCACGCCAGCAGCGACCGCATCCGTATCCTTTGCCCCCGAACACAAGGTTTCTCCGTTAACCCGAATATCCGCCATTACAGGCCCTTTCTTCCTTCTCGTGTCCTTGATGTGATTCTGTCGAGAACAGTCAGTACCGCCCTGCCCGCCCAGATCGTGCTGAGCAGGCGAAGGCCACCCGGGGCTACATGCCCGGGAAGACGAGGCCGGGAGGCGCGCTGCGCTTCTTGTTGCGGCTCTCCTCGGCCTGCTGGGCACGCCGGGTCGCTCCCACCTTGGGGCCGGCCATCTGCTCGTAGGCCTCCAGCATCGCCTGGCCCAGCCCCGTATCCACACCGATATGACGATCCACGATCGCACGGATCCTGGTTGCCGCGTCGCGGCGGCCGGTGTCGATGGCCTCCATGACCGCTGTGGAGAGCTGGGACGGATTGAGCACCTGGCTCGCCGCCGTGAAACGCACATCCCGCACGCGCCCGGCGGCGTCAACGACCACCGTGACCTCGCCGCTCTTGGACGTGCCCTCGACCTCCAGCGAGTCGGCCTGCTCACGCACCCGCTCAGTCGCCTCGCTATTGCGCTGCGCCTGGGCGACCTGCTCAGCAATCCGAGACAAGCGCTCCTCAACCAACCGATCAGACATGAGCCCCACCCTAACTGCAAACCGGATGCGGGAGCCTCCCATCAAACTGTTGGGTAAATAACAGGGGGATAACTCCCCACCTTCCTCGACATCCCGAGCGGAGATCTGCTACGAGCCGGTAATAATGAAGCGTTTTAGATGCGATAGGAATGGTGGTGATAAAAGCTGTGTCGGCCCCTCCAGTGAGCAAGCTCGGGTAGCCACTCTCAGGGCTGTTTCCGGCCTCGAATCCTGCTGGCCACCAGCCCCAAGGACAGCGCCACCAATCCCGCAGCCCCGATGCCCCCCGCGAGCCGCGCCCGGCGCCACGGCGCAGGGTCAGGAACGATCGGTTTCAACGGGCTCGGAGACGGCGTCGGCACCGGGTGGGCGCCACGTGGGTTCTCCGGCCCCACCGCCGTACCGTCGTTGACGAAGTTCAGTGCCGCATACGGAGCAATGAGCCCCCAGCCGGTCTCCGGGCTGGACTTGGCCGGCTCCGGCCGGATCGCCGTCGCCGTCAACCGGTACTTCCAGTCCGCCGGCGTCTCCGTCGGGTGTGCGGCCACTACGAGCGCCGCAACCCCCGCGGCGTACCCGGCCGCTAAGGCGGGGGAGGGGCTGTTCCGGGAGACCAGGCAGTCCCCCTCGTCGAGGAACGTGGTGGGAACGGCCTGGGCGGGAACCGCCACGTCGACGTGAGAGCCGTGCAGCATGTTCTTCGAGACGCCGCCACTGGCGTCCAGGCCCGTCACCCCCAGGACGCTCGGGTAGGCAGCCGGGTAGCGCACCTCAGCCCCGTTCGCGTCCGTTGCGAGCGGTGGGGTGGAGGCCGTCGCACCCCCGCTCGGGCGCTTCGTGCTCTCCACGGCACCGGCTCCGGCCACCACGAGGGCCCCGACCTCAGTCGCGTGATTCACCGCCGCCTGAACCTCGGGCTCATCCTGAGTCAGCATGTGGCCGACGACGATCACCTTGGCCCCGTTGTCAGCGGCCCACTGAATCCCCTCGGCGGTGCGCGTCGGCGTGGGGCCGACGCCCTTCTTCATCTGGTCGTCGGAGGTCCCCTGGTACACCCGTACCGGCATGATGGTGGCGCTCTTGGCGATCCCGACGACGCCGGAGCCCTCCACCTGGCGGGCGGCGATCATCCCCGCCACCGCGGTCCCGTGGCCGCTGTCGTCGCGCTGGCCGTCCCCCCGGCCCAGGAGATCGACCCCCGGAGTCATCGCCCCTTGAAGGTGAGGGTTGTTCGCATCCACGCCGGAGTCGACAACGGCCACGACGACGCCCTGCCCCTCTGTCACGCCCCAGGCCCGCTCCACGCCGATCTGCTTGAACACCGGCGGGCTGGTCGTCAGCAGTGACCCCTCCCCCCGCTGGCAGTCGGCGACCTCGGTGTCGATCGGCGGAGGGCCGGTCTGCACCTGCGGGGCGGCGGTCGCGGTCTGCTCCGATGAGGCGGACGGTGCGGACGAGGGCGCCGGGGTCGCCGCATCCTGCGGGGCGGGGGCGGCTTCCTGCGTTGAGGCCGGCTGGGGGTCGGGCATGGGAAGCCGGGGCATGAGGGCACCGCCGGCGACGCCGCTCACGCCCGAGACCGCAGCGGAGCCGGCGAGTGGTGCCGTCCCCACGGCGGGCGACGCGGCCAACAGGATCACCGCGGGAACGCATGCCGCCAGGCGACGCGGGGAACGCTTCACTTGTCCTGCACGCCCTTCCACACGGCGGCCTTCGACAGCTCCGGCCCGGCCGGGAACAAGGAGATCCACGGGGAGGGAATGCTGGACACGTTGCTCATGGTGTAGCCGAGCTGCGTGACCGTGTCAGCGGTGGTGCCTCCCAGCGCCCAGACGCGACCGGCGTCCGTGAGTAGGAAGACCTGGCCGGCGGAGCCACCGGAGGTCGCTCGCACCAGAGCGCCCGTTCCCCCCTTGACTGTCACGCCGCCCTTGTCGATCTGATTGCTTGCGTTGATCGTCGAGGTCATCTGACCCGAGGCGTCCACCTGGAGGACGGCGCAGGCGCTCTGGTTCTCAGTGGTGCCCTTGCCCAGCGTGTCGGGCCAGTCGGACGGGGCCGACGACGTCGTCGTGCTGGCCTGGCTCAGGTCCGAGGCGTTGACCTGCTGCTCAGTGACGTTGGGGGATCCGAGCTTGTACATCGCGAGCTCGACCTCGTTGAGGCGGGCGACCCGGCCGTCGGCTCGTACCAGGTAGTGGCGCTGAGCCCCCGAGCCGTCGGACACCACGAGCAGGGAGCCGGCGATGGGGTTGGAGATCGAGGAGGACAGGGTGGTCACCGGGGTGCCGGCGTCCGACAGAGAGAAGGGCTTGATCGTGCTCCCCTGGGGAAAGAGGTTGATCCAGGTGGCGTCGACCGGGACGACGGGATCGGTGTCCAGATTCAGGGCGTGGAGGGCGGCGTCCAGGTTCTCGGAGGGAATCGGGTAGCGGTGGCCGTTGGCGATGAGATAGTGGGTCTTCCCCACAGCCACCAGCGCATGCCCCACCGAGCTCATGCCCGAGGGCGCTGAGCCGACGAAGGTCGAGGTCGCGCCCGCGGTGGAGGAGCAGGCGGCCCATCCCCGGGGCACCAGGGACTTCGCTGTGGGCAGTGACTCCGGGGCGTCGGCAATCCCCACCTGCGAGCCCCTCTCGATGCCGTTCAGCGTGTCGGCGCCGGCGGTGGTCTGCTTGAAGGAGCCCGGGTCCGACAGGAGGCGGGCGCTGGCGATGTTGGTGACCGGGCGCAGACGTCCGCGGATGGTCACGTAGCGCGTCCCCTCGTTCTTCACGATAACGAGGGTGTTGTTCTGCCAGTCATTGGGCAGCGGGGAGGTGAATCGACCGATGACCAGTGAGACCAGAAGGATGACCAGCGCGATCGCGATCCCGCCGATCACTGGTCGGAGCATGTTGCGCGGCTCCACCTCCCGGCCCCCCGGCGTCCCCGCGCTGAAGGCCATGACGAGGCGCTGGCGGTTGAACCGCTGCGCACTGAGGATGTCCTTATTGGAAGCCATCACAGCACTCCGATGACAAGGGCGGCCAGGGGTGCGATGGACAGCAGGACCAGAATCTCGATGACGTCGGTGAGGCGTGCCAGCCTCGGACGGTACGTGGGCCCGAGGACATTGAGAAGAAGGACCACGAGGCCCACGACCCCGACCAGCACGACCATGGGCATCACGACGTCGGCCTGTTTGAGGACGATCACGAGCACCAGCGTCGCCAAAATGAGCATGCCGCCCACGACGCCGGCCGTCACGTCCGCCCGTGACCGAACCGCACGCGTGCTCAGCATCGCGGCGACCGCGATGGCGGCGACCAGGGCGACGCCGTCGTATCCGACCGAGGCGAGAGCCGGGACCGAGACCAGCACGATCATCGAGCAGGCGATGCGCACGGACAGCACCAGCCCGTGCATGTTCAGGATGCGAGATGTCAGCGCCGCCTTGATCGGCCCCTCGTCCTCGGCTCGGTGATACCCCTCTGGTTGGTTGGGCAGGCTGATGGTCACTGGGACTGAGGCGAGTGCGAGCCACGGGGTCAGGAGCGAGATGCCGGCAGCGGTCGCGCTGACCAGAGCGAGAACCGGCGCCAACCGGTAGCCGAGCGCCTGGGTCCCCAGCCCCGTGGCCATCATGGCCACGCACACGAGCAGGGGGCCTGCGAGCAGCGGACGATCGCGGTCCAGCAACGGTATGCAGGCGCCCAGGAGTGAGGCGCCGACGGCGCCCGCGGCCGCCATCCTCAGTCCGGTCGGCGGTCCCTGGAACCCGGTGTGGAGGGTCACGCCGGCGAGTACTGCCGCCGTGATGACCAGTGCCCAGGCCCCCTTCTCCTTCATCTGCCTGATGGCCAGCGCGGCCAGGATCAGCAGCACCGCCGCCACCGCCGCGCAGGCCGGGGTCACCCATCCTCCGGGCCCCTGGCGCAGGAGCAGGGCGCCTCCTGCGGTGAAGAGCAGGCACGTGGCTCCCACCGACAGGGTCAGCGTGTCCTTGGGGTCCCAGGCGACCTGCTGACGTTCCACTGCGGCGGCGACCGCTTCGGTCAGATCGTCGTAGCGGTGCTCCGCCTCTGTGCTGCGCAGGTCGAGCGTCAGCACGTCGCCTGCGCCGACGCGCTGATTCGCCAGTGACAGGGAGTCGTCGAGAACACGACCCGCCTGCGTGGTCAAGCACATGCCGTAAGCCGAGGCCTCCTCCCCCAGCCCTTCAAGCTTCTGCGCCAGGGCTGGAACCACCTCGACCAGGGGGAGATCGACCGGCAGCGAGATGTCCACCGGGATGCGCTCGTAGACGACGGTGACGGGCATGAGGGAGGAGCTGCGCCGAACACGCGAGGCGGGAGGAGGCAAGGCGATTCTCCTGGAGAACGGGACGAGGGCGAGTCATCATCGGCTGCGGATGCAGCCGCGACACCCCATCGTAGATCACGAATCGGGTGTCAGGACTAGGGGGCAGGGGCGGGCTCATGCGGCGAGACTGCCCACACTGATCTCGATCACATTACGTGAATTAATGCCACGATCGGTTGTTGTGCACTAGGCTGGGCGGGCCAGAGAGCAGCATGGGCCAGTTCGAAGCCGTCGGCGCACGGTCTTGGTCGATGCTGTTCGCCCACAGCGGCTGCCGCGAGCAGCCCGGAGAAAGGAGTCTTATGGCCGAGCAGATGAAGGCTGAGGCCGGCGTCATTGATACGGCGGCCAAGACGGTGGATGATCATCGCGCCAATCAGAGTACGATCGCTATGCAGGTTAAGAGTGCCGCTGATGAGTGCCAGGCCAGCTGGGTCGGGCAGGGGGCGGCCGCCGTCGCCCAGGTTGTTGCGCAGTTCATGGAGGAGTCCCGCCGGATCGACCAGGCGCTACTGAGGCTCTCGGATGGCCTGCGGAGTACCGGTACTGCGATGGCGAGCGCCGACTCGGAGGTTGCGGCTGGAGCCCAGCGTCTCGGCTCTGAGGCCGCCAGCAACTACCACAACCTTACCTGACGACCTTACTGTCCTTGACCCAACACACTTGATTTCACCGCAGGAGATAGTTATGACGAGTAATGAAGACCTTCTCGTTAGGCACAGTGGGTTGCAGACGCTTGCCGCTGAGATGCACCGGCGTTCTTCTGAATCCTCATCCGATCTGGATACCATGGATGCTGAGCTTCGCCCCACCCAGAGTGGCTGGTCCGGTGAGGCGCAGCAGCAGTACACCATCGCTATGGCGCAGTGCCGTGACGCGATCAGCCGCCAGCAGATGCTGACCCAGCAGCTCGGCACCCACGTGAGTACCTCCCAGGGTGACTACCAATCTTGTGACCAGAAGTCTGCTACCTGCTTCACCTGATCTTTCGGTCGTTGTCCCGACATCCCCTCGGTGCTCTGAGCCTTCAAGGCTCAGAGCACCGTCGTGTTGTATGGAGGAACGCGCGGCCCGGTTGTCAGATCGTCTTCGGTCGGCGATCTCCGTGCTGCGCTGAGGACGGTCCGGTGGGGGCAGAGAAATCCGGTGCTCCAGAGACCGAAGGCGTCGGCGGGTACTGCCGCGAAGAGGGAGAAGCGGCGGAAGCGGCTGACGAGGGCGGTATCACCGGGAGCTGAGCGTTCTGTGGGCCAACCGGTCCACCGGGAGCATCCGGGGCGCCGCTGCGGATCCCGGGGGCAGCGGCGTGCGCTCCATTGGCCGCAGACGGAGCAGAACCCCCCGTTGGGGGCAGCGGGGATGCCGCCTGCTGCCGAGCCGGTCGAATCCGTGGCGGTAGCGACGGCGGTAGAGAATGGCTCGCCTGAGCTGGAGCCTGAGGGGCCGGGGCGCTGGGTGGTGCCGACGCAGCGTGCGAACCGGGCCCGGTGGGCATCGACGACGTCGGAGGACCGGAAGGGGCGGCGAACACTGACGGAGTGATCGGGGAGGAGTCGGGCGCCGCCGGGACGGAGGACGGAGGCAGGGAGGCCGGAGGCGGGGTCGGCGCCACGGGAGAGTGAGCCGTGGAAGGCGGTGGTGCGGGAGACGCCACTGGTGGCGCGAAGCGCGACCGAGCAGCACCTGAGCTGGAGGCGGCAACCAGTGTGGGGCCCGCCGGCACGCCAGCTCCGGCGAACCCTCCCGTGTAGGCCGGGCCGGCCAGATCGGGGCGCTCGTGCACAAGTGGCGCCGGCTGCGCCGGGGGCTGAAACGTGGGCGCGCCGGTGGCCATGGGGCCGGCGGAGGGGTGCCGTCGCCCGTCTTGCGCAGGTCCTCGAGTCATCACCTCGGGAGCCACAGGCGGCGTTGCAGCAGGCTTCGGGCTGCGCCTGTTGCCACGCGGCTTGGTGTGAGTCCGCCTCGCAGCACCTGGCTGCGCCTGCTCCGGCATCGGTCGCCGCGTCACGGTCAAGGTCCCGGTGAGACGATCCAGAAGGCGTTCCCGATCCTTGTCGGACTGACCCGCCGACCTGTGGGGGTTGATCTGGAAGGGGAGGAGGAAGGGCAGAAGCACTCTCACCAGGGCTCGCCCGATCCCCGGGGCGGCTCCCTGCTGCGGGACCACCACAGTGGCCGACACTGTTGCCAACCCGGCTGTTCTCCCGAAACGTGCAAGAACCAGGCTCTGAGCCACGATCACCTGAGCGAGCAGAATCCAGGGCAGTGCCTTGACGTTGAGTGCCAGCATCGGGACGAGAACGACGACGATCAGCAGGAGGACGTCGACGACGGCAGCGGCCACCGCCTCTCCGGTGGTAAGAGGACGCCAGTCGCTGCGAGTGCGCGCACGCTTCGCCGCACGTGCGACGGAGGTCGACATGATTCTCATAGCTGCCTCATAACGTCGATCAGTCCTGCTGCGATCACGGCCGAGGGGAGAATCCCCACAGCGGCGAGGGTCTGGAAGATGTCACCAAGTCGACCCCACCATGCCGACCGAACGGTACTGAGGAACATCCCTACCGCGAAAGTGCCCGCTGTTGTGAGGAAAATGATGAAAGCGACTACTTGGCTCCAGGTTCGTGTGATGACTCCCGCGCCGCCATCGATCCACAGCAGAACCAGCGCCAGGACGATCGCGACGGCGACGACCAGCCTTGGTGTGAGGCGCAGCACTCGCGAGTGAGCGGTACGCGGGCGTAGCAGCAGAAGCAGCATGACGCACACGATCTCGACCCGAGCCCCCCAGGCCGTCACGCCGTCGGCCAACGCGGTCTGGATCGCCGTCGGCAGGCTGAGTAGCACCAGGCTCCCGAAGGCGATCTCCAGCGCGACCGAGGACACCGTTGTCTGAGCCACGGAGCGCGAGACGGAGCGAGGAGACACCTCTCTTGACGGGGGCATCGTGGGTTGGCGCACAGAACGCCCCATGACTCGCAGCTGAGTCATATCCAGCAGCTGCTGATTGGGGACTTGCACGGCGAAGCCCGGGATCAGCAGTCCGCCAACGGCTCCCACCGCCATGAGCACCATCAGGACGGGAACGTGCGAGATTCCCGTAGCCGGCACGATCGTCCCGACGGTGGCCAGGAAGAGCCAGGCGCCCGCTGAAACTGCTTCACTAGCCCCCCTGCGGGCGATCCACAGCAGCAGGGCCGCAGCTCCCGTGCCCCACATGGCGAGCAGCGCGACCAGTAACCGGGAGTCCGGGCTGGAGACGGGCGCCAGAAGAGCGCCTGCCGCTCCCCCCGCCAGGGGAACGGTTAGTGCGCCCAGGGCCTCCCGCACCGCCGATCGCTGTCTGGCGGGCCTGAAGGCCGCGGAGACCAGAAGAATGACCAGAAGACAGGCTCCCGCGATCTGCAATGCCGTCGAGAGAAGCTGACCGTGCCCGATCAAGGGCGGCAGCCCCCCTAAGAAGAAGCAGAGAACGGACACCAGAACGAAGGCCGTCTCTCCGACTGATGCGCGCAGAGCGCTCTCGAGGCCGGCGTCCGCGATCTTGTAGCTCCGTAGGTCGGCCCGAACCGGTGTGGTGACGAGGACGGTGCCCTCCAGGACGTCGGTTCCCACGGCTGCCTCGGCGTCCACCACTGTCCCGTCGGCTGTTGCGATGAGGAACCCGCTGGGCTGGTGCGCCTTCGGCGGAGGCACGAGCGCACCAATGGGTACTCCAGTGCGTGCCGCCATGTCGAGCCGCTCGCCCTCGTGGACGAGGGTGACGCGGGTGCTGGTCGCATTCATCCGAGGATCAGTACTCCGAGAGGGTTGGGGGAGAGAAGGTCAGCCGAGGTGCAGACAACCGTGACTCTATCGATACTATGACGTCAGCACCCGGCTGGGTGGGCTTCACCTCGGTCGGTTACTTCTCACGAAGTCGAACCTGTCGTCCCACGTGCAGTACACCCTTCCCACCCTCATGAACACCGAGGAGCAGAACGTGACCATCGACACTTCCGAAGCGTCGACCGAGACGATCGAGCTCAAGGCCCCGCCCAACGCCATCACACCGCAGGACGCCACCAGCTCGCTGACGATGGTGCTGCCGATGGCCGGCTCGATGGGCGTCATGGTGTTCATGGCCATCTCCAATAACAACAACACGCGAATGTTGCTCACGAGCGGCGGGATGGTTGTGGCCATGCTGTCGATGGCCGTGTTCAACGTGTACCGCCAGATCCGTCAGCACCGTAACAACGTCACGAACCAGCGCCGCGAGTACCTCGGCTACATCTCAGAGGTGCGCTCCGAGGTCCGGGAGGCGGCCAAGAACCAGCGCCGCACTGCTGTGAACCACCTGCCCGAGCCGGAGGCCCTTCCGTACCTGGTGCAGCACGGGGCCAGGGTGTGGGAACGGCGCCAGGGGCAGGACCACCTGCTCGTGAGGTTGGGGCGTTCCTCCCAGCCGCTGGCGGCGACCATCGAGGCTGAGGAAGTCGGCCCTCTGAGCACCCCGGACCCGGTGTGCCTGTCAGCGATGCACCGTTTCGTCACCACCCACACCGAGGTGGACGCCCTCCCCTTCGGCATCGAGCTGAGCGCCTTCTCCCACATCGAGGTGGTCGGCCCGCTGAGCGAGGCTCGCGCCCAGGTGCGGGCCATGCTCTCGCACATCCTGGCTCTGACCTCACCCGCCCTGGTGCGACTGGCCGTCCTCACCTCCCAGGAGACGGAACCCGAGTGGGACTGGGTGAAGTGGGCGCCCCATGCCTGGTCCGATTCCGTGGCGGACGCCGTCGGGCCATCACGGCTCATAGCGCACTCCCTGGACGAGCTCACGGACAAGCTGCCCGAGGACTTCAGTGCGCGGGGCACCTTCTCCTCCGCCGCGGGGGAGCCTCCGCTGCCTCACATCATCGTCCTGGTCGACGGTGGCACGCTCCCTCCCAGCTCGCCGCTGACAGCGGATCGCGGGCTCCAGGGCGTGACCGTCATCAGCTTCGCTCAGCGTGTGGAGCATCCCCTGGTCCTGCCCAACCGCCTGCGCCTGGTCCTCAGCCCCTCCGACAGCCAGTCCGAGACCGTCTTGAGCGAGACCCCCGACGAGGCAGCGGTCCCCATGAACGTCGAGCTCGCCGGCCAGGATCCCAGTCCGGCGCTGGCCGACTCCATCAGCATCAATGGCGCTGAGGCCGTCGCCCGCCGGCTGGTGGCGCGCTACCAGACGGTCGGGGAGGACGTCACCCCCTCAGCCCCAGTGGGAACCTCCGATCCCGAGCGTTCCGAGGACCTGCTGCGGCTCCTGCACCTGGGAGACGTGAGGGACTTCAACCCCGACACCCAGTGGGTCAAGCGCACTGGCGCTGAGCGCCTCAACGTGCCCTTCGCGGTGACGCCCGAGGGCGAGCCGGTGGCGCTCGACATCAAGGAGTCGGCGGAGAACGGTATGGGCCCCCATGGTCTGCTCGTGGGCGCCACTGGTTCAGGTAAGTCGGAGGTGCTGCGCACGCTCGTGCTGGCCCTGGCCCTCACTCACGGGCCGGACCAGCTCAACTTCGTCCTGGTCGACTTCAAGGGTGGAGCGACCTTCGCCGGAATGTCCGAGCTCCCGCACGTCTCGGCGATGATCTCGAACCTGGAGAGCGAGCTGGGGCTCGTCGACCGTATGGCTGAGGCGCTGCGCGGCGAGATGAATCGTCGTCAGCAGATGCTGCACGACGCCGGAAACTACGCCAACGTCATGGACTACGAGCAGGATCGGGTCAAGGGCAAGCACAACGGCGACCCGCTTCCGGCGCTGTTCATCATCCTGGACGAGTTCTCCGAGCTCCTGTCCGCCAAGCCGGACTTCATCGACACCTTCGTGGCCATTGGTCGACTGGGACGATCGCTGCAGATGCATCTGCTCCTGTCCTCTCAGCGACTGGAGGAGGGGCGCCTGCGCGGTCTGGACTCGCACTTGTCCTACCGCATTGGTCTGCGTACCTTCTCCGCCAGCGAGTCCCGTACGGTTCTGGGGTCCCCGGATGCCTATCACCTGCCTCCCCTGCCGGGAAGCGGCTATCTCAAGAGCGACACCGAGACGATGACTCGTTTCCGCGCTTCCTACGTCGCCGGCAAGCCTCCGGCCCGACGCACCTCGCGGGCGCTGCAGCTGCCGGGAGTCGCCAAGGCGGCCGACACGGCACGAAGTGCCGTCGAGATCCTGCCGTTCACCGCCCAGGACGTCGAGGTGGAGATCCCCGACGAGGAAGTGACCGTCGAGGCCGAGGAAACCGCTGCGCCCGAGCCCGAGGCATTCCCGCAGGACGAGGTCTACGCCGACAGCACCACCATGGACATCGCCGTGGACCGGATGGCCGGCCACGGCATCCCGGCTCACCAGATCTGGTTGCCGCCGCTTGAGGTCAGCGAGACCTTTGACGCTCTCATGTCCGATCTGGTGGTTGACCAGAACCTGGGCCTGACCTCGCCGTCATGGCGGGCGAGGGGCGACCTCGTGGCGCCCCTGGGCGTCACGGATGTCCCCCTGGAACAGCGTCGCGAGACGCTCACCGTGGATCTGTCGGGTGCCGGTGGTCACGTCGCCGTCGTCGGTGGGCCCCTGTCCGGAAAGTCGACGGCAATGCGTTCGCTGGTCATGTCGTTGGCTCTCACCCGCACGCCGGCCGAGGTGCAGTTCTATGTCATCGACCTCGGCGGCGGAACCTTCTCGACGATGCTGGACCTGCCCCATCTGTCCGGAATGGCCACACGCGATGAGCCGGACATCGTGGCTCGGATCATGGCGGAGATCGCCTCCCTGCTCGACGATCGCGAACGCTACTTCCGGGCCAACCGAATCGACTCGATTCAGACGTATCGGCGTGAGCGGGCTGCGGGGCGTGTCGACGACGGGTACGGAGACATCTTCCTCGTCATTGACGGCTGGGCCACCCTCAGGACCGATTTCGAGGACATCTCCATGGAGGTGCAGGATCTGGCACCGCGCGCACTGGCGCTCGGTGTGCACTTCGTCCTGTCCTCCAACCGGTGGATGGACCTGCGAGCGGCGATTCGTGACGCCATCGGAACTCGGATCGAGCTGCGCCTGGGCGACCCCGCGGATTCAGAGATCAATCGGAAGATCGCCCGCCAGGTGCCTGAGGGCAGACCGGGGCGCGGCCTGGATCGACAGGCCCGCCACATGCTCGTGGCGCTGCCGCGTATTGACGGCAACCACGACGACTCCACCCTGGCGCAGGGGATTCACCACGCCTGCCAGCAGCTCGCCAGTGCATGGAAGGGAGCGCCCGGTCCCAAGCTGCGCCTGCTGCCGACCCAGATCGACCTGGCTGAGCTCCAGGCCATGGTGCCCGCCGACGCCGGCCCCGTCATCGGTATCGACGAGGCCCGCCTGGAGCCGGTCACGCTGGCCATGGAGCAGGATCCCAACCTCATCGTGCTCGGTGACGCCAAGAAGGGGAAGACCACCTTCCTGCGCGCTCTGACCCGCGAGCTGATTCGCGGCAAGACGCCCGATGAGGTGCGGATTCTCGCCATCGACCTGCGCCGCAACTTGCTGGGGGAGATTCCCGAGGAGTTTCTGCTCGCCTACCTCTCAGTGCGCGACATGGCCGTCTCCGAGATCAACGACCTCTCGGGTTACCTTCAAGGGCGTCTGCCGGGCCCCGACGTCACGGCCGAGCAGCTGCGCAACCGCTCATGGTGGAGAGGGCCGGAGATCTACCTCCTCGTGGACGACTACGACCTGGTGGCGACGAATACCTCCAACCCGCTTGCACCTCTGCAGCCCCTGCTGGCGCAGGCTCAGGACATCGGTCTTCACCTCGTGCTCACGCGCCGCATCGGTGGAACGACGCGTGCCATGTACGAGCCGATCATGCAGACACTCAGCGATCTGTCCACGCCGGGCATCATGCTGCCCGGCAACCCTGATGAGGGGCCGCTGCTGGGACGGCAGAAGCCGCAGCCCGGCCCGGCTGGGCGGGCCCGAATCATCAGCCGTGATGGGGTGCGCACTCTTCAGCTCGCGTGGACGCCGCCAACCATGTGAGTGGTACCCGTGCCTGCCGGCTCCTCTGGCCGGATGCAGGCACGGGGCAGCGAGGATCTCTCCATCCGGATGGGGTGAGCCCGTACCTGCGTAAGGTCAAGTGGGGTGCGTGGGGGTGCCTATTGGGCGTGGGGCCGGTAGCTCACATGCTGGGGTTGTTGCGTGCTTGTGGCCGCTGGTACGAACTGACGTGCCTTGTGCTTCATGGCGGACGCGCGTCGGCGTAGCAGCACGGTGATCCCGACGGCGATGGCTCCCAGCAGGATCGATGCGGCCCACGCCCGGAAGATGACATACGGCAACCGCTGGCCAGTACTGCTCAGCCCGAGACCGGAGGAGACGACAGCGCGGGATATGCCGAACGCGGCGAGAATATACATGTTGACCAGGGCTATGAGTGTTGGGGCGAGTCCAACGGTGTAGCGGAATACGCGACTGGTGGGAGATGAGACTCCCAGATAGAGGTTGATCGAGGCAATGACGGCTAAGATGATCGTGATGACTATCCCAACAGTGAGTGGTATTCCCCGATCATTCGGTCCGACTGCGGGGGTCATCCATAAATTGACCGTCTGGCTACTCGTGTCTGATCGATAAAATTTTGCGTTGAGGAGCAGTTTTGTGATCCGGTGGAGCATTGATATGAGGAGGAACAGGTTCATCGCCATTCCAAGACTGACCAGCCAGTGTCGAGGAGGGTTGGCGGTCCTTCCCATCCGGGTTGTGAAGATCGCTGCGGAGCCAGTGGCCAGCAGACACAAAATGGGGAATGGGTTGCCGATGGGGTCGTTGTTCAGTATTAATGCGTCAATGAAGAGTAGTTGAATTGCGGCCGCTGTTGTGATGACGCTGGCCTGGTTTCTGATGATGTTGACGATGGAGATAGGGATAAGGATGAGCCACCAGGCGCCTAATGTTAGTGGGATGTACGTCAGTGCCTGGATGTAGTCGCGCTCCGTGGGGTTCTGTAAGGAAGGGAAGGCCTGGTTTGTGGACGTGTCATTGATTGTCCATATCACGTGAAATCCGACTGCTAACAGTGTCAGCGCGAGGGCGGCCAGTCGGTCGCGTCCCCAGGGGGCGGGTGAGGGGAAGGCGGTCTTGCGGGTGATGCCGAGTGGCGCACTGGCCAGTGATGGCGGCACGAGCGGCTGCGGGGTCGCAGGAGCGGGGCCCGGGAGCGGGGCGGGGGTGAACCTGGGAAAGCTGGCGGTGGGCGCTGCCGAATAGGGGCCGATATCAGTCCCGTTGGTGACGATACTGCTGGCGGGCTGGCCGATGCTGGACAGGTGCGGGGCCACCGGTTGCGTCGGGGTGCTCCTCTGTCCCTGGAAAAGATAGGGGTAGTCGGCTTGCTGCCCGCCCTGGGGCCCGCGGTCCGGTGTGAGGGCCGCATGCGGTGGTGACGCAGTGGTGTGCGGCCCGTGTGGCATCACGCCGTATGGCGTGGCCGGGCCGTATCCATAAGCGTCCGACGGCGTCGGAGCAGGGCTGCTCTGAGGTGGAGGTGGCTGCCGCATAGTGGGCATTGTGCTCGACCTGTTGGTCGGTGTCGATAACCGAAGTGGTGGCGCGTGCCGACCTCGCGGTGGTGGGACCGGCTCAGTATCCGCCCGTCCATGGTGACTGGGACCGGTGATACCGGCTGAAGCGGTTTTGCATGCCCCGTGCTCCTCCAGTATGAAGTCCCTGCTGAGTTCCTCCGGTGGACTCCTCGTTGGTGAGGTGACGGGCGGCGGCCACCGTCGAACCGACGGTGACGATCCCCACGACGATGACTGCCAGCAGCATGAAACCGGTCTCGGACGGCGTATGACTGTGCCCGTCAGCCGAGGGCCCTCCGAAGACGGTAGAGACGAGGAGGCTGTCGAGGCTCAACAGGGATGCGCAAGTAATGGACGTTATCTTAAATGTCTTGCCATAAGATCCGCGGGCCGCCTGGATGACGCCGATACCCGACACAATGGCGATGAGGGCGGAGAGTATCATGCTGGGCACCAAGGGAATCCCGACTACGTCGGAGTCCGACCACACGAGCCAAAGATGTGAGGTGTAGTGAGTGATGCTCTGGCCGTTTGATATCGAGGCGTAGGCGACCCAGCCAAAATTCGCGAAACGGAGAATCGTGTTGAACAGGATGAACTGACAGGAGCCTACGGCGAGGGTCAGGATCCAGGATCGCGGCTCCTTCAGCCTCTGGTTAAGTCGTGTGGTCGCGACGGCTCCGACAGTGGCGACGAAGAAAGAGATTACAATGATGACGGCGTTGATATGAATCTGATGGGACTGGGCTGTTCCGGTTGGGAGCATGACTGTCACGAATCCGAACCACAGCGCCAATCCGGTCATCTCGGAGACGGGCTGGTTTCGGAAGAGGCGACGGAAGGCGAAGAAGAGCCACCACAGGTTCGGCGTGATGCTGATGTATATCATTGAGGCCGCCAGTCTGGAGAGGGAGAGCCAACTGTGCTTGCTCGTAATGTACGCATTCATCGACATAATGAAGTTCGCGGCCTCCAGGACGGCGAGTACGAGCAGTGCCGTGAGCGCCACGGCCTTCGCACCGCTCCACGGCACATGGTGTGGTGCGCCCACGGGTTGGGATGAGGTCGTTCCTGGGCGCGGGCTGCTCAGCTGTGGCGGTCTGGCAGGAGAGGGATAGCCCGGTGCGGTGACTGCTCCGCTCAGGTATGCCGACCCGGTGCCCGAGCCCGCGCCGTGCTGAAACTGCTGGAACTGCTGCGGTTGCGGCTGGTACGGCTGGTACGGCTGATACTGCGGTGCGGAGGCCTGCACGGGCGCAGGCGGATAGGGCTGGCTCGGGAAGGCGGGGGCCCCGGGTGGGCGCACCACCGACTGTGTCGGAATTGCGCTTTGCGCGGGAGGCATGTACGCGCCGTGACCGGCCGGCGTTGGCGCCTGCCCGTATGTCGCCCCGCCCTGCGGAGCGCTCACCGGGGGCTGGCCATAGGCCGCCTGCGGCGGGTACTGCGGGCTCGATGGGCCGTTGTATCCCTGTGGCGGCCCCGGATAGGCGGGTGGGTAAGTCATGGCAACGTCCTGATGGTCGTGGCTCTCAGCTCCAGAGCTGCGCCTGGACCCCCGAGTCGTTCGGGGCTTGCGGCCCCAAGGGCGGCAGCTCAGCTGCGGGTGAAGTGTGAGATGAAGTTGCGGATGATCCGTCCGGCGTCGTGCGCCTCGGAGGACCGGGCCTGGGTGAGGATGTCCTCGCTCATGTCCGGGTCACCGTAACCGGCCTCGTCGTAGATGCTGACGCGCCGCTCGAACCGGACGGCGTCGAGCTCAGGGTTGAACTGGCAGGCGTAGACGTTCCTGCCCACGCGCAGCATCTGGACCGGGCAGTCCGGTGAGCTCGCCAGCAAGGTCGCGTGCGGGGGCACCTCCCCGACGCCCTCGTAGTGGCCGGCGAAGACCGTGACCGCCTGGGGGAGCCCCTCCAGGATCGGGTCCTTACGGCCCTCCGCCGTCAGGAACAGGTCGACGGCTCCCAGCTCCTCACCGAATTCCTCCTGCGTCCCGGTGCCCAGGTAGGCGGCCAGCACCTGGAGCGCGACGCCGGTGGCCAGAAGGGGGATGCCCTCCTTGAGAATCACCCCGAGCAGCTCGCGGATCTGCTCCTCGACGTTGAGCTGACTGCGGGTCTTCTCGGCTGCCGGCGTGTCCGCGTTGTAGGGGCTGGCCCCGATGAGTACTCCGGAGACATCGGCCGCGGTGAAGGAGTCGAGGAAGTCGACCTCCTCCAGGGCGATGTGCTGCAGGTCGTCGCGCGACAGACCGCTCTGAGCCAGGAAGGACTCGTACTCGTCCTGCGCCGCCTCGTGCTCGGGGCGCGTGGTCACCATGATGAAAGGCTTCACGGGACCACTGTAGGGGACCGGTTGGCCCGGTGTGGCCGTCCGGTCCCTAGACCATGAACAGTATGAGGATGAGGAGGCAGGACCACAGGATGACGGAGACGCCTCCCAGAATGAGCCCCAACCAGGCCAGCCCCTCACCGGAGTTGTAGCTGTGGCGCAGGCGCCGCAGCGCGCTGATGCCCAGGATGATCGCGGCGACGCCGACGAAGGGGATGAAGCTGAGCAGCCCGCACACCAGGGCGGCCGTCGCCCCGGAGTCGCTGCGGGGGCGGGGCGCCGTGTAGCCGGGGCCGGAGAAGATTTCTGCCGGGTCGAGATTCTCGGTGCCGGGGAAGACGAATCCCGGAGGGAGTCCGTCGACGTACTGCTCCGAGCTCGGCGAGAAGCGTGGCGCGCTCTGTCCTGGCGTGGAGGTCCCGACGGTGCTCATGACCTCATCATGCACCGCCGGTGCCGGGGAGAGGCATCCTTCCCGCGGACGAATCGGGCACTGCCCGACAGATGCCCGCGAGGGGCCCGGTCCGCGTGCCTGCCGGGTACCTGCGAGGGGCCCGGTCCGGTGCTCGCCGAGCAGGGGCTATGCTGAAGTCCCGGCAGACTCTGCCGGGTCCTGCCGAGCGTCCCGCGGGTCTCCCGCGAGTGGATTTCCCACGGGACACAGTCATTCCCCTCATTGCCCAGGCAGGAGCTCACTCGTGTCCTATTTCCCCTCTCGTGGCTGGCGCCTGCACGGCGATGGCCGGTCCATCGCCCCGGGTGAGGTCGTCGCCCCCGGTGAGCGCCTCACCTGGCCGCGCACCATCGGCATTGGTGTCCAGCACGTCATCGCCATGTTCGGCGCCACCTTCCTGGTGCCGCTGCTGACCGGCTTCGACCCGGCGACGACGCTGTTCTTCACCGGTGTGGGCACCCTGCTGTTCCTGGGCATCACCTCCGGGCGCCTGCCCAGCTACCTGGGCTCCTCCTTCGCCCTCCTCGCCCCCATTGGCGCCGTGACCGGCTATACGCGCGACAGAGGTCTCCCCCTTGACCCCCACAAGGCAGCCCTGGCGCAGGGCGGGATCATCTCGGTGGGACTGTGCCTGCTGGTGGTGGGCATCATCGTCCACCTGGTCGGCTCCGCCTGGATCGACCGTCTCATGCCGCCGATCGTCACCGGCGCGATCGTCGCCCTCATCGGCTTCAACCTGGCCCCCGCGGCCTGGGGCAATGTCACAAAGAGCCCCGTGACCGCGGTCGTCACGATCGTCTCGATCCTGGTCATTACCGTGATGTTCAAGGGCCTCATCGGGCGCCTGGCGATCCTCTTCGGCGTGCTCATCGGCTACGCCACCGCGGTGCTGCGCGGGGAGGTGCACTTCGACAAGGTGGCCAAGGCCCCTGTCCTGGGGCTGCCCGACTTCCACGCCCCGGCCTTCGACCTGCGCTACCTGGGCCTGTTCATCCCCGTGGTGCTCGTCCTGATCGCTGAGAACATCGGCCACGTCAAGTCCGTCTCGGCCATGACCGGAGAGGACCTCGACGACGTCACCGGCCGCGCCCTGTTCGCCGACGGGCTGTCCACCATGCTCGCCGGCAGCGGCGGCGGCTCGGGCACCACCACCTACGCGGAGAACATCGGCGTCATGGCCGCCACGCGCGTCTACTCCACCGCCGCCTACGTGGTGGCGGCGCTCAGCGCCCTGGGCCTGTCCCTCTTGCCGAAGTTCGGTCAGATCATCGCCACGATCCCGGCCGGCGTCCTGGGCGGGGCCGCCACGGTCCTCTACGGAATGATCGGCATGCTGGGGGTGCGCATCTGGGTGCAGAACCGCGTGGACTTCTCCGACCCGGTCAACCTCAACACGGCGGCCGTGTCCATGGTGGTGGCCATCGCCGACTACACCCTGGTCTGGGGGGACATGACCTTCAAGGGCATCGCCCTGGGCTCGGCCGCTGCCATCGGCGTCTACCACGCGATGCGCTGGATCTCGAAGCTGCGCGGCACCAACCTGGAGCAGGCCTCGCCGGCCTCGGCCCCGGCTGGCACCGAGCTGGAGGGCCCGGCCTACTCCAGCCGCGCCGCCCACTCGTCCGCGGCCGCGTCTGCGGCGGCTCCGACGTCGTCGAGCACCGATGGCGCTGAGAGCGCCGGTGAGAGCCGCGACTGAGGCGCCCCGCGGACGTCAGTCCGCCAAGCCTCTTTCATTTGCTCACTGTCGCCCCCGGCAAGACCGGCCCTGGAACCGCACCCGAGCCGGCGTCTCAGACGCGATGACGCTCTGAATCGGGAACTGCGTTTCCCGTCCAGGACGTACTTGTCCCCCAGATGACTGAGGCCGGACCCCAGTCGTCTGGGGGACAACGCAGTCCTCGTCGGAGAAGTACGTCCTCGATCGGGGTAGGAAACCATCGAGGCAGGGCGTCGTCGTCGGGATGCTCCCGCCCGGACCTGAGCGGCTCCGAATCAGCTGGGCTTCTTCGTGGCGGCCTTGTCCGCCGGGACGCAGTCGCTGGGGGCGGTGATGGGCTTGCCGGCGCCGAGAAGCTTGATCTCGTCCGACTTCAGCGCGTTCTGCAGGTACTCCTTGCCCAGGACCACCGAGACCGTGGTGTCGTCGTCGGACAGGCTCTTGTCGAGCTGCACCGTGGACTTGGGGAAGATCTGGGCCAGGGAGTAGGCGTTGGTCAGGCCGCCCTTGGAGGCCATGATCTGGACCTCGCCGTTGTAGATGCCTCCCGGCCAGTCATTCGCCGAGGTGACGGTCAGTCCCGCCTCCTCCAGCTCCTGCTGCACCGTGGCGGCCAGACCCACCGTCTCCGAGCCGTTGTAGACGTTGATCTTCTCGATCGTGGTGACGTCGACAGTCTTGGCGCCGTTGGGCGGGCAGGGCTGGGGCACGTAGGTCGCCGTGCTCTTGGGGTGCGAGAAGCCCGGGTTGTAGGCGGGCAGGATGCCCAGCGATACCAGGAGACTCACGGCGACCGCGACCACCATGACGGCCAGAATGGTGCCGATGACGGTGGCCTGACGGTGCTGCATGTGCCGCCGGTACTCGGCGCGCGGATCTGCGGGACTACTCACGCGATCCAGGGTAATGGACGACGACGCTCATCGGGTGGTGGTGGGCTCGATGTGACATGGGACCGAGCCGTGGACTGGGGTGCCGGGCGGGTCGCCGAGTGCTGCCGGTGAGAGTCAGGCGCTCGGCGGCGCCGGGGCGAGCCGCGGCACCCCCTCCTCCGTGACCTCCAGGATGCGGGCGTGGATCGCGGTACGCCCCTGCAGGGCGGCGCGCAGTGCCCGGTGCAGCCCGGTCTCCAGGTAGAGGTCTCCCTTGAAGGAGACGACATGAGCGAACAGGTCGCCGTAGAAGGTGGAGTCGTCATCCAGGAGGCTGCGCAGATCGAGGGTCGCACGGGTGGTGGTGAGATCGGCCAGGCGGATCTGTCGAGGCGCGATGACGGCCCAATCGCGCTGAGTGGTGACCCCGTGGTCGGGGTAGGGGGGCCTCTCGCGTACTGCCTTGAAGATCACGGCAACATCCTAGTGAATGAAGCGACCGCAGGTGCGTGGGGGAGGCGTGGGTCGTCCAACATCAACGACCTCGACGGCCTCGACGACCTCGTCACCATCGCCTCCGGCCGGGGCCGGTCCGCTGGGGTGACCCTGTCCGGACCCTCCTGGGGAAGGGGAGACCTTTCCGTTATCTGTCTCACTAGTTGGAATGTGGCCGACAGGACGGTGATTCCGTCATCTCTCTGTGATTGGCGTTATCGCTGCGATATCTGGTGGTTTACTGGAAAGATGGGACGTCTGATGCCGGAAATCGGCGCGTCGCCTGACCTTCGGACTGTTCCTCTCTTCTTCTGGGCTCTAGTACCGTGTTGGCCGCACCGACCTCGACCGAAAGGATGCCGCAGTCATGACCATCGCGGTCCGCCGAAGCGGCTTCACCATTCCCCTGTCCCTTGTCGTTCTCACCTCAACCGCCATGCTTCTGGCCGGTTGTCAGTCCGGTGGTGCCTCCAACGCCAATCAGCAGGGCACCACGGGTTCATCGTCATCTGCGAAGACGCAGTCGTCGGCCAGTGCCCAGGCGACCTCCGGGCAGAAGGCGGGGCACGCCTCTCCTCGCATCCCCAGTCCTACCGGTAAGGGCTCCGCCGACTCCTCCGCGTCGCAGTCCTCCGGCTCCCAGTCCCGTCCTGCGAGCCCGCGGGCCAACGAGCCCCGTCCCGCCGACAGCGGGAACGGCGTCCCCAAGACGTTGGCCTCCGGTAAGACTAACGCTCCGGGACAGCAGAACGGTGGTGCCTCCAAGGCCTCCCAGGGTCAAGGGAAGGCCGACGACGCCGGCAAGTCCTACGCCGGAGCCACTCAGGCGCCGCGCTCCGCGGCGCCCGAGACTCCGAAGTCCTCGGATCAGCCGGCGCCGGCAGACAAGTCCGCCAACAAGCCGGCTGAGAAGCCCGCCGACACCCAGACCGACAAACAGGCTGACAAGGGCGCCCCCGCGCAGACGCCCGCTGAGCCGGCCGCCCCCGCCGACGAGCAGCCCGGCCAGGCCACGTCCTTCGTCCCGGACAACCTCGTCTCGGAGAAGACCGCCATGATCGTGTCGCCGTCGGGAAACATCGGCTGCGACCTGTCCGCCCACCACGCGGGCTGCGGCGTGCTGTCCTACCGCTCCGATGGCACCTACGGCAAGGATGAGGCGGGCTCGCCCAAGTGGTGGTTCGACCTCAGCTCCGGTGGGACTCCGCAGCTCGCCGGCCGTAGCGAGGGCGCCTTCTCGCTCGATGAGGCCTTCCGCGGCGGCGGCTCTTCGCCCCAGGTGGTGGAGTACGGCCAGTCCGTTACCTTCGGCTCCTGGGCGTGCCGCTCCGAGGAGAACGGCATGACCTGCCGCAACACCGAGACCGGTCACGGCGTCTTCCTCAGTTCCGGGCGCTACGAGGCCTTCTGACTCCCGAGCTCGAGACATTCTCGGTACGCCTGTGTTCGCCCCGGTGACGTGCCACCGGGGCGAACCCGGCTCACGCGGGCTGCAGCGGACCGGTGAGGTAGTGCTGGATCGTCGGTCCGACGACCTCCACGAGGTGGTCGATACTCGCTCCGGCGATGGGCTCCAGGCGTAGCACGTAACGGATCATGGCCAGCCCCACCAGCTGGGAGCCGGCCAGGGCGGCCCGTTCTCGCGCCGAGGCGATTGACAGGCCCGACTGCTCAAGGGCCTCGGTCATCGGGACTGCGATCTGCTCAGTGGCGTAGTTCTGGATCGCCTCCGGGCTGCGGACGTCGGCGGCCATCCACTGCAGCAGGGTGCGGAAGGTCGCGCCGTCGGCGTCGTCGTCCCAGGCCGTCAGCGACAGGCGTACCAGGCGGGGACCGGCCGAGAGGAGATCCCCGTTGATGGCAGTGGCGATCTCCTGGCTCGCCTGCGCGCGCAGGTTGACTGCCGCCCCGAACAGGTCCCCCTTGGAGCCGAAGTAGTAGGACACGAGTGCCGGGTCCACGCCGGCTGTGCGGGCCACCGCGCGGATGGTGGTGCCCTCATAGCCCTGGGTCAGGAAGGACTCGCGCGCGGCGGTCAGGATCGCCTCCTGGGTGGAGGATGGTCGGCTGCCGCCATCGTCGGGGCGACGTCTGGGGCCTCGACGGCGCGCGCGGACAGGGCGGCGCTCGGGTGGCTCGTCGTCGAGCGGGGCGCCGGGCTGCGGTGCGCGAAGAACATCACTGGTCACTCCAGGAGGTTACGGGCGCTTCAGCCGCCCGTGATGGCCGCCGCCCGGCCGACCCGAGTAGTTCCGGAGGAACGCGGCGCTTGATCGGGGTCGGCGATCCCGGGAAAGTACGACAGCCGCCCTCATTTTAAAGAAGGCTATCGATGCGATATTCAATATTCTTCAGGGCTCCGGGGTGCGCCCCGGACACCCGGGGCGACGGTTCCTGAGGGCGCGGAGGGCTACTTCTTGGAGTTCTTGGCAGATCCCTTGACCTGCGACTTATCCCCCTGGGCGACGACGCAGCTGATCTTGCGGTCGCCCTGGGCCCAGGTGCCCTCGCCGGGCGTGAGGTACTCGACCTGGTAGCTGGTCTTGCTGGACTCGATCCCGACGTACTTGGTGAAGTCCTCGCCCAGGCAGAAGCCCTGGCCCAAGGACTTGACCGCATCCTTGTTGGGGAGCTGCTTGACGTCGTCGCCGAAGGTGGTCTGGGCGATGACCTCGTAGGTGTGCGCCTTGGAGCAGTCGACCACGGTGACCTCGCCGACCGCGTTCTCCCCGCCGGAGTCCTTGCTCACGGGGTTGTAGCACTGCCCGACCTCGAGGTCCTTGGTGGCGGTGGTGGTCTGCGAGGAGAACAGGCTGCAGGAGGTCAGCCCCATGGTGACAGCGGCGGCGACAGGAAGGGCGAGGAGCGTGGTCCGGGTGCGCATGGCTCGAACCGTAACAGTCGGAATGGCCGGATTGTGCCGGTTTTCTGCCGGCTCCTGGTCACGACCGGAGAGGTGGCTGAAAAAATCCGGGATAAGGACCGGGTGGCGACATGAGACGGAGAAACGGAGAGTCGCCACCCGGCCGGAGTGGGAGGCGGGACGATGTTCGCGAGGCGCGGGAAGGGAGAAGTGGGCCTCCTCCATCAGTGGTGCGCCGTGCGCGGCCGTCCTGCTCGATGGGGACAGACTAGGAGTTCTTGATGGAATTATTCAATGGTGTGTTATCCCGGTTCTGGGCGAAGCAGACCAACGAGTGGTCCCCCTGGTCCCAGGAGGACTGCGAGGGGGTCAGGGCCACCGCCTGGTACTTCTTGGCCTTGGAGGGGGAGCCGACGTAGCTGTCCAGCAACGGTCCGCAGACGGCGGTGACCTCATCGGAGGTGTTCGCCTCGGCGTAGGTGGAGGCTGTGGACTGCCCCGTTCCAGTCACCTCGTACTGGTGGGGAGTGGAGCAGTCGACGAGCTTCGCGCCCGTGGCCTCCGTTCCGCCCTGCTCGGTCCCGTTGACCATCTCGGAGATGCAGTTGCCGGTCTTGAGGTCATGGATGTCCACGGTCTTGGCGCCGCCCTCCGCTTTGGCGCTGGAGCCGGTGGAGGCATCGGTGCGAGGCGTGGCCGAGGAATCGCCGTCGGAGTCCCGGGTGTCCTTGTCTTGGGGGGAGCCTGTGGGGGCGGCCTTGGCCGAGGAGGAGGGACCAGTGGAGGGGGTGCCCACCGCGTCCTCGTCGCAGGCACTGAGGCTCACGGCGAGAAGGAGCGCGGTTGGCAGGGCGATGAGGGATGAGGCTCTTGTGCGCATGGGGCCATCGTGGCAGGAGCGGGTGGTGGCGTCGATGGGGAGGGAACCTGATCGGACGCCCGCTGCGGGCGGCGGAGCGGAGGACGGAAAGACCCCGAAATCACGCGGATTCCGGGGTGGTGGCGGAGGATGGGGGATTCGAACCCCCGAGGGCTTGCACCCAACACGCTTTCCAAGCGTGCGCCATAGGCCACTAGGCGAATCCTCCAGGCGCTCCACGCGGCGACAACCGCGTGCAACGAGAAAGGAATATATCGGACCGCCCATCCCCGGGGCCAGCCCGGGGCGGTGGGATCTGTCACGCGAGGCCGGTTTCGCGGCGTCGACCCCGCCAGGACGCACCGTAGGCCTTCAGGGCGCACCTTTCAGGACCGTCCTCGGACCCTACTGTCCCTACTGTGCGTCTCGAGCTTCAGGGACGGGGCGGGCACGGCAGCCGCATGCGGACGGTTCGCAACCCGGGGCCGGATCGGGTAGTCTCTCGCTCGGCCCCTCGTGCGGCGTCATCCAGTGAATCCCCCAGGACCGGAAGGTAGCAAGGGTAAGCAGGCTCTGGCGGGTGCGCGAGGGGTCCTTGCGTGCCCGGACGGCCCCAACCTCGCTCAGTGCCTCCGAGGTTCCTGAGACCCCCGAGGCCCCGGAGGATCAGGCCTGGGCGGCGTCGACCTCCACCAGGCGGCCGGTGGCCAGGTCCAGGACGAAACCGCGCACGGCGTCGGTGTGGGGGATGAAGGGCGAGGCCTTGATGCGGGCGATCGACTGGCGCACGCTGTCGGCCAGGTCGGTGAAGGCCCCCGGCGCCCAGGCCGGGCGCGCGCCGGCCTGAACCTCCAGGGTGGAGCACAGCTCCTCGTCGGTGAAGGAGAGCATGCCGCAGCCGGTGTGGTGGATGAGGAGGATCTCCTCGGTGCCCAACAGATGCTGGCTGATCGACAGGGAGCGGATCGTGTCCTCGGTGACCAGGCCACCGGCGTTGCGGATGACGTTCGCCTCGCCCGGGGCGAGCCCCAGCGCCGCGAAGACGTCCACGCGCGAATCCATGCAGGCCACGACCGCGATCTTCTGCGTCCCCTTGGCCGCCAGGCCGCCCCGGGCGAGAACCTCGGCGGAGTAGGCGGCGTTGCGGGAGACAAGAGCCTTAGTGACGGACATGGTTCCTCCATTCCTCCAGCCGGCGACGCGCCGGCTCCCCCATCGTGCCAGATGCTTGTGACCTCACGGCGGTATCCGGCTACCTTCGAGAACTGGCTCAGCAGATTGCTGTCGTTGGTGGCCGGTAACCTGATCACCATGAACCTTCTGGAACGTGCAGCCGCTCGACGTGAGATGTCTCTGGCAGGTCTGGACGCAGCCAGCCAAGCTGAGTTGGGGCAGTTCTTCACGCCTGTCGCTGTCGCTCGGATCATGGCGGATATGGTGCGTCTGCCTGAGTCCGGTACGTTCCGAGTGCTGGATCCAGGGGCGGGATCGGGGGTGCTGACTGCTGCGGTGGTTGATCGCCTGAGACGGGAGCGGCCGGATCTTCAGGTGGTGCTGACTGCAGTTGAGGCGGATCGGTCCCTGTGGCCCGTCCTGGCTGACACTCTTGCGGACTGTGAGATGGAGGCGAGGGTTGTTACTGCTCTAGTGAAGGGTGACTTTGTTGACTGGGCGCTGCGCACTGATGAGCGCTTCGATCTCGTGATTCAGAATCCGCCCTACCGAAAGATCCGTTCGGGGTCGGCCTTGGACGGGAATTTGCGTACTGTCGGGATTGGGGTTCCCAACATTTATGCGGGATTCATGGCACTTGGAACCATTTTGCTGGACGCTGGTGGGCAACAGGTTTCTATCACTCCGCGTTCTTGGATGAACGGTACCTACTTCAGGCAGTTCCGTCGAACTCTGCTGGCTTCTTTCGGAATCGACGGTATCCATACCTTCCAGTCTCGTTCTGAGGTGTTCGGGGACCTTGGAGTACTCCAGGAGACGATTATCGTGTCTGTGACACGTGGGGTGCAGCCCCCAGTCGTCCGCCTGTCCTCGTCCGTGGATCACCGTGATATGCCGACGGTTCGAGACGTCCCTGCTTCTCAGGTCGTCACTGATGATTTTGTCTTCGTTCCTGCCTCGCGTGAGGATGCTGAGGCTGTTGAATGGATGCAGTGTGCTCACTATAGTTTGACTGACCTGGGACTCACTGTCTCAACTGGACGTGTGGTGGACTTTCGTTTGCGGGAACACCTCAGGAACAGTTGCGGCAATGATGTTGTGCCAATGGTCTACTCGGCCAACATTGTTGACAACGTGGTTCTTCATCCGCGTCCCTCGATCAAGAAACCTCAGTGGTTTCATGCTGAGGGGCCGTTGAGGTCGAAAGTGCTGGTGCCAGCGGGCACTTATGTTCTGGTGAAGAGGTTCTCCGCTAAGGAGGAGAGGCGTCGAATCGTGGCTGCAGTCTGGTCGGATGATGTGCGTCAGCCTGCTTTTGATAACAAGCTAAACTATATTCACTGTTCTGGGCGAGGGGTGGATCGTGAGCTGGCGCTTGGCCTGGCTGTCTGGCTGAACTCTAAGCAGGTAGATGACTTCTTTCGCCTGTTCTCTGGTCATACTCAAGTTAATGCTGGCGATCTGAGGCAGATGAAGTTCCCTAGTATTGAACGACTACTTCTTCTGGGGCGGAGTGAGTTGGGGCCCGACGATGCTGTTCGTCAGGTGATGGCAGCTGAGCGCATGGAGGCGGCGTGAGTACCGTCCAGGAAGCCCAGGATATCCTTCGGGCGTTCGGATTCGATAGTAGGCGAACGAATGAGGCCTCGGCGCGCACGCTTTTGGCTCTCGCTGGGCTTGATGAGAACAATACGTGGGCCGACTCTACCAATGAACGTATGGGTGTGCGGGCCATCTTGGACTGGATGCGTGGCCCGCTGAGCCATCCCATCGCCGAGAACTCGCGTGAGACCATCCGCCGCTTCGTCCTCCATCAGTTTGTTGATGCGGGATTCTGTCTCTACAACGACGATAACCCGGGTCGACCAACCAACTCTTCGAAAAACAATTACCGCCTCAATCCGGAGGCCTTGTTGACGATCAGGCTCTATGGGACGCCTGACTTCGTCCCGGCTGTTGAGGAGTATCTGGCGGAGGTTGGGAGCCTTGAGGCGAAGTACAGGGCTGCCCGTGATCTCACGCGTATTCCGGTTACCACGCCGAATGGCGGGGTGTTCACGTTGAAGGGTGGGGGGGCAGAACATCCTCATCAAAGCGATGGTGGAAGATTTCTGTGCCTACTTTGTCCCTGGCGGTGAGATTCTCTATGTAGGCGATGCTGACGAGAAGCTGGCGACCTTCGAGCGTGATCGTCTTGCTGAGCTGGGTGTTGTGGTCGATGAGCATGGAAAAATGCCGGACCTGGTGGTCTACCAGGCCGGCAAGAACTGGCTGTTCCTTATGGAGGCTGCCTCAACGCACGGTCCTGTGGGCCACATTCGCTACAGCGAGCTGTCTCGTATGTTCGCTGGTTCGTCGGCTGGCGTCGTCTATGTCTCCTGTTTCCCCAACCGATCGATCATGAGGAGGTTTCTCGGTGATTTGGCCTGGGAGACCGAGGTGTGGTTGGCCTCGGATCCCACGCACATGATCCACCTGAACGGTGACAGGTTCCTCGGACCTCATCCTCGCTAACCGATGATCGAGGTGCCGTTCTGATGTCGAAGGCCGTCTCTCGGAGTCTCAGCCGAAGCGGGACGCCCAGACGGAACCCGACCCGCCCGGAGCCTCGCACGGGGTCGGCCCGGCCGATTAGGCTCGGGCCGTGACCACCGCTCTGTACCGCCGCTACCGCCCCGACACCTTCCAGGAGGTCATCGGGCAGGACCATGTCACCGCTCCGCTCATGGCGGCGCTGCGGGCCGACCGCGTCACCCACGCCTACCTCTTCTCCGGCCCGCGCGGCTGCGGCAAGACGACGTCGGCGCGCATCCTGGCCCGCTGCCTCAACTGCGCCCAGGCCCCCACCGACACCCCCTGCGGCACCTGCCCCTCCTGCCGGGACCTGGCCACCGGCGGACCCGGCAGCCTCGACGTCGTCGAGATCGACGCCGCCAGCCACAACGGCGTCGACGACGCCCGAGACCTGCGCGAGCGCGCCGCCTTCGCGCCGGCCCGCGACCGCTACAAGATCTTCATCCTCGACGAGGCCCACATGGTCACCGCGCAGGGCTTCAACGCGCTGCTCAAGCTCGTCGAGGAGCCGCCGGCGCACGTGAAGTTCATCTTCGCCACCACCGAGCCGGAGAAGGTCATCGGCACCATCCGCTCGCGCACCCACCACTACCCCTTCCGCCTCGTCCCGCCCGACGTCCTCGAGGGTTACCTCGGCCACCTGTGCCGGGCCGAGGGCGTCGAGATCGGCCCCGGCGTCTTCCCCCTCGTGGTGCGTGCCGGTGGCGGCTCCGTGCGCGACACCCTCTCGGTCATGGACCAGCTCATCGGCGGGGCGCACGACGGCGGCGTCGACTACCAGCGGGCCGTCGCCCTGCTGGGCTACACCGACACCACCATGCTCGACCAGTGCGTCGACGCCATCGCGGCGGGCGACGGCGCCGGCGTCTTCCGGGTGGTGGACCGGGTCGTCTCCTCCGGGCACGACCCCCGCCGCTTCGTGGAGGACCTGCTGGCCCGGCTGCGCGACCTGCTCGTCATCGCCCTGGCCGGCTCCGAGGCCGGTGCGGCGCTCGGCTCCCTGCCGGTCGACGAGCTCGAACGCATGGACCTGCAGGCCCGCACCATGGGGGCCGCCGCCCTCTCGCGGGCCGCCGACACCACCGCCCAGGCCCTGACCGCCATGGTCGGCGCCACCTCCCCGCGCCTCCAGCTCGAGCTGCTCGTGGCCCGCCTGCTCATCCCTGCCGGAGGCGCCGCCAGAGGTGGTGGCGTTTCGGCCGGGGGTGCGGCCGCGGGGGGGCCGGCCGGCGCGGCCGGGAGCGCCGGACCGATGGCCTCGCCCGCCCCCGGTGGCGCGGGCGCCGGAGCGGTCGGCAACGCTGCCGGTGCAGTGCCGGCCGGGTCGGGACGCGAGATGGCCGCCCAGATCGCCCGACAGGCCTCCGCGGACGCCGTCGGCCGGCGCGGGGGCCAGCGTCCCGAGAACGCCGGAGGGCTGGGGGGAGTTGGGAGCCCGGCGCTCGCCGCCCCTCAGGCACCCCGTTCCGACGCCGGCTGGGGGACAGCCCCTGCCGCGCCCTCAGCGCCCGCCGCGGACCCGGGGCCCGCCGTCTGGGCGGCGTCGGCGACCTCCGCCTCACCGGGCCCCTCCGCACCCTCGGCCGCAGCGGCGCCGACTCCGCGACCGGCCGAGCAGCCCTCACACGCAGCCGAGCCGGCCAGCGCCCCGGCCGCCCCGAGCGCACCCGCGGCCCAAGGAGGCGCCGCTGCTGGCGGCCCGGGCGGGGGCGAGGCGGCCGACGCGGAGATGATCCGCACCCGCTGGGAGGAGGTCCTCGAGGCGGCCAAGCGCTCGCGGCGCGCCACCTGGGCGCTGGTGGGCCCCAACTCCCGGCCGGGCACCGTCTCCGGAGGCGTCTTCACGCTCCTGTTCACCGCCCCCGGCCTCGTGGGCGCCTTCGAGAACGGCGGACACGGCCCCATCTTCTCCGCAGCCCTTCACCAGGCTCTCGGCCTGCGCCTCGAGGTGCACGCCATCGTCGCCGGCGATGACGGACTCGGCGGGCCGGGCGGCTCCGGTGGCTCAGGAGGCCCGCGTGGACCGCAAGGACCGGGTGGCTCCGGCGCTGCCCCCACCGGAGCCGAGGCGGCGCACGCCCCCGGCCCCGGCGTCGGTCACGGTGTCAGCCGCGATGCCGGTTACGGCGGGCCGCAGGGCTCCTACGGTGGCGGCGCCCCCGACGCGGGCCAGAGCGGCCCCGGACCACAGGCCGGCGCCATCAACTCAGTGGGCTCGGCCGCCGGTGGCGGGGTGCAGGACGTCAACGGCGCCTGGACGCACGCCGGTGGCCAGGGGGCAGTCGAGGGAGCGGCCGCCCCGGTCGCCGCCAGTGGTGCCGGCGGCTCTGACCACGGCGTCGCACGTGCGGTGCCGCGCGGCTCCACCAGTGCGCCAGTCGCCGCATCCGCTCCCGCCCTCCAGTCGCCCGTTGCTGCACCGGCGCAGCCCACTGACGTCGAGCCAGCCGGCCGCCCCGAGGAGCACCGGCCCGTCTCCACCACCTGGGACGACGGCTCCCCGATCCCCGAGCCCCCGCCCGAGGACGACTGGGGTTCCGATCCCTACGCCGAAGACTCCGGGTACCCCGGTGGGCCCCTCGGTGCCGACGAGCCCACTGGCCCCGCTCAGCCCACCGACCGCGCTGGGCACCACGTCGCCCCGGCTCCCGCCGCGCAGGAGACCACGACCGCCCCCGAGCCGCCGGCCCAGGTCGGCGTCGATCCCGCCGCCCCCACCGAGTTCCAAGCAGTCTCCCCAGCGTCCCCGGCCGCCCCCGCGTCCCCAGCGCCCACCGCCCTCGCGGTCCCCATGGCGCCGCAGGCATCCCCTGCTCCCTTAAACCCCGCCGATCCCGACGACGGCTGGGGGCCCGTCGCGATCCCCGGCGGCGGGTCGGCCCCGGCTCCCGCACCCGCCCCCGCCCCCGGCGGCACCGACCCCGACGACGGCTGGGGCCCGGTCGCCGTCCCCGGCGGCGGCACCGTGCCCACCCAGTCGGCGCCCGCCTCCGCGCCCTCGTCCCCGCCGCCCGGGGCCACGCCCTCCTCAGGCGCAGGCTCGGGAGTGCCTGCGTCCCCCGCGCCCACCGGTCCCCAGCCCACCCCGGCCCCGACACCGGCGCCAGCGGCCTCAGCCTCACCCGCGCAGTCCCGCTCCGCCCCCGCCGCGCAGGCGCCCGACGAGGCGCCCCTGGCCACCGTCCACCGTCTGCGCGCCCTGCCGGAGATTCCCGGCGGGGCCGCGTCCGCTCCGGCGGCCCCCCAGTCCTTCCAGCAGACGCCCTCCTCCCCGTCCCCGCAGGCGCCGGGGGCCGGCAGCGCGCCCGGAGTGCCCGGCGCCCCGGAGACCGCCGCAGGATCACCCGGCCTGGCCCCCGTCACCTGGGAGGGGACGGCCTCGAGCCCCTTCAGCCCGGGCCCACCCCCCGAGGAGCCCAGCGCCCCGAGCGCCCCACCCGAGGACGAGTCCACCTGGGCGCCGTCGGGCATCGCCGGCTCGCGCCTGGCCGCTGCCATGGCTGCGGCCCGCGCCGCCGCCCAGGAGGCCGACACCGACTCCCTGGCCGACGACACTCCCAGCGAGGACGACCCCGACGCCGAGGACGCCGGCGTCGTCGGGCTCGAGGTCGTCAAACGGATCCTCGGCGCCCAGGTCATCGAAGAGGTCACCGTGACCCAGGAAGGACGCTGACATGCCCGCCGTCTACGAAGGCGCCGTCCAGGACCTCATCGACGAGTTCGGTGAGCTGCCCGGCATTGGCCCCAAGTCCGCCCAGCGCATGGCCTTCCACATCCTGGCCGCCGACTCGGCCGCCGTCGAGCGCCTCATCGAGGCCCTGCGCGCCGTCAAGGCCAAGGTCCGCTTCTGCGAGACCTGCGGCAACATCGCCGAGGCCCCCCAGTGCGTCATCTGCCGCGACCCCCGCCGCGACCAGCGCGTCATCTGCGTCGTCGAAGAGCCCAAGGACGTCGTCGCCATCGAGCGCACCCGCGAGTACCGGGGGCTCTACCACGTGCTCGGCGGCGCCATCGACCCCATCAACGGTGTCGGCCCCGACGACCTGCGCGTGCGCGAGCTCTTCGGACGCCTGGGAGACGGCGAGGTCGAGGAGGTCATCCTGGCCACCGACCCCGACGTCGTCGGCGAGGCGACGGCCGCCTACCTCACCCGCATGCTGCGCACCATGGCCGTGCCCGTCTCCCGGCTCGCCTCCGGCCTGCCCGTGGGCGCCGACCTGGAGTACGCCGACGAAGTCACCCTCGGGCGGGCCTTCGAGGGCCGACGCCGCGTGGAGGACTGATTCTCTGCGCCGAGCCGGGCATTTTTCGCGTAGCCCAACAGAAATTCTGTCGGGCTACGCGAAAAATGCCCGGCTCGATGGGAGGGATGGGAGGGTCAGGCCAGGCGCACGCCGCGTGGCAGCCTGCCGGCCGGCACACGCAGACGCCTGCTGGCCGTCACCACGCCGCCGGCTCCCAGGGCCATGAGTACCACGAGGCTCGCGGGCCAGAAGGCCAGGTGCTTGGCCACGGGAGCCTCGTCGTCACGTCTGCTGGAAGGATCGTCGGAGGAGTCCTCCCAGTTCTCACAGTAGTTGCTGACGACCCGATCGGGCTTGGGGTCGCGCAGCTCGTCGGTCCACGAACCAGTGGCCTCCAGAAGGGAGTAGCTACTGCGGTGGCCTCCGCGGCCGAGCTGACGGGGCGCGTGGGCGGTGGCATCCGCCAGGGTCACGAAGGGGTTGGGAGCCAGCATCCACCAGATCCGATCGGTGTGGGTGACCTCCTCGACCGAGACCTCGGGGTCGGTCTTGCACACGCGCTTGCCCTCGGTGGAGTTGTCGTAATCCACCTCGTAGGTCACTACTGTCTGGTTGCTGACCGCCAGGGGCGCGCTGATGAGCATGAACAGTGGAGTCCCGACGACGAGGGCGGTCACCACGATGTAGGTCAGGACCGCCGAGGCCGAGGGCCGCGCTGCCAACGCCGAGAAGCCCAGGCCGATGGCGCACACCGACCCCAGTGTGAAGACAAGGATGACCAGGTGGGTCAGGAGGGCCTGCCAGTGCGAACCGCCTGCGAGCGTCAAGCCGATGAGGAAGGGTACCGCCACAGCCAGGAAGGCGATCGCCGCTGCCCAGGCCGCCAGCAGCTTGCCGACGACGATCTCCTGGCTGCGCAGTGCTGTGGCCTGCAGCAGTGCCAGGGTTGCGTCGGCCCGGTCACCGTTGATGGAGGTCGCCGACAACGTGGGGGCGATGATGAGCCCGATCCCCAGCACGAAGCAGACGACGATGTCGTAGAGCGTCAGAAGATAGTCGTTGGACGCGCCTGAGGAGCTCGTGGTCTCGATGGCGATCACCAGCCCGCCGCATAGCAGGATGAGGGCCGCCAGCCAGATCCCCAGCATGATGCGCCAGCGCGTGGCCCTCACCCGCTGACGCAGCTCGAGCACCATGATGGTGCGCACACCGGTCCAGGTCATCGACGTTCTCCTTCCAGAGCCAGGTAGGTCTCTTCCAGGGTCCCGGACAGTGGGGCGAAGGAGACGACCTCCACCCCGGCCTCAACGGCCTCGCGCAGCAGACGGGCCGCTGCCGCGTCGTCGGCGACCGGGAGGCGCACAGCGCCGTCCTCCTCCGCCGTGGCGGACAGTTGCGCGGAGCGCGTCCACTCGCCCAGGCGCCCGGCGTCCAGGGCCCGCATGCGCCAGGTCCGCTGCATCGGAAGCGGGGCTGGCGCGCCTGAGCCCGCCTGGCTGGGCGTCGGGCCCCACCCCGGCGGTGAGGCGACGGCGGTCCCGTGGGACATGAAGACGACGCCGTCGACCATCTCCTCCATCTCCGACAGGATGTGGCTGGAGAGCAGGATCGTGGTGCCGCCCGAGGCCAGGTCGCGCAGCAGGACGCGCAGGTCGGCGCGCGAACGCGGGTCCATGCCGGCGGCCGGCTCGTCCAGGAGCAGGACCTTGGGGGCGTGGATGAGGGCGCGGGCCAGGCCCAGGCGCTGCTTCTGGCCGCGGGAGAGGACCCGGGCCGGCGTGCGCGCCATCTCGTCGAGGTGGACCAGGGTGAGCATCTCAAGGGCTCGGGGGCGGGCGGTGGCGGCGTCCATGCCCTGGGCGGCGGCGAAGGTCAGGAGGATTTCGGTGCAGGTCAGGGAGTCCCAGGTGCCGAAGGCGTCGGGCATCCAGCCCACGGTGCGATGGACCTCGCGCGACTGGGTGACCGGGTCCAGGCCCGCCACCTGGATCGTCCCGGAGTCTGGGGCCAGGAGGGCCGCCAGCATGAGCAGCAGCGTGGTCTTACCGGCGCCGTTGGGGCCGACCAGGCCGGTGACTGCGCCGCTGGGCACCGACATGTCCAGCTGGCGCACTGCCGGCGCCCGACCGAAGAAGCGAGTGAGCTGGGAGACTTCAATGCTCATACGGCCAGGCTACGTCGTCGGCGCGGGGCCGGTGGCAGAACTCGGGCTCGCCTCGCTTCGACACTTCGACCAAAACTTCAGAAGCGACGCGGCTCCGGGTCGATTTTGAAGATTCGGTCGAAGTGTGGGCCTGCGGTTGTTAAGAGAACTTCGAGTAGCGTTCGAGTAGGTTGGCAGTAGCGCCGTTCGAGGCGAGTTGTTCCTTGTCATTCCAACGCTCTGCAAGTTCACGTCGCTACTCTCAATATTTTAGAGTAGGTGTGAGTGGGTGGTTGGTGGCTGCTGCTGCGGGCAGTGAGGTGGCAGTGGTGGGGGTCAGGTGCCGGGTACGTACCATGTGGCTCGCGGGTCTCGAGGTGACTGCCCTCTTCTCTCCACCAGTCCCTCGTCGCGCAGCGTCTTGAGCCACCGCAGGACCGTAGGGCGGGATGCGTTGACGCCCGACACGATCTCCCCCGTGCCCAATGGTCCGGTGCTTCGCAGGAGCGTGACGACCTCGAGCGAGCCGTGAGGCAGTTTCTCAATGACGTCGCTCGAGATGGCCGACGTCGCATCCAACCTCACGATGACGCTGGTTGAGGTCTGACGATAGTGAGGGTCCGCGAGACCGGCTCGGCGCATGTCGTCAACCATGCGCCGAATGCCCTCGCCGAGCTCCTGCGTGATCCCGAGGTCCGCGCACACCCTCGCGATGCGCGGGTTGCGTGCATATCGCGCGATCTCGAGCGGGCGACTCGGATCGCTCATTCCGGGAAAACGGCCCGGACTGGAAACCTCGATGCGGTGAGGGAAGATCGACACGCGGATATGGTCTCCAGCCATCGAGTAAGAGCGGTGGACGACGGCGTTCACCACGGCTTCCAGCCAGGCGTCCCGGGGGATGATGTCCGTGGGGCCGAAGGTCCCCTCGTTCTTCAGGGCCCTGCGCTTGGGGGTCCACTGATCGATGAGCTCAGCCGCTCTGGCGATGACGTCCGGGATGGTGCCCTCGAGGCGTCGATCGCCGTCGGCCTCCATGGTTTGGCGCGCTCCGGTGCCTGTCTCATCCTCTCGGTAGCGTAGGACGCGCACCAGTGCCTGCGGCAGAAGCTGCTCGGGTGCAGTGCCGAAGAGCAGGAGTGCGGCGATGGTGGGCTTGCCGTCCTGTGTCAGGAGGCTGCGGCTGCGTAAGACGTGGCTGTCGTCTCCGTGTGCGCCGATCTCCGTTCGTAGTCGATCGATTGCCTTTCCGCTCAGGTCAGCCATCGTGATACCGGCGGGCTGGGCCTCATATGTCTCGGCCTCCCGGTCGTAGACGAGCTCTTCCCACATCGGGCCGTCAAGCTTCACGGTGGAGTCGCCCATGCGCAGGAAGGCTGTTCCGTCACTGCGCCGGTGTGCGTGTCGGCTGGGAGGTACCTGGGCGACGAGGAGATGGTCTTGCGTGCCGTCGTCGTTCATCACCGGGACCTCCCGGAAGTGGGCGCGCAGTGGTGGAGCCACCATGGTCATCGGTACCTGGCGAAGCCTGTTGGTTTGAGAGGGTGTGGAGTCGGTCCCCTCGACCCGCTTCTCGCTCAAGCCGACGACGACGGTTCCACCTTCCGCGTTCGCCATCCCGATGATGGCCTTGGCGAAGCTCTTCTGGTCGACACGGATGGATTTGCGTTCGAACCACTGGTTCTCCTGCGTCTGAGCCAGTCGCTCACCGCGTTCGTTGATGGGGAGGTTGAGTAGCGCATCGATGTCGTCGTGACCCACGGGTTCACTCTAACATTTTTAGAGTACTTAAGAGTGGGTGTGAGCGGGGTGGCTCTCGGGCTCGCCTCGCTTCGACACTTCGACCAAAACTTCAGAAACGACGTGGCTCCGGGTCGATTTTGAAGATTCGGTCGAAGTGTGGGCCGGGGGCGCGTGTGGGGCGAGGGCTGGGGGCCGCGAAGTGTGGGTGGGGAGGGGCCGGGGAGCGCGTGACGTGTCGGCAACACGGCGCACCGTATGCTTGCCCCAGCCACGTCGTCGTGGGCGCCGCACGGCGACGGCTCCGTCCCCGGAAGCCCCTGCCAGGACGCCCGCGCCGGCGCGGAGCACCTGATGCTAGACACGCACTGATTCCAGGACCCGAGGAGCGCCATATGGCACTGGTCGTCCAGAAGTACGGCGGCTCGTCCGTCAGCGACGTCGACGCGATGCGGCGCGTCGCCCGGCGCATCGTCGCCACCCGCCAGGCCGGCAACACGGTCGTTGTCGTCGTCTCCGCGATGGGCGACACGACCGACGAGCTCCTCGACCAGGCCGCCGCCCTGACCACCGACGCCCCCGCCCGCGAGATGGACATCCTGCTGTCCGCCGGCGAGCGCATCTCCGTGGCCCTGCTCGCCATGGCCGTCTCCGAGCTCGGCGTCCCGGCGCGCGCCTACACCGGCGCCCAGGCCGGCGTCCTCACCGACTCCAAGTACGGCAGGGCCTCCATCGTCGGAGTGCTGCCCGAGCGCGTGGCCCGCTCCATCCAGACCGGCTCGGTCGCCATCGTCGCCGGCTTCCAGGGCATCAACGAGGTCGAGGACACCACCACCCTGGGGCGCGGCGGCTCCGACACGACCGCCGTCGCCCTGGCCGCCGCCCTCAACGCCGACGTCTGCGAGATCTACACCGACGTCGACGGCCTGTTCACCGCCGACCCCCGCATCGTCCCCACCGCCAAGCGCATCGAGTCCCTCTCCAGCGAGGAGACCCTGGAGCTGGCCGCCCACGGCGCCAAGATCCTCCACCTGCGCGCCGTGGAGTACGCCCGCCGCTTTGGGGTGCCCCTGCACGTGCGCTCCTCCTTCTCCGACAAGACCGGGACCTGGATCTACGACGGCCGCCGCAAGGGCGCCTTCGTGCCCTCGGTCGTGGCCGCCCAGCTCGACGACGTCGTCGCCGCCGACACCGACAGCGCGCCCAGTACCCCGAGTCCGGCAGCCCCGAAGGCCGCCGGCGAGGCCCAGGGAGCCGCCCCGGCAGCCCCGGCCTCTACGGCCGCTACGGCCTCGCCCTCAGACCCCGCCGGGCTCGACGAGGGGCCCTCGGCCGCCGTCGTCGACACCGCGCACCGCAACGCCATCGCCGCGCGGGCCCAGGCCCGCCCCCGCCCGTCCGCCAAGGAGGACCACGTGGAAGCCCCCGTCATCTCCGGAATCGCCCACGACCGCAGCCAGGACAAGATCACGCTCGTGGGCGTGCCCGACGTCCCCGGCGCCGCCGCCCACATCTTCGCGATCGTGGCCGGCACCGACGCCAACATCGACATGATCGTCCAGGACGTCTCCGCCGAGGGGACGGGCCTGACCAACATCTCCTTCACCTGCCCCGACGGCGACTCCGCCGCCGCCCGCGAGGCCCTGGAGGCCGCCCGCGAGGAGCTGGGCTTCCGAAGCCTGCACTTCAACCCCGACATCGGCATCCTGTCCCTGGTGGGGGCCGGCATGCGCTCCAACCCGGGGGTCTCGGCGCGCCTGTTCGGCTCGCTGAGCGAGGCCGGGGTCAACATCCACATGATCTCCACCTCCGAGATCCGCATCTCGGTGGTGGTCGACGACGCCGTACTCGACGAGGCCGTGCGCGCCGTCCACTCCGCCTTCGGCCTCGACGCCCAGGCCGCCGAGGCGGTCGTCTACGGAGGGACCGGACGATGAGCAGTCCTGTGAACACCTACACCGGAGTGGCCGACGGCGTCTGCGTCGCCGTCGTGGGGGCCACCGGCCAGGTCGGCCGCGTCATGCGCGCCATGCTGGCCGAGCGCGACTTCCCGGCCCGCTCGGTGCGCTTCTTCTCCTCGGCCCGCAGTGCCGGGACCGTCGTGGACTTCCGTGGCGCCCAGGTCGAGGTCGAGGATGTCGCCACCGCGGACTTCAGCGGCATCGACGTCGCCATCTTCTCCGCCGGGGGTGCGGCCTCGCGCGAGTATGCCCCCCGTTTCGCTGAGGCCGGGGCCGTCGTCGTCGACAACTCCTCGGCCTGGCGCAAGGACCCCGAGGTGCCGCTCGTGGTCAGCGAGGTCAACCCGCACGCGCTGCGCGAGCGCCCCAAGGGCATCATCGCCAACCCCAACTGCACCACCATGGCGGCCATGCCGGCCCTCAAGGTGCTGCACGAGGAGGCCGGGCTCATCCGCCTCATCGTCTCCACCTACCAGGCCGTCTCCGGCTCGGGGCGGGCCGGGGTGGCCGAGCTGGCCGGGCAGGTGCGCGCCGTCGTGAACGAGGACATGGAGGGCCTGGCCTTGGACGGGCGGGCCGTCGAGTTCCCCGCGCCGGAGGTCTACGTCGACACCATCGCCTTCAACGCCGTCGCCTGGGCCGGTGGCGACGCCGGTGACGGCTCCGGCGAGACCGACGAGGAGCAGAAGCTGCGCAACGAGTCGCGCAAGATCCTCGAGATCCCCGACCTGCTGGTCTCCGGCACCTGCGTGCGCATCCCAGTGTTCTCCGGGCACGGGCTCAGCATCAATGCCGAGTTCGCCCGTGAGATCAGCGTCGAGCGTGCCCGCGAGCTGCTGGAGGCGGCGCCCGGCGTCACCTACCAGGATGTGCCCAGCCCCCTCAAGGGCGCCGGCCGCGACGGCACCTTCGTGGGGCGTCTGCGCGCCGACCAGGCCTTCGCGCCGGGCCACGGGCTGCAGTTCTTCGCCGTGGGGGACAACCTGCGCAAGGGTGCGGCCCTCAACGCCGTCGAGCTGGCCGAGCTGGTCGCCGCCGAGATCCGGGGCTGACCTCTCCTCACGCCGAGCCGGGCATTTCTCGCGTAGCCCCACAGAATTTCTGCCCGGCTACGCGAAAAATGCCCGGCTCGGTTGTTGCGTGCTGGCCGACGGCGTCGCCGCAAGTCGGATCGCGCGCTCATCGACCCGAGTCGGGCACCTTCAGAAGGCGGTCGATGCGCTCGCTCAGCTCGCTGACCTGCTGCTGCAGGGCTGCCACCTGCGCTTGCGTGGCGGCCTCCTGCTCGGCATTCTCCTCCTCGACCAGCGAGACGATCCACGAGGCCAGGGTCGCCGTGACGACGCCGGCGAGTGCCACTCCACCGATCATGAGTAGCGCCGCGATGAAACGTCCCTGTGTGGAGGCCGGGAAGGTGTCGCCGTAGCCGACGGTGGTGATCGTCGTCAGCGCCCACCACAGGGCCTGGCCGAAGGACTGGATCGAGGAGCCCGGCTCATGACGTTCCGCATCCAGCGCGGCCAGTGCCGAGGTGAAGATGAGCAGGGTGGCACTGCCGGCCGTGTACAGGGTGATGCGCCCGCGCAGCGCGGTGCCGGCGCTGCGCTGCATGATGCTCACGAGCGTCACCAGGCGCAGGAGCCTGAGCGGCCGCAGGATCGGCAGAACAATGATCGCCAGGTCTGGCAGGTGGTGGAGAAACCAGCGACCCCGGCTCGGCGCCAGTACCAGGCGGACAAGATAGTCGACGCCGAACAGTGCCCACACGGCACCGATCACGGACTCGGCTGCCTCCTTGGCCCCGCCCTGCGCGTTGGTGAGCACCTCCCAGGCGTAAGCGCCCAGGAAGACGACGGCGGCGCCGGCCAGCGGCCACTCCGTGGCTCGCTCCCATGCCCGCAGCCGAGTGCTCGGGCTGATGTCAGTCGGCATGATCTGATGGTAGACGGTGCTGGGGATAAAACCGGGGCGCCCTCACCGGTGGGGAACTTCTGCGCGGCCGGGGACGCTCTGCGCGGCCGGGGACAGGAATTCTGCACCTGCACGCGTGACATGTCCCCGCCCGGAGCGGCATGCACCCGGCCGCGTGGAATGTCCTCGGCTGGGGCATACGTCCGGAAACGGTCATGTTCGTTGGGAACTCAGGCCAGCAGGAGCCCGGCTGCGACGCCGAGGTAGAAGACGTAGACGGCCAGCAGGAAGATCCGCTCCGAGATCCCGAAGGCGTAGGGCTTCAGGCGGCGGACGACCAGCGCGGTCACCAGGACGATGAGCGCGGCGGCGGTCACCCACCGGGTCGCCCCGAGGAGGGACACCAGCCCCTGCGGCGCGAGTGGGGTCAGCAGCCGGACGATGTTGCCCATGCACGAGTAGGCGATCGCGAACCACGCGATGGCGGCCACCAGGTGAAGGCGACCGATGAGGGTGGTCGGCTGCCCCTCGACGTCGGTCGGCAGGAACGGCAGCGCTGCGAAGATGACGGCCAGGACCGCCAGCCAGAGCGCCACACCCTTCTCCGGCGTCGGCGGTCCGAGGGCGACGGCGCCTGCGAGCACGGCCCAGAACACCGCCGAGGTCCAGGTGATGGCGGTCGCCAGCCGGCGGGTAGGTCCGACGGCGTAGTCGCTCACGGCGTGCTGCACGATGTTGTAGTCGCTGGGGACGAGGTGAAGGGCGATGAACATAGCCAGCCGCGCGACTCCCAGGATGAGGGCGACGGCGGCAAGGGCGGTTGTCATTGAACCGGCTCCTTCCGTGCGGGTGCGACTCGATGCTAAACCTTCCAGTCCGTTGCGGATGGGGATGGTTTTTTCGTCGGGGGATGGTGCGTCCTCCTCCTCACGAACGGGGACATTCGACGCCGTCGGGGACACTTTCTCGCCGACGGGTGCGGTCCGCGCGTACGGGGACAGGAATCCTGTACCCGCACGCGCAGGATGTCCCTGCCCGGAGCGGCATGCACCCGGCCGTGTGGAATGTCCCCCGGAGGCGAGGGCTATTACTCGTAGGTCGGCTTCGGCTCAGGCTCCGACGGCGCTGCGGGAGTCGGCGCGTCGCATGACTCGGGCGGGGTGCGCACCAGTTGTGCGGCCCGCCAGACCTCGTCGAGCCGGGCCTCGACCCGGGAGCGGGCGTCGTCGAGCTGCGAGGGCTTCACTGTCAGGCCGAGCCGCAAGATGACGACCGGCCACCTTTGCTCGGTGTTTCCGGCGGGTGGGGTGTAGACGGCTCGGACTGTCACGCGACCCCAGAGTGCTGGAACCTCCTGGATGCTGAGGTTGTTACGGCCGGAGGGCAGGGGAAGGGCGGATGGAAACGGTTTGAAGACCGCCATGCCCTGCGGTGTCATACACATCGCGATCTTCTCCCGACGTGAGGCGGCCGACGCCAATACCGAGATCAGCCCGATGATAAGGCAGGCCGTGCCTATGACGGCAACTTGCTCCAGCGCCGGGGTTGAATCGTTGAGGATCAGGAGATGCAGGATGGTTATTGTGATAACTGGGTTGACCTCGATCAGTATGACCGCGAGCATCGCCCATAGCATGCCCACGGCGCGCCTGCTTGGGCTCGGGGAGATATGAAGGAACCGTGCCGAAGCGATATCGCGATGGGTGACCGTTGCGTCCTTGGGCAACCACTGGTCCATGCCTATGAAGCCGGAGAACGCACCGAAGATCATGGCGATCAGTATGAAACTGTAGACGGTCGCGACACCGATCAGAACGGATAAGGACTGTAGCGCCAGATTCCCGTCATCGTTGACGACGGGTTCGGTCAGAGGGCTCGCGATGGAGGGGGCCAGAAGTATGGCGGTCGGGTACAGGAACGTCATGCCAACAGTAGTGAGAGCACACAGGCACCCGAGAGCCCTGGTCTTCGTGGTGGGGCGGGTGCGGATGTAGATCGCCACGGGTCGCCCTCCTGAAAACTGATAGCAGGTCAGTTGCAGCATAGTTGGTTCGGTGGGGGCGTTCGACGCCGTCGGGAACTTTTCTGTGCGGCCGGGGGCGTTCGACGCCGTTGGGGACCGGAATCCTGTCCCCGGACGCGCAGGATGCCCCCGTCCGGGGAGGCGTGCACCCGGCCGCGTGGAGTGTCCCCGCCCGTCTTGGAAGGCGGGGCTGGCGGGCTCAGGCGAGCAGGACCTTCAGGACCGCAGGGGCGGCGAAGCGGCGAGGCTGCGAGCCGGTCTCGACGACGTCGAGCACCCCAATGTCGGTCAGCTGGGCAACCAGGCTGTTGGCTCGCCCATACGAGATGCCGAGGGCCGCCTCGACCTTGCGCACCGTGAAGCTCGGATTCGCGACCGCGAAGTCGACGAGGTCGAGGGCGTGCGCGGACCGCAGGCTGGAGGCGCGCACCGTCTCCTTGAGGCTCTGGTGCGCAGCGGACAGGGCGAGCATCTGGTGGCGCGTGCTGGTGGCCGCCGCGACCAGTCCCTGAGAGAAGAAGGCTAGGAAGGTGTCCCAGTCGCCGTGGGTGCTGACTCGCAGCAACGCGTCGTAGTACTCGGCGCGACGCTCCTCGAACCACGGCGAGACCGTCAGGGTGGGTTCGCTGAGAACACCCGAGCTCAGGAGGGTGAGCACGATGAGAAACCGCCCCAGGCGACCGTTGCCGTCCCGGAAGGGGTGAAGGGTCTCGAACTGGTAGTGGGCCATGCCCGCGGCGATGATCGGGTCGATGTCTCCCGTGTGGTCCTGATGCAGCCAGTCGACAAGGGCTCGAACGCCGGCGCGAAGATGGTCTCCGGGCGGTGCGGGAACGAACCGGGATGCATGGATCGGGGTCGTGCTGTGCGCACCGGGCCGGCGGCCGATCATGACCTGGGTGTCGCGCAGGCGACCTGAGGCCGACTCAAGCGGAGTGCCCCTCATGAGCTCGCCCTGAAGGTCCTCGATGAGCGACAGGGTGATGGGACGCCCCTCCTGCGCCCACAGGAAACCGCTGTTGGCCATGCGGACGTAGTTGAGGATCTCCGTCATCTCGGCGGTCGTAGGGGCGTCGTCGTCGGCGGTGAGCACCTCGCGCAGGGGGGCGTATGTGCCCTCCAGGGCCGACGTCGACTGAGCCTCGCGCCGCAGGGAGGGAGTTCGCAGCAGGTAGGGGTTCGGCAGTTGCTGGGCCGTGGCGTCGAGGGCGGCCAGTGCTCGGCCGGCTGCTGCCACCATTCGGTAGGTGCCTCCGTTGAGGGGTGGCTCGTCGGAGCCGAGTGGGGTGGGGATGAAGGCCTTGTGCTGCCAGCTGCCGGTCACCGGGTCGGAGCCGGTGATGTCGACCAGCGCCCCCATGGTGCCGTCAACGAACATGCTCACGTCCATGATGTCAGCCTAGTGGCGGTTGTGTGACATCTAAAGAGGGAGGATTGCACACATTGGCGACTTGTCGAACATCTCGGGTGGGTGTGTGTCTGGAAGCGGGCATGTGAGGGGCTGTTCGCCGGTGACTGCCGCCGTGGGGTTCCGTTGTGGACGGGGCGTTCGACGCCGTCGGGGACCGGAATCCTGTCCCCGGACGCGCCGGGTGTCCCCCTCCGCAGCGGCGTGCACTCGGCCGCGTGGGATGTCCCCGGCCGCACTGTGCAGCGCTGGGTCAAGTGGTGGAGCCACCACTCGTGGGAGGGGTGTTGCCTGTCTGGGGCTGGTCGTGGTCAGCGGCTGCATCGTGGTGCGCTGGTGCGGGTGATGACTGGTGAGCCGGCTTCGGCTCGGCCTGCAAGGGTGGTGCGTCGGCCGTCTCCTCCTGCTCGATTGAGGTTCGTATCAGCTGAGCGGCCCGCCAGACCTCGTCGAGCCGGGCCTCGACCCGGGTGCGGGCGTCGTCGAGCCGTGAGGGTCTCACCGTCAGACTGAGCCGCGGGATGACGACCGGTCGCCCCGGCTCGGCACCTCCGGTGGGTGGAGCGTAGATGGCCTGCACTGTCACGCGACCCAATCGTGCCGGAGCCTCCTGGATGCTGAAGTTGTTGCGCCCAGCAGGTAGGGGGAGGGAGAAGGACTTCGGGTCCGCAACCGCCATGCCGTACGTTCTCAGGCGTACCGCGCTTGCCCGCCGGCGTACGGCAGCGCGTTTCAGTGCCACGAACAGACCGATGTGGGCCAGGCCGAGAATCCATGTGGCCCCCACGACCAGATCTTGAGTGGAATCGCTGTAGATCAGGGAGTGCGGGATAGACATCATGGTGAAGGGGAAGGCCGTCACCAACATGCCCGCGAGCATCGCCCATAGCATGCCCACGGCGTGGCTGTTGGGGTTCTGGGCGACATGAAGGAACCGTGCCGACGCGATATCGCGATGGGTCACGGTTGAGTTCTTGGTGAGCCACTGGTCCGTGCCCGTGAAACAGGAGGTTGCTCCAAAGATGACGGAGGTCAGCACGAAGCTGAAAATGAGTGGTGTTGCGCCTACCGCAGTCGCGGCATTGGCTATCGATTCGTTGCCCTCCGGGTAGTCGACGGCCTCGTCCAGGGCGCCCAGAGCAAAGGCGGTCATGAGCAGGATCAACGGGTAGAGGAGCGCGATGCCGGCGGCGGCCAGAGCGCCCAGGTACCCGAGCATCCTGGTCTTCGTGGTGGGGCAGGTGCGGAGGTAGATCGCCATGGTTCCCCCTCCTGAAATTTGATAGCAGGTCAGTTGCAGCATAGTTGGTTCGGTGGGGGCGTTCGACGCCGTCGGGGACCGGAATCCTGTCCCCGGACACGCAGGATGTCCCCCTCCGCAGCGGCGTGCACCCGGCCGCGTGGGATGTCCCCGGACGTTCAGGATCGGTGGGGTCAGGTGGTGTGTGCACCGTCGATGGTGTCGTTGAGCTTCTCCGTTGGAGTCTGTCCGTTCAAGATGATGCGGGGTCGGTGGTTGAGGCGGCCCTGAATGTCCTGGACCTGGGTGTCGGTGATGGTGAAGCTGATGCCCTTGGGGAGGTGTTCGCGGATCAGGTGGTTGGTGTGCTCGGCAGGGTCAAGCGATGGAGGCACCACTCATGGGAGGGGGTTGTCTGCCTGGGATTGGTCGTGGTCGGGGTCTGCATCCTGATGTGGCGGCCGGTGAGCCTGTTTCAGCTCGGGCTCCGAGGGCGGCGCGTCGGCCGTCTCCTCCTGCTCGATTGAGGTTCGTATCAGCTGTGTGGCCCGCCAGACCTCGTCGAGCCGGGCCTCGACCCGGGAGCGGGCGTCGTCGAGCCGTGAGGGTCTCACCGTCAGACTGAGCCGCGGGATGATGATCGGTCTACCCGGCTCAGCACCTCCGGTGGGTGGAGCGTAGACGGCCTGCACTGTCACGCGACCCAAGCGTGCCGGAGCCTCCTGGATCCTGAGATCGTTGCGACTGGACGGTAGGGGGAGGCTGAAGGACTTCGGGTCCGCAACCGCCATGCCCCGCGCCGTCATGCGTACCGTGCTTGCCCACCGGCGTGCGGCAGCGCGTTTCAGTGCGACGAACAGGACGATGACAAGGACGATCACGACCAAGACAGTTTTATCCTCCAGCCCTTGGGCGAGTCCGCTGCCGATCAGGGGGCGTGGGGCGGCCAGCACGATGACTGGGGAGGCCGCCAGCAGCATGCCTGCGAGCATCGCCCATAGCATGCCCGCGGCGCGGCTGTTGGGGTCCTTAGCGACGTGGAGGAACCGTGCCGACGCGATATCGCGATGGGTCACGGTTGAGTTCTTGGTGAGCCACCGGTTCGTGCCCTTGAAGCAGAAGACTGCCCCAAAGGTGACGGCGGTCAGCATGAAGCTATAGGTGGTCGTGACCGTGACTATCTGAGCCGCCCCATTACCTACGCTGCTGCTCTCGCTGGGGTATCTCGCAGCTTCCTCCATGGAAGCCAGTGCGTAGCCGGCCAGGAACAGGGCAGCCGGGAGAAGGAGCACGATGCCGACAGCGATCAGAGTGAGCAGGCACCCGAGCACCATGGTCCCGGTGGTGGGGCGGGAGCGGATGTAGATCGCCACGGGTCACCCTCCTGAAAATTGATAGCAGGTCAGTTGCAGCATAGTTGGTTCGGTGGGGGCGTTCGACGCCGTCGGGGACCGGAATCCTGTCCCCGGACGCGCCGGGTGTCCCCCCTCCGCAGCGGCGTGCACCCGGCCGCGCGGAATGTCCCTGGCCGCAGGAGGTGGGTGGGGTCGGGCGGCGCAGGCAGGAGGGCGGCGCAGGTAGAAGGGGTTGCGGCATCGGCAAGAGGATGCAGGCCGGCGGGAGGCCGGGAGGCAACGGCGGGAGGATGCGCGGTACCGGCAGCAAGCCGGGCGGCCTCGTCACAAGGATCGCCGGCCTCAGGAATAGGTTGGGCCCCGGCCGTGTTGGCCGCAGTGGAACCCATCTGTCCCCACAGTCTTGAAAGGAACACCCATGGCCACCAAGAACATCACCGGCCCCGAGTTCAAGGACACCATCCACGGCGAGGGCATCACCATCGTCGACTTCTGGGCCTCCTGGTGCGGCCCGTGCATGCGCTTCGCCCCCATCTACGAGAAGGCCTCCGAGGCCAACCCGGACATCACCTTCGCCAAGGTCGACACCGAGGCCGAGCAGGACCTCGCCGGCGCCCTGGGCATCTCCTCGATCCCCACGCTCATGGTCTTCCGTGACAATGTGCTGGTCTACCGCGAGGCCGGCGCCCTGCCCGCCCCCGCGTTGGACTCCCTCATCACACAGGTGCGCGAGCTCGACATGGACGAGCTCAAGGCCAAGATCGCCGAGGAAGAGGCCGCTTCCGGCGCACAGGCCTGATCCGTCACCCGCCGCGGGGCCGTCCTCTCGGCCCTGCGGCCATCCGACGTCGCCCGGGAACCCGCCGTTTCCGGGCGACGTCGTCGTCTGTTACCCGGCTCGCCCACCCAAGGGCAGGACATTACGTTTTGATATCCTATGATGGCCCGCGTGAAGTTGGAGTCCCACGTCAGCCACGCTGTCAGAGCCCGATGGGCGGTCCCCGTCGGCGCCTCAGGCCGCGACGCGTTGGTGCGCCACCTTGTCTACGCCTTCCTACGCTCCGACCCCGAGGGCGCCACGGACTGGATCGACTCGACGGTCCCCACCGACCCCGACGAGCTGCGCACCATGCTCGACTTCCTACTCACCGCCCGCCCCCCGGCGCCCCTGCCCGAGGACATCGCCGCCGACCTCGACACCCTCCTGGAGGCCGAGGCCGCCGAGCGCGGCATGGTCGACGCCACCGAGATCCCGCCCCTGGCCATCACCGACCACGTGCCCGGCCTGCTGGGCCGCAACGTGGCCTTCTGGCGCGGCGACCTCACCCGGCTGCGCGCCGGCGCCGTCCTCAATGCCGCCAACTCCGGGATGCTCGGCTGCTTCGCCCCCGGGCACCGCTGCATCGACAACATCATCCACGCCGTCGCCGGGCCGGCCCTGCGCGCCGAGTGCGCCCGCTACATGACCTGGGCGGAGACCTTCGACCCCACCCGCCGCCAGGGCGGGGAGCCCGCCGGCCGGGCGGTCTTCACCGGCGGCTACCACCTGCCGGCCCAGCACGTCATCCACTCGGTGGGGCCCGTCATCGAGGACGGGCGCAAACCGACCCTGCATGACCGGCGCCTGCTGTCCTCGTGCTACACGAGCGTCCTCAACGTCGCGCACGCCGCGGGGCTGGGCAGCGTCGGCCTGTGCTCGCTGTCCACGGGCGTCTTCGGCTACCCCAAGCGGCAGGCCGCCCTGGTGACCTTGGAGACGATCGGCCGCTGGCTGGCCGCCCACCCCGACTCCCGGATGCGCATCGTCATCAGCCTCAACGCCGACGTCGACGTCGCCGCCTACGAGGCCGCCCTCGCCCCGCCGCCCTGGCGGCCGTAAGGGGCGGGGGTCCTCCACTTTCAGCGCGCCCGAAGGGGCGCACTGCACGAGGGCCGGGGGCCACTGGAGGAGGGCTGGGTGCACTCCGTGTAGGTAGGGCTTTCGTGCAGTACGCACAACTCGCGGCCAGTCTCCCGAATCTCGTGCAGTACTGTGCGGTTCCAGTTGCCGACGGCGAACCCGGTCCGCTGGTAATGCCTGCAGGCCAGGCCCTCCGAGAGGCGGTCAGCTCGCCTGAGCCCGGGCCGCGGCGCGGGCGGCCGCCGGGGCCGCAGCCGCAATCGCCTCCAGCTCCGCCTCGCCGTGCGCGGCCGAGACGAACCAGGCCTCGAAGACCGACGGCGGCAGGCCCACACCCGCCTCGAGGAAGGTGTGGAAGAAGGGCCCGTAGCGCCAGGTCTCCTGGGTGCGGGCGGCCTCATAGTCGCTCACGCCCTGCTCGGCGGCCCGCTGCCCGAACATGAAGGAGAACAGCGAGCCCGCCCGCTGCACGCGGTGGGGCACGCCCTGCTCACTCAAGGCGGCCGAGACCACCTCGCCGATGGCCTGGGCGCGGGCGGCCACCGAGGCGTAGACGGCGTCGTCGGCCAGCTGGAGCGTGGCCAGGCCGGCCGCCGTGGCCAGTGGGTTCCCCGAGAGCGTGCCCGCCTGGTAGACGGGGCCGTCCGGCGCCAGCAGGTCCATGATCTCCGTGCGTCCGCCGACGGCGGCCAGCGGCATCCCGCCGCCCACGACTTTGCCGAAGGTCACCAGGTCCGGCACCCAGGCGGCGCGCTCGTGCCAGTCGGCACCCGGCCAGGAGGGGGCTGCGACGTCGGCGGGCTCAGTGGACGGGCCCGGCAGGTTCGCGGTCCAGCCGTCGACGGCCTCCAGGCCCCACCAGCCGGCCGGGCCCACGCGGAAGCCGGTGAGGACCTCATCGAGGATCATGAGCGCGCCGTGCTCGGCAGTGATGCGGCGGATCGCGGCGTTGAAGCCGGGCGCCGGCGGCACGATCCCCATGTTGGCCGGGGCGCCCTCGGTGATGACTGCGGCGATCTCGGCGCCCCGTTCGGCGAAGCAGGCCTCCAGGGCGGCGACGTCGTTATAGGGCAGGACGATGGCCTGGGCGGCCACCGCCGCGGGCACGCCGGCGCTGCCCGGCAGGCCGCCGGTGGCCAGGCCCGAGCCGGCCGCCGCGAGCAGGCCGTCACTGTGCCCGTGGTAGCAGCCGGCGAACTTCACCACCAGGTCGCGGCCCGTGGCGCCGCGGGCCAGGCGCACGGCCGTCATCGTCGCCTCGGTGCCGGTGGACACGAAGCGCACCTTCTGCGCGGCCGGCACCCGGCGGCGCACCTCCTCGGCCAGGAGCGTCTCCGTGGCGGTGGGGGCGCCGAAGGACAGGCCGCGGGCGGCGGCCGCCTGGACCGCGGCGACGACCTTCGGGTGGGCGTGCCCCAGGAGCGCCGGGCCCCAGGAGCCCACCAGGTCCACGTAGCTGCGGCCCTCGGCGTCGGTGACGTGGGCGCCACTCGCCGAGGCGATGAACCGCGGCGTGCCGCCCACCGAGCCGAAGGCGCGCACGGGGGAGTCGACGCCCCCGGGGATGACGGCGCGAGCCGCCTCGAACAGGGAGGTGTTGGTGGAGGGGCGGCCTGCGGGCTGCGATTGCTGAGTCACGGTGATCCTGTCGACGAACTGGTCAGGGCCGGTTCGGGCCAGCCGTACCGGGTGGGACTGCCTGACAAACTACCGGACTGAGGCCGTCTGCCGTGGCGTTGAACGTGGCGTTGACCGGTTGGGAACGCGGGGGAGGGTGAAAGTGTCACTACTGGCGACTTTTCAGGTGGTCGAAACCGGCTCCTTCTTGCAGTATCCCAGGTCAGGGAGTGGTTACTTCCAGATACTGAATGAGGTGGGAGTTGAAAAGTCGCCACCGTGGACACTTTGGCGACGTGATGCCGCTGGGGACCGTTCGCTATGACGAGCGACGAGACCGGTCAGCGGAAGTTGAAGCTCCTCGAAGCAGGTAGGAAGGACATGTCTCCGGGCGCGCTGGGGAGACGTCGCTAGTTGTACTTCCCCGTGGGGCCGGCGGCGTGTCCGTAGCGGGCATTCTGCCTGGTCGAGGCCCGGGGCACCCCCCGATACCGCAGTCTGTCGCCGGACCTACCGCAGGGCCGGGTTCTCGGCGATCTCCCTGGCCCAGTAGGTCAGGACCATGTCCGCCCCCGCCCGCACGATGCCCAGCACCGACTCGGCGATGACGCGCTCGCGGTCGATCCACCCGCGCTGCGCGGCCGCCTCCACCATCGCGTACTCGCCGCTGACCTGGTAGGCGGCTACCGGCACCGGTGAGGCGGCGGCGACATCGGCCAGCACGTCCAGGTAGGGGCCGGCCGGCTTGACCATGACGATGTCCGCCCCCTCGGCGACATCGAGCATTACCTCGCGCAGGCCCTCGCGGCGGTTGGCCGGATCCTGCTGGTAGGTGCGCCGGTCGCCGGTGAGTGTGGAGCCCACGGCCTCCCGGAACGGACCGAAGTATGCCGAGGCGTACTTCGCCGAGTAGGCCAGGATCGCGACCTCGTCGTGCCCGGTGGCGTCCAGGGCGGTGCGGATCGCGGCGACCTGCCCGTCCATCATCCCCGAGGGCGAGACCATGTGGGCCCCGGCCTCAGCCTGGGAGACGGCCATGGCCTGGTAGGTGGCCAGGGTGGCGTCATTGTCGACCTCGCCGGCGCGCGGGCCGTCGGGGCGGATGAGCCCGCAGTGGCCGTGGCTGGTGAACTCGTCCAGGCAGGTGTCCGCGCACACGACAACCTCGTCCCCCACCTCTGCGCGCACCGCCGCGATCCCGCGGTTGAGGATGCCGTCCTCCGCCCAGGCCGCTGTGCCGGCCTCGTCCCGGGTGGCGGGAACGCCGAAGAGGTCGATGGCGCCGATGCCGGCCTCGGCGCAGGCGGCGGCCTCGCGGCGCAGCGAGTCCAGCGTGTGCTGGACGACCCCTGGCATCGCCTCCACGGGGCGGGGGGTGTCGATGTCCTCGCGCACGAACACCGGCAGGATGAGGGCGGATGGGTCCACGACGTGCTCGCGTGCCAGGCGCCGCATCGCCGGAGTGGTGCGCAGGCGGCGGGGGCGGACCGTGGGGGGCTGCGGGTCGGGGACGGGGCGGCGCGACAGGAAGTCGGCGGCCGGTCGGAGGGCGTCGGTCATGAGGTGCTCCTGGTGGTTGTTGGTCCGCCGCCCCGCAGGTTGTCCAAAGTGTTGGAGCGACTGGGATTGGGCGGATCGGGTGGACTTGTGAGGAGGTCTGTGCAGGGGGCACTCGCGTCGGACTGGGAGGCTGCGAGGTGGTTCCGTGTCACGAATGGCGACTTTCAGTGCGCCGAGCGGGGGTGGTGGCTCTCGAGCGCATCCGAGCATCCGGCCCTGACCTGGGCACATACCTGAGGGGTAGGTGCGGAGGGGGCAGTCGCGGCAATGAAAAGTCGCCAATTGTGACACTTTTGCCGGTGCGTGGCCATCACGGCGGCTCCTGAGAGGCAGGAGCGGAACCTGTGGCGCCCCGGATGGCGTCGATAGTTGCCTGGAGAACCCCCTCGGGCGTGGGGGAGAGGGCGGTGGCAGCGACCGGCAGGCCGAGTTCACGGGCGGCCGCCGCCGTGGTGACACCGATGGCCACCAGTCCAGTTCCCTGCGGCGGCGGGCCGAGCAGTTCCAGGACTGCCCGCGTCGTGGATGGGGCGGTGAGCACGACCGCGTCCACTCCGCCAGTGGCCCACGTGCACTCCAGGTCCGGGGGCAGGTCGTGGGCGTCTGCTGTGACGGTCGTGTAGGCGGCCACCTGCTCCACCTCCCAGCCCGCCCGACGTAGGCCCTCCGCCAGTGCCGGGTCAGCCAGCGCCGAGGCCGGCAGCAGCACCCGCCGCGCAGCATTCGGGGCTGGCAGCGGGCCGGCGAGTTCTGGTTCCTTCAGGAGGGCGGCGGCCGAGCCTCGGGCCACCAGGTCGGGGGCGGTCCCGGTGAGCTCGGTCCACGCACGTGCCGTCGCCGGGCCGACGACGGCCACCCGTAGCGCTGAGGGCACCGGAACGTGTAGGTACGGCGCCAGCGCCTCAACCGTCCGGGCTGAGGTGAGCACCAGCCAGGCCGCCTCGCCCGCCGCGATCCTGCGCGCAGTCGCCTCCAGCGTCGCCGCCTCACCCGGAACGGTCCGAGTCACGGCCGCGCGCAGCACCATCGCCCCGGCCCGCTCCAGCGCCGAGGCGATGCGGTCGCGCTCCTTGAGGCGCGGCAGCAGAACCACCCGCCCCGACAGCGGCGCCCCGCCGCCCTCCCGGGGGTTGCCCGGGAGGCTCCCGGCTGAGTCAGTGCGTGAGGTGGACTGCGCCATGGCCTCAGTCCCGCCGGGGCTTGTTGGCGTGCAGGTCGACGATCTGGTCGGCGCCGTCCTCCAACAGGACCTCGGCCGCCCTGGCCCCCAGCGCCTCGGCCGCCCGAACCGCCTCCGTGTTCCCAGGAGCCTCCGGCCCCCCAGCGGTCTCGGGCAGCTCGGCGCTCAGTTCGCAACCAACTTCCTGACCGCCATCGAGCGAGGTGACCACCGCCCGCAGCACGAGCACCTGCGGCGAGCGGCGCGAGACCGCCGAACCGCGCGGCCCCGCCGCAGCGGTTGCCTCCGTCCCCCCGTGCTCAATGCCCCGATCCACTGGGGCGCCGATTGGCCGCGGGCCGCCAATCGGCGTCCCGGCCCCCTGCCCAGTTCTGGTCGTGGCGGTGTCATCTCTGCCGAACTCCTCGTTCCACCGGGTTCCGTGCTCGGCGCGCTCCTCCCAGAGTTCTCGGTTGCCACCCCGCAGGTGCGCCCAGGCCCCCACCGGCGCCGCGCAGCCCGCCCCGAGCCGCGCCATGAGCGCCCGCTCGGCCGTCACCGCCAGGCGCGTGGGCTCGTCGTCGAGCGCCGCCACGGCCCGGGCCAGTTCCGCGCAGTCCTCGCCGGCTCGGGCCTCCACGGCCAGGGCCCCCTGAGCCGGCGCGGGCAGCATCGTCTCCAGGTCCAGGACCTCGCTCGCGCAGTGCTCCAAACCCAGGCGCCGCAGCCCCGACAGGGCCAGGACCACCGCGTCCAGGTCACCGGCGGCATCGGCCCGGCTCGGCGCCACCGGCTCATCGGTCCCGACGCCGACCGCCTCCAGCCCCCGCACCCGCGCCAGGCGCGTGGGCACGTTTCCGCGCAGGTCCACCACCTCCAGGTCGGGGCGGGCGGCCAGCAGCTGGGCGGCCCGACGCGGCGAGCCGGTGCCCACGCGGGCCCCCTCCGGCAGGGCGGCCAGGGTCAGGCCGTCGCGGGCGCACAGGGCGTCGCGCGGGTCCTCGCGCGCCGGCACACAGATGACCTCCAGCCCCTCGACCGGCTGCGTGGGCAGGTCCTTGAAGGAGTGGACCACCAGGTCCACCTCGCCGTCCAGGAGCGCGTGGCGCAGCCGGGCCGCAAAGACCCCCACGCCGCCGAGCTGCCGCAGCGGAGTGCGGTCGCCGTCGCCGTCCGTACGCACGGTGACCAGGTCGATGCCCAGGCCGCCGGGGCCCCCGCCGGCAGCCTGGCGCAGCGCCTCGGCGACCTGCCCGGACTGGGTCAGCGCCAGGCGCGAGCCGCGCGTGCCCAGCCGAAGCCGCCGGGAGTCCGTCCCCGTCGTGGTCATGCATCCCCTCCTCGTGCGCGGTTCTCAATCGTCGCGTTCGTACCGTAGGGCTCGCCTTCGTACCTTGGGGGTACGAACTCGCGACCTAATATACGAACGCGCCGTCCACCCCCGTTCCGGCGCGGCGCTTCACCCGCCACGGGAGCCCACCAGACGCCCGGCCGCGGCGCGGGCGTGCCCGACGACGGCCGCGATCCCGGTCCCGGCCACCCACGCCCCGGTGACCTCCAGCCCCGTCACCGACGCCAGCTCCTCCTCCAGGCGCGTCGTGCGCTCCCGGTAGGCGGGCGTCACCGGCGGCAGCGTCCCGTCCCAGCGCACCAGCAGGTGGTCGATCACCGCCTCCGGCTCGATCCTCACCCCGGTCAGGGCCGCCACGTCATCGAGCGCCACCTGCAGATCCACCTGCGGGCGCGGCCGGCCGGGCCGACCGTAGGACAGGCGCAGCGCGTGGACGTCCGGGCCGTGCAGCGCCCGCAGCTCGGCACCGACCCACGGCCACTTGGCACTCAGGTGCGACAGCGCCTTGGCTCGCACCGGGCAGGCGGCCGGGCTCGCAGACCCCCCGCCGGGAACCTTCCCGTCAGAGACCAGGCCAGAGGCCCCGGTGCCGGCCGACGCCGCTGCGGCGGGTCCGGCGAGCTCAGCGGGACCAGCAACGGCGGTGGGCGCCACGAGCAGCCCCGAGCCCACCGGCTCACCACTGAGCTCCGGAGCCCGCGCCACCAGCGTGAAGCGGGCGATCGGCGCCCCCACCGGCACGGTCAGGTCCGTCGCGCTCGCGGGCAGGCCGCGAATCCCCCGCAGCAGCCGCAGCGCGGCCCCCGCCGAGCACGCCACGACGACGCGGTCGGTGGCCACAACCTCCTGCGCACCATCGGGCACCGGCTCGTCCGACGGCGTCGGCCCCCGGCGCGTCGGGGCGATCCCCACCCGCCAGGCGACCGGTGCCTGTCCGCCTCCACACTCCCCGCCGCCGGGCCGCAGCCACTGGGCGCCGGTGCGGGTGCGCACGCTCCCGCCGCCGGCCTCGATGGCCTCGCGCAGCGCGTCGGTGAACCGGAACAGCCCGCCCTCGACGGCCGCGTCCACGCTCCGGCCGCCCGCCCCGTCCTTCCGGGCCCGACGCCGCTCCAGCACTGCCGCCACAGCGGCACTGAGCGACCCCAGTTCCGCCGTGGCCCGCCGCAGCCCGGGCATGACGACGTCGGCCGCCAGGTCCGCCGGGTCCGCCGAGTGGATGCCCGCGACAATGGGCCTCACGAGGCGCTCCAGGACGCCGGCCCCCATGCGCGCGGTCACGAAGGAGGCCAGGTCGGCCGGATCCTCAGGGCCGGTGCCCACCGCACCGGGAAGGTCGGCGTCCTGCGCGGCCCGGCGCGCGGCCCCCTCCCCGATGATGGCGACGACGTCGGCCGCCAGTGGGTCCGCCGGGATCCCCAGGTAGGCGTGGTCAGGGAACCGGTGCAGCCCCCACTGGGACGGCCCTGCGCCGGCGCCCGGCGCGAGGGGCGGCAGGAAGAGCCGGGGCCGGCCGTGCGGGGCGGCGGTGCGCAGCCCCAGCTCGGCGAGCATCGAGGTGGCCGCCTGGCCGCGCACGACGAAGCCCTCAGCACCCAGGTCCACCCGCGCCCCGCCGATTCTCCCGGCCGCGACGAGCCCGCCGGTGTAGCCGCGCGCCTCAATGAGCAGCGGCCGCAGCCCGGCGCGCACCAGGTCCCAGGCGGCCGTCAGCCCCGCGATCCCGCCGCCGATGACGAGCGCGTCCCACCGCTGGACCGGCGCCTGGGGGACGGCCGGACTCGCCGGCCGGGCAGCGGCCCCCGGAGTGCCTGGGGTAGCCGCGCCAGCCGGGCCGTCCAGGCCTCCCTGGTCGCCCGGAGCGTCCAAGGTGCCCCGGTTATCTGGCCTGCCCTGACCTTCCAGGTCTGCCGAACCTGCCGGGCCTGCTGGCCGGGCATCGGTCTCGGGGGCGCTCGGGCCTGCCGGGCCGCACGGGTTGCCCGGGTTGCTCCGGCCTCCCCGGCCGTCAGAACCGTCGATGGTGCCCTGGTTGTCCAGGCCGCCCTGACCCCGCAGGCCTCCCGGACCTGCCGGAGCGCCCCGACCGTCCAGGCATCCCGGAGCGCCCCGACCGCCAAGGTCGTCGGGCGCCCCGTACCGGTCCTCCTGGTGGCCCCCGGCGGGCTGCGTGTGCTCAGTCATTCAGTGCTCTTCCCGTCCGGGGCGGCGCGTCGTGCGGGCCAGGGGCCGTCCGCCAGGACCTCGAGGCGCCTGCCGGCCGGGCTCCCGCAGGCTCTGCCGGTCCTGCGGTTCCGGCCCGCTCGACCCGCTTGGCCCGCCGGGCACCTCGGCGGCCTGAGCCGGCGCATCGGCGACGGCGTCCCACCCGGCCAGGGCCACGGCCTCCCAGTCGGCCGAGCCGTGCACCCGTGCCACGATCCGGGTGAGGACATCCGCGTCAGTGGCCGGCGGCACCCCGTGCCCCAGGTTGACCACGTGCCCCGGCGCCGCGCGCCCGGCGGCCAGCACCGCGTCGACCTCCTCAGCCAGGATCGGCCACGGCGCCGCCAGCAGCGCCGGGTCGAGGTTGCCCTGGACCGGGCAGGCCCCCGCCTGCGGGTCGGCCCCGGCCAGCGCCTCAATGGCCTCACCCAGCTCGATGCGCTCGTCTACGCCGACGGCGTCGGCCCCCACCTGCCGCATGAGCCCCAGCAGCCGGGCGGTCCCGGTCCCGAAGTGGATGAGCGGCGCAGCCTCACCGGTGGTGGGGGACAGGGCGCCCCGGGCCGTCTCCAGGGCGAGCGCCGAGTAGGGGGCCACGCGCTCGCGGTAGGCGCGCGGGGACAGTGAGCCCGCCCAGGAGTCGAAGAGCTGGGCCGCGGCCGCCCCGGCACGCACCTGTGCGGCGATGAACTCGCCGGTCAGGCGTGCGCACCAGGTCATGAGCCGGTCCCAGGAGTCGGGGTCGGCGCGCATGAGCGTGCGCGCCGCCAGGTGGTCGCGACTGGGGCGGCCCTCCACCAGGTAGGCCGCCAGCGTGAAGGGCGCCCCGCCGAAGGCGAGCACCGGCGTCCACCCCGCCGACCCGGCGCTGTGCTCCAGTCCGGCGCGCGCCCGCTCACTGAGCCCCTCGCGCGCGCCGGGTGCCTGCGGACTTCCCAGCTCGACGACGACGCGCCGCACCGCCTCCTCGATCGCCCCGACCCCCTCGGCACCGGGGCCGTCACCGAAGCGGCGGGCCACCAGCTCATCCACCTCGCGGCCGCTGCGCACCGGGGCGTCGAGGACCGGCCCGACGCCCTCCTCGATCCGCACCCCGACGCCCGCCAGGCGCAGCGGCACCATGATGTCGGAGAAGAAGACAGCGGCGTCGACGCCGTGGCGCCGCACCGGCTGCAGCGTCACCTCCGCCGCCAGCACGGGATCCAGGCAGGCCTCCAGCATCGGGACGTCGGCGCGCGCCCGCAGTGCCCGGTACTCCGGCAGCGACCGTCCCGCCTGACGCATGAACCACACGGGCGTGCGTGCGGGCCTCCGGCCCGCCAGCGCCTCCAGGAGCGCGGGCGACGGGGTCGGCCCCGCCGCTCCGGCAGCTCCCGCCGCTGGCCCGGGCGTCGCCCCGTCGGCTCTTCCGCCTGCCCCGCCTCCGTCCTGCTGCCGCTCTTGCGCCGCCCGCTCGGACTCAATTGAATCATTGTGTGAACTGCCGGTGACGAAATCGCCGTTATCGGACGAAGAATGCTGACGCCGCGTGCTTTCCCTGCGATAGGGGAACTGAATGCGAGACATATCCGGCTGCCTCCTGTAAGCAGTGGTCAGAGGGGGGTTGTTGCGCGTGATGATGCGGCGTTCCAGACGTCCGTCGGGTCCTGACGGAGTGTCAGAAATATGGTGGTGACGCATTGTCATGATGTCGGGTGTGTGTCGCCACGCCGCTATTGTGCCTGCACCCCGCGGTGATGTTTCAATAGCGCACGTTGTGACTACTCATCTTCTCTCCGCAGACCATCGACTGCCGGGCCTCGACGTCGTTGCCCGGCTCGGCGCGGTCGCCCCGGGGCTGGGGCCGGACCTCCTGGAGGCGGTGCCCGCGCTGCGCGGGGTCCTGGTCCTGTCCACCTGCAACCGCCTGGCCCTCCTCATCGACGCCGATTCCTGGGCCGACACCGGCTGCCCGGCGGCCCTGCACCCGGACCTCTCTCCGGCGGACGCGAGCCGGCCCGCGGCGGCGTCGGACCTGGCCGAGACCATCACCGCCTTCCTGGCCGAGCGCGCCGGGCTCCCCCCGAGCGGCCTCCGGCTGACCCACCTGGTCGGGGCGGCCGCCCGCCGGGAGATGCTCGCCATCGCCGCGGGCCTGAGTTCGATGGTGGTCGGTGAGGCCCAGATCGTCGGTCAGGTCCGCCGCGCCGCCGAGACCGCCGCCGCCGAGGGCACGCTCAGCCCCGAGCTCGTGCGGGTCGTTGAGCGCGCCTCGGCCACCGCCCGCCGGGTGGCCCACGAGACCGAGCTGTCCGGTCAGGGGCGCAGCGTCGTCGCCGTCGGCGTGGATCAGGCCGCCGGCCACCTGCCGCCGCTGGAGGACTGCCGCGCCCTCATCGTCGGCACCGGCTCCTACGCCGGCGCCACCGTCGCCGACCTGCGCGCCAGGGGCCTGAGCGACATCGCCGTCTACTCCGCCTCCAACCGCGCCGAGGCCTTCGCCGCCGGCCACGGCCTGCGCGCCGTGCCCACCGGCGCCCTGAGCCAGGCCATGAGCCGCGCCGACCTCGTGGTCACCTGCCGCGGCACCGGCGGGCCGATCCTCACCGCCGACGTCGTCGCCCCCGTCGCCGCCGAGCGCGCCGGCTCAGGCGGGGGAGCCGGCCGCCCACTGGTCATCCTGGACCTGGCCCTGACCCGCGATGTCGATGAGGCCGTCGGCGCCCTGCCCGGCGTCGTCCACCTCGACCTGGCCCGCGTGCGCGACGCCGTGCCCGACGCCGAGGCCCAGCAGGTGACCGCCGCCCGCGCCATCGTCGAGGCCGAGGCCGCCGACTTCGAGCGCACCCTGGCCGGCCGGGCCATGGACCCCCTCATCACCGCCCTGCGCGCCCAGGTGGGCCGCGTCGTCGCCGAGGAGGCCGCCCGCCTGCGCCCCCAGCCCGCCCGCCGGCTCGCCTTGGCCGTTCCTGCCGTTGACGGGCGCGCCGGAACCGGCGTCAGCGGGGTCAACAGCGCCGACGCCGCCGCGGGGGCCTGCCCCCATCGTCACCTCGCTGCCGAGCCCGGCTTCGATGCCGCCGGCCAGATCGACGGCGAGCCCATGGTGCCTCTGGCGCAGGCCGAGCGGGCCCTGCACCACCTGGCCGCCCGCCTCCTCCACCAGCCCACCGTCATGGCCCGCCGCGCCGGCCAGGAGGGCCGCGAGGAGGCCTACCGTCAGGCCCTCGAGCTCGTCTGGGGCCTGGAGAGCGCAGGGGAGAACCATGACTGACGCCGCCGCGTCCGTGCCCGGAACCACCCAGAAGGCTCCCGCACGCCTGGACGCCCGTCCGGACACCCTCCCGGGCGCCGACCTCGCCGGAGCTGCGGCCAGCCTCCCGGCCCTCGACCCGCTGGCCCCCTACGACGCCGTCCTCCTGCTGTCCTACGGCGGGCCCCGCCGCCCCGAGGACGTCCTGCCCTTCATGCGCAACGCCACCGCCGGGCGCGGCGTGCCCGACTCGCGCCTCCTGGAGGTCTCCGGCCACTACCAGGGCTTCGGCGGCGCCTCCCCGATCAACGCGCGCAACGCCGAGCTGCGCGACGCCCTCCAGGCCCGCCTGGCCGAGCGCGGCTCGACGCTGCCGATCGTCGTCGGCAACCGCAACTGGCACCCCTTCGTCAGCCAGGCCCTGCGTGAGCTGGTCGACGCCGGGGCCCGCCGCGTCCTGGCCCTGCCCACCGCGGCCTTCGGCTCCTACTCCGGGTGCCGCCAGTACCGCGAGGACCTGGCCGGCGCCGTCGCCCTGCTCGCCGACGGCGCGGACGGCTCCACCGGTGAGGGGGCCGAGGCCGACGCCGCCGCCCGGGTCGGCGGGGACGGGGGTGGCCCCGTGGAGCTCACCGTGGACAAGACGCGCCCCTACTACAACACCCCCGGCCTGCTGCAGGCCAACGTTGACGCCATCGTCGAGGCCTACGGGGCGCTGGCCGAGCAGGGGGTGGCGGCCGAGGACGCGCGCCTCGTGCTCGTCACCCACTCCATCCCCCTGGGCATGGAGGCCGGCTCCGCCCCGGGGGAAGGGTGCGAGAGTGCGCCCGGCGCCTGCGCGGCACTCGGCACCTCCGACGTCGACGGCCCGGGAGGAACCGGGTGGCGAGAGCCGGGCGTGGCCGCCGACCTGTCCACGGAGGTCTCCTACGTCGCCCAGCACGAGGCGCTGGCCGCCGTCCTCGTGCCCGAGGTCGCCCGTCGGCTCGGCCTGGAGAGAGTGGAGGCCGACCTCGTCTACTGCTCGCGCTCCGGCCCGCCGCAGGCCCGCTGGCTCGAACCGGACGTCAACGACCACCTCGAGGCCCTGGCCGCCGGGCACCTGACCGACGGCCGCCCCGTGGACCGGCCCGGGGGCGTCGTCGTGGCCCCCTTCGGCTTCATCTCCGACCACATGGAGGTCGTCTTCGACCTCGACACCGAGGCCGCCCAGACCGCCCACGACCTGGAGATGCCGTATGCGCGCGCCGCCACCGTCGGCACCCACCCGGCCTTCGTCGACTCCCTCGTCGACATCCTCTTCGAGCGGGCCGCCACCGCCCGCGGCGAGGACGTCCGACCCGACTCGACCACCGGCGTCGGCCCCTTCCACACGGTCTGCCCGGACTCGTGCTGCCGGCCCGGGACCCGCCACCCCGGCCGGCCCAACCGACCCAACCGGCCCAGCCAGCACAGTCACCACGGGACCGACGGCGCCGGCCTCCGATAGCCCTAAGCCCAGCAGCTCCACAAGAACTAGGAGAGGAAATGAGCACCGACACCCGCAGCCAGCACGGCCACCCCGGCGGTCACCCCGGTGAGGGGGGCCTGCACCGCTTCGAGGACGAGGAGCGCCGCCCCCACCGCGACCCGCGCGACGCCACCGACGTCGACCTGGAGGCCATCAACAACCAGTACCACTACACGCTCTACTCGGTCTTCCGCCTGACCCGACCGCTGCCCGCCTCCCAGCCTGAGCGCGAGCACCTCCTGGGGGAGAGCGCCAACTTCGTCGAGGCCGGCGGCGTGACGACGCGCGGCTGGTATGACATCGGGGGTCTGCGCGCCGACGCGGACCTGCTCGTGTGGTGGCTCGACGACGATCCCGAGGTCCTTCAGGACGCCTACCACCGTCTGCGCGGCAGTGCGCTGGGCCGCTACCTGGAGCCGGTGTGGTCCTGCATGGGGCTGCACACGCCCGCCGAGTTCAACCCCCGCCACGTGCCGGCCTGCCTGGCCGGGGTGGCGCCGCGCGACTGGGTCATGGTCTACCCCTTCGTGCGCTCCTACGAGTGGTACCTGCTCGACCCCGAGGAGCGCTCGCGCATGATGGCCCAGCACGGGCGCCACGGCTTCTCCAAGTACCCCGACGTCAAGGGCTCGACCCTGTCCACCTTCGGCCTGAGCGACTACGAGTGGATCCTCGGCTTCGAGGCCGACAGCCTCGACCGGCTCGAAGGGGTCCTGCACCACCAGCGCTACACGGAGGCGCGCATGCACGTGCGCGTGGACACGCCCTTCTACACCGGGCGCCGCGTCAGTCCGCAGGAGTGGGCCCAGCGCCAGCCCTGGGCCTGAGCGGCAGGGGCCGAGGCCAGGTGCCGTGGCTATACTCGGCAGGACAGTTGTGACCTCGGGGTGTGCTGCAGATCACGTGGCTGTTCTCGCCGGGAGCGCTCGTCATGACTGTGAGTACCCCCTCGGGACTGTCTAGTGAGAGCTATTACTGTGTGTTTATGTGATTCTGATACTTCCTTTCTGTTCTTCGTTTATCCGCTGGTGGCCCTAGGGCCGACAATCGTGCTCATGGCTCTCGGTGTTGTGGGACAGAGGATGAGAAAGGCTGAGCGCGCGCGTTTCTACTTTCGAACCACGTACAATCTATCTGTCGATCGCATGCTCGCCGAGAGCCCTCTGGACAAGAACTACATCGCCAGATTGAAGGGGGCTACATTTGGGAGGTTCGCAGCCATCCGATACGTCACCATGTGTGATCCCGTGCCCCGACAGATTGCCATCAGGTTCATTGACGCCATCTGGGGGGATGTGCGGGGGCCGGGCGTGTTCTGAGACGTGCATCTTCAGTTCCGGTGCAAGAGGTGGATGGTGTGAGTGATGGAGCGTTGGTCAGTGGTGGCGGCGAGGGCTGCTTTTCGCTTGCCTGTGTGAAGTCAGTGACTGTCGACCGTGAATCAAAATTCATCTTAGGTAGGTGAAACATGAGCTACTGCACCTCCGATGCGATATCTGTGGTAATGTCGATAATGGTGGGCGTTCCCATGTTGGCATATTATGTATTTGGTGGTCGTGAGCGACTGAGCAATAAAAGTGAGCGTGAGTTTCGCTTCTTTCGAAACGAGTACAGTCTGTCGGTTGAACGTATGGTCGCTGAAAGTCCGGTCGACAGGAATAAGGTTCTTGAGCTGAAGCGAAAGCTGTTCGGGAGGTCTCGGGCTATTCACTACGTCAGAAAATGGGATCCCGTACCTCCTCGGATCGCGGCTCTCTTCGTTGATGCCATTCGATAGGATGCTGGACCTGGCCCAGCATCTTGTGGATGGTCGGGAGACCAACACCCGCAAGGCGCTCAAGCAGGCCAAGAAGTTCCGCAAGGACGTCTGGACCGACGACAGCGACTGTTCGGAGGAGGATGAGCGCGCCACGGACACGGCCTATGGTGCCGTGTTCATGGTGGTCTCGGTGTGCTCACGCGACCCCTACGACGACATCACCGGCCCCGAGAACGACACTCAACTGCTGCCGGACACCATCGAGACCAGCTACGCCTGCGCCTGCGCCGAGACCAGAGCCACCAACATCATCAGGGTCCACCAGACTGACGTCCCCGTACGAGTGAGATGTCCTCGGCCGTGAGGGTGGGCGGCGGCGCAACCTGACCAACGTGGTTGACCAGGTCGCTTTCTCCTGGGACCATCAATACATGAAGACGGTGAAGGTTCAGGAGGCAAAGACGCATCTGTCGGCGCTGTTGGTGGAGGTCGAGCAGGGGACGACCATCAACATCGCCCGAGGGCGTCAGACAGTGGCGCGCTTGGTTCCGGTCGGGGGCGAGCGGGAGCTGGGCTTCGGCGGATACCAGCTGCCGGACACGTTCTTCGACGAGCTGCCGGAGGAGGAGCTGAGTGCCTGGGAGGGTGCATGAAGGGCTACCTGCTCGATACGCACGCGCTCATGTGGGCGATCAATGAGCCCTCGCGTCTGGGCGGGAGGGCTGTCGAGGTGCTGCGAGACCGAGGGAATCTCGTGGTGGTCTCCGCCGCCAGTGCATGGGAGCTGCATACCAAGAACCGCATTGGGAAACTGCCTGGAGCGGGGCCGTGGCTGGATGCTCTCGAGGGGCACGTGCGACGGCTCGGAGCGGAGTTCTTGCCCATCGAGTGGTCGCACGCGCGCTTGAGCGGGCAGATTGAGTGGTCGCATCGCGATCCCTTTGATCGGATGCTGGCGGCGCAAGCGATGTACGAGTCGCTTGCGCTGGTGACGCGCGATCCGGCCTTCGAGGAACTGTCCGGTGTGACGATCCTGTGGTGAGTGGTCGTTGCCTAGAGGGTCTGTCGAACGTCTTGTTCGATCACGTCACCAACGCTGGTGGGGGGCTGGCGCTGTGCCTATGACGTGACCGCCTTGTATTTCGAGGCCGAGCGTGAGGACGAGCTGCGCAAGGTCGGTTACTCCAAGGTGAGGCGTGTCGACCCTCAGGCCATCGTTGGGGCCCGCCAGGTCCGGGCCCTCGGTGACCTGGGGGCTCACTTCCACGGGGAAGGTGACGCCTTCACCGACGGGTAGCTGATTGACACCATCACTCCCAAAAGTGGCGGAGTGCGACTCTGGCGAGGATGGATGCCTGGGTGTGGGCCATTGGTGAGACTCCAGCTGTTGCCAAGGTGACTGCGACTGCCCGGGCCGGGTGTCCCGGGCTGTTGGTCAGGTTGGTCCGGTCTCGTCACGGTGGGCGGGGAGACCTCGGTCGGCTCGCTTCCTCACGGGGATCTTCGACGCTGTCTGGGACACTTCACCCTGGCTGGGGGGCACTCCGTTCCAGGCAGGGGCTGTTTGTGCGTCGGGGGACGGAAATCCTGTCCCCCAGTGCGCAGGGTGTCCCTGTCGATGACGAGCCCTTGACGTCGGCCATCATCCTGGATGGCCTGACCGGCAAGCCTGCGCAGCAGACCTGGTTCCTCCTTCTGAGGACTGTTGGCATCACGTACCCTCGCCAGAACAGGGGTGTAGCAATGAAGTCGACGAAGGTCGAGACACGTTCGTGACCTTCGCGGTAGTGTCGACGGGTTGGTTTCCGCCGGGTCGAATCCGGCCGACAGTCAGGAGCCCCCGTGGCACATGCCGAGAACCACCCCGTGAGCCGAGCCGGGGGCCGCCGTCGAGCCGCTGCACTGGGCTGCCTGCTGCTCGCCGGCTCGCTGGCCCTGACCGGCTGCTCCTCCAAGGACTCCAAACCCGGCGCCAAGGCGCCTGCCAGCCGGGCTGGTTCCACAGGGAGGCCGACGTCAGCCCCCTCGGCTTCCGCTACGGCGTCGAGCACCGCCGGCACCGTCACGGCGGCCTCCCTGTCTGACGCCCAGCTCGGATACACCATCACCACGATCCCCGCCGGCCTCGACGTCAAACGGGTCGCGATCCTCCAGGACTTCGTGGCCTACGACCAGATGTCCTGGAAGCTGTGGGTCGGCGGCGGGCAGGACACCAGCAAGGTCCCCACCGTCACCACCGGCAACCTCCAGCAACAGTTCCTCGACGACGCCGCCAACCTCAAGAACAAAGGACAGAAGGCCAAGACCCCCGTCAAGGTGGCGATCTCCGAGGTCGCCATGAGCGCCGACGGCCAGAGCGCCACCGTTACCTACTGCGTGGACATGACGCAGGTGACCTACGTCGACGCGCAGGGCAAGGACGTCACCGAACCCACCAACAAGGCGCGCATCCCGGCGAAGAACACCATGGTGCCCGGCAGTAACGGGCACTGGCTCGCCTCCGAGGAGGAAGAGACCGGCGAGCCGAACACCTGCAAGGTCGGCTGATATCTCCGGAGCCGTCGTGGCATGATTGCGCTCACCTTTCTTCGGCACCTTCTCCCGGAACGCCCAGTGTCCTGCCGGGGAGGAAGGGAGTCGGAAGGAGGTGGGGGTCGTGTCCAAGCCGAAAGGCCGACGCAGGCAAGTTCGCAAGGACAAGGAAACGGCCCGGAAGGTGAGCGAACTGTTAACCGCACTCGCTCGCCTGACCCGGGCCGTCAGTGTCCTTGTGGATACCCTCGGCAAGTGGTTCGGATGAGCCGCTTACCTGGGGGAGCCGTCCGGTAGCCGCCGGATGGCTCCCCGTCATTATGCCAGTCGGCTCGCGCCAGTGTCCACGTGCTGTTGACCGCCGTCGCCCGGCCCGGGAAGCCCGTCCGGGCAGGTGACCCTTGGTTTCAGGTGAGGCATGGCTTACCTGTGAATCATAAGTAACACACACAGAGATTCACGATGTAGTAAAGTGATGGCCATGAACGCAGACACCATGACAACACCGTCCATCAACCTCACCTTCACCGCCTCCGCCGCCCTGAGCGACAACCTCCAGCGCGTCCTGACCGACCTCATCGCCCTCGAGCTCGTCGGCAAGCAGATCCACTGGAACATCGTCGGCTCGAACTTCCGCGACATCCACCTCAACCTCGACGACGTCGTCGACATCGCCCGCGAGGGCTCCGACGAGGTCGCCGAGCGCATGCGTGCCATCAACGCCGTCCCCGACGGCCGCCCGGCCACCGTCACCGCCGCCACCACCGTCCCGGCCGCCCCCGAGGGCGAGATCCTCACCAGTGAGGGCGTCGCCTACATTGTCTCCGCCATCGAGGCCGTCGTCGCCACCCTGCGCGGCGTGCACGACGACGTCGACTCCGAGGACCCCACCTCCTCCGGCATCGTCGAGGACCTCACCGGCAAGCTCGAGCAGCAGGCCTGGTTCCTCTCCGCCGAGGTCCGCAAGCCCGTGCGCTGAGCCTAAGGCTCGCGCCGACGCGCTGACTCCATCACGTGGGGCCCACCTCCTTGAGAGGTGGGCCCCACGTTCGCGTCTGCGGGCCGGACTGCCGGCCCCGGGATGTCGTACTCGCCTGGGCGGTCCCGGATTTCATGTCCGCCAGTCGCCCAGCGCCCCCTCCAGGCAGCCCAGCGCTGCGTCAACCAGGCTGTGGCGCTGGTCGTCGGGGCAGCCTGCGTGCACCCAGCGCAGGCAGGCGTCGTCGAGGAATCCCAGGTAGCCCCACAGGGCGAAGTTGTCGCGGTGGCCCCGGCTGTCGCCGACCACCTGGGCCAGGGCCGTCACCGCCGCCTCGCGCGCCTCCCGCCTCACCCGGGCCGCCTCATCGCCCGGGTCGTGCCCGGCCAGCACCTGGTAGGTCACCCAGCCGGGGGAGCGCTCGGCGATGAAGTCCAAATAGGTCAGCACCGAGGTCCGCACCCGGTCCCGGGCCGACGACCCCTCCGGCAGAGCGTCGTCGGCCCGCCGGGTGCGCTCGGCGAGCTCGTCAGTGGCACGCCGGAGCACCTCGGCGTAAAGGCCGGCCTTGCCGGCGAAGTACTTGTGCACCAGCGCCTCGGAGGCCTGAGCCTCCGCCGCGACCTCGACCAGTGAGACCTCCTCGTACGGGCGGCTCGCGAAGGCCCGCCTCGCCGCGGACAGGATCAGCTCGCGGCGCTCGGCGGGATCCATGCGCAGGCGGGGACGCTTGTCGGTACGGGATGGCACCTTGACATGCTAACGGGTGCGGCGGCACCCTTGGAGACATGACTAGTGAGTCACCTGGAATAAGCCGTCCTGAAACCCCCGCCTGGATCGACCACGCCATCTGGTGGCAGGTCTACCCCCTCGGCGCCACCGGCGCCCCCATCCGCCCCGAACCGGGCGCTCCCCTGACCGAGCCCGGTGCCCCCGCGCGCCTGGACCGCCTGGAGCCCTGGCTCGACTACGCCGTCGAGCTCGGCGCCAACGGCTTGTCGCTCGGCCCCATCTTCGCTTCATCCACCCACGGCTACGACACCACCGACCACCTGCGCATGGACCCCCGCCTGGGGGACGACGCCGCCTTCGACCGCCTCGCCGAGGCCTGCCGCACCCGAGGCCTGGCCCTCATGCTCGACGGCGTCCTCGGGCACGTCGGCACCGAGCACCCCCTCTTCCGGGCCGCCCGCGCTGGGGGAGAGGAGCGCGGCCTCTTTCGCTTCGACGACGCCGCCGTCGGGAACGACGCCGGACCGTCCGGCCCCGGCTACGCCACCTTCGAGGGGCACGAGTCCCTGGCCGCCCTCAACCACGACTCCGCCGAGGTGCGCGACCTGGCCGTGTGGGTGCTCACCCACTGGCTCGACCGCGGCGCGAGCGCCTGGCGCCTGGACGCCGCCTACGCCGTCGACCCCGCCTTCTGGGCGAGCGTCCTGCCCGCCGTACGCGAGCGCCACCCCGACGCCTGGTTCATGGGCGAGGTCATCCACGGCGACTACGCCGGCTTCGTGGAGGCCTCCACCGTGGACACCGTCACCCAGTACGAGCTGTGGAAGGCTACCTGGAGCTCGCTGGCCGACGTCAACTTCTACGAGCTCGACTGGTGCCTCAAGCGCCACAACGAGCTGCTGGACCGGTTCATCCCGGCCACCTTCGTCGGCAACCACGACGTCACCCGCATCGCCAGCAAGGTCGGGGCCGGCGGGGCGGCGCTCGCCGTCGTCCTGCTCATGACCGTGGGTGGCGTGCCCAGCGTCTACTACGGGGACGAGCAGGCCTTCCGTGGGGTGAAGACCGAGACCCTCGGCGGCGACGACGAGGTCCGCCCCGCCCTGCCGGCCACGCCGTCCGGGCTCGCGCCGCAGGGCGCCTGGATGCTGCGGCTCCACCAGGACCTCATCGGGCTGCGACGCCGCCACCCCTGGCTTGTGCGCGCCCGCACCGAGGTCACCGAGCTGGACAACCCGCGACTGTCCTACGACGCCGTCGGCGAAGAAGGGCAGCGGCTGCACGTGAGCCTGGCCTTGGAACCGGCACCCCGCGCCGAGGTGCGTGCCCCCGGCGAGGCGCCGCTCGTCGTCGAGCCGCCCGCGGAGTGACTCCGACTGTTCCACCTTGTGCCGAGCCGGGCATTTCTCGCGTAGCCGGGCAGAAATTCTGTGGGGCTACGCGAAAAATGCCCGGCTCGGCGTCCGGGCATGCAGCACATCGCCGGCCGGGGCTTGCGACGCTCGTCTAGACCGTGATGAGTGGGAGGCCGGGGTGGACCGCGCTCAGGTCTTCAGGGTCAGAGGTCACCACGGTGTGCCCCTGCTCCTGCGCCAGCAGGGCGACGTGAACGTCAACGATGTCCCGGTGTCCGCTGCGTCCGCACAGCAGGCCGACGGCTCGCGCCGTCATGTCGTCCAGCGGCGCCACGTGCACGCTGGGGTCCGCCAGCAGTCGTGCGACGCGGGCCTGCCGAGGGCCTCCCTGCCAGGCCTGTGCCACGACGCCGGCTGGCATGCTCAGGGGCAGGCCCGTCTCCAAGGCCCGGCGAAGGAGCGCGCGGACCCGCGAGTCCCCGCGCTCAAGTGCGAGCAGTGCGCCGGTGTCGAGGGTCAGGCCCTTGGCGCGCCTCCTGCTGGCGGTGGTCACGCCAGTCCCAGCGCCTGGTCGGCCCAGGCCAGGTCCGCGTCGTCGACGGGGCCGAGCTCGCGATCAAGGTCGTCCAGCAGCTGGGCGAGGTTGTCCTCCCGTTGCGCGCGAGCGACCGCTGCGCTGACGAATCCCGATACCGATGCCGCCCTGCCCTGTGCGACCGCACGGCGAATCGAGACGACCTGCTCGTCCGGGAGGCTCACCGCGATCTTTTGAGTCATACCCGAATCATACCAAGGGTGGTGCAGACGCCCCCGTGCCGAGCCGGGCATTTCTCGCGTAGCCCCACAGAATTTCTGCCCGGCTACGCGAGAAATGCCCGGCTCGGCGTCGGTAGGCCGACGGCGTCGTGCTCAGTATCCGAGCGAAGGCCTGGCGCATAGTGACGGCGCTGCCGAAGCCGCAGGTCGAGGCCACCTGCTCGACCGTCAGGTCCGTGCTCTCCAGAAGCCGCTGGGCCTCGCGCACCCGCTGCGCGCGCACCCAAGCCGCAGGCGCGGTGCCGGTCGACTCCCGGAAGGCGCGGATGAAGGAGCGGGTGCTCATCTGCGCGTTCCTCGCCAGCCGTTCCACGGGCAGCGGCTCGCCCAGGTGCTCCAGCGCCCAGGACGCCGTGCTGCCGATCGGGTCGTCGTCGGCGTGCCGCGGCACCGGCCGCTCAATGTACTGCGCCTGCCCGCCTTCGCGATGCGGCGCGATGACGAGCTGACGCGCCACCTCGTTGGCGGCCTGCGCACCCACATACTTGCGCACCAGGTGGAGGCAGGCGTCCAGCCCCGACGCCGCACCCGCCGAGGTCAGAACGTCGCCATGGTCCACGTAGAGGGCCGACTCGTCCAGCGCGATCTCCGGGTGCTCGCGCGCCAACGGCTCAAAGGCCCGCCAGTGCGTCACCGCTCGGCGCCCGCCGATGAGGCCGGCCTC
>NZ_MSKS01000018.1 GCF_001937445.1 Actinomyces oris | reverse complement strand
ATCCCCATCAAGAACAGCTGAGCACCACCATGTCTCGTATTTCGCGTAAAACCATCTGGCTTCCATCCGGACCGGCAATCACTGAACGCGGCAGTATCCTCCCCTACATCAGTGTTGCCGCTGCAGTTGTGGCATTCGTGGCACTGGGTCTCATGACTGGCCTGGGGGATGCCATTCTGCACCGTCGCGATGCCAGCAACGCGGCAGATGCGGCCGCCTTGGCAGCCGCACATACCTGGGCCGACTCCATCGAGTCAACCTACCGAAACGCAGCAAGCTCTGGCAACGAACGCCAATTCTGGGGAAGCATTGGGCACGGGGCGGGATCGTTCGCAGGTCCAAAGGCTGAACAAGCAGCCAAGTATTACGCCACACTCAATGACGCGATGGTGACATCGTATTCGGTCGACGAGTCTCGTGGCACCGTGACAGTCTCAGTGCGCACCAACTCCACTGTCAGCTACACCCAAGACAGGGCCACCGCAACCTCTACAGCCAAAGTCACATTTGAACGCGGCGTATGTTTAAAAGACGGTAAGGTCGGTTACAACATCCATGGAGAATGTTCCACGAACTCGCATCAGCAGCGGCAATCGGCCAGTTCGAATCCACCGAATCCAAAGAGGGGAACGTCAACCTCCCCTCACCCCTCATCGAATAATTTACACAGCCTGCCGAAGGCAAAAGTCAGCGCACGATTAGTTAACTAATGCGAGCTGTCTTGCAGGAAACTACAGGAAGATATCACGGAGGATCTCATGAACGCGCAACGGTTTCGTTCTGTTTCACTAGTAATTTTGGCGGCAACATTGATCACAAGCTGCAGCACGCTCGGCCACACAAGCAATGACGCCGCCAAGCCCTCAGCCAGCAGTAGCGGAAGTAGCTCAAATAGTTTCGTCAAACAAAACCCCGCCCACGGTCTAACGCTTGAAGCTCCAAGTTCTGTGACTTCTGACAAGCAACCCATGAAAGACCAGAACGGCCTATCTCGCATTAACTACTACGTCACCGACCAGGCGAGTCCAGCAATCATCGACGTAGAATACTACACAAACCACTCTCAGACCGCTGCGGGCATCGCGAGTAAAGACAAGGCGGCCTACGCCACGGATGGTGTTTCGATATCACCCGAGGTGAAGACAGTGAAAGGGTCATCCAGCGCCTATACGTTTTCCTGGGAGCAATCCGCGGCGCCACCTTGGAACAATGACACGAAGGAAATCAAACTGTCATGTCAGGCCGTTCTGTCTGACGGACCTTCCGGTTATGCTTACGGGGTCTACGTTTGTGCACCAAAAGACAACACTAACAGCCTTAAGATGACGCAACATATTCTTGACTCGATTGAGGTAAGAGGAGCCTAGGTCACCTCAACTGCTTTTGGGCCGAAGAGCCTCAAGCTCAACATAATACCTCACACAACAGCATCCCCGACAACATACTTTCAAGAATTGAGTATACCTAACTTAAGGAGATCGATGAAAATGAACAGGCACTGCCGTCAACAAGAACAGAAAGGGCAGTCGACTGTTGAGTATGCGGGGGCCGCCTTCGTTGTCGCGGCAATCATCGCTACCATTGCCACCCTCATCGCCGCTGGAAGCGGCGTCTCCCTCGCTCAAGCTGTTGTCTGTAAAATTTCCTCAGCGATTCATTCTGTAGGCGGCACGGATGACTCCTACTCCTGCGACTACTCGCAGAATCAGGGGCAAGAGGCCAACGATCCTCGTAAAGTCGATCCGGGATCGATCCCGTCTCAATCTGAAGAAAGGACGGCCTCAACATCAGTTGGTGTCAGCATTCCGTTACCTGGACCTGGATCAGCTAATGTCGGCGGCAAGGATGGTACGTCCGTCACTAAGACCACCTATATGGATAACTCAGGGACACGGCAGTACTCGAGCACGCAAGAAGGTTCAGCCGGGTACGAAGTCGGCGCATCCACTGATGATAAAGGGGGAAGCAAGGACAAAGGGAAGGGCAATCCCTTCAGCGCCAAGGTCAATGCGTCAGCAGGAGTTTCAGTCAGTCATACCACATCTGAAACCTATAACTGCGACACCCCTGACCACATTTCCTGCGAAGAGTTCGACAAACAGAATGAGGAGAACACCGAGAATCACCTCAACAATCAAGGCCTAGGCCGCATCGGCAACGGCGGCACAAAGTTCGAGCAAACCCCGGACAGTACTTCAACTGTATGGAATGCAAAACTAAAACTCGAAGCCAGCGCCTCAGCCAGCCTGGATGTCAAACCTAAGGTTGGAGGAAGCGACAATAAGAAGGACGAAGACCAAAAGGACGACAAGGACGAACAGGGCGAAGAGAGCGACAACCAAAAAGGCGTCCCCGTCGGTCAGCTCAAGGCCAGCGCGAGTCTCAACATCTCCGGGGAAGCTGGATACACATACACCACTACCACCGATGCCAGCGGCAAGACATCGAGTTCTCATAAGTTCACATACACGGGATCGATCGGCGGATCCGTGGAAGGAAGCGCCGAAGATCCTACAAAGTCATTCGGCTTGAAGGCGGCCGCAGACGCTTCAGGGAGCTATACTGGAAGCTACGAAGTGACTTATGACGAGAACGGAGATCTCAGTAAGATTACTTTCACTAACGTAAAGGTGGGTCAAGGTTCATGGTCAGCGACAGGACTGAAAGAGGATGACGGTGCAGACCACCCTCAAACGTCGACAATCACCACGACACTTGACGTCTCTTCAATGAGCGACAACGATAAGAAGATCGCGCAAGAGTATGTCGACTCGTCTTTCACTAACGGAGCTCTCATCGTGCCACAGTCTGTCCTTAATCCGGACAGCCCTTCAGACAACAGCTTCGAAAACTTGTTGTATGAGCGCGCACAGGTGACAAGAGTGGTTCAGGATGGTACAGTCACCAACGAGGAAGGTGGCTGGGGCCCCTTTAAGAAGAACTCGAGTACCGACTCAAAGAATACAGTGAGCGCTCAACAGCTGAGCCAGCCAAGCAACGGAGGCCGCAGAACTTTTGAGAATATGTAACGCATACTACAACAGGGACGATTCGAGGTTGGTGAAATCATGACGACATCAGGATCATCGTTGCGTGGGCACAGTAACCCTGACGGCACTCATGACCGTATGTTTTCTAGAAAGTCATTCTGTGCAACAGGTTCCTCGTTCGCTGCATCGTCGTTACTCTTGGCCGCTTGCGGACGAAGAACCGAAACGGCTCCATTGAGCAAGTTGAAAGCAGCCTCGGACACCTCCCAACCGCACCCTTCGACTACTCCTCGGGAGACATCGCCGAACCAGTGGATTGAGACAAATCATCAAGGGATTTCATTCTATTTGCCTACGTCTTTTAAGGGGCCGCAGCAGCGTTCCGATTGGGGGATGTATGAGGTTTATTATGATTTAACTGATGACAAGTCTTCTGTCGTCCAGCGACTATTGTGTTCCGGCGTGTCAACAGAATCTAAGAACCCTGACGGCATCAGGCAGTCAGTGAACTTCATCAATAAGGGGATTATTGAGAATTATAAGGAGGTTAAACGCATCTCATGGGACGTCGATCAGAACAACGCCATCGAACGAGTTTTCTTCTATTGGGGTCCAGACACTGACTCCCCGGGCTGGACCTGGATGATTGCATCATCTGCCGGAGTTGGAGTTGTGACCATCTTCGGTGCATATCAGGATGACGGATTGCGAAACGGACTCGAATCCTCACTATCTTTGAAGGGAGCGTAGCAGTGAATATGAACCGAAGGGGAGCACTATCGTTAGCCACCCTTCCTTTAGGAGCAACAATTCTTCTTGGATGCAGTTCAAACAACTTTCCGAAACCTCCGGGAGATTGGCAACGAGTAAGCGATGGAAACTTATTAGTTGCCGTCCCCTCCGGCTGGAAGAAATCCAGTCCCGGAGATGGAACATGGACGACAAAATGGACTGACAGCAAAAAGCAAACCAATGTTCTCTTGACGGCGAAGTCGACGGAAGAGAGCGACGTCTTTGCGGCGCTTGACACTCAGGCCGATGCTGCACGCTGTGTCACACGAGGGTATCGCCTTGTCGGTGAACGAGTCTCTTGGTCCGATGGAAGTACCGTACTGGCACGACAAGATTATGAAGTGGATTGGCCAACTAAAGGGTACGGAAGCACATGGGCGATCAGCAAGTATGGAAACATCGCTCTCGTTAACCTGTTTAATGAGAAGAAGGACAAGAATCAGTTTGATACAGTCGGCGGCTGGATCGAGCTGACGTCATCGGCTTCCTCTTCCAGTGCGTCCAGCTCAGCGGCGGCCTCCGCCATTGCCTCGACGCGACAGGATGGGACACAGAGCATCACTTTTAGAGGGTTGGGTTGCGTCGTTCCAGCAGGTTGGGTGGACACTGGGCCGCTTGAGGGATCTCAACGATGGGCCGACTCTTGGGCGTTGGCGGACTCACAAGGGATTCTCACGCAGAGGCTATTCTTGGCTCCGAGTGTTCCTCAGAAGTCGGTTCAGGATGCACTGTCGGCGATAGAGAAAGACTCGGCAGACGGGGCGTTGGAGAATTTTTCCAAGCTGTCTCAGCAGGCTGTCAGCCTGTCCGGATTCTCAGAAGGTGTCCGCCTGGATTTTGGCGCCGGAAAGTCAGGTTCCGACCAGGGCGCTATCTGGGTCGTACGCAAGGATTCTCGGATTGCCGCTGTCCAGTACTCAGGCACGGGCACTATTGATACCAGCCTTCGAACCTCTATTGAGCAGTCGCTCACCCTCGACTGATCTCGCTATCGCACCTATGACACAGCGAGGTATGCGTTCTATGCAATGGCGAGTAAGGCGATTGCGGTTTCTCTGGGCTGGAATCTCGGCGGGCAATTACTGGCGATGTTATCGATGTTATCGAGGCCTTCGAACCGCTTCGGTTGCGGTGCCGCTCGCAATCGCACTCTCCGACAACCCCGATGTGCCACAACAGAGTGGCGTCAGAGCACATCTGTACGTAGAGTCTCGGACTGATAACGGTATCGCCCCCGACGACGCCGCTCTGCACCTGTCGCCTCATCGAAAGGACGCACTCCGTGCGCTGTCGTTCCCAGACTCCCCGACTGGCAAGGACAGTCGTCCTCACACTGTTCGTCGGTATCTCAGTCAGCGCCATCCAACCGGCTGCCGCGGCCCCAGACTCAGGGGCGAAACAGGCCGCCGGTACCACACGGTCACTGTCCAGCGGATACAGCGCGGAAGGTTCTGGGACCAACCCGGTGACCACGCAGGTCACCGGAGCACGGGCCAAGCGAGCGGCATCTCAGTGTTCCCACCAGCGCTCCTGCCCATCCCCCTCATCCCCGGAGGTCACCAAGCAGGCTGAGAACACGGGGGCCGGACGGGTCAAGCACGCTCACCCTGCTGCGGCAGCTCGGCCCGACTCCACGATCGAGTCGTCACCCAGCCGACTGACGGTTGGCACGACGGCGTCGGGCGACACCCCCGGCAGCGCAGCAGCGCGCCAGTCCTCGGTCACGTATCCGATCCTGACCATCGGCGGCAACATCGCGTACCGCAGAACAACCTCCCTTGAGCCCGACGGGACTGGCGCCGTCAGCCACACGCTCTCCTACAAGGCCGACGTCCCGGTCCCGGAGCACAGTCAGGAAGTCGACTCGGCGTGGAACAGCTTCGGTATCGCCTCTCCCCCAGCAGGTCAGCGCATTTGTTTAGGTTATGTCACCCTGTCCTACGACACCGGCGGCGACCTCGACAAGATGACCTTCACCCATGTCACCGAGGGATCTGCCAATGGCGGTATCTCCGGAGTCCCCGCGGGCACGGCAGTCACGACGGTGGTCACCACGACACTTGACGTCTCAGCACTCAGTGGATCGGATCGCGATCTCGCCAACGACTATGCCTCAACCGTCCTGCTCTCGTCGGGCACCGTCAACATCCCTGCGACCTCATTGTCCGTGGGTGATCCGCCGAGTTCCTCCGCCAGTGGCACATTCGCCGCCGTCCTTGCTGCCAAAGCGAGCACCACTCAGCTCGTTGTCAACGGCACGGCGATCACTGACAACGGTGGCTTCGACGCCCTCTCCGGCAGCTGGAGCACTGACAAGCTCACGAAGGACCGCAAGCAGCTGGCGAGCCAAACCCACTAGCCGGTTCCTCTTTGGACGCCTGACGACAACGCAAGGACAGCGCATGAAGACTCCTGTAAGAGCTGTGGCGGCAGCGATGGCCATACTCGCCCTGTGTGCCTGCAGCCACCGAGGAGCCTCAGACTCCGGCACCGCCTCGGCCGCAGCATCCGTATCCCAACCGTCGACGTCGAGAGGCTCGGATACGACGGCGTCGGGCGGCATGATGACCCTTCTCCCAACCGGAAACCTCATCATCCAGGTACCCGGGGATGCCGTCACCGGGGCCACCACGACCTACGACGACGGTATGCAGCAGACCTACTACGACAGCCGCGGAAGCGTTCCTCTCACTGTTGCTGTCGAGTACTACGCCGCCGGCGCCAAGCCCGCGGCAAGCATCCTGGCCGCGGAGCAGCAGGCGCTGACCGCCCAGTCCATCCAGCCCACGGTCACTCCTGTGAAGGTTCCTGGCGGATCCGGCGCGAACCGTCTGGACTGGCAGACCACGGCGATCCCGCCATGGCTGCAGGACCGTAAGACCGCCGAGGTTCCCATCACGTGCGCGGGGATCATCGTCGACGGTCCAGGCGGAGAGAGCTACGGCGTCTACGCCTTCGCGGACCCCAAGAACAAGGAGAGTCTGAACCGCATGTCATCCGTCCTCACGTCAGTGGCGGTGAGTGCCTCATGAATCGCCGCCTCCTCATGGCCGCCGGCGGTATCGCCTCCCTGAGCGCGGTCGCCTCATGCAGCAAGTCTCCAGAGAAAACCCCTGTTTCAGGAATGACCTCAGTCGATGACGTGAAGCAGCCGCAAGCCCCGTCCAAGAGCCCGCAAGATGCTCCCCAGGACTGGGCCGGCATTAACTTCTCCGGTATCTCTGTCAGTCTGCTGTCCTCCCTCAAAGGCCCCACTCGGCGCAGTGGGTGGCCCCCGTATGCCGTCTCCTACGACCTGCAGACCAACGACACCAGCTTCGCGCAGCGGGTCCTGCTCTCCGGTATCGACGCGAGCACCACCGCCGACGGCCTCAGGCAGACCGTCAATCTCACGAGCTCCTACCTCTTTGAGAACTACTCGGAGATCGGGCGGGTCTCCTGGGAGGCCAGCGGCGACAAGCCCGCCACTGAGAGGGCCGCCTTCTACTGGGGTCCTGCAACATCCTGGCTGGGGTGGACCTGGCTGCTCGCCTCACAGGTGGGGACCGGCGTCGTCACTCTTCTGAGCACCGTCCTGGATGACGGCCTTCGCAACGGCATCGAGAACTCTCTGACCCTGACGAGGCAGCAACAATGACCATCCAACGACGACGCGCCCTCCTAGCATTCTCAACGGCCACAGCCGCAACGCTTCTTAGCAGCTGTTCCTCGGCAAAGCATCCAGGCCCAGAAGGTGACTGGGACCGTCTTGAGGAGGGCGACCTGCTTCTTGCGGTGCCCAAGGGCTGGGATCGGTCGGTGGCACAGTCCAGCCTCTGGAGTACCACGTGGACCGACCCGTCAGACAAGTCGGCCGTCCTCATGACGGCCCAGTCCGTCGAAGCGAAGGACGGCTACAACGCCCTCGACCTTGCCATGAATGCCGCCCGGGCCGTCACTCGCGGGTACCAGCCCGTTGGCTCTCGGACCGCTGTCACCAACGGATCCATCATCCTGGCGCAGCAGCAGTACCAGACCACCTGGCCCTACCAGAAGAAGGGCTCCCTCTGGGCCATCAGCCGGGAGTCGAAGATCTGCCTCGTGGACTTCTCCGGAGAGAAGATCACCAGCGATCAGATCTCGACCGTGGGCCAGTGGATCGAGCTGCGCTGAGGCGGGGACACCCCTGCCTACCCCCAGCGCACATCGACGTGGCGGTTGGCGGCCTTGCCGGCCTCATTGACGCTGCCGTCCGCGTTGGTCTCAGAGGCCACGGGCTCGCTCTCCCCCTTGCCGGAGGACTGGACGTTCAGGGAGGGGACCTTGGAGGTCAGGTAGTCGGCGACGGCCTTGGCCCGCTGCTCGGAGAGCGTCTGGTTGTATGCGTCGTCAGCGACGGAGTCCGTGTGCCCCACCACGGTGACCGTGGCCGGCGCCTTGCCGTTCCAGCGGCTGACGATCTCGTCGAGCACCTGCTTGGCCCGGTCAGTCAGGGCCGAGGAGTCGACGTCGAAGGTGACGTCACCGGACAACGAGGCCACCGTGGTCTTGCCGTCCGAGGAGTAGGTGACCGCGCTGTCCGAGCTGCTTGAGCGCGACACCGGCGTGACAACGCGGTCCACGGTCTGAGCCACCCGGGGATTACCCGGCCCTGCACTCTCCGGTTGCTTGGTGATCGTCGTCGGATCGGCTGTGGCACTGTTGCTCGCAGCCGCCAACGGGCGGCCCGCTTGCGGTGCTGCGGGTAAGGCAGCAGCCCCGGCGGACACTGACCACGATGTTGCCCACACGGCGACGGCCGCGGTGGCAAGCACCCCGGACCGAGGCCGACGCTTGGCGCCCCTTGCCCATCCCCCATTCATCTGCCGTCTCATCGGGCCACCGCCACGTTGCTGAAGGTGCCTCCATTCGGGATGGTGATGGTGACGTTCTTCGCCTCGGCCGGTACACCGGTGAAGGTAGCCTGGAGCGCGATCGTCTGACCGGGTTGGATGAACTCCGTGAGGCCACTGGAGCACAGGCAGCCGCCCTGGGAGTCGTAGGAGACGCGGTAGATGCTTGAGGAGGACGGTTCGATGAGCGTAAAGCCGTCGGCGTTGTTCGTGCTCCCTCCCGGGCTCGCCTTTCCACTGGGCTGAGGCACCGAGTCGTCTCCATCAGAGAATGAGTCGTATATCCACATGTCATTCTTCTTGTCATTATTCGTCACGGAGAACATGACGGTGACTGTGGTTCCCGCACCGGACACGGAGTTCAGGGAAACAGTCCCGGGTTTACTGTCAACGGTCGTGGGATGCGACTCAATGGCCGCACCATGACCACCGCCCCCGGCCTGCGCCGACTTCGGCGCTGACGCCGACGTCGAGGTCGAGGTCGAGGTCGACACCCCCTTCTCACCCGAGGAGCCCCCTGGCAGCTGGCAGGACGCCAGGGTTGCCGCCATGCCAATGGCGCTCATGGCAGCCAGGACTCGCTTCGAAGCAGTCATCATGATGGAACCTCCGTTGCTCTCGATCAGGCCACATCGACCTGAGGAATACTGAGACCCTATGCAGCACCCATCATTCGAGAAATGGGGAGTGGAGTGCGTGGTGTTTCTCGGACTGGGGGAGTTTTTCTTCCCGTGAGTCGATAGGATGGAGACCATGCCAGCAGCGAGATACTCAGACGAGTTCAAGGCGCAGGTGGTGCGTGAGGTGATCGAGAAGGACCGCACCATCTCCTCGGTGGCCGCCTCATACGATCTTGTAGCCCAAACGGTGGGTAACTGGGTCGCAAGATACAAGAGGGAGCACGCCACCGACCAGGACCGCAAGAAGGCATCCGAGTCAGCCGAGATAGCAAAACTCAAGGCAGAGGTTCGTGAGCTGCGTCAGGAGAACGAGTTCCTGAAAAAAGCAGCCGCCTTCTTCGCCAAGGAACGACCGTGACCGAGCGCTACCAGCTGATCAACCGCGAAGAAGGCTCCTATCCCATTTCCTCAATGTGCCAGTGGTCGGGCGTGTCAAAATCAGGTTACTACTCCTGGCGTGACCGACCACAGTCACAGACGGCCATTCGGAGGGAGGAGCTGGCCACTATGATTAAGGATGTTTTTGAGCGCTCCGATGGCACCTACGGTTACCGGCGTATCCAGGCGGTCCTGGAGCGGCGTGGGGTCCGGGCGGACGGTTCCACGATCCGGTCCATCATGAGGGACCTGGGCCTGCAGGCCGCGCAGCCACGGGCAAAGGTCCGAACCACCGTGCCGGCTAAGGACCTGGACGAGCGGCCCGACCTGATCAGGCGGGACTTCACAGCTGACGAGCCCGGCAAGAAGCTGTGCGGGGATATCACCTATGTCAGGACGTGGGCTGGGTTCATCTATCTTGCGACCGTCCTGGACTGCTGCACGAAAAAGGTTGTGGGTTATGCGATGGCTGACCACATGCGCACCTCCCTGGTGTGCCAGGCCATTGACATGGCGGTACGCAGGTGCCCGATCGAGGAGGGTGTGACGATCTTTCACTCCGACAGGGGGAGCCAGTACACGTCCCAGGAGTTCCTGGATCACCTCAAGTCTTATGATATTCGTCCCTCGGTGGGACGTACGGGGGTGTGCTGGGACAACGCTTGGGCAGAGTCGTTCAATGCTACGCTCAAGAATGAGAGAGTGTACCGGATGGTTTATCCCACGAAGGACAAGGCGATCAACGATATTGCCTCGTGGATCGAGCTGAGATACAATCGTACTCGTCTTCACTCAGCTCTAGGGTATCGCACTCCCGACGAGGTCGAAAGTGAGTTCTTGGGTCTGAAGAAGGTAGCCTGAAGCAAGAAAACAAGCACTGTCCGAAAAACACCCAGCAGTCCAGAGACTCCCACGGGGAAATATCGTGGAGTACCCGGGGTACACGCGGGGAGACCGAGAGAATCCGTGTACTCCCCATGGAGTTATGGGGAGTACACGGGGAGCGATGGGGAGTACACGGGGAACCCCTCTTGCTGGGATGATTACGTTATGATTACTCTCGGTCGTTGAGAAATTTCGGCGGACCCATGAAGGAGTTCTTGTGTTGT
>NZ_MSKS01000017.1 GCF_001937445.1 Actinomyces oris | reverse complement strand
GAGAAACACCACGCACTCCACCTTGATGAGGTCTGCGCAGTCACTGGCTGGAGTCGGGACAACGCGCGCCGACGCCTGGTGGCCGCAGCCAAGCGCCCACCGGTCGCCGAAAGTCGGCGGGGCGCAGGGCTAGTTGTACTTCCTTGGGAGGTTGTGAACGGGGCTGAGGTTGTGTGAAGGCTTCCGGCATGATGTGGGTTGACACATTCGCATCACTGACCGGAGGCCTTCATGGCCCACGCTTACGCACCGCTGACCCCTGAGGGGCGCCGTCGTCTTGCTCATCTGGTGGTCGAAGAAGGCTGGCCCGTGCGCCGGGCGGCCGAACGCTTCCAGGTCTCGCCGGCCACCGCCAGCCGGTGGGTGGGCCGGTACCGGGCCGGCCAGCCCATGGAGGACCGCTCATCGCGCCCCCACCATAGCCCAGGGCGGCTGGCAAGGCGCACTGAGCGGCGCATCATCGCCTTGAGGTTCAACCGCCGGTGGGCCCCACCGCATCGCCTGCCACCTGGGCCTGGCGCGCTCCACCGTGGGGCGCATCCTGACCCGCTACGACATGCCCCGCCTGAGGGAGGTGGATCAGGCCGCAGGGCTGGCGATGCGCCGTCCGGCGCCGGTGCGCTATGAGAAGACCAGTTCCGGGGAGCTGGTCCATCTCGACATCAAGAAGCTCGGCCGCATCCCCGACGGCCGGGGGCTGGCGCGCTCACGGACGGGGCTCAGCGCCCGCCCTGGCCGCGGACCGCACCAAGACCCGCACCCGCCGTCAGGGCGGCCCGGCCGGAGGTTATCGGTACATCCACCACGCGATAGACGACTACTCGCGCGTGGTCTACTCCGAGATCCTCGATGATGAGCGCAAGGACACCGCCGCCGGGTTCATTCAGCGCGCCAACACGTTCTTCAAGGACCTGGGCATCACCGTCCAGGCCGTCATTGGACTGCTGGGTGTTTTTCGGACACTGCTTGTTTTGTGTTTCAGGCTGCCTTCGTTAAGTTCAGGAGCTCGCGTTCGACCTCGTTCGGGGTGCGATATCCCAGGGCTGAGTGAAGGCGGACATGATTGTATCTCAGCTCGATCCATGAGGCAATATCCTTGATCGCCTTGTCCTTCGTGGGGTACACCATTCGGTGGACTCTTTCATTCTTGAGCGTGGCATTGAGTGACTGAAGCCCACTCGTTGTCCCAGCACACCCCCGTGCGCCCCACCGAGGGACGAATCCCATAACCCTTGAGGTGATCCAAGAACCTCTGCGACGTGTACTGACTACCTCGGTCTGAATGAAAGACTGTCACGCCCCTCTCAATCGGGCATCTCCTGACCGCCATGTCAATGGCCTGGCACACCAGGGAGGTGCGCATGCGGTCGGCCATCGCGTAACCCACGACCTTCTTAGTACAGCAGTCCAGAACGGTCGCCAGATAGACGAATCCGGTCCACGTCCTGACATAGGAGGGGGCACCTCCCGCTTGCGGGGGAATGTCCCCGCACAGCTTCTTGCCGGGCTTGTCAGCGGTGAAGTCCCGCCGGAGCAGGTCCGGCCGTTCACCCAGGTCCTGGGCGGGCACCGTGGCTCGGACTCTTGCCCGTGGCCCGGCGGCCTGCAGCCCCAGGTCACGCATGATGGACCGGATCGTGGCCCCGTCGGCCCGCACACCACGCCGCTCCAGGACCACCTGGATGCGCCGGTACCCGTAGGTGCCCTCACGAGTCCTCAAAAACGTCCTTAATCAGGATGGCCAGCTCCTCCCTCCGGACGGCTGCCTGTGACTGGGGACGGTCGCGCCAGGAGTAGTACCCTGATTTTGATACCCTGGACCACCGGCACATTGAGGAGATGGGATAATGGCCTTCTTCACGGTTGATCAGCTCATAGCGCTCGGTCACGGTCGTTCCTTGGCGAAGAAGGCAGCTGCTTTTTTCAGGAACTCGTTCTCCTGACGCAGCTCCCTGTTCTCCGCTCTCAGTTTCGCTATCTCGGCCGACTCGGAGGCCTTCTTGCGGTCCCGGTCAGTGGCGTGCTCCTTTTTGTATCTTGCGACCCAGTTACCTACTGTTTGGGCAACAAGGTCATACGACGAGGCGACCGAGGAGATGGTGCGTTCCTTCTCGACGACTTCACGCACGACCTGCTCCTAGCAGCTCCTCCGACTATTTCACTGCTGACATGGTCTCCATCCTATCGACTCACGGGAAGAAAAACTCCCCCAGTCCGAGAAACACCACGCACCCCACTCCGACCTGGGCAAAGGCAAGCAAGCTCTGCCTCTGTGAATAACCTTCAAAGTCCAGACCATCTTGACCTCACGGCGCAACGGCGAACGCCAACGCCTGCACAACCACTACCTCAAAAGCACCATCGTCTGCGGCCACTGCGGCTCACGCCTGCTGGTCCAGAACACCACCGCCCGGGGCGGCGACGTCTACCGCTACTTCGTCTGCGCCCGCCGCCACCGCCTGCACACCTGTGACTTTAGCGCCGTCCTGATTGACGAGGTCGAACAGCGCGTGGCCGACCTCTACCATTCCATCGCCCTCACCCCCGAAGACCGCCAGCAAATCGCCCGCTACCTGCAGGCCGAACTTGGCCGCATCCAAGCCAACTCCCACAAAGACATCCGCGCCCTGCGCATACGCCGCAGCCAACTGGAAACCGAGCGCCGCAGCCTGCTCCAGGCCCAATACGCCGGAGCCATCCCCCTGGAATTGCTCACAGAAGAACAGAACCGCCTGGCCCGCCAGCTGGCCGAGCTCGACCGTACCCTCACCGGCTATGCAGCAGACACCGCCCTGGTCCAGCGCCACCTCGACCAAGCCCTCGACCTGATGGAGGACTGCCACCGCCTGTACACCGCCGCCCCCGACCACCTGAAAAAGCTACTCAACCAAGTGTTTTTCAGCCGGGTACTGGTTAACCCGAAGCGGGACGAACAGGGACGCATCATCGTGCCGCCCGACGCCCTGATAACCCGCGCTGCCGAGAAGGAGAACCAGGGGACCGGGGCAGCTATCGAGACGGGTATAGCGACGGAACAGAGGGTGCCAGACGGGGCCCGAGCGGCCGAGGTGGCCATGAACACGGAGGAGAATCAGGCAGTTGATGCCACCATCGAGACGGGTATAGCGGCGGAGCAGACAGCTCTGAACGGAGCCCGAGCAGCCGGGCGGACTGGTGCGGCCATGGCGATGGCGACGGAGAATCAGGTGGCCGGAGTGGCTAGAACCATGGAGACGGCCGGAACCGTCGGAACTGCGGCTGACGCTGCGCTCGATGCGCCCACCGACCCAGACATCACCGTCGAAGACCCCGCCAGCCGCACCAGCGCCGCCGCCTTCCTCATCCCACCCTTCAACCAGCTGGCCAGCCCCGCCTTGCACGCCGCCGCCAGTGCTGCGCAGCGTGCCGGGACGGCGGGGCGACCACCGCGGTCAAACCAAAAAAGCCCACCCCGCAGGATGGACAAGAAAATCAAGATACCTCGAAAAAACCTCTCACCACGCAGGGCACAGGTTCGTATACGGAGCTTGTGGTGGCCCTCCTTACCTCCGTCACCAAGAACTGGCAGACGCTGCTGAAGTTCACCAGGACGTTGCCGCCCGAAGGCGAAGTCACTACCGCTACTGCCACCACCGACGGAAGAGTCCCCACGGCCGCAAGCCCAGCAACCACCGACAACGGAACCACTACAACCGCCATAGCCACTCCCCTGCCTCAGCGCCTGCGCCAGCATCACACCTGCCTTACGCCAGCACAGAAGGATGAGGTGATCACCCTATACCAGCAGGGCGTGCCGGTGCGCGAGATCTGCCAGCGCTATGGCATCAGCAGGCAACAGGTCAGTGACCTCCGCAATGCCCGTGGCATCCTCCGTCGGCCGCGCGGTCTGAGCGAGGAGCAGAAGCGCCAGGCCGAGCAGTACTACCTCGCTGGGCAGTCCTGCGCCACTATCGGCCGCCAGTTCGGCGTGCATGCCGAGACCGTCCGCCGCTACCTCCACACCGCCGGCATCGCCCTACGTCCCAGGCCCGGTGCCGCATGAATAGCACACAACAGATGTCAGCAACAGGCAGAACGCCACCGGCCGACGACGCACTCATTGTCAGCAACGACGTCAGTCAGCCAACCCCGCCCCCTCGTCTCTCGTCATGGATATATCGCCCCAATGCCCGCACCAGCCGCCGTGCACTCTCCAGGCTGATGTCCAGGCCATGGGAACCGTCGCCGATGTAGAGCCAGGTGTCGTCGCCAGTGCGGTACTGGTAGCGCACCAGGCTGAGCTCGACGGCGGCCAGATGATGCTGGATGGCGCCATCGTCATAGGTGCTGCGCTCCAGGGCAATGCAGGGCACGAGGGCTGGGGCGGCTTCGTGGACGTGGTCGCCTATCCCACCTGGCCCATCGGCGTCGTAGCCGATGCACCAGGCTGGGCAGGTGGCGGTTAGCGGTGCGTGCTCCTCGCTGCGATCTTCTGGAGTGGCCATGGACTTCCCCTCCTCCATCTTCGGTATGCGATGAGGCTGTCAGGGGGAGAGTGAAGCGGATGACGAGCTGAAGCGGGAGGGCGGATGGCTAAGGGAGAACAGAGGCAGAGAAACACGAAATAATTAAAGAATAAATATAACCATAGCACAGAAACATCTATTGACACCCGCGAACCAACCCGTAAAATACTCATGTCGCCTATTGCCCTAACACGAACCCGAAAGGAAACTCAAATGAATTCAGGGCACACGGAAAGTTGCTCGCACGCCTCTATAACGAAGCCAGAAGAGTGCAAATGCATTTGCGGCGGAACGCTTCATGGAGGACCGAACTCAGAAAGAGCGCGCGCATTAGTTTGGAAGCAGGACAAAGACCGGAAATACTCACTCACATCGCTCGACTACTCGAAGCGCCACAAAAAAGCAACACGAAAGAAAGCAGAGGATGCGATCAAAGATAAGACAAAGCAGCAGTTCGGCGTTGAATGCACCGATTTCGCTGTAACATACGCCATAGATGAATTAATAAGCAAAGAACTTGAGGCCGATCAAAATGCGATTAAGGACGTTGTCGGTGAGATCATCGAGACATTTTTTGAAGACTGCATCGTTAAAGAAGTCAAGAATTCGAGGAAGAAGCTCAAGAATTGCGAAATCGACACACTGGAAAGCATTATTAGAGAGGAGCATATTTTGTGTGTCATTTGTGCCAAGTTTCTGAAATTATTATCCGAGATCAGTAATGCCACATCAGAAGGGGTTGCAAAAATATATGACGAAATATGCGATGCAGTGATTGCGTCGCTGGGGCTCTCAAAAAACAAGATTACCAACATAATTGAACACATCATTCGCGTTGCCGTTAAGAAAACTTGCAGGAAAATCTTCGACTATTTGATTGGTGCAGCGGCCTCTGGAGGTCCCATCAACAAGAAAGCGATTCAAATCCTGGGATTCATGAGCTGTCCAGATGTATCGCAACATGACGACGTGGAAGAGTATTGTGTCAAACCATTAGTAAAGTATATCGTGCCAGACGATCTCGATGACTGGATCTCCAAGGGATTCCCTGAGAGCCACAGCGTTTTGACGTGACCCAACAACTCTTAGAATATCATGCTGGAAAGAAAGCTGGAATTAGCATCCAAAGAATTACCAGGTAGCTTGAGCGCCAGATTGGAAATATGATATTCCTTGAACTGTCGCCGCGTTGCTTTGCCCTCTGCACACTGTCGTCGATGCTGCTAGCATGCAGTCATGTTCAATGAATCCTGGCCGTGGAAGCGCGATCTCGCAATGACTGCGGATCGCCTTGAGCAAGCTCGACTCGGAATAGTACATGAACTGGGCGACTTGGAAGGCAGCGATGATGTCTATGCGCAAGAAACTGAGACCGTGTACCGGATAGAACGTAACGTGATGTCCGGCACTTTCGCGGTTCGCCGACTCATCGGAATGCCGTCGAAAGTTACGAAAAAGACTCGAGCAACGAAAGCAGTTGTAACTAGGTTTCCGCTACGTGACGGCGCAAAGGCTCCTGACCTATGGGATGCACTCGGAAACCTTGATATGTACGACACAGACACACCACAAGACGTGACGATCTCAGTAAATGCCCTATGCAACCTCTTTGTTCACAGTCTGATTCTTCGATTGGCTTGGGAGTTCGACGATATCCCATCGTCTGATAACTCATCGCCGTATGAGTCTGACCTGCAACGTAACGAAACCCCTACGAAGCTTATCGGCCTGTTGGTCGCGTCCGACAAGTCGAGCGCCAAACACCTAACCTTTGTGAAAGTTACCGAACTTGTGCGCATCTTCAGGCTCTTTGCGACTGACGAAGTTACGCGGCTCGTGGGTCAGCGTGATCATCGCGGTCGTATGCACATGACCGCACTATAAACATTGGCTGGTTTGATATTGCGAGCCGACGACGCTCTGCAGGAGTTCGCTTGGCCAGGGAACGGGGAGGTGGAGGTGGAAACACCAGACAGTCCATTTGCACAGCGGGAGCGGAATGAGATTCGAAGGAGCATATCGTGCTGGTATCGGGTCCTCGTCCATACACCGCCCTCAGCGCGCTGGCTTCGTTGGCGATCCAGCGGCGTAGCTGGCTGGAGGGAGGGAGGGCTCAAGCATGGCGGCCTGCTCGAGGAGCTGCTCGCCTTGGGCGATATTAGATTGGTGACGAGATGCTATCGATTGTAGGGCTAGACTGGAGAACAATTACTTCGTCTACAAATTTTCATGCACAAGTTGCTTAGAATAGCCTACTAGGCAGCATCGCTGGATGTTGACTCGGGTGCGTTGGCAACATCTTCGCCTTCAGCCAATGCGATATGGGCTAGTACTGTCCCAATAAACTTCTTCTCAAGTCTCTCTTGCTCAACTGTATCCTTTGGTCCAGTCCCATCTGGGCCGTTGAATTCTTCGATGGCTTCAACGATATCTCGTACATCATCCGGATCGTCAAGCCCATCAGACTCGAGCGCACCCCAAGGGTCATGTAGTCCTGAGTGTACATATACTTCAGACCCCTTTTTTGATGAGTATACTCTAGATTCTTTTTTGTTGAACATATCTCGTCCTTTCGGCGTAGATGTTAGTATTTCGAGAATTCACATTATAGCATGTTGGTCTTGGTGCTAGCAACCTTTGACTTTCTTCGAAGATCGATGATTTAGATAGATTTGGAGTTGTCGTGAGGAAGAATTGAGTGCCTCTAACGCGCATGATCTAGTGAATAGCTCAATACCGGCGAGAATCCACCTCCATTGACTACTTTGGTTTCCTTGCAGAAGTCTCTGCCAATATGTATCGCTCTTCTGAGGTGGATTATTAACAAAACACCAACGGAGAATATGGGCACCGCCCACCCCCAATCCGACCAGAAAAATATCGCTTCTTTTGTTATTGCCCAGGCGATATAGACGCACAATGAAACAAATACTGCCGCCGGCGTTATTCGAGATAACAAGGGAACGTTAGAGAAGCCTTCATCTTTACCGAAGGGCGATACTGCGAGACCAAGCGCAAGAATCGCTAGTATCGCCGAGATTTGATGAACGAGTTGCTCTTTGTCTATCTCTTTCGTCATGACTATCATCATAGCGACCGCCAATGCTGTCAGTCCGATCATTCGCAGAGTTGAGCGGCCAGGAATTTCATAGTGCGTTGTTTTGAAATAAATGGGCTGTTTCCATAGTGATGCGTCGCCGATAAATAGATTCGAGCGAGTGCGTACGGTCTCTTTTTGTGCCAAGGACCATTTGAAGTAGGCGTCGTCCTCCCTAGGTCTAAGACAATACATGGCCCCACGCTCGTCTCTTGTTAGTACATTGGAGGAGTTTCCGGAGAAGAATCGTCCATCTGGCGCATGTATGGAGAGCGTGTAATGAGTCGTTCGTTTGGGCCAGGAAAGGTGTAGCCTAATGTCGGGAGGAAAGGCTGCGAAAGTCGAGTACTTAATCGAGTCTTTTAGTTTACCAAGTTTGAACCCATTCGTCTCAGGCTGCGTTGATCCCTCTTGCCCTTCTTGTTTTCTTATTATGTCGAAGTCTTTCTTGCTTTGAAACTCCACGACATTCGGCAGATTATTCCCGCTGGGAATTCGTACCAATGATAGGTATTTTCTTGCAACTAGTTTACAGAATCTGAATAGACCTTCAGCGTTCTGGGAACTGAACACCGCTTCATGCTCTTCAGGTAAGTCTCTTAACTGCTTACGGTCCTTATCAAATAGTTTATGGAATATTCTAATGGCTTCCACGGGATTATTTTTAGGTATCTCGTTCAGTTGGGGTGCGATTCTGACGAGTTTCTGGAGAATTTCGTTTTTCTTGTGGATGCTGACGTCATTCTTGAATCTAAAGCTTCGAATTAATGAGGCATACCTAGTGGCTATGCAGCGTTGAGCTGCTCGAATGTGCTCGTCGTGTGTGGCAGGTGAAACTTCGGGGGTAAGTATGTCGTAGGTGTGCAAATCTCCTTTGTCAGGATTTTCTACATTTAGGTAAAACCATTCTGTGTCCGGTAGTTGTGTCTTGTTGAATCTGACCTGCGTTGTCACGTCAATATTCCAGTCGTCAATGCGGCACTGTTCGTGAACGCTCTCAACTATCGAAGTAGGATCTCGCATGATTCGCAGAAGCGTGTCTTCTGGCGTCCAAGTTTCTAATTTGGGTGCTGGATTACTCGCGACGGTTAGCATGTGATTCCTCCTCCGTGGCACTGGAGGCTCGTACAGGCGCTAGGTTGTGTGCATCTCTTGATAACTCTGCGAGCACGAGATGTTGCCTGTGTGGAGCATTCGGGGCTTGGACTATCTGATGGGTGTCGTACGAACTTAGGGACTGTGCAACAATCTGGCTCAGCGTGTCGTTCCCTCGGTCATTAATCTACCTCGCTCGCTATAACTTCGCGGACCCGTTGTCGTAATGTTGTCGAACCGTAACAATTAATATTGAATGTGGCATTATCGCTTCGTCAGGTGTTGACCGTCTCGCCTGGTGAGACAATTATCCTTACCACTCCCACCCAAACCCGCCGAACAGCCCGCCATGCACGTCGCGCTGGGTGAGGGTGGCGCGCTGCTGGGCGTCCAGGTGGGTGCGGTTGTACTGGTTGGCTGCCTGGGGGCGGGCGAAGGGGCTAGCCCCGGTGAACTGCCAGATGCTGGACGGCACCTCCCCGATGAAGCGCACCTGGATTGTGGTCAGCAGTGAGCGGGCATGGAAGCGGCTGGCCAGCGAATCATCGAACCACGGCGACGCATCGGTGGACGCCCCGCCAGACGCATCGCTACGCTCAACCATTCACACCTTTCGGCGCTGTCTGGCGGCTTGGCGCTGCTTTGTGGCGGCGACTGGTAGCCCCTTCTCGGGCTCCTCTCCTCTGCTGGCTGCGTGTCCAGGTGGTACCACTGTCGCCCGGTACGTCACCTACTCTGCTGGCCACAGCCATCTGATGGTTCTGCCCCAGCTGGAGTAATGGCCGAACCAGCAAGGCTCTCCACACTGTCCGCGTTGATCTCCGTGTCGGGTCTGCCATCGCTCTGCACGGGCGGCGAGTGCATGCGGGCCGTTCCAGCCAGCAGCGCACCACGCTCGCGCCGTACTTCGCTCCCCCTTCTGTCGTTTCCACCCCTGTGCCTCTTCACTTCGCCCTACTTCGCACTGGACTTTTCGCGTCATCTGAGCGTCAATGGAAAGAGACAGCCGGCTAGGCGTGGCTGGTATGTCCAGACAAACGGATAAGTGAAAGGAGGATGTGTGTATGGAAGCAGGATCAACACTAGGCGGCGCGGTGGCAGCCGGAGCTGATCCCTTCACCGCCATGGCCGCCCAGCTCACCCCCAAGCGCGCCGTCTCCTACATCCGCGTCTCCACCCGCGAGCAGGCCCAACGCGGTGGCAGTGAGGAGGGCTTCTCCCTCCCCGCTCAGCGTGAGGCCAACAAGCGCAAGGCCCAGTCCATGGGCGCGCTGGTGGTCAAAGAGTTCGCCGACCGCGGTGAGTCGGCTCGCAGCGCCAACCGCCCCGAGCTACAGAAGATGCTGGCCTACCTCAAGGAAGATGGCGGCATCGACTACGTCATCGTTCACAAGCTGGATCGCCTGGCTCGGAACCGAGCGGATGACGTGGAGATCAACCGCGCCTTCGAGCAGGCCGGCGTCCGCCTCGTCTCCACCAGTGAAAACATCGATCAGACGCCTGGCGGCATGCTCCTGCACGGCATCATGTCCTCCATCGCTGAGTTCTACAGCCGGAACCTCGCCAATGAGGTCATCAAGGGGATGGGCGAGAAAGCCAGGAACGGCGGCACCCTGGGCAAAGCACCCCTGGGCTATGTCAACGTGCGCGCCAGAGACGAACACGGCCGCGAGATCCGCACCATCGCCCTGGACGAGGAGCGCGCTCCGCTGGTGCGGCTGGCTTTCACGGAGTATGCGACGGGTAGCTGGACGGTGCGGCAGCTGGCGGAGCATCTCAACAATCGTGGCCTGACCATCCCGCCAACTGCCCGCAGACCGACCAACCCTGTTTCGGTCAGACTCTTACAGACGCTGCTGCGAAACCCATACTACAAGGGCGTCATCTCCTTCCAGGGCGTCGAGTACGCCGGGGCGCACGAGCCTCTCGTGGACGCCGCCACCTGGCAGACAGTGCAAGACATCCTGACCGCTCATACCAACGGCGAGCGCCAGCGCATGCACAATCATCATCTCAAGAGCACCATCGTCTGCGGCCTGTGCGGTGCCCGCCTGCTCGTGCAGCACGCCACCTCGCGCGCCAGCGGTACCTACCACTACTTCGTCTGCGCCCGCCGCCATCGGGTACACGACTGCACCTTCAAGGCAGTGCTCATCGACGAGGTGGAAGCCCGCGTGGCCGAGCTCTACCAGCAGATACGACTCAGTAGCGATGACCGCCGCGAGATCGAGCACTACCTGCGCGCGGAGTTCGAACATATCCAGGCCAGCCGCCAGCAAGACATCCAGCGCCTGACCACGCAGCAGCAGAAGCTGGAAGATCAGCGCCACAAGCTGCTCGAAGCCCACTACGCCGGAGCCATCCCCCTTGACCTGCTCAAGAAGGAACAAGACCAGCTTACCAGCGGCATCCTTGCCATCCAGCGCGAACTAGACGGCTACACGGCCGACGCCGCTCTGGTGGAGCAGCACCTCACCCAGGCGCTCGACCTCCTGGAGGACTGCTCGCAGCTCTATGCGGTGGCACCGGATCGCCTGAAGAAGCTGCTCAACCAAGTGTTCTTCGAGCGCATCTTGGTCAATCCAGCGGTGGATGAAGATGGCTGCCCCATCATCCCACCACCAGCACTGCAGACGAGTCTGAAGGCGAGGCGACGAGGTGGAACTGGTAGAACTAAGGCTGGCGAGAAGATGACCGCTGCGCAGGGTGATGAGAAGACAGCGGAGAGCGCGACCTCTTCTTGCGGTGAGGTTGCTGGCGGCCAGTCGGTCAGCTCAGTATCTCAGGACGGCTACAGTGAAGCACGGCCAGGCCCTGTGCATACGGTGCGCTGCAGCACCATCTCCATCATCGACCCCGCGAGCCACACCGCCGTCACTGCAGAGCTGGCCTCACCCTTCGACCAGCTCTGCAGCCAACAGCTACGGCGAGCGGCACAGCAAGCGGCGATGGGCGCAGCACCCACAACAAGAACGCCCGTCCACGATGTGGACGGGCGTCGTCGATGCAATTCAGGTAATGATTCAGCCTCTGCCCCTGTTACTCAGGCCAAGGGTTCGTATACGGAGCTTGTGGTGGACCCGGCCGGACTCGAACCGACGACCGACGCGGTGTAAACGCGTTGCTCTACCAACTGAGCTACAGGTCCAGGTGCAGTGGCCCCCCGGGAGCATTTTGCCTGAGCTCCCAGTGCCTGCACATGCGACTGACGGCGCGAGCCGCCTCAGCCGGAGACTTTACCGCCTCCACCGGACGGGCCACCAACCATCTCCGCCTCTGAGGGCGCAGCACGCCGCGCAGCCATCGGGTCGCATCAGCGCCCCCGGCTGGAGACCCTGATGCCACTCCAGTGCTGCCCCATGGAGGCGGCAGAGGTCGCGTGCATGCCGGCTGTCGCGGCAGCCTCCTCCACCTCGGCTGCCTGGACGGCTCCGGTAGTACGCGCCTTGGGCGTCAGCACCCAGATGAGCCCTGCGCCGTCGAGGTTGGCCTGGGCGTCCACGAGGAGGTCGGTGAGGTCATCGACGTCGCCGTCGTCGTCACGCCACCACACGATGGCCGAGTCGGCCACGTCCTCGTAGTCCTCGTCCACCAGAGTGGTTCCGGTCTCCGCCTCAACGGCCTGACGCAAGGTCTCGTCGACGTCGACGTCGTAGCCGAACTCCTGAATGATGAGACCGGAGGCGAAGCCGAAAGCCCCACCCGCTGTGCTCGCCACGTCCTTACACCGTCCTTCTGGGCCTGGCCCGTCTACCGTTCGCCCGCTGCTGGGCGATGGGTACTAGCCCACCGCACCCGGCACCAGCCGCGCAAGTGAACACGCACGTCAGATTACCTTGGACTTTCCTTTGAAGATCGATTCTGACGCGACCACCCCCTTGAGGCTCCACACCCCTCAGTGCTCGACAGCGAAGCCAACCCGTCATTAAGTGATCTACATCATACGTGAGGTGGGACTTTCTTCCCGTTCGGTGCAGCGTTCGCCCCGTCGCAGGTCGTAGATTAGGGCCGTCATCCACAGCGGTCTGGCTTCAGGCGCACGCCGATGCCGCCATCGGCACCACGGCACGCAATGAGGCTCGGGCCGACCGCACAGACGCGAGGAAAGAGGATTCCGTGAGCCCCACCAGTGACTCCACGCCGCTCATTGACGGCCTCCTGACGAAGGTGACCGACAACGACCCAGAGGAGACCAAGGAGTGGCACGAGTCCCTCGATGCCCTCATCGCGGACAAGGGCGCCAAGCGAGCGCGCTACATCCTGCTGAGCATGCTGGCTCAGGCCCGGCAGAAGAACGTCACGGTTCCCACCGAGACGACGACGCCGTATATCAACACCATCGACGTCGCCAACGAGCCCTACTTCCCCGGTGACGAGAGCGCCGAGCGCACCTACCGGCGCTGGCTGCGCTGGAACGCCGCCGTCATGGTCACCCGCGCCCAGCGCCCCGGGGTCGGGGTCGGCGGTCACATCTCCTCCTACGCCTCGACCGCAACCCTCTACGAGGTCGGCTTCAACCACTTCTTCCGCGGCAAGGACCACCCCGGCGGCGGTGACCACGTCTTCTTCCAGGGCCACGCCTCACCGGGCAACTACGCCCGAGCCTTCATCGAGGGCCGCCTGAGCGAGGCGGACCTGGACGGCTTCCGTCAGGAGGAGTCCCGCCCGGCAGGTGGCCGCGGCCTGCCCTCCTACCCCCACCCGCGCCGCATGGAAGACTTCTGGGAGTACCCCACCGTCTCCATGGGCCTTGGCCCCTCCGAGGCGATCTACCAGGCCTGGTTCGACAAGTACCTCCAGGGCGCCGGCATCAAGGACACCTCTCAGCAGCACACCTGGGCCTTCCTGGGTGACGGCGAGATGGACGAGCCCGAGTCGCGCGGCATGCTGCAGCTGGCCGCCAACCAGCAGCTGGACAACCTCACCTTCGTCATCAACTGCAACCTGCAGCGCCTCGACGGCCCGGTGCGCGGAAACGGCAAGATCATCCAGGAGCTCGAGGCCTTCTTCAAGGGCGCGGGCTGGAACGTCATCAAGGTGATCTGGGGCCGTGGCTGGGACCAGCTCCTCGCCGCGGACAAGGACCACGCCCTCGAGCACCTCATGATGGAGACGCTCGACGGCGACTACCAGACCTTCAAGGCCAACGACGGCGCCTACATCCGCAAGCACTTCTTCGGCCGCGACCCGCGCACCGCCGAGCTCGTCAAGGACTGGACCGACGACGAGATCTGGGCCCTGCAGCGCGGCGGCAACGACTACCGCAAGATGTACGCCGCCTACAAGGCGGCCACGGAGCACAAGGGCCAGCCCACCGTCATCCTGGCGCACACGGTCAAGGGCTACCTCCTGGGCGGCCACTTCGCCGGCCGTAACGCCACCCACCAGATGAAGAAGCTGACGCTGGACGACCTCAAGGCCCTGCGCGACAGGCTCCACATCCCGATCACCGACGAGCAGCTCGAGGCCAACCCGAAGATGCCGCCGTACTACCGGCCGGCCGACGACGACCCCTCGCTGCTCTACATGCTGGACCGGCGCCGCCAGCTCGGAGGCTTCATCCCCGAGCGCCGCGATGCCGGAGTCGAGCTCGAGCTGCCCGGCGACAAAACCTACGACATCCTCAAGAGCGGCTCGGGCAAGCAGGAGGTCGCCTCCACGATGGCCTTCGTGCGTCTGCTCAAGGAGCTCATCAAGGACAAGGGCGTCGGCCGGCGCATCGTGCCGATCATTCCGGACGAGTCGCGCACCTTCGGGCTGGAGTCGCTCTTCCCCACCAAGAAGATCTTCAACACCCAGGGCCAGAACTACACGCCCGTCGACGCCGACATGATGCTGTCCTACCGGGAGTCCACCTCCGGTCAGCTCATGCACACGGGCATCAACGAGGCCGGTTCAGTCTCCCTGTTCCAGGTGGCCGGCACGAGCTACGCCACCCACGGCGAGCCCATGATCCCGGTCTACATCTTCTACTCGATGTTCGGATTCCAGCGCACCGGCGACCAGTTCTGGGCCGCCGGCGACCAGCTGACCCGCGGCTTCATCATCGGAGCCACCGCCGGGCGCACCACCCTGACCGGTGAGGGCACCCAGCACATGGACGGCCACTCCCCCGTCATCGCGGCCACCAACGACGCCGTCATCACCTACGACCCGGCCTACGCCTACGAGATCCGACACATTGTGCGCGACGCCCTGGAGCGCTGGTACGGCCCGGACTCAGGTCGCAACCGTGACGTCATGTACTACCTGACCGTCTACAACGAGCCGATCCACCAGCCCGCCGAGCCCGACGGCGTCGACGTCGAGGGAATCCTGCGTGGTATTCACCGCATCAGCACGGCTCCCGACGGCGAGGGCCCCGAGGTCCAGCTCCTGGCCTCCGGTGTCGCAGTGCCCTGGATCGAGGAGGCTCGCCATATCCTGGCCGAGGACTGGGGCGTACGTGCCGCCACGTGGTCCGTCACTAGCTGGAACGAGCTGCGGCGCCAGGCACTGGAGGTGGAGAAGGCCAACTTCCTGGCTCCCGACGCCCAGCAGCAGGTCCCCTACCTGACGCAGAAGCTCTCCGAGAGCACCGGCCCCTTCATCGCCACCAGCGACTACGACCACCTGGTCCCCGACCAGATCCGTGCCTGGATACCCGGCGACTACTACACCCTGGGTGCCGACGGCTTCGGATTCTCCGACACCCGCGCCGCCGCCAGGCGCCACTACCTCATCGACGCCCAGTCGGTGGTGGTCCGCGCCCTCCAGGCGCTGGTGGAGCAGGGACGCCTCGACCGCTCCGTCCTGGCCCAGGCCGTTGCCCGCTACGACTTGACCAATGTCAACGCAGGCACCTCCGGCTCCCAGGGAGGGGAGTCCTGATCCGCCCCGTGCGGCTATAGTTGGACACACTGACCAATTGTGGTGCCGGTGGAGCGGGATCTCCCGTATCCACCGGCACCATCATGTCTGCCGAATGAGGTCCTCCCTTGTCCCGCTCCCCGTTCCTGCGCTCCACCGCCTTCACGGCCGCGTGCCTGCTGACCCTGTCCGGTTGCTCAGTCGGCTGGACCGGCGCCAGGGGGACGTCCTCGACCCCGGCGGACCAGAACGATGCCGCCACTCAGGAGGCCGAGGAGGAGCCCACTGGGAAGCTGGAGGACACCAGCCCCATGGATCCGCTGGAGTACGGCAACTGCACGTCCTCCGACATCCGCGACTACGACGACGAGTTGACCGACAACGACGCGGAGGACACCCGGGCCCAGGCAGAGGCCCAGGTCACTAAGGTGATTCCGACCTCCAACCAGGTCAGTGTCACCTCCAACGAGCTCTCCACCGATCAGGTGGTCAAGGTCTCGGCAGGCGCACGAGACGTAACAATCACCGCACAAAGTCTCGTGGTCGTCATCGAAGGGGAGATCGAGTCACTGACCGTCAACGGCTTTGACAACACGGTCTGGATCGACGCCTCCAATAAAGTCACATTCGGTTCCAACGACGGGGACAGCCAGAACTACGTCTTCTGGCACTCCAGGCCCCCGCAGGCGAAGGTGGATCCACAAGGCCTCAACGTCATCGGCAAGGACGTTCACGCCCCTGTCGTCCGCTCCTGTCGCTCCTTCTCATGAGGCCGTTCGCGACAGAGCTGGAAGCAGCCTTCCGACGTCGGCGAGGTCGTACAGCACGCCGCCGGCCGCCCGCCGAACCTCGGAAGGCCGATTCCCCCTTACTCCTGCGAGCCAGGAGCCGTGGACACAACCGGCGGAGTTGACGGATCGGATCCTGAGTAGACCTTCAGGTCACGGAAATGGGGACGCAGAAGGTTCTCTGGGCTGAGAATCTCGTCAAGAACAGGCTCCTCGAGCAGCCCCATCTCCAGAACCACCTCTCGCACGCTGCGTCCTGAGCGGGCGCACTCTCGGCCCACCAGGTCGCCGTTGTGATGACCGATCACCGGGTTGAGATAGGTAACGATTCCGATCGAGTCCAGCACGTTGCGGCGACACACCTCCTCATTGGCCTCGATCCCCACGATGCACAGCTCCCGCAGAGTCGACATCCCGCGGGTGAGCAGATTGATGGACTCGAAGATAGCCTGGGCGATCACCGGTTCCATGACATTGAGCTGGAGCTGTCCCGCCTCCGCGGCGAAGGTCAGCGCCACATCGTTTCCCATGACCTTGAAGCAGACCTGGTTCACCACCTCCGGGATCACCGGATTGACCTTGGCCGGCATGATGGAGGAACCTGCCTGACGCTCAGGCAGCCTGATCTCCCCCAGCCCCGCACGAGGCCCGGAGGACAGTAGTCGCAGGTCATTGCAGATCTTGGACAGCTTCACCGCCAAGCGCTTGATCGCCGCGTGCATCGAGACATATGCGCCCGTGTCACTCGTGGCTTCCAGCAGGTCATGCGCTCCTCGAACCTCCAAACCAGTGATCTCCCGCAGATGCCCAACAACAGTGCTCTGATAGTCCGGCGGGGTGTTGAGCCCCGTGCCGATCGCCGTGGCCCCGAGGTTCACCTCCAGAAGCAGGGCGGCGTTGTTGTGAAGCCGACTGACCTCCTCCTCCAGCAGAACGGCGAAGGCCTCGAACTCCTTCCCCAGGCTCATAGGAACAGCATCCTGAAGCTGAGTACGCCCCATCTTCAGAACATTGACGAACTCCGCCCCCTTGGATCGCATCGACGCAATGAGCCGCTCGAGCTCCTCGATGAGCGAGCTGACAAGGGCGAACAGCCCCAAACGGAATCCAGTCGGGTAGGCATCGTTCGTCGACTGGGACTTGTTGACATGATCGTTGGGGTTGATGATGTCATAACGGCCCTTGGCGTATCCCAGGTACTCCAGCGCGAGGTTGGCGATCACCTCGTTGGTATTCATGTTAACGCTGGTCCCGGCACCCCCCTGGAACTGGTCGACCGGGAACTGATCAAGGCAGCGCTCGGCAAGCAGCACCTGGTCACAGGCCCACACAATCGCACCAGCAATCTCCGGGTCGATAGCCCCCAGATCACTGTTCGCTAACGCTGACGCCTTCTTCACCTGCACCATGCCGCGAACGAAGGCCTCTTCATCACCGACCACAGATCCAGAGATCTGGAAGTTCTCCATCGCACGTAGCGTATGGATTCCCCAATAGGCATCCAATGGAACTTCCCGTGCACCAAGAAGATCTTCCTCTGTGCGGGTTGCCTTCGTCATCCTGAGCCTCCGAGTTGTCTAGCTAGGCACCTGCCTGTGCGCATCCATGCTGGCATACGACGCACACATTCGGGTCATTGCAGATTCACATACCATGGCTTCCACAATGGTTACGCTATTGTAACCTGCGCAATCCGCTCCGTCTCCGCGACACACCACCCTCAGTTATCCCCGTATTTTCAACACAAACTCGTGTCGGATCACACGCCGCGCCAATCGAGAACCTACTGTCCTCAGGATATTCCAGTCGGTAGCATCCACAGTATGGATGAGTTGAGCGCTCCGGGAGTGTCTGCACTGCGACAGGCGCAGGACACAATTATTGAACACTCACTGGACCGCATCAGTTCGGCCCATGATTTCTACCGAACCCTGCCGGAGGGATCGCGCGACCAGATCGCAGCGGTGGCCCGCCTGGGCGTCACCATGTTCGTCGACTCGGCGGAGAACCCCTCGACCCCGCTGACCCCCTCCCAGATCTTCTCCGTTGCCCCTGCGGCTCTGACCGGTGTCATTACGCTGGAGCAGACCCTGGCGTTGGTGCGTACGGTCCTCGACGTCGTCGTGGACGAGGCTCCTCGTGCCGTACCCGAGGAGGACCATGACACCGTCCGCATCCTCGTCCTGACCTTCGGGCGTGACGTCGGCTTCGCCGCGGCCGAGGTGTACGCCCGGGCGGCCGAGGCCCGCGGCGCCTGGGACGCCCGGTTGGAATCCGTAGCGGTCGACGCGATGCTTCACGACGACCCCGAGGACGCCGCAACCCGAGCCGGAACTGCCGGCTGGAACGGAACCGGACCTGTGGTGGCGATCGCCGCCAAGACCACTCTGGATGCGCTCGGCGTCTCCAGGTTGCGCCACGAGTGCCGCAACCTGGCCAGCGACTGCCTGGTATCGGTACGAGGCGACTCCGTCCTCATCATCCTGGGTGACAGCCCGGCGGCTCACGCTCCAGCGTCCAAGCACTCCGGCCGGGAGGCCACCGCTGAGCAGCTGGTGGATCAGGCCGCCATGCAGGTGGCCGGCGGTCTGGGCGGGTCGGCCGTCGTCGGTCCGGTGGTTCCAGGGATCTCGCACGCGGGTCGTTCGCTGCGCTCGGCCCTGGCCGGACTACGCGCTCTGCCTGGCTGGGCCGAGGCACCAAACCCGGTTCACGCCGACGACCTTCTCCCCGAGCGGCTCCTGGCCGGCGACGAGCTCGCCTGTGAGCAGATCCTCAACCTGGTGCACGCGCCCCTGCACGAGATGGGTGATCCCTTCGAAAGCACGGTAGCCACCTACCTGGCGCTGGGTGGAAGCCTGGAGGCCACTGCCCGGAACCTGTTCGTGCACGCCAACACGGTGCGCTACCGCCTGGGCCGCGTCAGCGAGCAGGTCGGCTGGGACGCGACGAACGCCCGTGACGGCCTCATGCTGCACATGGCGATCATCGTGGGCCGACTGGCTGTCAGCCGAGAGGCCTGACGCACCGTGGGCGCGATGAGCGTCCGCATCCTCTTCTGCGCGACCGGACCGTCCGTCACCTTCGGGCTGGTCCGGTCGTGACGCTATTGACCGCGCCCCGGCCATGAGCCGCCCCCCGGTGGTGCACCGGTTCCTAAGCACCCCTTCTCATCTGGGACAATGGTCCGACCTGCGGTACCTCCGCCGGCAAACCACAACCATCATCGAGTCACAGCGCCGTCACGGATCCTGGATGCTCCGTCACGGCGCCTGAAGGAGCCACCATGGCTGAGCAGAACAACGCCGACGTCCTGTCCGTCATCACCCAGATCGTCAGCGAGGAGTCCGGCGTCGCAGCCAAGGACATCACTCGGGACACCACCTTCGCCCAGGACCTCGACGTCGACTCCCTGGGTCTGCTGACCATCGCCACCCAGGTCGAGGAGCGCTTCGGTGTGGCCCTGGACGACTCCCTCATCCCGACTCTGCCCACCGTCGGAGCCCTGGTTGACCTGGTGACCTCCAAGAAGGCCTGACGACAGACATGAGCCCGGAAACCGAGTGCCGCCCGGATGACGTCGTCGTCACCGGACTGGGAACCGTCAATCCTCTGGGCGCAGACGTTGAGTCCACCTGGAGCGCCCTGCACGAGGGCGCCTGCGCGGTTCGTACCCTTGAGCACAAGTGGGTCGAGAGCCATGACCTACCCGTGCGGATCGGCGCTCCCCTGGCAGTCGATCCTGCCGAGATACTCCCGCCCCGCCAGCTGCGCCGCCTCGACCGTGCCAGTCAGTGCGCGCTGCTGGCCGCCCGCCAGGCCTGGGAGCAGGCAGGGGCCCCGCAGGTCACCTCACAGCATCTGGCGGTGTCCGTCTCCCCGGGCATGGGGCCGGTCCTGTCGGTTATGGAGGCCTGGGACATCCTGAGGGACAAGGGGCCCCGGCGGGTTCTGCCGACGGCGGTCCCAGCGCTCATGCCCAATGCCCCTGCGGCCGCAGTCGGGATCGAGCTGGGGGCGCACGGTGGTATCCATGCTCCTGTCTCGGCCTGCGCCTCCGGGGCCGAGGCCATCGCCTACGGCGCGGACCTCATCGCTCTGGGGCGGGCCGACGTCGTCGTGGCCGGGGGCACGGATGCGGCCCTCCACCCGATGACCGTGGCCGCCTTCGGCGCGATGCGGGCCCTGTCCACGCGCAACGCCGACCCTCAGACCGCCTCACGCCCCTTCGCCCCGGACCGTGACGGCTTCGTCCTGGGTGAGGGCGCCGGGATCCTCGTCCTGGAGCGCGCTGCGCACGCCTTGGCCCGTGGCGCGCGGGTCCTGGCCGTGCTGGCGGGCACTGGGGTCACTGCCGATGCCTATGACGTCGCACGACCGGAGCCGTCGGGCACGGAGCAGGAACGAGCCCTGCGGATGGCTCTGGGGCGCGCGGGCCTTGACGCCGGTGCTGTTGGGCACGTCAACGCCCATGCCACCTCGACACCTGCCGGCGACGTCGTCGAGGCAGGTGTCCTGGCCAGGACGGTGCCGGACGCGGCCGTCAGCGCCACGAAGTCCGCCACCGGTCACCTCCTGGGCGGAGCCGGGGGGCTGGAGGCGGTGCTGACCGTCATGGCGCTGCAGGAGCGCTGGGCCCCACCCACGCTGCTGCCGGCCGGAGTGGATCCGGAGCTGGCCCGGCTCGGGCTGGACGTCGTTGGACCACAGGGCCGGGACCTGCCCAACCTGACGGCGGCGGCCAGCACCTCCTTCGGCTTCGGAGGGCACAACGTCGCCCTGGTCTTCGCCCGCCAGTAGTCGTGCTCGGGAGGGAGTCGCCATGCGGTCCCGCCTGTGACCCACCACGCTGGACCCGGCCGGTGCGGTCAGGCACAATAGCCGTGCATGCCGCGTACGTCATGACATGAGCCCGGTTGCGGGTCGAGACCGTTGGGGAAGGCGAATCTCGAAACCAACCAGGAGGCGATACTCATGATCGGTGCCTACACCCGCGGTGTACTTTTCGTGCATTCAGCACCTCGGGCGCTCTGCCCCCACATCGAGTGGGCAGCGGCCGAGGTGCTCGGTTCGCGTGTCCACCTCGACTGGACCGAGCAGCCTGCGGCTCGGGGCATGATGCGAGCCGAGACCAGCTGGGTGGGGCCCGCTGGAACGGGAGCCAGCCTTGCCTCGGCCCTGCGCGGCTGGGCGAACCTGCGATACGAGGTGACCGAGGAGGCGAGCGTCGGCACCGACGGCGGCCGCTGGTCCCACACCCCGGACCTGGGTATCTTCCACGCACAGACGGATGTTCACGGTAACGTCGTCGTCCCCGAGGACCGGATCCGTGCCGCGCTCGTCTATGCCGCCGATCCTGAGAGGATGCGCCGCGAGCTCGATCTGGCTCTGGGGCAGGCCTGGGACGATGAGCTCGAGCCCTTCCGCTACGCCGGAGCCGGCGCGCCCGTGCGCTGGCTGCACCGCGTCGGCTAGGAGCACGCCGCGCACGGAAGGCCTCATCGCCTACTGCAAACCGGGTGGGGCAACAGGTCGCAAGATCTGCTGCCCCACCCGGTCTGTATTCCTGGGGACGTTACAGTCCCTGCGCTCGCAGCTCCTTCATCGCTTTGGCCCGGTTCTTCCGGTCGAGGCGATCGAGGTAGAGGTGGCCCTCCAGGTGGTCGCACTCGTGCTGGATGCAACGAGCCATGAGCTCCTCCCCCTCGACGACGACCTCCTTGCCGTCCAGGTTCACTCCCTCCGCCCGGGCGTACCAGGCCCGCTCCGTGGGGAACCACAGACCCGGCACTGACAGACAGCCCTCCTCCCCGTCCTGGTACTCGTCCTTGGAGATCTCGACGATCTTGGGGTTGAGGACGTAGCCGATCTCGCCGTCGATGTTCCAGGAGAAGGCGCGCAGACCGATCCCGATCTGATTGGCAGCCAGGCCGGCCCGGCCGTCCTCATCGACCGTCTCGAGCAGGTCCTCGACCAGGGCCTTGACGGAGCCGTCGATGTCAGTGATCCAGTCGCACTCGGTGCGCAGGATCGGGTCGCCAATGATGCGGATGTCACGGTATGCCATGGCGGCATCCTCCCACGACCAGAGCGACAAGGTCATGTTCGGCCCCTGTCGCGATCTGGTGCTCGCCCGCCACCGGCGACATCCGGCGCAGGCCGGATGGACCCCGAGCCTGACGCATGAAAAAGGAAGAGCCCCGGCCCGATCGGCTGGGGACTCCCCTGGTGGCTCCTGCGGCTGGACTCGAACCAGCAACCGTCCGATTAACAGTCGGATGCTCTGCCATTGAGCTACGCAGGAATGCGCTTGACGCGCAGTGAACTCTAGCAACATCCCGCGGCGACGTCGAATCCGGCGAACCGGAGGAAACGTTGCTATTCCAACGGCATCCTATCGTGTGGGCAGGCCCACACCCTCGCGGACGCGGTTCTCCAGCTCTTGAAGCGCCCGGCGATCCTCCACCTCATCGACCTGTGAGATCAGGGGCCGGGTGACGGAGTACAGCTCGCCATCCCCGCCTCGACGCACGCTCGCCGTGGCCGTGGCGCCGCTGGGAAGCGTTGTCACGGCACTGTGGATGATGGCCGCCTCCACCCGCTGGCGCAGGGCCTTGGCGAAAGGGGCGACGTCTGCGGCGGCATAGGCGTCGCCACTACGGACTCCTGCCGGAACCTTCAAAACGAGGTCCTCGCGATCCTGCTGCGACCACCTCAGGGTGAAGACGCGCTCCTGCCCGTCCCAGGTCCCCTGCTCCACCTCGTCCCAGGCATGGACCTCGGGTCCGCTTCGCCCGTTGAAGACCACGAGGGCGTCGGCCGTGGCCACCGCCCATGCCGAACCGTCCGTGTCCAGGGGAACGGCTCCCAGGGCGGGTTCGCGCAGCTGCTCGCGCATCTCCAGCGGAAGCGTGGCGGTGGAGCGGGTGGATGAGCCTTGACGACGTCGCAGGATCGGCATGACCGTCAGGCTACCCGCAGCTACTCGCCCAGCGGGCCACCGGCCGGTCTCAGGTCCCCTGCCGGATCTGCATGCGGCGCTGCTCGAGGGCGGCGATCTGGGAGAACAGCTCGCGGTAGCCCTCCTCCTGGGGCGACATCCGCCGGTGGCGTGAGCGCATCTCGACGAGCCGGCGGTTGATGCCCATGACGGCCAGGGAGTCGAGCACACCCTTGGCGTAGCGCTCCAGCCCGGAGGCGTCCACCTCGGTGCCGCGTCCCCGGATGGTGGGCAGTGGCAGGGGTGCCACGGCGAGCTCGGTGATGGCGGCCTCGACCAGGCCGATGGCGCCGTCGCGTACCTGCTGGAGCCAACGCAGCGTGGCCCGGCGCCGCGCCTCCTGCTCCCCCATGCCGGCGGCCACCGCCTGCTGAACCAGCCCCGGCACCTCCGCAGTTCCTCCGGCGGCGGCGACGGCCTCGTAGACGGCCCGGTGAGTGAGCTGGCCGAAGGAGTCGGCCCCGAGCTCGTCGGCGCCGGCTTGGTGGGCCGCCACCGGGAACTGGATGATGACGGCCAGGGCCTCACGCTCGAGCTGCTCAACGGGATCGGTTACTGGCGGCAGCCCCCGCACCGGGACGGCGGCATCGGGGCCGGCGGTCTCATCGGCGGGCCACTGGCCTCCCCGTGCCGCATTGGGCTGCGCCCCCCGCCTGCTGGCGGCCTGGACTGCGGCGTGGACCTCGGCGTCGGGCAGCCCCAGCCATCCGGCCAGCCTGCGGGTGTACTCGCGCTTGAGCGCCCGGTCCCGGATGCCGGCCACCACCGGCGCCGCCGAGCGCAGCCCCCGGACCCGACCTTCGGAGGTGTCCAGGTCCAGGTGGGACAGGGAGGTGCGGATGACGAACTCGAACAACGGCACCCGCCGGGACAGCAGGCGTGGAATGCCCGGGTCCCCCTCCTTCATGCGCAGATCACAGGGATCCAGGCCGCCGGGGTCGACGGCCACGAAGGTCTGGGTGGCGAAGCGCTGGTCCTCGGCGTAGGCGCGCAGGGCGGCCTTCTGGCCGGCCGCGTCACCATCGAAGGTGAAGATGACCTCGCCTCCCCGGGCCTCGCGCCCCTGGCCGGTGACCACGCCCGCCGCAGGGTCGTCCACATCCCCCAGCAGGCGGCGCACGACCCGCACGTGGTCCGCGCCGAAGGCGGTCCCGCACGTGGCCACGGCGGTGGTCACCCCGGACAGGTGCGCAGCCATGACGTCGGTGTAGCCCTCGACTACGACGATCCGGTGGGAGCGGGCGACCTCCCGCTTGGCCAGGTCCAGCCCGTAAAGCACCTGGCTCTTGTGGAAGACGGGGGTCTCGGGGGTGTTGAGGTACTTGGGGCCCTGGTCCTCCTCCGAGAGCTTGCGCGCCCCGAAGCCGACGGTGGCTCCGGTGACGTCGCGGATGGGCCAGATGAGGCGACCACGGAAGCGGTCGTAGACGCGGCGCCCGTCCTGCCCGCCCCGGCTGCACAGACCGGAGTCGACCAGCTCAGCCTCGGTGTAGCCGGCCCCGCGCAGATACCGGGCGAGGTTGTCCCATCCGGCGGGCGCGTAGCCGACGCCGAAGTGCGCGGCGGCATGACGGTCGAAGCCGCGGGCCGTGAGGAAGTCCCGCCCCGGCTGGGCCTCCGGGGTGGCGAGCTGCTCGCGGAACCAGGCCTCGGCCAGGCGGTTGGCGTCCATGAGGCGCTGCCGAGTGCCCGGCTCCACCCCGCGCCGTACCGCACCGCCCTCCTCGTAGCGAAGCTGGACCCCGGTGCGGTCGGCGAGGTACTCGACCGCCTCGGCGAATCCGAGGTGGTGGATCTTCTCGATGAAGGTGATGACGTCTCCGCCCTCGCCGCAGCCGAAGCAGTGCCAGTAGCCGAGCTGGGGGCGGACGTGGAAGGAGGGGGTGCGTTCGTCGTGGAAGGGGCACAGCCCCTTGAGCGAGCCGACGCCGGCGCTCTTGAGGGTCACGTGCTCACCGACGACGTCCTCAAGCCTGGCGCGCTCACGCACCACCTCGATGTCCTCACGCCTGATCAGTCCCGCCACAGGGTCATCGTAGGCGAGGGCACCGACATCCTGCGCCAGGGCTTGGACGAGCTGCCCGATCAGTACAGCTAGACCTCGGAGAACATGCCGCACAGTCGGGCGTGCCAGGCCCGCGCGGAGGTGTCCGTCAGGGAGGCGATCTGGTCGACGACCACCCGCAGGCGCTCGTCGTCGTTCTCGGCCCGGTGCCAGACGTCGAGCAGAACCGGGTCGATGCCCTTCCCGCCGCCGGTCATGAGGACGTCGGCGAGGTCGAACACGAGGGTGCGCTGACGCAGGTAGACCGGCTCATGCTCCCTCGGCTCCATGACGTAGCGCACGGCAATGCCCTTGAGGAGGAGGATCTCCGCAGCCGTCTCCTCGGGGATGACGAGCTCGGCCTCGTAGCGGGTCAGAGGTCCGTTGCCGTATGTCTGGCGGGTGGCGGTGGCGACCGCTGAGACGAAGCGTCCGATGATCTCGCTGGTGAGGTTCTTCAGGTGCGCGGCGTCGGCCACGGAACCGTTGTAGGAGCGGATCCAGTAGGGCTGACCGGTCAGCCTCTCGAAAGCCGCCCCGAGGGCGTCGGCGCTCAGGTCGGTGCCGTACCAGGCCCGCGTGGCCTCGAGCAGCTCGTCAACCTCCTTGGGGTCGGTCAGGCAGGCCGGATCCAGGCGCCCCAGAGCGATGGCGTCCTCGACGTCGTGGACGGAGTAGCCGACGTCGTCGGACAGGTCCATGATCTGCGCCTCGATGCAGCGCCTGCCCTCCGGGGCCCCCTGACGCATCCAGAAGAAGATCTCGGCGTCGTCGTCGTAGACGGAGTACTTGCGCGCACTGCGCCCGCTCGGACCGCCCGGCCCCCGCCCCTTGAGCCAGGGGTACTTGGCGACGGCGTCGAGGCTGGCCCGGGTGAGATTGACACCGACCGGCCGACCGTTCCCGTCGAGGGTCTTGGGCTCCAGGCGGGTGAGGATCCGGAAGGTCTGGGCATTGCCCTCGAAGCCCCCGATCTGGCGGGCCACGACGTCGAGTGCCTTCTCCCCGTTGTGCCCGTAGGGAGGATGACCCAGGTCGTGGGACAGGCAGGCGGTATCGACGACATCGGGGTCGCATCCCAGCGCCTGCCCCAGGGCGCGCCCCACCTGCGCCACTTCCAGGGAGTGGGTGAGCCGGGTGCGCACGAAGTCGTCGGCAGACGGCCCCAGCACCTGGGTCTTGGCTCCCAGGCGCCGCAGCGCCGAGGAGTGCAGGACCCGGGCCCTGTCGCGTTCAAAAGGGGTGCGCTGAGGATTCTTCGCCTGCTCGTGAACGAAGCGCTCAACGTCCCGCAGCTGGTACCCGGATAGGCCGAAACCGCCGCTTGCGTCGATACGTACAGGCTCTGATCCAGATTTCTGCACTGACATGGTCACAAGGTAACGCAGAAGGGGGTTACGATGGACGTCACCATTCCGACACCGTCCCAGAGGAGCGCCGGTACCCGATCCCTCCAGCTTGTGGTCACCACGCATCCTCCTCATATCGATGAATCACTTCTCGGACGTCAAGTCCCCGGGCATGCGCCCGACGGAAGGGAGACACCTGCTGTGACCACCACCACGACTCTCGTTCACCGGCCCTACGACGGTCCGGAAGAGTGGTGGCGCCACGCACTGGTCTACGAGATCCCCTCACCGGACCTGGGGGCGGCCGACCTGGACCACACCGACCCCATCATCGAGCACGCCCTCTACCTGGGCATGGATGCGGTACTCATCCGTCCCAGCCTGCTCGACGTCGACACCGAGCTGGACTCGATCCGCCGATTCATCGCCAAGGCCAGTGGGCGGGGGCTGCGCACCATCGTACGCATCTCCGGAGCGCTCGGTCCGATCACGGGCCCCTACGCCAAGCAGAACACTACCTTCGTCACCGGTCTCGAACGAGCCGCTGACGATCTGCTGCGCCGTTCGGAGGCCTACCTGCAGGCCGGTGCGGCCGGGATCGACCTGGGTACGATCGTGCCTCCTCAGCTCACCAGCGAGATCCGGCTGGATCGACTCAGCACCTATTGCGCCATGCTGCACGGACAGCTGGCCGAGTACGTCGACGAGGGCATCCTCGGTGCCGACGTGACCGCCGACTACCCGGAGTCACTCCGTCATCACCTCCAGGACGACTGGGTGCACCACCTGCGCGATGACTGCCTGACGCTGACACGGTGGAACGCCGAGTCCCTCACGTCCCACCTGACCCGGTCACTGGACGAGCACGACCGCTTCGGAGCACCCCCCACCTGGCGATTCCTTCCGCCCCACATTCTCTCCGAGCACCTGGATCCGGGGGACGGACGGCGCTGGTACTCCGTTGACCACGAGGAACGGCTGCGTCGAGGGCTGGCCCTGCAGGCCATGATGCTGGCCCTGCCTGGCTCGCTCTACCTGCGTCAGGGCGACGAGATCTCCCTGACCGACTCCGACAAGCCGACCGCCCCCCTGGAGCTGGCCGACATGGTTGCTGAGCACACCCAGGTGCAGTCCTCCCAGTTCGGCTCTCCGGCTGCGACTGTGCGGCACGCGGCTCACGTGCGCCAGGAGTACAACCTGGCCTGCGCTCCCCTGGCCTTCGTCGTCGGCCTGGAGTGGTGCCCGCCCCAGACCCTCGCGTTCCTGGTGCGCGGTGTCCTGGTCGTCGTCAACACCTCCGACTCCCCCGTCACGTTGCCGGCTGAGGCCAAAGTTCTTCTGTCCTCTCAGCCCCTGCGTCAGGAGGAGGGGCGTCTACTCGTGCCCCCGACGACGACGACGTGGCTGGAGGCCACGACCGTCGCCTAGAGCACACGGGTGCAAGTTTCATCAGTCCCTTGCATTCATTGCATAGGCCAGTTAAATTATGGTGCCAGGCGAGGGACTCCTCGCTCCGGATCTGATTCGAAGGAGAATCCCTGTGGCACCCACCCGCCGATCCTTCCTGACGATGGCGGCCCTGGCCTCCACCGTGCCAACATTGGCAGCCTGCTCCGGCTCACGCAGCACTTCGGGCACGGCAGCCTCGGGGGGTGTTGCCTCGCAGGCATCTGACACCTCCGGAGACAGGTCCAACGCCGACCTGGTCATCTGGGCGGATCAGAAGAAGGCAGACTCTCTCAAGGAGATTGCCAAGACCTGGGGCAATCAGCAGGGCATCTCGGTAGCGGTCCAGACCGTCGCCAATGACTTGCAGCCCAACTTCGTCACCGCCAACCAGGCCGGTAACGGCCCCGATGTCGTCGTCGGTGCACACGACTGGATCGGCAACCTGGTGCAGAACAGCGCGATCCGGCCGGTCGTCCTGAGCCCCGAGGCCGAGTCCAACTACTCCGACATCGCGCTCAAGGCCGTCACCTACGACGGCCAGATCTACGCAACGCCCTACGCCGTCGAGTGCCTGGGCCTATTCGTCAACAAGGCACTGACCTCAGTGACCCAGCCGGCCAGCATTGAGGAGATGATCGAGGCGGGCAAGGCGGCCGGAACCGAGCTCATCCTGTCTCAGGCCATTGACGAGAAGGGCGACGCCTACAACATGGAGCCGATCTATACCGCCGCCGGCGGCTACCTGTTCGGTAAGAACCAGGACGGCTCCTACAATCCCGAGGACCTCGGTATCGGCAAGGAGGGATCCATCAAGGCCGCGGAAAAGATCCGCCAGCTCGGCCAGCAGGGAGTCCTCAGAAAGTCAGTCACAGCCGCCAACCACATTTCCTTGTTCACAGACGGCAAGGCCCCCTACCTCATCTCGGGGCCATGGGCTCTGGCGGACATCAAGAAGGCCGGCATCGACTACCAGCTCACTCGGATTCCGGGATTCAAAGATATCAAGGACAGCCAGGCCCGTCCTTTCGTGGGAGTCGACTGCTTCTATGTGGCCTCCAACGGAAAGAACAAGGCCTTCGCCGAGACCTTCGTGGCCGACGCGGCCAAGGACATGACTTTCGCGGCGGCGATGTTCCCCTCCAACGAGCTGCCTCCGGCCCAGAAGGACCTCGCGGACAAGCTCAAGACGGAGCAACCCGACATGGTCACCTTCGCGGATCTCTCCGCCAAGGCGGAGCCCATGCCCGCGATCCCCGCCATGTCCTCAGTGTGGGAACCCTTTGGACGCGCTCAGGCCAACATCGTCGCGGGCGCCGACCCTGCGAGCACCATGACAGGGGTCGGCAAGACCATCCAGGCGTCGATCAACGGTTCATAACCCGTCGCCTGCCCCGAGGCGGAACGCTTCTCCACACACCCGGTTATTCCTCATCCTGCTTTCCCACTTCTGGAAAGGACCCGCAGATAATGACGTCCGCATCCACCACCCCGAGGGAGAAGACCACGACCATCAGAGGTCTTGTCGGTCGCATTATGGTGCTCTCCCTCACGCTGGTCGCAGCGATCTACCTCGTCCCGCTTCTTATCGCCTACCGGATGTGGTTGTGGCTGGCAGTCGTCGTCATCGCCACAGGGGCCATGTTCCTGCTGTACTCGACCAGGAGATTCATACCCGCCAAGTACCTCTTCCCCGGGACGTTCTTCCTCACCGTCTTCCTCATCATCCCCATCTTGCTGACCATTCAGACCTCCTTCACCAATTTCGGAGACGGGTACCGCGGAACCAAGGAGGAGGCCATCACCTCCATCACCAACAACTCCATGGTCCGCACGGAGAACTCCCCCACCTATGGCTTGTCGGTTGCGACCGACGGCGACGTCAACAAAGGGCCCTTCTCACTGTTCCTTGTCAATCCGCAGACCAAGGAAGTGCTGCGAGGAAGTGACGGGAAGAAGCTGGAGAAGGTCGATGGCAGCACCGTGACCGTTGACAACGGCGTGGTGACCAAGGCGGAGGGGTACACGATCCTGTCCCCCAGGCAGATCAACACCGCCTACGAGGACATCAGCACCATGTCGGTTCCCTTCACGGACAAGACCACGGTCAAGGTTCAGGGCGTCAGGACCGCGTTCGAGGGAACCAAACGGATGGTCTACAACGAGTCCTCCGACACCATCACCAACACCGTCACCGGGGACGTCTACTCGATCAAGAAGGTGGGACTGTCTGAGCACTTCGTCAACGCCAAGGGCGAGAGCCTGGCCCAGTCCTGGAAACAGAACGTGGGACTGGCCAACTACTCGCGGCTCTTCACTGAGGGCAACCTGGCCTCCCAGTTCCTCAAGGCCTTCGCGTGGACCATCATCTTCGCCCTGGGATCGGTGCTTCTCACCTTCGGCCTCGGCTTCTTCCTGGCGCTGACCCTCAATGATGATCGCATCAAGGGTAAGAAGCTCTACCGCTCCTTCCTCCTGCTGCCCTATGCCGTCCCCGGCTTCATCTCGCTGCTCGTGTGGTCGAACTTCTACAACCAGGACTTCGGCCTCATCAACCGGATGCTGCACCTCAGTATCCCGTGGCTGTCCGACCCGACCATGGCCAAGGTCGCCGTCCTGCTGACCAACACGTGGATGGGCTTCCCCTACATGTTCATCGTGTGCACCGGCGCTCTGCAGTCCATCTCCGGCGACGTCAAGGAGGCGGCAAAGATGGACGGCGCCAGTGGCATGCAGGCCACATGGCGCATCATCACCCCGCTGCTCCTGGTCGCCGTCGCCCCCCTGCTGGTGAGCACCTTCGCCTTCAACTTCAACAACTTCAATGCCATCCAGCTGCTGACCGAGGGTGGACCTTTCCCGGCTGGGGAGTACACGCGAGGCGGAACCGACATCCTCATCTCCATGGTCTATCGCATTGCCTTCGGCCGTGCCGGCTCGGACTTCGGATTCGCCTCGGCCGTCTCCGTGGTCCTGTTCGCCGTCACCGGTGTCCTGGCCGCCTTGCAGTTCCGAGCCACCAAGAAGCTCGAAGACGTCAACTGACCAGCCGACCTCGGAAAGAACATCATCACCATGAGCACCTCATCGCAGTCCGTGCCCCAGTCCGCATCCAAGGGTTCCGAGGAGAGCGCCGTCGTCGAGAACCACATGCCGTTCTCACGCTGGTTCCGGGAGATCGGCTGGAGACACGTCGTCGGCGTTATCGCCCTGGTCTTCGGCGCCTTCCCCGTCCTCTACGTCATCTCCGCATCACTCAACCCCCTGGGCACGGTGGCATCCACCGGTCTGATCCCCACCAAGGTGAGTCTGGTCAACTACCAGAACCTGCTGTCCGGGGTACGGGGCCCATTCCTGCGCTGGTACCTCAACACGATCATCATCTGCACCGTGGTGGCCACCGCCCAGGTCTTCCTGTCCCTGCTGGGGGCCTACGCCTTCTCCCGGTTCCGCTTCGCCGGGCGCCGTGGAGGCCTGCTGGCCCTGCTCCTGATCATGATGTTCCCCGCGATCCTGTCCATGATCGCCATCTACACGATGATCTCCGACATCGGCCAGGTAGTCCCCTTCCTCGGCCTCAACACCCTGGCCGGCTACAGCCTGGCGCTCATGGGCGGGGCGCTGGGGCAGGTGTGGCTCATCAAGGGAACCTTCGACACGATTCCCCGCGAACTCGATGAAGCGGCCATCATCGATGGCTGCACGCACTGGCAGGTCTTCCGCATCATCCTTCTGCCCACGCTCAAGCCGATCATCGCCACCACCTTCCTGCTGGCCTTCGTGGGCGTCATCAGCGAGTTCCTCCTGGGCTCGATCATCCTGACCGACGACACTCAGAAGACGCTCGCAGTGGGGCTCTACGGCATGCTCGCCGGCGACCGCTCCAACAACCTGGGCATCTTCGCCGCCGGGGCGGTCCTCACCATGGCCCCGGTGATCGCCCTGTTCCAGTACTTGCAGCGCTACATCGTCGGAGGATCGATCTCGGGCGCGGTCAAGGGCTGATCATGGTCGGGGACCTTCGCACGTCCCCCACCCCCGTCGGCCGAAGATCAGGGACTGTCAGCGCCACATGGCCGTCACGGATTCCCACGAACGGCACATGACCTGCGATGATGGTCAGTGGAGGGACACGACGATCCAGTGTCGGTGCACGCGAATCAGCCCCTCCATCCTGACCGTTCTTCGTAGGATTCACTCATGCCACAGAGACTCACTCTCACCAACATCGCCGACCAGGCGGGTGTCTCCACAGCGACTGTCTCGCGTGTGCTCAATGGAAAGTCCAACGTGGCGGACTCGACCCGCCGGCAGGTGCTCGCTGCGCTCGACATCCTGGGCTATGAGCGTCCCGAGTCGGTGCACCAGGCCTCCCGCGGTCTCATGGGGCTGATCGTGCCCGAGCTGAGCAACCCGATCTTTCCGCTGTTCGCCCAGCAGATCGAGCAGCTCCTGGCGCCCTCCGGGCACACTCCCCTGCTGTGCACCCAGACCCCCGGCGGTATCAGCGAGGACGAGTACATCGAGATGCTCGTGGACCGCGGTGTCGCCGGTATCATCTTCGTCTCCGGCCGTCACGCGGACACCACCGGCGACGTCACCCGCTACCAGCGCCTACGTGAGCGCGGCGTGCCGCTGGTGACGGTCAACGGCAACGCGCCGACCATCAAGGCCCCGGGCTTCGCCACCGATGACCGACGGGCGACCCGGATGGCAGTCGATCACCTCATCGCCCTGGGGCACCAGCGCATCGGTCTGGCCATGGGGCCGATGCGCATGGTGCCGGCTCAGCGCAAGCGCTCCGGCTACGAGGACGCCATGAGCGAGGGCCTGTCCGAGGAGCCGCTGCGGATCGTGGAGACGCTCTACACCTACGAGGGCGGCGTCAGCGCAGCCCTTCACCTGCTGGAGCAGGGTTGCACCGGCATCGTGTGCTCCTCGGACGTCATGGCCCTGGGCGTGGTTCACGGGGTGCGCCAGACGGGAAGGTCAGTGCCTCACGACGTCTCCGTCATCGGCTACGACGACTCACCGCTCATCCCCATGACCGACCCGCCGCTGACCACGGTGCGCCAGCCCGTGGAGTCCATCTGCCGGGCGGCCGTCTCCACGCTCCTCGCACAGCTCAGCGGGCAGCGGCCGGCCGACACCGAGATGCTCTTCGCCCCCGACCTCATCGTGCGCGACTCGACCGCCGCGGCCCCCATCGACTGAGCCGCCCGCCGCTCGCAGCGGCGCCCTGGCGCGAAGCGTCCGGTCAGCGCGACCACGTGCGGGCCAGCCGGGTGCCGAGGTCCGTCAGCCGTGACTCCAGCCGGTGAGAGTCAGTCGCGTCCCAGGGCTCGGTGGCATGAGCCTCCTGCAGCCCGTAGGCGGTGGTGACGCCGGCAGCGGCCAGCTCACCGCGGCTGACGGCGCAGCGCCCGCACACCACGATGCACGGCAGCGCCTGCGAGGCGGCCTGCTGGCCGACGACGCCCACGACGCCGTCGGCCAGAACGTCGTAGAGCTCTCCCCAGGCCGCGACGACCAGGTCCTGACCGCGAACGGCATCGCTCAGAGCGAGGATCTCCGCCATGGCTCGCGCACCGGGCCGCACCCACGCACCCAGGGCCCGCAGCACCAGGGCGCTGCCCCCGCCCGCCCCGGTTCCCCAGAAAGACGCGCTCAGGCGAGCGTTCCCGGCGGAGTTCGACGCGTGCTCGGAGGCGGAGGGCCCGACGTCGTCGAGCACGGAGACGACAGGCAGGGATCTGCGTGGGCCGACGGCACCGGGATCGAGGCCCTGGGCCGCGCTGACGACTTCCATCGCGCGGGAGCAGGCGCGGCGGTCCAGCTCCTGTGCCAGCTCAGGGCTGATGGAGGTGATGCTCGTCAGGGCCGCCCCGGCGCCGTTCATGCCTCCCAGAGCGATGTCGTCAGCCAGAACGAGTCCGAGGCTGCGGCGCGACAGCAGGTCCTTGGCCACTCGCAGGCCCCCGAGCGCGTCCATGACTCCCAGGCCCCCGTCGTGAACGGCGGAGCGCGACAACCCCACCAGGAGTGTGTCCAAGGGCCCGGTACGGCTCAGGGCGGCTCCGATGACTCCTCCCAGGCCGGAGGTGTTCCCCTCCAGCGCCTCCTGGGCCGCCTCATCGGGATCGGCCGGAAGCGCCAGGAGCCGAGCGGCGTCCAGGAACCAGGTGCTTGCCTCGCCGCGGCGCCGGTTGCCGAATGGTGTCGGCTTGGGAAGCAGACGCACCAGGTCGACCTCTCTGACCTGTCCGAGCGGTCCCCGCCCCTGAATGACCTCCCGGGAGGCGACCTGCTCAGGGGCGATCACCTGGGCCGAGCCTGGTCCGCCGTCCGCCATGGGCAGCAGGGTCAGGGAGTCGTGGGGGCGCGCCTCCCGCCAGCCACGCGCCAGGCAGGAGGCGACGTGGCCCGGGGCGAGACCTGGTCCCGAGCCCGCCAGAGGCACTCCAGCGGGCTCGGGCCACAGCCCACCAGGGGCGAGAAGAACCTTCATGTGCTCGGTCTCCGGTGGCGGGCTCGGCGAGCACTGGTCGTCATGAGTCGATGGCGCCGCCCAGGCGGGCCAGGAGGAGGGCCTCGGCGACCACGATGTGCTCGAGCTCGCCCAGGTGCATGGACTCGTTCTCGCTGTGGGCCCGGGTGTCGGGGTCCTCGATCCCGGTGACGAGCACCTGGGCGTCGGGGAAGGTCTCCTTGAGGGTGGCGATGAAGGGGATGGAGCCGCCCTGTCCGATGTTGACGGCCTCGGTGTCCCAGGCCGTGGACAGGGCCCAGTGGGCGGCCTCGGAGGCGGGGGTGACCTCGGAGCCGTCGAAGGCGGGCCCGGCCTCACGGCCGGTGACGGTCAGACGGCCCCGGAAGGGCACGTGCTTCTCCAGGTGGGTGACCAGGGCCTCCTGGGCCGCGGCCGGGTCCTGCCCGGGTGCGATGCGCAGCGAGAGCCGGGCCGTGCACGACGGCGTCAGGACGTTGCCGGCCAGGTCCAGGGGCGTGACGTCCATGCCGATGAGCGTCAGGGAGGGCTTGGTCCACAGCCGGGCGGTGAGGTCACCGGTGCCGGAGAGCTCAACACCGTCAAGGACTCCGGCGTCGGCGCGGAAGTCGGCCTCCGGGTAGTCGGGGAAGTCGGCGTCGGCCTGGGACCGGCTGACCAGCCCGGCCACGGCGACGTCACCGGCCTCGTCGTGGCAGGAGGCGATCAGACGACACATGGCGGTGGCGGCGTCCAGCACGGGGCCGCCGTACTGACCGGAGTGAAGCGCGTGGTCGAGCATGTCGAGGCGGACGTCGACCTGGACGACGCCGCGCAGCGTGGTGGTCAGGGACGGGGTGCCGACCTCCCAGTTGGAGGAGTCGGCCACGACGATGACGTCGGAGGCCAGCCGGTCGCAGTGGGTGGTCAGGAAGTTCTCGAAGGAGGGGCTGCCCACCTCCTCCTCACCCTCGATGAAGACCGTCACGGAGCAGGGCAGCTCGCCGTCGGCCAGAGAGGCCAGGATGCGCAGGGCGTGGGCGTGGGTGATGACGCCGGCCTTGTCGTCAGCGGTTCCGCGTCCGAACATCCGCTCCCCGTGCCGCTCGGCGGTGAAGGGGTCGGCCTGGCCCCAGCCGGTCGGGTCGCCGACGGGCTGGACGTCGTGGTGGGAGTAGAGCAGGACGTGCGGGCTGCCGTCCGGGCCGGCCTTGTGGGCCAGGACGGCGGGCCGGCCGGGGGTCCCGTCAGGGGCGGGCACCGAGAGGATCTCGGCATCCAGACCGCTGTCGCGCAGGAGCGCGGCCACCGCCTCGGCGGAGCGCCGGACCTGGGACTGGTCGTGGCTGGAGGACGAGACCGAGGGGATCGCGACCAGGTCCGTCAGGTCGGAGACGATGGCGGGCATGGAGGTGTGCACGGCGGTGCGCACGGCATCAACGGTGATCATGGTTTTCAGGGTATCGCGCCGCTGCCGCTAGTCTTGGCACCGTGAGCCTGTTCAAGAAGCGCAGCCAGACCCCTGAGCCGGAGCCCGTGGTCGAGCCCTCCCCCAAGCCCGGCGGCAAGGGACGCCCCACGCCCCGGCGCAAGGACCAGCAGGCCAAGAACCTGCACCCGGTGGTCCCCAAGGACCGTGCGGCCGCCAAGCGGGAGGCGCGAGCGGCCCGCGAAGCCGCCTGGAAGCGCCAGAACAAGGCCATGGTCACCGGTGAGGAGAAGTACCTCCCGTCCCGGGAGAAGGGGCCGGTCAAGCGCTACATCCGCGACTACGTCGACGCGCGCTTCTGTCTGGGCGAGTACTTCATGCCCCTCGTCTTCATCCTGATCGTCATATCCTTCACGTTCACCCGCCTCCTGCCCCAGTACCCGCTTATCAGCTTCTACACAATACTGGCGATGAACGGCTACCTGCTGGCGGCGATCGCCGACGCCGTCTGGTGCTGGGCGCGCCTGCGCCGCCGCCTGACCGCGAAGTTCGGCCAGGAGCGGGTCAAGGACGAGGGGATGATCGTCTTCTACGTCATGTCGCGCTGCTTCATGCTGCGGCGCTGGCGCCGTCCCGCCGCCCTGGTCAAGCGGGGCCAGTACCCCTCCTGATCCGTTCCGGTCCGCTTTGGGACGGCCCCGGACTCCGTGGGGAGTCAGGCAGTCGTTCGAGCGGCGGAGCCGGTGGCCAGGGCCCGGTTGATGCGCCCCGGCCAGGCGGGACCGTTGTAGATGAAGGCCGTGTAGGCCTGAAGCAGGTCCGCTCCTGCGTCGAGCATGAGCTCGGCGTCCATGACGGAGGAGATGCCGCCGACACCGATGATCGTGGGCTCCTGCCCCAGCCCGCGGCGCAGACGGCGCACGACCTCCAGAGCGCGGGGAAGAAGAGGCGCGCCGGACAGGCCACCCTCCCTCAGGTCGTGGTCGATGGTCGTGTTGGTGGCCACCACCCCGTCGAGCCCCATGTCCAGGACCAGCTGCGCAACGGCGTCGATGTCCTCGTCAGCCAGGTCGGGGGCGATCTTGACCAGGAGCGGGACGTGCCGCCTGGCGGCGCGGTCGGCGGCCTCGCGCACCGCCTCGAGGATCGGGCGCAGCATCTCAACGCTCTGCAGGCTGCGCAGCCCGGGGGTGTTGGGGCTGGAGACGTTGACGACGAGGTAGTCGACCCACCGGGCCACTGCTGCGGCCGAGTAGCGGTAGTCGTCCACCGCCTCGTTAAGCGGGGTTACCTTGGTCTTGCCGATGTTCGCACCGACGACGATGGAGCGTCCTCGCGGGGTGCGGCGCAGGGCCCGCAGGCGCTTGGCGGCCTCATCCGCCCCGGAGTTGTTGAAGCCCATGCGGTTGCGTACGGCGCGCATCTGCGGGTAGCGCCACATGCGGGGCTTGTCGTTGCCGCCCTGGGGGCGGGCGGTGAACGTGCCGACCTCGATGAAGCCGAAGCCGAGCATGTCCAGGCCCTCAACGGCCTGCCCCTCCTTGTCCATCCCCGCTGCGAGTCCCAGGATGCCGGGCACGGGACGAGCGAAGGGACCGCCCTGGTTGGCCGAGGGAACGGGGAAGACCGGCCGGCGCCCCCACATCTGGCGCACCACGTCTCTGACGAGGGGAACCTTGCCGGTGACCTCGATCGCGTCCAGGCACACGTCGTGGATCAGCTCGGGGTCGATACGGGTGAGCACGGTCTTGTACAGCAGGTCGTAGAGCACGGCATCAGGCTACCCCGACCGGGTCTTCCAGGGCCCGTGCAGGCTCCCGCCATTATTCTCCTCGGTGTTCCCGCTTCGCACCGGTGACGGTGTCACGGTAGCGTGGGCGTCGTCCAAGCCTCATTGCAGGCGTGTTCTCAGAGGTGGCTAGTGTCCTTCAACCGCGATATCCAGCTCGACCCCAACCGGGTCCAGACCCGTTCCGGCGCAGGCCGGGGCGCCATGATCGGCGGCGGATCGATCCTGACCGTCATCGCCGTCGTCCTCATCTCCCAGCTCACGGGAGTGGACCTGACCTCCATGCTGGGGACGCAGCAGCAGACTGGGACGACGACGTCGACGGCCTCATCGATCGACACCTCCGTGTGCACCAGCGGGGACAGCGCCAACAAGTACACCCAGTGCCGTATGGTGGCCACCGCCGAGTCCCTTGACGCGGTGTGGACCGAGCAGCTGCCCGCCCAGGCGGGGCTCAAGTACGCCAAGCCCGAGTTCGTCCTGTGGGACGGCACCCAGATCTCCTCGGCCTGCGGCAACGCATCCTCGGCGGTGGGTCCCTTCTACTGCTCAGGGGACCGGACGGTCTACCTGGACATGAGCTTCTTCTCCGAGATGGAGCGCTCCCTGGGGGCCACTGACACGCCCTTGGCGGAGGAGTACATCGTGGCCCATGAGTTCGGCCACCATATCCAGCACCTGACCGGGCAGATGGCCAAGGCCGACCGTTCGGGCAGCGGTGCGACCTCCGACTCGGTGCGTCTGGAGCTCCAGGCGGACTGCTACGCGGGGATCTGGGTCAACCACGCCTCCTCCACCCCGGACCCGGACACCGGCAAGCCCTTCCTCAACCGCCCCAGTAGTGAGGAGATCAAGGGTGCGCTGGGCGCGGCCGAGGCCGTGGGCGACGACCACATCCAGGAGCGGGCCAGGGGGCACGTCGACTCCGACACGTGGACCCACGGCTCCTCCGAGCAGCGCGTGCGCTGGTTCACCACAGGAATGAACTCCGGTTCGATGCAGGCCTGCAACACCTTCGCCGTTGACGCCTCCCAGCTCTGAGACGAGCCGCGGCGACGCCGCTCGTCGCCCTGGCTCGTCCTGCCTCCCCGCCGATCCTCTCGGCCTGATGGGGCCCGCCGCCTTCTGCGCGGCGAGCCCCGTTTGCGTGTGACGTGGCGTCACACCCGACACTGGGCTCATGACACCCCCGTCACCAGCGACATCGCCGGTACGAGACTTCAGGAGGACACCATGACCGGGAGGGTGCTCATCATTGTCGAGTCCTGCTTCGGCAATACCCGGGCCGTCGCCGAGGCCGTTGCCGCCGGACTGATTGAGGGCGGCGCCGAGGCCCAGGTCGTTGACGTCGATGGGGCTCCGGGCGCCCTGCTGGCAGACCTGGATCTGCTCGTCCTGGGAGCTCCCACTCACAACTGGGGCCTGCCGACCGCGGCCACGCGGGCCAAGGCACGTGCGCAGGCGGAGCCGGGCAAGGTCTCCCCGGGGGTCGGCGAGTGGCTGAGGACTGCCACGGTCCCGGTCTCCACCGATGTCGTTGCCTTCGACACGGTCATCTCCAAGAGCTGGCTCAGCGGTTCAGCGGCCAAGGCGATCGCCAAGGCGTTGCAGCGTCAACAGGGGCGGCGCACGGCGTCGGTCAGGAACTTCGTGGTCGCGGCGAACAAGGGTCCGCTGGCCGCCGGCCAGGAGAGCGACGCCCGCAGTTGGGGACGCGAGCTCGCGGTCTCGCTGGGCAGCAGATAGCGGCGGGGCTCTCCGCGACACCTGCACGGACGAATACCTGAATGGTTCAGTAGTAGCGCCACTGCCGCATGTCTTGGTTGTAGACCTCGACGATCCGCGGATGCAGGAGGGTGGAGGGCTCCATGGCCTCGGTACGGGCCGGTTTGGTTCGCATGATGAACTCCAGGGTCTGCCGGTCCTGGTAGGTCAGGCCTTTGGGCAACGGCTGGCTGATGAGGTTCTGCGGCGTCTTGGTGGACAGAATGAAGCCCCACTCCCCGAAGGAGGGGATGTTGGTGGAGAAGGGCAGGATCTGTCGATCCGGCTGAGCGGCTGCAACGGTGCTGGCCACTGTGGAGAAGGCATGGGGTGAGAAGAAGGTGGAGGTGGCCTGGGTGACCATGACGCCCTCGGGTGCCAGGCGCGCCTCGATGTTCCGGTAGAACTCGGTGGAGTAGAGCTTGGCGAGCTTCTCGTTGGAGGGGTCGACCAGGTCAATGAGAACGACGTCGTAGGTCGCCTTGGAGTCCTGGACGTAGGTGAAGGCGTCGTCGTTGACGACCTTGACCCTGGGGTCGGACAGGGAGGCGTGGTTGAGGTCCTTGAGCAGGCGGTTGCTCCGCGCCAGCTCGGTGACGTCGGGGTCGATGTCCACGATGGTGATGTCCGTGACGCTGGGGTAGCGCAGGATCTCCCGGGCCAGCAGGCCGTCGCCGCCGCCGAGGACGAGGACATGGGCGGGATCCTTCACCGAGGTCATGGCACTGGCGGACAGGGTCTCGTGGTACCTGGCCTCGTCCAGGCTGGAGAACTGGAGCTGGCCGTTGAGGTACAGACGCAGGTCGTCCTGGTATTTGGTGAGGACGACCTTCTGGTAGGCGGTCTGCTGGTAGTAGACGATCGGGTCGTTGTAGGTCAGCGCCTCCACGCTGCGCTCGATGCGGTTGGCGGCTGCAAACATGCCGACAAGTGCCACGACGGCAGCAGTGGCCGCCCACAGGATCTTGCGAGGTGTGCGCACCTGGAGCAGGACGAGCAGTGCGACCAGCACGTTGAAAGCCCCGACCAGATAGGCCCCGCGCATGAGCCCGAGCTGTGGGAGGAGCACCAGGGGGAAGACCAGGGAGGCCACCAGTGACCCGAAGTAGTCGATGGCCATGACCTTGCCGAGCAGCTCACTGGTCGAGCGGCGCCCAAAGGCGGCGAAGGTCCGCACCAGCAGCGGGATCTCCAGGCCGATGAGGATGCCGATGGTCAGGCTGATGCCGCCGAAGACGACCCAGTGCAGTCGGGTGCGCCCGAAGGCCAGGTACAGCAGGAGGACGGAGTTGCCGCCGATGAGGCCCAGCAGCACCTCGCTGACACCGAAGACGACCGCCGGTGCGGTGTGGAAGCGGTTGACCAGCAGCGAGCCGATGCCCATGCCGAACAGGGTGATGCCGGTGGCCAGGCTGAAACTGAGGACGGAGTCGCCCAAGAGGTAGGAGGCGGCCGTGCCCAGGATGAGCTCGTAGATGAGTCCGCCGATCGCGGCAAGCAGGGCCGCAGTGAACAGGGCGACGTTCTCTCGTCGCCCGATTCGACCGTGGGTCATGGTTCGCCGCTCAGCTCAGGATGGTGGCGGCGATGATGATGGCGATCGCGAGCGCCGTGCCGGCGAAGGCGACCCCCAGGCCGATGTTCTGGTCCTCGATGAGCTCGCGTCTGAGGTCAAGGCGGAAGATACGGTTGACGAGCAGCGCGAACACCATGAGCAGGACCACTCCGAGCACCGCGTAGACGATGGTGCTCAGCAGTGACTGCCAGTTGAGGTCGACCGATGAGTGGCCAGCGATGGTCATGAGCGACATGTCTTCTCCTTCGTGTGTGACCGTCGAGGGGTTGGGTGAGTGGGCTCCAGGTTATTTTCCGACGCCGCCGCCCCCGCCGCCGTAGACCGAGCGGTTCCGGAAGACGGAGCCGTCCTCCGCAGGATTGAAATCGTCATCATCAGTCCACGCAAGGATCGTCATCAGGATAAGAAACGGAATGAACCAGAATAGAGGTGACTTCCAACCACCCCAAAGTCCAGGGCCTACCGAGGAGATCCACCGGCCAAGCCTTCGTGCAACGCCTGGCGCCCACCACGGTCGACTCACATACCGACCGAAGATCTTGGACTGTTGCTCAGGCGCGAGGGTCGTGATGCGATATGCCTCGTGCTCCCGGCGGCGATGCTCATCGATCACGATGCTGGAGAGAGGCTTCCTCGCCCCTTTGACCCGGAGCTCAACGCATGTCGTTGTTGTAACAGCTCCTATCAGATGTGGGATGGTTCCTACCTTATGGTCAATATCGGCTCGGTGTACGTTCTTGACCTCAACGGAATACGATCGACCATTGACCTTCAGCCGCAGGGTCTGGCCCACCTCGAGCGTGAGCGGATCGATCGTCGGCTGAACAGGAACCGGCTCAAGAAGAACAACCTTGTTGGTATCTCGGTGGATCTCAAGCCAGAACTCTTGACCGTCGTCGTCGATCAGGCGCCACTGCTCCCACCGGATGAAGCGCCGGCTTCCTTGATCCCGTCGCTTCAGGACAACTCGCCCCATGACGGTGTAGGAGCGGCTCCTCTTCCTCAGGGAACCTCGAAGTGTCTCACCGACTCTCAGATCACCTCTGATACTCACAGCGTGATCCCTGAGCTGGTCACCTGCTGGGCCCGCAGGCGCCTGCGTACCATCTCCCCCACGGCCTCGATCTGCGCGGAGGACAGCGTACGGCAGCTGGTGAGCGTCACGTAGCCGGTTCCGGACTCGGGCCAGGTGTGGGCGGCGATATGAGACTCAGACAGAATGATGACGGCGCTCAGCCCCTGGGGCTCGAAGCGGTGGTGAGCGCTGGAGACGGCCGTCAGTCCCGCCGTCCGGGCGGCAGTCAGAAGAATCGACTCCATGGTGGACAGATCGTTGAGCGCATGCGGCTCGCCGCCACTGATCTTATAGCTGACAGAACACAGGCTCACCGCACTCACGCGAGCACGGTAGCAACGAGGCAGGCAGCCGACAAACGGGGTGAGGTCCCCACCCTCACTCCCCCGCCGTCGACAACCCATGGCGGGAAGCCCGTCGCCGATGGGGCGGGCCTACTTGCCGACTCCGCCTCCGCCACCCCCGTAGACCGGGCGGTGACGATAGCTCCGCGAGGAGCCCGAGTGCGAGGTGCTGGTGGGATCGGCATCGCCACTGGAGCGGCTGGGGTTGGAGCACGCGGAGAACAGTCCGCCGACGAGCACGATACTGACGAAGGCGGCGACGACCACGCATCCGATGTTCCGGCCGGTTCTTCCGGTGACGGATCGGCGGTTGTACAGGACCCGCCCGAAGAGCTGCTTCTGCTGAGCAGTGGACAAGGAGGTCTTGCGGTAGGCCAGGAGGTCACGAAAACGGTGGCTGTCGATGGTCAGCCTGCTGGTCACACCGGCCGGGTCCGTCAACCGCACCTCGGCGTAGGTCATGGTCTCGCCGATGTTGAGTGGACACACCGGCGAACCGATGACGTTCTCGAGCGTTCCGGTGGTCACCTCCTCAACCATGCCCCGGTGCAGGACGCCGTCGATCGTCAGCTGCATCATCTGGCCGACGGTCAGGGCCCACGGCTCAATCTTCTCCTGGAGACGAACGGGTTCGTAGAAGAGGACCTCGCCGGGATCGTGATCGACCTCGACCCAGGTGTCGGCGTTGCTGGCCCCGACGAGCTGCCACTCCTCCCAGTAGTAGAAGCAGTGGTCCTGGGAGTCCCACTCCTTGAATAGCAGGCAGCCTCTGACCGACAGGGCGCCTGCACTGCCCTGGAGCAGGTCACCGACCTGCAGGTTGCCTCGCGTGCTGTTCACCAGGACCCTCCCACCTGCTCAGGGCGAGACGGGGCGCCGCTGCCGCCGTCGGTACCTGATCCGCCTGTCATCACGCGGGCACAGTAGCAACGCGGGCATGCCCCGGCAAACGGTTCGCGCTCCCCATGATCCGGCCCCACCACGCAGATCCGAACGGTTCAGGGTTCGGGTGCCGTGTGAGACTGTTTCCATGCGTGTTGCTGAGATCGCCGAGCTGACCGGGACGACCGTGCGCACGGTGCGCTACTACCACTCGCAGGGGCTGCTTCCGATTCCCGGTGAACGCGGCGGCTGGCGCGACTACGACCTGAGCCACGTCGCCCGGCTCTCCCGGATTCGTTGGCTGGTCCAGGCCGGCGTGTCCCTGGAGACCATCACACGCGTTCTCGACGAGCCCGAGATAACCGACGTCGAGCGGAGCGACGAAGCGCGCGCGGCAGCCGGCTCCGTGGTCGAGGACCTGGCCGGGGCCCTGGCCGCCGTCGAGGATCACCTGGCCGAGGTGACCAGACAGAGGGACATGCTCGCCGGTCTGCTGGAGCGAGCCCGGGCCGGTTCGACTGTCTCACCGATGTCCCCGCGCATGGCGGCCTTCTTCGACCGGCTCGAGCTGGCCGCTGCCGACGAGGCCACCCGCTGCGCCGTGCGCAAGGAGCGCGACCTGACCGACCTGGCCTGCTACCGCGGCCAGATGCCGCCGGAGGCGGAGTTCCTCTTCATGGACCCCGATCCTGACTACGATGCGGAGTCACTGGCCCTCTACGCCCAGGATCCGGCCGAGATGTCAGACGCGCAGATCGAGCAGCGCGCCCAGGCCATGATCTCCCGGATGGAGGCCCGGCTGCCGCCTGAGCGCCTTGCAGCCCTGGCCAGCAGCGTCGATACCGAGTCGGTGCGGGGACTCTTCTGCCTCATCGGCGCCACCGGCTACCCCGATGCACGACTCACCCGGGCCTTGGAACGCGAGTTCCTCACCGCGATTGATCGCTGGCGCTCGAGCGAGTAAGCGCCCCTCGAGCACGTCCGGTTCGCTACGAGCCGATGGGAGCGCGCCACCAGCTGAGGAGAGTAGCGTCGCAGGCATGAGCCAGCATCTTCCCTCGTCAGACAGCGTGATCCTCAAAGGCATCCGCGAGGAGCCCAGCGCCGAGGACGGAGCACGGGTCCTGGTGGACCGGCTCTGGCCCCGTGGCGTCTCCAAGGAGCGCGCCGCCCTCGACGAGTGGGCCAAGGACGCCACCCCCACGACCGAGCTGCGGCGGGCCTTCCACAGTGGGGACCTGCCCTGGCCCCAGTTCATCGAGGCCTACCGGGACGAGCTCACCGAGAGGCCCGAGGCGGTCGCCGCCGTCGAGCACCTGCGTCACGAGGCCCTCAAGGGGCGGGTGACGCTCCTGTTCGCCGGTCACGACCACGTCCACTGCCACGCGCGCGTCCTGCGTGAGGCGATCCTCGGTGTCGAGGAGGACCTGACCTGACGGCGGCCTCGACGGGGCCTCAGACGTTGAAGCCCAGGGCGCGCAGCTGCTCGCGGCCCTCAGGGGTGATCTTGTCCGGCCCCCACGGCGGCAGCCACACCCACTGGATGCGGACCTTGTCGGCGATGAGGGACAGGGCCTGCTGAGCCTGCTCCTCGATGACGTCGGTGAGCGGACAGGCGGCGGTGGTCAGGGTCATGTCGAGCACGACGGTCCCGTCAGGCTCGATCGACACCCCGTAGAGCAGCCCGAGGTCGACGACGTTGATACCGAGCTCGGGGTCGATGACGTCACGCAGGGCCTCCTCAACGGCGGCGACGTCGACTCCCTCGGTGCTGGCGACGGGGGTCGGCGGCTGCTGGGCGGCCATGGGGTTGTCGGCGGCTGCCGGCATCCCGCTGGGGCTGTCACTCATGGCTTCTTCCTTCTTTCTTCTTCCTCGCGAGTCGGACGGTGGCGACAGGACGGTCGGGCTACTCGGGGTCGTTCGGCTCAACGGCGGGCAGGGCGACACCGGACTTGGCCAGGGCGTCCTTGAGGGCCATCCATCCCAGCAGGGCGCACTTGACGCGGTTGGGGTACTTCGAGACGCCCTCGAAGGCGGCCCCGTCCTCCAGGTCGTCCAGGACGGCGTCGTCGACGCCCTTGCCGCGCGAGTGCATGAGGGTGTCGAAATCCGCCTCGAGGCGGGCCACGGTGGCCAGGTCAGCACCGTTGACGAGGTCGTGCATGACGGAGATGGAGGCCTGGGAGATGGAGCACCCGTCCCCCTCCCAGCCGACGGCCTCGATCTTGCCGTCCTTGACACGCACCCCCAGAGTCACGTCGTCACCACAGGTGGGATTCACCTGGTGGCTGGTGGCATCCGGGGCGTCAAGGGCGCCGGAGCCGTGGCGCTCACGGGAGTGGTCGAGGATGACTTGCTGGTAGAGCTGGTCGAGTTCGTTCATGCTCACCTCTGAAAGTAGCGTCGGACATCGGCGATGGCGGACAGGAAGCGGTCCACCTCCTCGGGCGTGGAGCAGGCCCCGAAGGACAGGCGCGAGGAGGCGTGGATGCCGAAGTGCTGATGGATCGGCTGGGCGCAGTGGTGGCCGGTGCGCACGGCGACGCCGGCGGCGTCGAGAACCTGTCCGACGTCGTGAGGGTGGACTCCCTCAATGGAGAAGGCGACCACACCCAGGCGGTCTGAGGTGTCGGACGGACCGACCAGGCGCAGCCCGGGGACCTGGGTCAGGCCCTCGAGCACCTGCCGGGTCAGGACCTGCTCAGTGGCGTGGAGCCGGTCCAGGCCGATCCTGGCCAGGTACTCCACGGCGGTGCGCCATCCCGCGGCCTGCGCCAGCGGCTGGCTACCGGCCTCGAAACGGGACGGGCCACTCATGAAGGTCGACGACTCCATGGTGACGATCTCGATCATGGAGCCGCCGGTGAGTACCGGCGGCATCGCCGCCAGGAGCTCCTCGGTGGCCACGAGCGCACCGATGCCGGTGGGACCGAGCATCTTGTGGCTGGAGAGGACCATGGCGTCCACACCGGCGGTCTTCAGCGCGCCGAAGTTCAGTGGGAGGTGGGCGGCGGACTGGCAGGTGTCCAGGATGACGAGCGCACCGGCCTGCTGGGCGCGCGGGAGGATGAGGTCGAGCGGGCTAATCGCGCCAGTGACGTTGGAGGCGTGGGTCAGGGCCAGGACGCGGGTACGCTCGGTGATGACGTCCAGGGTGGCGGCATCGATGCGCCCGTCCTCGGTCAGGTCCAGCCAGCGCAGGGTGGCGCCGGTGCGGGCGCACAGCTCCTGCCAGGGCACGAGGTTGGCGTGGTGCTCAGCCCGGGTGACGACGACCTCGTCACCCTGTCCGATGATGAGGCGCCGCGCCGGGTCGTCGGCCGCGGAGGGGCCGCCACCGCGGGCGGCCGACCGGCCCAGGCTGGCGTGCCCGATGGCCAGGGCCACGAGGTTGATGGCCTCGGTGGCGTTCTTGGTGAAGACGAGCTCACTGCCACGCGCTCCGACGAAGGCGGCGACGGCGTCGCGGGCATCCTCGAAGGTGGCAGTGGCCTCGTCGGCGAGCTGGTAGGTCGAGCGCCCTGCCGCACCGTTGGAGGTGCGGTAGAAGTCGGCCTCCGTGGTGATGACGCCGGCGGGCTTCTGGCTCGTGGCCGCCCAGTCCAGGTAGGCCAGCACCTCGCCGTTGCGGGCGGGCCGGCCCAGGTAGGGGAAGTCGGCGCGGATCGCGGCGACCTCCTCCGCGTTGAGCGCGCCGGCAGAAGTCGCCCCGGTGAGCGGGGCCGTGGGCTGGGTCATGACGTGCCTTTCCGATTCGGTGCGAGCGGTTCCGGGCATGGTCGCCGACGGCGGGGGGGCTGAGGTCACGAGGAACCTTAGTTCCCCTTCCTTAGTGCCGGGGCCGGCGACGACGCCTGGATGCGCGGTGCGCCGTCGTCGGCCCTGGCACGGTGAGGGCTGTCAGGCGAGGTAGCGGTCGTAGCCCTCTTCCTCCAGGCGATCGGCCAGGTCGGGGCCACCGGCCTCAACCACGCGCCCGTCGACGAAGACGTGGACGTAGTCGGGCTTGATGTAGCGCAGGATGCGCGTGTAGTGGGTGATGAGGAGGAAACCGGCGTCGGACTCGTCGTGGAGGCGGTTGACGCCCTCGGAGACGATGCGCAGGGCGTCGACGTCCAGGCCGGAGTCGGTCTCGTCCAGGACGGCGAAGCGGGGCCGGAGCAGCTCCATCTGGAGGATCTCGAAGCGCTTCTTCTCACCGCCGGAGAAGCCGGCGTTGACGTCGCGCTGGGAGAAGGCGGGGTCCATCCGCAGGTTCTTCATGGCCTGGTTGACCTCGCCGACCCACTGGCGCACCTTGGGGGCCTGGCCGTCGATGGCGGTCTTGGCCGTGCGCAGGAAGTTGGCCACGGTGACGCCGGGGACCTCGACGGGGTACTGCATGGCCAGGAAGAGGCCGGCGCGGGCGCGCTCGTCCACGCTCATCTCCAGCAGGTCGACGCCGTCGAGGAGGACCTCACCGTCGGTGACCTCGTAGTCGGGGTGCCCGGCGATGGAGTAGGCCAGGGTGGACTTGCCCGAGCCGTTAGGACCCATGATGGCGTGGACCTGGTGGGAGTCGATGGTCAGGTCCACGCCCTTGAGGATGGGCTTGGGGCCGTCGTTGGTGGCGACCTGGACGTGGAGGTTCTTGATCTGCAGAGTGCTCATGCGACGTTTCTTTCAGCTGGTTCGTGGTCTGGTTGCAGGTGGGCGGACCGTCGTGCGGGTCCGGCCTGTCACTCGGCTGCCGGCTGGGCGGCGGGGTCCTGGTCGGTGCGGGCGGTGATGAGTCCGGTGAGCTCGAGCTCCTTCTCGATGGCGGCCATGAGGCGCTCCTCGACCTCATCGACACCGATCTCGGCGACGATCTCGTTGAAGAAGCCCAGGACGACGAGGCGACGGGCCTCGGTCTCGGGGATGCCGCGGGCACGCAGGTAGAACAGCTGCTGGTCGTCGAAGCGGCCGGTGGCGCTGGCGTGGCCGGCCCCCTCGATGTTGCCGTTCTCGATCTCCAGGTTCGGCACGGAGTCGGCCTTGGCCCCCTCGGTGAGGACCAGGTTGCGGTTGAGCTCGTAGGTGTCCGTGCCGCGGGCGGCCTGCCCGATGAGGCAGTCCCCCACCCACACGGCGTGCGCGCCCTCGCCCTGGAGGGCGCCCTTGTAGGTGACGCGCGAGTAGCAGTGGGGCTCGGTGTGGGCCACGTAGGGGCGGTGCTCCTGGTGCTGGCCGGCATCGGTGAAGTAGACGCCGTAGGCGTCGATGTGGCCGCCCTCGCCGGAGAAGCCCAGGTCGGGACAGATGCGCACGTCTCCGCCGAGGCTGACGACAACGTGCTTGAGGACGCCGCGGCCGCAGACCTTGACCCGGTGGTTGGAGGCGTGGACGGCCCCGTCCTCCCAGCCCTGGACGGTCACCAGGGCGAGCTCGGCGCCGTCGGCGACCGTCACCTCGACGCCTTGGGTCAGGGCGGCGGTGCCGGTGTGGTCCAGGACGACGGTTCCCTTGGAGCCTGCTTCGGCGGCGATAAGAATGTGTTGGGCGGTGGGGCGGGCGAGCTGGGCGTCCTGGCCGACGATGTTCAGACGGGCGGCCCGCTCCAGCCGGGCTCCCGCTTCCAGGGTCAGCACGGTGGCGGTCTCGGTGCCGTTCCAGGCGGTGACGCCGGTGCGGTCGACCGGGGCACCCACGGTGCCGATGCGGGCGTCGCTGCGCGCGACGGTCTCCAGGCTCGCGCCGTCGGGCAGGTCCGCCTCGATACGTACACCGGCATCGCCCTGGCCGGCGACGGCGGCCGCACGGATGGCGTCGAGGTCGAACAGCGGGGCGAAGCGCTTCATCGGCGTGAAGCGCCACTCCTCCTCGCGGCCTCGCGGCACCGGGATGTCGGCGGGGTCGAAGGAGGTGGGGCGGTCGGCGCGCGAGGAGACGTAGCGCGGCCCGCCGTGGGAGTGGGCGCCGTCGAGCGTGGCGCTCGAGTGGTCGGTGGAGAGTTCAGGCATGTGGAGGTGCTCCTTGGCCGGCAGCAGGCCGGTGTGATGAGGTGTGGGTCGAAGGCTGGGTGGGCTGAAAGAGGAGGATCCGCTGCGGTGGGTCAGCCCACCGAGTTCTCCATCTGCAGCTCGATGAGCCGGTTGAGCTCGAGGGCGTACTCCATGGGCAGCTCCCGGGCGATGGGCTCGACGAAGCCGCGCACGATCGTGGCCATGGCCTCGGTCTCGGTCAGCCCGCGCTGCATGAGGTAGAAGAGCTGGTCGGCGCTCACCTTGGAGACGGTGGCCTCGTGCCCCATCTCGACGTCGTCGGTGCGCACGTCGACGTAGGGGTAGGTGTCCGAGCGGGAGATCTCGTCGACCAGGAGCGCGTCGCACAGCACGTTGGACTTGGAGTGCCGGGCGTTCTTCATGATCTGCACCAGTCCGCGGTAGGCGCTGCGGCCACCGTGGCGGGCGATCGACTTGGAGACGATGTGGCTGGAGGTGTGGGGCGCCATGTGGACCATCTTGGCGCCGGTGTCCTGGTGCTGGTCCGCGCCGGCGAAGGCGATGGACAGGGCCTCACCGCGGGCGTGGGGGCCCATGAGGAAGACGGCCGGGTACTTCATGTTCCGCTTGGAGCCGATGTTGCCGTCGATCCACTCCATGGTGGCGCCCTCCTCGCAGGTAGCGCGCTGGGTCACCAGGTTGTAGACGTTGTTGGACCAGTTCTGGATGGTCGTGTAGCGCACGCGGGCGTTCTTCTTGACCACGATCTCCACGATCGCCGAGTGCAGGGAGTCGGTGGAGTAGATGGGGGCGGTGCAGCCCTCGACGTAGTGGACGTAGGAGTCCTCGTCGGCGATGATGAGCGTGCGCTCGAACTGGCCCATGTTCTCCGTGTTGATGCGGAAGTAGGCCTGGAGCGGGATCTCGACGTGGACGCCCTTGGGGACGTAGATGAAGGAGCCCCCGGACCACACGGCCGTGTTGAGGGCGGCGAACTTGTTGTCGCCGGCGGGCACCACGGTCCCGAAGTACTCCTTGACGAGCTCGGGGTACTCGCGCACGGCGGTGTCGGTGTCGACGAAGATGACGCCCTGCTCCTCCAGGTCACCGCGGATCTGGTGGTAGACGACCTCCGACTCGTACTGGGCGGCCACGCCCGCCACCAGGCGCTCGCGCTCGGCCTCGGGGATGCCGATGCGGTCGTAGGTGTTCTTGATGTCCTCGGGAAGGTCGTCCCAGGAGTTGGCCGGCCGGTCCGTGGAGCGCACGTAGTACTTGACGGCATCCATGTCGAGCTGGGAGAGGTCCACGCCCCAGGTGGGCATGGGTTTGCGCTCGAAGGTGGAGTAGGCCTTGAGACGCTTGGCCAGCATCCACTCCGGCTCACCCTTGATGGCGGAGATCTCGCGGACCACCTGCTCATCAAGGCCTCGTTTGGCCTTCTCACCGGCCTCGTCGGAGTCATGCCATCCGAAGTCGTAGCTCGTCGAGATCGAGTCGATGATCTCGTCGTCGGTGCTACGCGTGGTCTCGGTTGTCGGCAGTGTCATCGGGTTCCTTCCATTCGCTTGGTCTCAAGGCCTCGCGTCTTAGCCGCCGCCCGGACCGCGCGCTTGCGCAGCGCGGGCATGGCGATCGGAATGTGGGTGGTACAGACGTGCTCGCCTCCGGCCAGGGTGGCCAGACGCTGGACCGGGACGCCGACGAGCCGGGAGATGGCCTGGGTCTCGGCGTCGCACAGCTCGTGGAACTCCCCGGCCACGTCGCGTACCGGGCAGTTGCCCTGACACAGCTGGACGGCGAAGGACCCGTCTCCGACGTCGCGCACCGAGGCCGCGTAACCGTCAAGAGTCAGGGCGTCCGCCAGGGCGCGGGCCCGCTCCGAGGGGTCCTTGCCGGCCGCCTCGACGACGGTGGCGTAGCGGCGCTCGAGGTCACGGCCCCTGGCCGCGGCGAAGGAGTCGACCGCCTTGTCACCGGCCACCTGGGACAGGTAGCGCAGGGCGCGGTTGGCCAGGTCGGAGTAGCCCTCCGCGAAGGAGGTGCGGGCCTTGGACGTCAGGACGTAGTGCCGGGCCGGGCGACCGCGGCCACGCTTACCCGTCTGTGCCGGAGTGTGAACCTCGATCTGCTCAGCGTCCTCAAGGGCCGTGATGTGCCTGCGCACGGCGGCCGGCGTCAGGCTGAGGACCTTGGCGAGCTGCGCCGCCGACACCGGACCCTTTTCAGCGATGAGGTCAAGAACGCGCGCCCGGGTAGAGTCCTCGTCGCTCTGCGCCATGACTGCTCTCCTCCCCTAGTCGCTGACGACGTCTCACGGCCTGATCCCGTTGCGGCCGGTTCGACCACGTCCTTGTTTGCCAAGTCGGCCAAGCCGACCGAGCCGGACAGCCCTCAGACAGACCCCAGGGTCGACCTGCGAGGCGTCCCTGGCCGTCGTGCCACGAGTTTAACCAAGATCTTGCTTTCCGAATTCAACACTGGCAAGTTCACGACGGAGCGCCGCAGGGTGGGATTGAACACGTTACCCGATCAAAGGCGAACCTCACTTAGGAACGCCTAACTAGTTGTCGGTCAGGACGCCCGGCCGTTCACATCGAGGACTGCGTTGTCCATCCAGGACGTACTTCTCCCGCAGACGACTGAGGTCAGGCCCCAGTAGTCTGCGGGATAACGCAGTCCTCGACTGACAGGTACGCTCCCGAACGCAACCGGCGCGGTCCGACGTCGCCGTGGTGGCCGCCTTGAGCAGCCTCATCCGGGCAGAAGCGCCCCAGCGCCTGCCTCGCCACCCGGCACAGCGCAGTGAGCCAGGGACGTGCCCGGTCCTGGGCTGGCACCCCGATCGCTCTGTCCAGGCAACCGACGACGTAACCCCCTAGTGCCCACCTCTCGGCAAAAGCTCGATGTCCTCCCATGGCAGCAGGTCCGGAGCCGTTCCGACGAACTCACCATTGACGATGTTCTCGAAGCCCGTGAAGACCCACGCCCCGTCGCGCAGCTGAAGCAACTGACCGGCATAGAGGTGCTCTGGGCGCACGTACCTGGCGCCGTTGATATCCCAGGGCCCCAGCGCCCCCTGCCCCTCGGCGACCCACACCCCGCCGGGGCCGGGTTCAGCCTTCATGTCATCGCCACAGGAGAAGACGAGGAGATGACGGCCTGAAAGTGCTCCCACTGGTGGGTGGCGGACGGCCAAGTGCCTTGACTCGTCCTACAGGCTCTCCGGGCTGCGCAGCCAGGGGGCGTCAGCGGGACGAAGCCCCGCCCAACCGCGGGTGCGGGCCTGGGCTGTGGCCAGGACCCCCAGGACGGTGGAGGGGTTGTGCAGACGGCCGCCCATGACGGCGTTAAGGGCCTCGTCCAGCCGGACCCAGGTGGGCACGAACTCGGCCTCCTCGTCCTCGCGGACGGTGCGTCGGTCCTCGGGCAGCAGACTCAGGTCCTGGGCGAGGAAGATCCGTGCTCCCTCGGTGGTGAAGCCGGGCGAGGCGTAGAACTCGGCCAGCGTGTTCCAGGTGGCCGCCTCGTAGTCGGTCTCCTCAGCGAGCTCGCGGGCGGCGGCGACGGCGGGCTCCTCCCCCGCCACGTCGAGCAGTCCCGCGGGGATCTCCCACAGGCAGGCGCGCACGGGATGGCGGTACTGGCGGACCATGAGGATCTCCGCGGCGCCGTCGGCCTGGGAGGATACCTCGCCCTCGCGCAGGGCGACGACGACGACGGCGTCGTGATGGACGACGACCTGACGGGCCACCGGCTCCTGACCGGGTTCGAGGCGCACCTGGTCGGCGTCGACGGCGAAGATCGGCCCGCTCCAGACCCGCTCGCTGGAGACCAGCTCCCGCCCCGACTCGCGTACGTCGACGAGCCTGCTCGTGTCGCTCACGACGTCGTCATTCTCGGCGGCCCTGCTGTCCGTTCTGTCCACGCTCGGCTCCTTCACTCGTTGTCCGCGTCATCGCTGCACGCATCGGCGTAGTTGATGGTATCGCCGCTGTCGCTGCTGGCAGTGGTGAAGCACTCGGCCGGTTCATCACCCGGGACGACATGTTCCCCACGCCGGTGAGAGGCGTAGACCTCCCGACGACGATCCAGTCCTGCGCGCACAAGCGCGGCGAACAGCGGGTGGGCTCGGGTGGGACGGGAGCGGAACTCAGGATGGGCCTGGGTGGCAACGTAATATGGGTGCTGGCTGCGGTCGAGCTCAACGAACTCAGTGAGGCGACCGTCCGGGGAGGTTCCGCTGACTCGTAGCCCCACCGAGGCCAGGCGCTCCCGGTAGTCGTTGTTGACCTCGAAGCGGTGGCGGTGGCGTTCACTGACCTCATTGGTTCCATACGTCTCAGCGACGATCGAGCCTTCCGTCAGAACCGCCGGGTAGGAGCCCAGGCGCATGGTGCCTCCGAGGTTGCCGTCACCGTGGAGGATCTGGCGCTGGGAGTCCATGGTGGCCACGACCGGATCAGGAGTCTCAGGCTCCATCTCAGTGGAGGAGGCCGCGCTCAGGCCCAGGAGATTGCGAGCGGCCTCGATGACCATGCACTGCAGCCCCAGGCACAGCCCGAGGGTCGGGACGCGGTGCTCCCGGGCCCAGCGCAGAGCACCGACTTTGCCCTCGATCCCACGTACACCGAAACCTCCCGGTACGACGATCGCGTCGACGCCCGCGAGGGCCCGCTGGGCTCCCTCAGGGGTCTCGCAGACGTCAGAGGCCACCCAGCGGATGTCGACACGGGCGTGGTTGGCGAAGCCGCCGTGACGGATCGCCTCGGAGACGGACAGGTAGGCGTCGTGCAGGTCGACGTACTTGCCTACGAGCGCCACCTCAAGGCGGTGTTTGGGGGCGTGGACACGTTCAAGCAGGCTGTTCCACTCGGTCCAGTCGACGTCACGGAAGGTCAGGCCCAGTCGCTGGACGAGGTAGGCGTCCAGGCCCTCACGGTGGAGGGTTGGAGGGACCTCGTAGATGCTGGCGGCATCCTTGCACTCGACGACGGCGTCACGGTCGACGTCGCACATGAGTGCCACTTTGCCCTTAATCCCCTCGGGAAGGTGCCGGTCGGTGCGCAGGACGAGGGCGTCGGGCTGGATCCCGATGTTGCGCAGTGAGGCCACCGAGTGCTGGGTGGGCTTGGTTTTGAGCTCTCCAGCGGCGGGCAGGAAGGGAATGAGGGATACGTGGACGAAGGCGACGTTGTCGCGCCCCAGATCGGCGCGCACCTGTCTGGCGGCCTCGAGGAAGGGCTGGGACTCGATGTCTCCAACGGTGCCGCCGATCTCGGTGATGATGACGTCGGGAAGGTTGCCGTCGTCGTCGGGCTCGGCCTGAGCGCGCATGACACGCTTGATCTCGTCGGTGATGTGCGGGATGACCTGGACGGTGTCGCCGAGGTACTCTCCGCGCCGTTCCTTTGCGATGACAGTGGAGTAGACCTGTCCGGTGGTAGCGTTTGCCTTGCCGGAGAGGTTCACGTCGAGGAATCGCTCGTAGTGCCCGATGTCGAGGTCGGTTTCGGAGCCGTCGTCAGTGACGAAGACCTCGCCGTGCTGGAAGGGGTTCATCGTGCCGGGGTCGACGTTGATGTAGGGATCCAGCTTCTGCATGACAACGCTGATGCCGCGGGCCCGTAGGAGTCGCCCGAGGCTAGCGGCAGTCAGTCCCTTGCCGAGGGAGGAGACGACGCCGCCGGTGACGAAGATGTGGCGCGGTACGGGGACCTGAGTGGGCTGAAGACGTGAGGCTGCGTTGATCACGGAGTTTCAAGATAACAGGCCCGGCGAAACCTGCCCGACGCACGAGCGTCCTGCTGACGTCATCTGCGCTCAGTCCTGAGCCAGAGCTGCTTGACGCAACTGGACCGCGAGGTCCTCGAGTCCGGGAAGGCGCCCTGCCGCCTCGTGAGCGCGCTCGGCGGCGCGGGAGCGGGCCTCGGGGTCGCTCAGGAGGATTCCGAGCACCTCGGCGATGGCCTGGGCCTGGGGAGCCACGAGGACGGCTCCTCCCCTGGCGGTCACGGCGGTGCCGCCGACGTCGGTGGCCACGATCGCGGTGCCTGAGCGCAGGGCCTCCTGGATGGTGAGGGGCTGGCCCTCCCACAGGCTGGTCTGGACGACGACGTCAGCGGCCTCCATGAGGGCCGGAGCATCGGTTCGCCGCCCCAGGAGGGTGACCGGGAGCTGCTCGGCGGCGATGCGCTCAGCGGCTTCCTCGCGGCCGGGACCGTCTCCGGCGAGGGCCCAGATGAAGGCCGCCAGCCGGCCGGCGTCGACCTCGCGGGAGAGGATCGCGGCGGTCTCGAGCAGCAGCGGCAGGCCCTTCTGGGGAGCCAGGCGGGCGACGGTCAGGAGGCGGGCGCTCCCCCGCGGCCAGGCCTCCTCCGGCGCAGCCGGGTCGGAGAGGTCCGGTTCGGTGGGCTGCTGTGGGGGCACTGCCGGAATGATGGCGAGCTCGACGCGTGGGGCGCCGAACTCCCGGGCCCGTTCGGCCAGGTCGGGGCTGACCGCCAGGATGAGGTCAGCGCGTCGGGCGATGAGCCGCTCGAGCCTCTCCCCCACCAGGGTGGTCAGGCGTCCCCCGATGGTGAGGTTGTGGAGGGTGACGACCAGGCGGGTGCGTCCGCGGCGGCGTCGTCCCAGGGCCAGGGCGGCCAGGGCCCCGGCTCGCAGGCCGTGGGCGTGAACGACGTCGGCGCGCCGGCCCAACCGACGCAGCCTGGCCACGGCCAGGGAGTCGTTGAGGCTGGGGCGGGGGCCGATCTCGAGTGCCTCGGCGCGAGCCGGCTCAACATCCAGTGTGTCAAGGACCGCGGCGGGCGCCTCGACGATGACGTCGTGGCCGTCGGCGGCCAGGAGCCGGGCGCAGTCGGCCAGGTGGGCCCGCACCCCTCCGGCGGCCGATCCGCACACCTGGAGGATCCTCCGGCGCCCGGCGTGCATGCCCGGCGCGGCACCGGGCTCGTTCGTGGCATCGACACCGCTCATGGTCTCTCCTTGTCATCCTTCGTTCTCACCGTCGTCCTCCCACCGCGTACCGATGCCAGGAGGCTGCGATCGGCCAGGTGGATGACCACCAGGACGAGGGCTGCGGCCGCAGCAGCACCGATCACGGCGGTGACAACGGCCAGGGGCAGGGAGGTGACGCGGGTGGTCGCCGCACGCACAGCCAGCCCGGCGGCGAGGGCCACGGGCAGCCCCGCGACGAGCGCCGTCAGGGTCGCGCGCAGCACCCGGCGCCCCATGACCCGGGCCAGAACGACCAGCAGGCTCACCCCCGCCACCGTCATCCCAATGGTCGTGCCCATTCCCAGGGCCACGAGGGTGGCGCGCCCGTCCCCGCCCGAGGGCGCCATGAGGCGCACGCAGGCGGCGCTGGCCACCGCCACGGTCAGCCAGCCGGTCGCGGTGGCGTGGGCGGCGGGCCGAGAGCGGTCGGCGGCGAACAGGACCCGAGTGACCTGGTATATGAGGGCGTAGCCGATCAGTCCCGGGGCCAGGACGGCCAGCGCCTGGCCCATCCCGTCGACCTGCTTGAAGGAGAAGAATCGCTCGGCGGCGGCGCTGGCGGCCAGGAGCATGGCGGTTCCGGCCACGGCGACGGCGGTGACCAGGGCCGTGGAGGTCGCCACCAGGCGCGTGACGTCCTCGCCACCTGTGCCGCCGGGCCTGCTCGGCGAAAGCTCGCTGGCCTCGAAGGCGGCGGTCAGACGGGGGTAGAGAACGGTGGCCACCGGGACGGCCAGCACCGCGTAGGGAAGGACGTAGACGGCCTGCGTGTACTGGTAGACCGCCGCGGTGCCGGTCTGCCCGCCCCAACGGGCCATAGCCAGGACCACCAGGACACTCACCTGCTGAGCCAGGATCGTCCACACCCCGGCCCCACCGAGCCGCAGCGCCCGCCGGGCCTGGGCGCCCCCCAGTCTCAGGGTGGGGCGCAGTCCCAGCCCCAGCCGGTGGACCGGCCACAGCAGCGGCAGGCTGAGCGCGGCCACCCCGAGGGTCGTGCCCCAGCCCAGTACCTGGAGGGCGAGGCTGGAAGCGGCTGCGTCCTCACCGCCGGCCAGCACCCCGTAGAGCCCGTAGGTCGCCATGACCACAAGACTGGAGAGCATCGGTGTCAGAGCCGGCCAGGTGAAGCGGTTGTGAGCCTGGAGGACCCCGGTGAGGACGACCGCCACTCCGTACATGGGCACCTGCAGGGCGAACATGCGCAGGAAGGAGGCGACGAGCTCGTGCTGGAGCGCCGGGTCCACGCCCTGGGAGGTGGGGAACAGGGAGGCGATCGGTGCGGCCAGGACGATGAGCCCCAGGGACAGCGGGGTCAGGACCGCCAGGACCAGACCCAGCAGCCCCGAGGCGGTGGCGGTGACCTCCTCGCGCCTGCCCGCGGCGATCGGTGCGGCCAGGAGCGGAACGACCGTGGCCGCCAGGACCTCTCCGACAACGACCTCGTAGAGGGTGTTGGGCAGCTGGTTGGCCGTGGTGTAGGCGCCCGCCACCGTGCCGGTGCCGACGGTGGCGGCCTGGACGAGCCAGCGCAGGAACCCCAGGACGCGGGAGACGAGGGTCAGGCCGGCGACGGACCCGGCCGCTGAGAGCAGGCCGCCGCGGCGTTGCTGGGATGCCATCAGGGGCGGCGTCCCAGCCCGTCGAGTGCGGCCAGCACCGGGGTGTCGGTGATGACGCGGGAGAAGGAGACCTTCTCGCTGGCCAGGATGAGGCTCACCCCGCTCAGAGCGGCCCCGGCGCGCACCGCGGCGTGGGGGTGGCACGCCAGGGCGGTTCCCAGCAGGGCGCCGACGGCGTTGGCCCCGGTGTCCCCCAGCATCGTGTTCTCCAGGAGGTCCTCCGGCAGGGCCGTGAGGCTGACTCCCAGGGTGCCCGCGGCCAGCATCCGGGTGGGTTCACCGTCGCGTCCGGTGGTGACCAGCAGCGGGGCGCTCACGATGCAGGCGGTCTTGAGCGCCCGTCCGGGGCGCAGGTCGAGCAGGTTGAGCAGGTTCGCCCAGGCCGCGATGACCACGGCGCTGGACGCGGCGTCGACGGCGCTGGACGCCAGCGGACGTGCGCCTGTGCCCGAGCTGCGGTGGCGGGCCAGGAGGACACCGCTGACAAGTGCCCCTGAGCCGATGACGGCGATCTTGAGGGCTCCGGTGGTGACGCGTCCGTGGGCGAGGGCGGTGAGGTGGCCCTTGAGCCCCTTGGCGGGGGTGTCGCCGTCGTGGGCCCCGGCATCGAGGTCGTCGACCAGGCCGGCGCACCCGCCGGCCGCCGCCGCGAGGGTGGCGGCGAGCCCTACCCGTGAGGGAGAGGCCGTCCTGGCCCGCAGGAGTCTGCCGGCCTCGATCCCTGCCGTCACGGCGCCGGCTGCGGCCCCGACGCCCCCGCGCAGGCTCACGGTGCGGCCGTGGAAGTTGGTGCGCTCCAGTCCCTGGGCGATGGGCGCCAGACAGGCGGACCAGGACAGGGCGGTGCCCGCCGCCTTGAGGCCCACCCTCGCCAGTCCTCGGGCGCAGGAGCTTACTCGCGTGATCGTGCCAGCCATGGTCTCAGCCTAAGGCAGTACGAGGACGGATCGCGGCGTCGCCACTCATGACGCGGCTGCCGCCCCTGAGTCGGCTGAGTCGCCTGAGGACAGGGACTACTTGGTCACTGGCGGCATGACGGCCTCGGCTCCCTCGTCGAAGCCGTAGTGGCCGATGGTTCCCGCTCGGGTGGAGGCCAGGGCCAGGGGTGTGGAGACAAAGGCGGCGATCTGGCCGATGGAGTCGACGGTGGTCACCTTCGCCTTCTCGGAGCGGATGATGCCGACGACGCCGTCGTCACCGTCGGCTGAGCCGACGACAACTGTGGGCGCACGGCCGGCTGTACCCTCCAGCGCCTTGGCCCAGGCCTTGGGGTCCTGACCCGGTGAGGCCTCGACCGTTGCGCCCTTGCCGGAGGAGGCCTGCGGGCGCGGCCCGACGACGACGATCATCTCCGCCGGAGCGGTGGGCGTGGAGTCCACGGTGACGAAGGGCGTGCCGGACTTGTCCACTGACAGCATGTCCATGAGGACTCGGGAGGAGTCGTCGTTGGAGGTGAGGGCCTTGGCCAGTGCCTCTCCCAGAATGCCGTTGGCGTCCTGGGAGTTGGTGCTGCCCAGGTGCCCTTGGACCTGTCCGGAGAAGGTGGAGCGGTAGTTCTCCCGGGACAGATCCACCCAGGTGCTGGTCAGGCTCACTCGACCGGTGACGGTGGCGCCTGCGCTCTTGAGCTGGGTGGTGATGGCGTCGGCGTCCTCGGCCTTGGCGTCGGGCAGAAGTACCATGGCCACGCTCTTGGAGGCCAGGGTCCCGGGCAGGAGGCTGCTGGCGGCCTGAGTGATGTAGGAGTCCCGCTCGTTGACGGCCGTCTCAGTCTGCTCGAGCTTGGCCTGGGTGGCGTTGCGGTTCTCACGCAGGGCGGTGACCTGGTCGTTGAGCGCGGTCCCCAGGGAGTTCTGCAGGGGGCCGGCTCCCAGGACGACCCCGACGGCGAGAGCCAGGAACACGGAGATGAGCGATACCAGGTGATAGCGGAAGTCGATCATGGTTGAAGACCTTGAGAATGACCGTGAGAGGGGCTGCCTCTCAGATGGGCGGGGGTCGTTAGACGGTAGGTGAGTTCGGGGCCAGGCCCAGCAGTGAGCGGAAGAAGTTGACAACGTCGTCCCACACGGCGCCGGACAGGCCCAGGAAGGTCTGTCCACCGGGTGTGGACATCAGAGCGATGGCCAGGGCGAAGGTGCCCGCCAGGGCCAGGAACAGCAGCCACCACCCCGAGATGCGGGTGCGGTAGAGCTGGGAGACGCCCTTGGCGTCGATGAGACGACCACCGACCTTGAGCCGGGTCAGGAAGGTCGAGGACATGCCGGCGCGCCCCTTGTCGAGGAACTCCAGCAGGGTAGCGTGCGTCCCCAGGGCCACGATGATCTCGGCACCGGCCTCATCGGCCATGAGCATGGCGATGTCCTCACTGGTGCCGGTGGCGGCGAAGACATGATGCTCGACCCCGAGCTCCTCGACATGGGCCAGGCCCGGGGCGCGTCCGTCGCGGTAGGCGTGGACGACGATCTCGGCGCCGCAGGTCAGTGCCTTGTCGGACACGGAGTCCATGTCGCCCACGATCAGGGTCGGTTTGAAGCCGGCGTCCAGGACGGCGTCGGCGCCTCCGTCGACCCCGATGATGACGGGCTTGTACTCGCGGATGTAGGGCTTGAGCGCCTGCAGGTCCTCCTTGTAGGAGTAGCCGCGCACGACCACCAGGACGTGCCTGCCGCTCATCTGCGTGGTCAGCGAGGGCATGCCGACGCCGTTGAGGAGCAGATCCCACTCCCCGCGCATGTACTCCATGGTGTTGGCGGCAAAGGCCTCCAGCTGGACAGACAGGCCCTTCTTGGCCTCCTCCATGGCCTCGGCAACGGTCTGCTTGGTCTGGACCTGGCCCTCGGCGACGACCTGCTCCTTACCCTCGACCCGCACCGAGCCGTCCTCGACGGTGATGCGCTGGCCGTCGTGCAGACGCATGATGTCGGGGCCCAGGTCGTCCACGAGGGGGATTCCCGCGTCCAGGAGGATTTCGGGGCCGAGGTTCGGGTAGCGCCCGGAGATGGACGGGGAGGCGTTGAGGACCGCTGAGGCACCACACTCCACCAGAGCCTCGGCGGCCACCCGATCGAGGTCGGTGTGGTCGATGACAGCGATCTCCCCGGGCTGGAGACGCTTGGTGAGCTTCTTCGTGCGCGCGTCGACGCGCACGACACCGCTGGGATGCTCGGAGACGGACGCAGACTTCCTGCGGAAGGGATTCCTCACGGCTCGGATTGTCCCACGACTGCTTCCTGGAGAAGCTCAGCGGCGTGCCGGACCGCGGCCTGAGAGTCCTCGTGCCCGGAGAGCATCCTGGCCAGCTCCCGTTCTCTCTCCTGGCCTTCGACGACGAAGACCTGTGTGCGGGTGCGTCCCGGCTGGGACTTTCTCACATTCCTTGCGGGCGCCTCTACGGGGTCGGGACCGGAATCGGGGGCGGTCACTGTCTCCTTGCGCACCACGAGGTGGGTGTCGGCCCAGGCCGCCACCTGCGCCAGGTGGGTGACGACGATGACCTGGTGGTGTCGTGCCAGACGAGCCAGGCGCCTACCGATCTCCCGGGCGGCCCGGCCTCCCACCCCGGCGTCGATCTCGTCGAAGACGAGCGTGCGGGTGTGGGTCGAGGGGCGCGCTAAGGCCGCGGCGTCAGCGAGCACCACCTCCAGGGCGAGCATGATGCGGGACAGCTCGCCTCCCGAGGCCCCCTTCCCCAGGGGCAGGGCGGGCGCGCCAGGGTGTGAGACGAGGGTAAGGGCGACGCTCTCCAGGCCGGTGGGACCGGGCTCATCAAGCCGGTCCAGCTCGACGACGAGCCGGGCACCCTTCATCTCCAGGCCCTCCAGCTCCGCGGTGACGGCCTGCTCAAGACGCTCGCCGAGCCGCCGACGCGCCCGGCTCAGCTCCGCGCCTGCACCGGCCAGCTCCTCGTCGGCGGCGGCCAGGCGCTCGGCCAGGACGGTGGCAGTGTCCTGGGGGCCGTCAAGCTCGGCCAGACGCGCGGCCGCGCGCTCGCCCCAGGCCAGGAGGGCGTCGATGTCGTCGAGCTGCTCCTGAGGCCCGCCGATCTCCCGGCAGGCGCGGGCGAGCTCCCCGCGGCGGTCCTGGACCTGGGCGAGGCGAGCCGGGTCGGCGCTCAGCGCGGACAGGTACCCGCCCAGCTCGGCGGCGATATCGGCTGCGTCGATGCCCAGTCGCTGGGTGCGCGCGGACAGCTCGGCCAGGGCGGGGTCACGGTCGGACTCGGCGGCCAGGCTGCGGTGCGCGTAGGCGATGAGGGAGACGACGTCGGGCGCCTGCCCGGTGGAGGACTCCTCTCCACTGAGGGCGGTACGGGCCCCCGTGGCAGCCCTGCGCAGGTCCTCGGCGTGGTCGAGTCTCTCGGCCTCCGCCGTCAGCTCCCGGTCCTCACCGCTGCGGGGGTCGACCTCCTCCAGGGCCTCGAGCCAGGTGCGCAGCTGGGCCACCTCGACGGCCCGGGCGTGAGCCGATGCCTGCCACTCCTGGAGCTCCTGGCCGGCCTGTCGGCGCGCCTGGTAGGCCCGGGCGTAGCGCCGGCACAGCGCGGCGTGGTCCTGGCCGCCCAGGGAGTCCAGAGCAGCGCGTTGGGCCGCGGTCGAGCGCAGCCGCAGCTGGTCGGCCTGACCGTGGACGGAGACCAGCCGGCCCCCCACCTCGCTGAGGACCGAGGCCGGCACGGAGCGCCCTCCCAGGTAGGCGCGGGAACGTCCGGAGGCGGGAACCGTGCGAGAGGCCAGGAGGAGGTCGTCGTCGAGATCACCCCCGGCCTCGATGACGCGGGCCGCGACACGCGAGTCCGGGTCGACCAGGAAGGCGCCCTCGACCAGGCTGCGCTCGGCACCGGTGCGCACGATAGTGGTCTCAGCCCTCTGCCCCAGCAGCAGCCCCAGGGAGGTGAGCACCATCGTCTTGCCGGCGCCGGTCTCACCGGTCAGGGCGGTCAGGCCACGACTGAGGGGAAGGTCGGCCTCCTCGATGACACCGAGGTCCTCGATGTGCAAAGACTCGATCACGCCGTCCCTCCCGAGGAGCTCCGCCGGCGCTCGCTCTCGGCGCTCTTCTTGCCGGAGGTTGAGAGATTCGGCTGGTGCAGCGCGTCCTCCTCGGGCGAGTGGGCCTCATCGGCGCTGCTGGAGGCCCGCCATCCCTCCACGGGCAGGTCGAACTTGCGCACCAGGCGACTGGCGAAGGGGGCCTCGTTGAAACGTGCCAGGCGCACCGGACGCTCCGCCCGGGTGACGCGGATCCTGGCGCCGACCGGCACGTCCAGGCTGCGTCTTCCGTCGCACCAGATCTCGGCGCCTCCGAAACCCACTCGCTGGATGACGACCTCCATGCAGGAGTTGGGCCCCAGGACCAGGGGGCGGGTGAACAGGGCGTGCGCAGCCACGGGCACCAGGAGGAGCGCCTCGACCTCGGGCCAGATGACGGGGCCTCCGCAGGAGAACGCGTAGGCGGTCGATCCGGTGGGGGTGGACATGATGAGGCCGTCGCAGCCGAAGGAGGAGACGGCCTGGCCGTCGACGCCGATGGCGACCTCGATCATGCGGGCGCGGTCGCGCTTCTCCAGGGCCGCCTCGTTGAGGGCCCAGTCGCGCGTGACCGTCCCGTCGGGACAGATGACCTCCACGTTCAAGGTGGTGCGGGTCTCGACCGTGTAGCGGCCGGCGACCAGATCCGCGACCACCTGCTCGATGCCGTCGGGGTCGGCCTCGGCCAGGAAGCCGACGTGGCCGGTGTTGATGCCCACCAGGGGGATGTCGCGCTCGCGGGCGATCTCGAAGGCGCGCAGGATCGTGCCGTCACCGCCGAGCACCAGGACGAGGTCGACGTGGTCGGTGCAGTCCGGGCCGACCGGCTCGACTCCGTGGGCACGCAGCGCCGCCGAGGCCCGGGCCACGGCGGTGGCCGTCGGGGCACTGGGCCTGGGGACGGGGACGGGCTTGTCGTTGAGCTCGCGCTGCAGCAGCATGACGCGCGAGATCCTCCGGCCGTGCTGCTCCGCTCCCGGCTGCTGCGAGCTCTGGCGGAGGCCTGCGGAGTCGACAGAGTCGGCGGGGTCGGTCGGGCGCGCCGCAGCACTGGTGTCTGAAAGGCTCAGCTTGCTCATGGGCGGGTCCTTGTTCTGCGTCGTCGTGGACCGAGCGCCGCGGGGCCGGCGGCGACGGCGTCCTCGATGCTGGAGCGCAGCTCGTCCCCGCTCAGGTCCCCGGGGCACCCGGCGCGGGAGGCGTGCATGCTCAGGAAGTACTCGACGTTACCGGCTGGTCCCGGCAGGGGGGAGGCGGTCACGGCCTCGACTCCCACGCCCAGGGCATGGGCCCGCTCAGCCACCGTCATGACGGTCTCCACATGGAGTTCCGGGTCGCGCACCACTCCCCCGTGCCCGATCCGGTCCTTACCCACCTCGAACTGGGGCTTGACCATGAGCAGAAGGTCGGCGTCGTCGGCCGCGGCGCGCAGCAGCGGCTCGAGGACCAGGGTCAGGGAGATGAAGGACAGGTCACCCACGACCAGCTCCGGGGCGGGGGCGACGGCTTCGGGATCCAGCGTACGGATGTTGGTGCGGTCCAGGGCGGTGACGCGGGGGTCGGAGCGAAGCGACCAGGCCAGCTGGCCGTAGCCGACGTCAACGGCTACGACGTGCTCAGCACCGCGGCGCAGGAGGACGTCGGTGAAGCCGCCGGTCGAGGCGCCGGCGTCCAGGCAGCGGCGTCCCTCAACGCGGGGTGCCAGGCCGCGTCGCCCCAGCGCATCCAGGGCACCGGCGAGCTTGTGGGCGCCGCGGGAGACGTAGTCGTCTTTGGAAGGCACCAGGATCTCGATGGCCTGGGCCGGGTTGACCTGCCGGGCGGGCTTGGTGACGACCTCGCCGTCGAGGGTGACATGACCGTCAGTGATGAGGGTGGCGGCGTGAGTGCGGGAGCGGGCCAGCCCCCGGCGCACGAGTTCTGAGTCGATGCGGATGAGCCGGGCCATATCAGCCTTCCGCCTTGTGCAGGACGGCGGCGAGGTCCTCGTGGATGGCGGCCAGGGCGGCTGCGCGCTCCTCCAAGGGCATCTGAGCGATCTGGGCGAGCTCGTCGGCGTGGTCGTGGAGCCCTTGCGCCGCCGTCAGGGCGACGTCGGCTCGCGGGGGCGAGGGCACCGGCGGCCGAGGAGCCGGCCGGTGCGCGGAGTCCGCCGTCACCGGACTCTCCTCCCCGACGTCGGTTCTCGACTCGTTGCCACTCATTCCTGACTCCCATCGATATCGTTTCGACATCGTTCGCGCTGCCGCTGCGCGCTGCTCTTCTCCCCGGTAGGAGCCTCACCGGCCCCGACCGGTATCTCAGGGCTCGATCACCTCGATCTCGGGCACCTCCAGCTCTGCGGCCTCACCCCGGCGGACCTGGGCGTCAGCCCAATCCCAGGCGGCCACGGCCAGCGCCCGGTAGGAGTCCAGGTCGATACGCACAGCACTGCCGTCCGGGCAGGACACGGCGCCGGCGTCCTGGAGCTCGAGCCCGGAACCGAGGACTCGGGCGCTACGACTGCCGACCCGCCACCACAGCTGGCCGTCGAGCTCAACTCGCACGGGCTCGGGGTGGGGCTCGGTCAGGCCCCGCAGGTCGGTGTGAAGGAAACTGGGACGCTCGGTGGCCGGCGCACAGATGACGTCTCTCGCGTCGGAGACACCGGTGAGGACGTGCAGCCCGGGGATCCCGGCGGCCCGGGCCCCGACGTGGTCGGTGTTGAGCCGGTCGCCGACGGCCAGGGGCCTGGTCCCACCGGCCCGCTTGAGGGCGCGCGTGTAGATCCCGGGGAAGGGCTTGCCTCCGGCCAGGGGCTCCTTGCCCGAGGCGTGGACGACGGCGGCCACGAGGCTGCCGTTGCCCAGGGCGAAACCCCGCTCGGTGGGCAGGGTCGCATCGAGGTTGGTGGCCACATGGAGGGCCCCAGCATTGATGGCGTAGACGCCTTCGGACAGCAGCGCCCAGTCGACCGCCGGGTCCCAGCCCTGGACGACGGCGACCGGCTCGTCCTGCGCGCTGCTGGTCACCTGGAAGCCCTCGTCAAGGAGGGCCTGGCGGACGCCGTCGCCGCCGACGACGAGCACCATGGAGCCCGGTTCGACGTGCTCGGTGAGCATGGCGGCCGCGTCCATGGCGGCGCTGAAGACCTCCGATGCCTCGGCGGTGATGTCGTTGTCTGCCAGCTTGTCCACGACCGTCTGAGGGGCCCGTGAGGCGTTGTTGGTGACGAAGGACAGGTGCATTCCGGCCTGGCGGGCGGCGTTGACGTTGTCGGCGGCGTGGGGCACTCGGGCCTGGCCTGCGAAGCAGACGCCGTCGAGGTCCAGCAGGGCGACGTCGTAGGCGACGCACAGTGGCTGCTCGCTACCGATCAGGGTGGCGGGGACGGCGGTATCAGTGGCCTGGGGCATGGTCATCGGGGCTCCCCAGAGGCGTTGGTGGAAGGCGTCGGCGTGTCCTGCGCGTCCTGGAGCAGCTCGGCCATCTCGGCCTCGACGCGCTCGGAGAAGGACTGCGACCACTGAGCGTCCTCATCCTGGCTCATAGGCTCGTCATGCTCATCGAGGTCCGCTGAGGCCTTGTCCTGAGCGGCCCCGTCCGAGGCCCGCGAAGCCTCGGCCGCCTCGCTCACTGACTCGTCGCCTGTGTCGTCATCAGAAGCGGTGGCGCTCTGCGTACCGGAGCGCTCCGGACTGTCCTCCTCCTGGGCCTCGGAGTCGTAGTCGTCCTCAATGTCGAAGACCTCGACCTCGTCCTCCTCCACCGGCTCAGGGCCGATACGGTCACGGATGGCCTCGGCCTCCTGGTGCCGGCCGAGCTCCTCGAGCCGGTCGGCGCGCACGGAGTGCAGGCGTCGGAGGGTCTCACTGTCGGAGGGCCGTGCCCTGATGGCGTCCTCGATGATGATCAAACCGAGATCCGTCTGGCCCATGTCGTGGCGGAGGCTGGAGACGACCATGGCCAGCTCGGCCCGCTCGATCTCGTCGAGCTGGCGTAGATCGGCCGCTTGAGCGGCTTGGAGGGCCTTGTCGAGATGACCCAGTGCTCGCTCGCAGTCGACCTCGATGGCCCGGTGGAGGTCAAGACCGGACAGGCGCCTGGCGGCGCGAATCTCTCGGAGCGCCTCGCTGTAGTGGCCGGCGAGGTACGCGGCGATCCCGGCCGTCTCCCGGACGACGGCAACGCGGCCCGCGTGAGAGGCGGCATAGCGCGCGTGCTCGTAGGCGGCCTGAGGATCCTCATTGAGGAGGCGCTGAACCATCACCAGGTGCCGAGCGACGTTCTCAGCGTTGGCGCGGCCCAGGGCCCGCAGCTCACCCCGTGCACCGCGCTCGAGGTCTCCGGGCTGAACCTCGTCCGGAACCTTGGGCTCGGGAACGCGCTGACGCTGCGGCAGACGACCACGCCGGTCGTCTCGTCTGTCCCGCGAGTCCTTCCGCCCGGAGCGGTCGTTGAAACGACCTGGCCGCCTACCGTTGCGGTCACCGCGCCTGTCGCCGCTGTCCCCGTCGCGACGCCGTTCGTCGCGCCAGTCGTCCCGGCCCCCGTGATCCCTTCGGTGAGAATGGCCATCCTCTTCTGCGACACGGCGACGCGCCCCGAAGCCGTAACGCTCACTGCCGCGGCGACGCCGACCTGCATCGCCGTGGTCCGAGCCGTGCTGACGGTCCTGATACGCCATGGTCCTTCTTTCACTCCGGGACTGCCGTCAGTTCCCCCGCTGTCCTTGAATACCTGGGAGGAGCCTACCTGGCCGGAGGCACTCAGGCGTAACAGGTACCAGCAGCACGTCGCGTGGCGGTCGCTGGTTGGTGTCCTGTGTTGTTGTTTGTGTGGGGGTTAACGGTTGTCGGGCCGGTCCCCCGCACGTGTTGCGTGAGGGGACCGGCCCGACAACCAGTTAGTTTGTGCTCGGTGGTGTCCT
>NZ_MSKS01000016.1 GCF_001937445.1 Actinomyces oris | reverse complement strand
CACAGAAAACTGGACAGGCCCTCCCAGCGCGAGGAAACGGTTCTAGCAGCACCGATCCTGCGAGATCCTCGCCCCTACCCCAAGCCCCCACACCGACCCACACCCCTTGGAATCAATCATCTAGGACCCGGACACTCACCCGGGGTCGTGGCGGGCGGTGTGGGCCTGCTCCAAGAAGCGCGCCGCCAGGGACACTCAGACCCTGACCGCCCGGTCCCTGGTGGGCCTCAAGGGGTACGTCACCAACATCCCCGCAGGCTTGATGGACGCTGGTGAGGTGGTCTCCTCGTATCACGAGTTGTGGCACGTCGAGCAGTCTTTCCGGATGAGCAAGCACGACCTGCGAGCCCGCCCCGTGTTCCACCACACCCGCGATGCCATCGAAACGCACCTGACCGTGGTCATGGCCACCCTGGCCGTCGCCCGCCTCCTCCAGGAGACCACCGGGATCAGCATCAAACGCATCATCCGTACCCTCAAGCCCCTCCAGGACGTCACCATCAACCTCAACGGCCATAAGATCGCTGCCCAACCCCAAATCACCCCAACCGCAGCCAGCATCCTCAAATCCCTACATTCCCAGGGCACTAAGGTGTCACGAGTCAGGCTAGAGCGCCACACCGTGGTGGTCACTGGTGCCGACCCTGCTTGCACGGCGTTGCCCCACCTGGCACATCAGCTCATCGTCCCACGCGCCCAGTAGGCCGGCGCTACCCGCCCGGGTCGCAACCATGTCGGGTAACCCACCCTCATGCGCCAGGTTGCTGACCACCCGTGCCAGGGAACGGGGTCCAGGCCACAGAGGTCCTTACCTACCCAGACGCTGGGCAGAACCTTCAGACACTGGAGCCCACCTGGCCGCCTACACCCCACTGACCCCGGTAACCAGGACGTCAGGCTCGTCCATCAAGGGCAAGGTGCGGCTCCCACAGCGGCAGCAAGAGGCTCAAGCGCACCATGGGCCCCCTCGCCTTCATCTCCCTTCGCTCCGCCCCCGTCTCCCGGACCTACTACCAGCACAAACGAGACGGGGACAAAGCGCGTTGGACCAAGCTGCCCTCGCCCTGACCCACCGCCAATTGACTCACCGCACTGGAGCACTCCTCCAAGAGCCCAACAGCGGGTATCGAAAATAAGAACCTGTTTCGCCCACCATAGAGGGGAAAAGACACAATTACGCAACAGACCTCGCAGCCGACAGACTACCGCGGTATACTACCGACCGTACAGTTGATTCACGGCGCGAATCGAAAGGTGTCATCGGTGACGAACACAATTATATCCACCCTACTCTTTGCCGTGGTCGCCATATCTGCTGGCACACTCATAATCCTGGGAAACAGAATGTCTCTCGGAAAGTTAGGTCCGAACAGTTGGTGTGGTGTTAGAACCAAAACCGCTCTCGCTTCGACGGAAAATTGGTACAAGGTGCAAAAAAAGTGCGGAACTACAACAATCATGCTTGGCGCATCTTACTTCGATTCAGCAATATTATTTCTAATTCAATCTATACTTCCGAAACTTTTGTCTATTTTTGTGCCGCTACTGTTATTCGTCATACAATCGACCATTGGAATCGTACTGATTTATATGCGATCATCACTCAACACACAGGAGGAAAACTCATGAGCATCGCAAACACCGTCCAACGCAGTACCGTACAACAATTGACCGAGATGCGACACAAATTAACGGAAAATAAAGCGTTGGCGGAAAGGTTCGAACAAACGCCAAGAGAAATGGTTGGAACAGATTGACGACGAGATGCAAATAGACCTTCATGAAGGCATGACAATCAATTTAATTCAATCGATTGTGGAAGCGCCGGTCGGCACTCGCTTATTAACTCTAGACTACTGTTTGGGACTAATCCAATCGAATGGTACAGCAAAAGATCCTGACGATCCTCCTGCACCAACTGGGCCAATACCAATCCCGGTAGTCGGAGTAAATGTCGTAGCAATTTACAACGCCGCCGTGATAGGTAACGTGGGTGCGTATCACGACGTTGGCGCAGGGATTGAAGTTGTGGCTGGCGCTGTAGCAATTAGAGTAAAATCAGCGATTGGAATGGCAGACGCACCGCTCGCTAACGTGAACCAGCGTCGTAGAACAGTTCAAAAGATTAAACTGTCACAATCCTATCTCGCAGGAACTATCCATCAGCATTTCGAACACAACAATATCGGCGAATCTCGTGAACGCATGATTCTCCGCAGATTAATCGGTAAAAACGATTCTCTGGAAGATGGAGTAGCTGAAATCACTCACGATCATCGGGGGGAAACTCTTAAAGTTAGAGTGAACTATAACAAAGACAACAACGAAGTGTTGGTGGTAGATGGATATGTCGTTCGATAACGATCAAGTTCAGTGTACAATTCATCAAACAACTATAGAAAAGTTGGCTGGGAGAGTTCGGCGATTAGCCATCGCAACAACGGACAAATGTGAGGCCCGCTGCGCTCATTGCCTGATGAAGTCTGGACCGCAGAGGAAGGAGCGTCTAAGCCTAGACGAAATAAAACATTGCATAGACTATTTCCATGAAAATAGCCAGACAGAGATCGTGGTGTTTACCGGCGGAGAATCTACTTTGCTGGCCAACGATTTATTTGAAGCAATATCATACTGCGCAGAAAGGGGCCTCGCAACACGACTCGTAACCAATGCAATATGGGCAACTAATGACTGTGCAGCCGAACAGATGATCGAAGAGCTGGTCGATGCAGGGCTCACGGAAATCAACTACTCAACTGACGACTTTCATTGTGTTTGGATATCTATTGACAATATAAAAAGGGCTTGGATGGCGTCAAAAGGAAAAGGCTTCGAGACCGTATTAATAGCAAACTGCAGTGGGCCAAACAGTACGGTAACGCCGGAGTATCTGCAAGATTTTCTGAATGAGGAAATTACCATCATCACTAACGAGGAGGCGATTAAAACTCTTCCGCCGCCAGCCCCTGATGGTACGAGATACCTGATTTCTCGATCGGCTATCTCGAAAATAGGAAATGGCGCTCGACTACGCGATCGCTATTTTATGCCTTATAAAGATTTGGATCACGAGCAATTATACGGCGGTTGTCCGGGCTTGATGGACCCACCAACTCTTAATGCGGATGGAACACTTGGAGTTTGTTGTGGAATCAACACGGAATACAATCGTATTTTAACGCTTGGTAAATTCGAGGATGTTGTCACTAACGATTTTAAAACCAGCGAGTTTAATGCTCTACTCCTCGAAGCGATTCGTATCCTAGGGCCTTCCTACCTATTTCATCTTGCTTCGGAAAGTGCTACAGCTATTACTGACATCGAGGCCCGGACCGCTTGTGAAGTTTGCGAACGTTTGACAGGGAGCGAGGAACTATTGACATCTCTTGCGAACAAGCAAGAAGTTATTAAAACACAAATTTCACGCATATGTTGTTTTAAAAAAAGCGAGGCTAACTGTGTCTAGTATTTACAACCATGAGCGCATGTCCGTTACGCTTGGTGAGCGAATGTTCCATATTCTTCAAATTGAAGGCTATGTCACTCTACTTTCCTCGTTCGATCCTCGCAAGTATCCGCATGTTTATGTTAAGAGTATCTTGGCTGAGTTGACTGATCCGCTGAGAGCAAACTGTGAACTTCTATGTTTAGGGAATGAGGTAGAACTTGTAAGATTCACCGAAGAAATGCGTTCTTTGCTGTACGAGCTTTGTAATACTGGGATAGCTCGGCTCGTTAACCAACGCATCAGTATTGCGCCCTTATCTTTGTATATTGTACAGGGCATGTTATACTTCTCAGAAATTCCTAATTCACGGATTAGTATATACTTTGGAGAGGATTCAGTTGCACTAGCGTCACGGTTAAATCTTTCACAGCAGCAGAGGCCACCTCGTGGCAAGTTTCTCGATTTATGCTCTGGACCTGGAATACAAGGTTTACTGGCAGCATCATACGGCTACGAAGTAACTGCCGTCGAGATCAATCCTCTCGCTGCTGAAATGTCCCGTTGCAATGCAAGATTCAATGGTATTCCATCTCGACGGTATACTGTTCACGAATCGTCGCTCGTCGAGTATCTTTCGAGACCAAACTGTCAAAAGTATTATAAGATTGTGGCCAACCCACCATTAGTGCCCGTCCCTTCCGACGAACAGTATCAATTTGTAGGGCATGGTGGAGTGGCAGGACTCGAGATTACAACGATAATTGTCGAGAAAGCAAGTCAACTTTTACAGGACGGAGGTGAACTGACTACACTAGGATTTTCAGGAGGGAATAAACTAGGGCCTTACGTTCTTGATGTAGTAAGCGGTGTGACATCATCTGGCCATTATATTGGTAACTTATCAATTTTGGGCCGTGAATCAATCTCAAAGACGTCACGCTTTGTCAGAAGCGTAGCCAAAACTATCAATGGATTCAAAGACGATACTTCTACGTCGCCAGATATGCTCGCTTCAAAATACTTTAAATCTGATATTTCTGTAATTTACTCATATTTTCTCTAGTTAATGCGAATAGAAGTAAAGACGGTAGTTAACGATGGATTGAGAGTATACGATTTCGCTGGTTCTACCAGATATCTAACATGGTGGATATGATGCAAACTATGACAAAAGTGAGTTAAATACTTGATAGATCAGCAGCATCTCGACCGGAGGAGAACTTGATCCTATTGGTGACGACTTGTTGCCGCGACGACGGATGCGGACGTTCTCATCAGTTTTGAGAAAGAAGGGCTGTTTACATGGCAACACTCAAATTCGCCTGTTCTCGTGACGACACAATGGATAGCCACAAGAGTGAGTACAGAAATATTATTCGAGTGTTGGCCAAAATTCTACTTAAAAACTCCTCATTCTCTGTAATCTTGCTCTGCGGTCTCAGCATTATTGCGTCAGTACTACCGGGCACACAAATTTACTTAACGAGGAGAGTCATAAATGACGTCGCATATAGCAGTCGCCCATCGACGGTGTTCTCGAGTCTATTAATGTTCGCTGTCTGCATGATGCTGTCGATTGTTTGCTCTTCTTCGTTGAGCTACGTTTCCTCACGTATTTCATCCAGAATCTCACTTTCGTCGAACGCCGCGGTGATAAATAAAATATCGAGTTTCGAGGTTCGTCATCTTGAGTCTCCTGAAGTCTACGATAAAATTCAACGCGCAAGTCAAGATGTTGCTGATAGTATATTTGGACTGGTTGGCTCGCTTCGTAGCGGAATTCAAGCGTTACTTTCAGTGGCTGGTGTAGCTATGGTTACTATGTATTGGGATCCTCTGATTGCATTACTACTGATACTTGCTACTTTTCCCACTACAATTGCAACGGTTTACCTCACGAAACGAGGATATAGGATCGATTACAGCCGAGCTTCGCAGCGGCGTATGGCATACTACATCCGTGAACTATTCACCTCAGATTCTGCATTTCGTGAGCTAAAGGTATACAAAACAGAGTCTTATTTTCTTAAGCGCTATTGTAAACTGATAAGCCAATTTTACGATCAGGATCTCGGCATTGCGAGATATGCTTTTTTCTTGTCTGTAAGTTCGGGGACAATCTCGATGATTATAAACTGCTTCGCCATTGGTGTAGGAGCCGAACGAACTTTAGGTAGTCATGATGTTGGAGGATTTGCCGCGTATGTCTCGGCTATCGGGACGCTTAGCGCTGGAGTGTCAGCCATCTTGTCAGGCTTAAGCACTTCGTATAAGGCTTTGTTGTATTCTATGAATTTAAGTGAACTGATGGATATTGTTCGAACTAAGGAAGAAGTCGAGGAAGACAGTGGCAAAATATCAGCACAGATCTTACTTAAGACATCTGAAGCCCTTGATATCCGGTTCTTCGATGTTAATTTTGCTTATCCAGGTTCCAGTAATTATACTTTACGTGATCTGACATGTTCGATTCCAGCAAACTCAGTTACTGTGCTAGTGGGTGCAAATGGGTCGGGAAAGTCGTCTTTGATAAAGTTAATACTGAAGTTGTATACAGTAGATGACGGCTCGATTTTACTTTCGGGAGTCAATTTAAAGGATGTATCACGCAGCTCATTTTACGACCTTACGTCGGTCGTATTCCAGGATTATGTAAATTACCAGTTACCTTTGCGCGAAAATGTTGGTGTAGGGTATCTCCCCTATATGTATGATAACGATAGAGTTTTGGGTGCACTAAATCAGGCGCAATGTGATTTTCTTAAGTATAATGGTATTGCCGACTTAGATGCGATGCTTGGTAGGAGATTTTATGGTGGCAGTCAACTGTCGGGTGGTCAATGGCAAAGGTTGGCCCTTGCACGCGCTATGCTAAAGCAACCACGTCTTCTTATCCTGGATGAGTTTGCCTCATCAATCGATCCGATCTCCGAAAGTAAATTACTGACTAGTTTGTCTTCGATTGCAGATTCATGCACCGTATTGATTTCATCCCATCGTTTATCGGCTATTAAGAGTGCAGATCACATAGTGTTTTTGAATAAAGGACATGTAGTTGCTGAAGGAACGCATCGCAAGTTGCTTTCGGAATGTCGCCCGTATCGTGAAATGCTTAAAAATTGGAGTGAAATAGAATAGTGCATTTGCAGCAAAATTACGATAATCAGATTTCAGTGAACTGGCTCTGGCCTGTACAGATTTCGGTAACGGCTTGTCTATCAGGCGGCTGATTTTGTTGAGTTGGCACCTAAGTTGCGCTGTTGAGCGGATCCTAAAGGTGAGTTGCTGGGCATGGATTTGTTATATCGGGAGACTTAATCACGGGGTGCACAAGAATATGATTCCTATGGGGTGCGTGGTGTTTCTCGGACTGGAATGAGTTTTCGTCCCGCGAGTCGATAGGATGGATGCCTTACCAGCAGCGAGATACTCCGAGGAGTTCAAGGAGCAGGTGGTGCGAGAAGTCATCGAGAAGGAACGCACCATCTCCTCGGTCGCGTCGTATGACCTGACTCGTGACAGCTTTGGACTGCCGGGTGTTTTTCGGACACTGCTTGTTTTCTTGCTTCAGACTGCCTTCGTTAAGTTCAGGAGCTCGCGTTCGACTTCGTTCGGGGTGCGGTATCCTAGGGCTGAGTGAAGGCGGACATGATTGTATCTCAGCTCGATCCACGAGGCAATATCCTTGACCGCCTTGTCCTTGGTCGGGTACACCATTCGGTGGACTCTCTCATTCTTGAGCGTGGCATTGAACGACTCTGCCCACGCATTGTCCCAGCACACCCCCGTACGCCCCACTGAGGGACGAGTGCCATAGGAGTTGAGGTGGTCAAGGAATCTTTGAGACATGTACTGACTACCTCGGTCCGAATGAAAGATCGTCACGCCCTCCTCAATCGGACACCTGCGTACCGCCATGTCAATGGCCTGGCACACCAGGGAGGTACGCATGTGGTCGCCCATCGCATAACCCACGACCTTCTTGGTACAGCAGTCCAGAACGGTCGCAAGATAAATGAATCCGGCCCACGTCCTGACATAGGTGATGTTCCCGCACAGCTTCTTGCCGGGCTCATTGGCGGTTGAAGTCCCGCCTGAGCAGGTCCGGGCGCTCGTCCAGGTCCTCAGCCGGTATGGTGGTTCGGACCTTTGCCCGCGGCCCGGCGGTCTGTAGCCCCAGGTCACGCATGATGGCGCGGATCGTGGAACCGTCGACCCGCACACCGCGCCGCTCCAGGATCACCTGAATTCTTCGGTACCCGTAGGTACCATCGGAGTCCTCAAAAACTTCTTTAATCATGATGGCCAGTTCCTCCCTCCTGATGGCCGCCTGTGACTGGGGTCGGTCGCGCCAGGAGTAGTATTCTGATTTTGATACCCTGGACCATCGGCACATCGAGGAGACGGGATAATGGCCTTCTTCGCGGTTGATCAGCTCGTAGCGCTCGGTCACGGTCGTTCCTTGGCGAAGAAGGCGGCTGCTTTTTTCAGGAACTCATTCTCCTGACGCAGCTCACGGACCTCTGCTCTCAGCTTCGCTATTTCAGCCGACTCGGAGGCTTTCTCGCGGTCCTGGTCGGTGGCGTGCTCCTTTTTGTATCTTGCGACCCAGTTACCTACTGTTTGGGCAACAAGGTCGTATGAGGCGGCCACTGACGCTATCGTGCGTTCCTTCTCGACCACCTCACGCACCACTTGGGTCTTGAACTCGTCTGAGTATTTCGCTGCTGGCATGGGATCTATCCTATCGACTCACGGGAAGAAAAACTCCCCCAGTCCGAGAAACACCACGCACCCCAGGCGATGAGGGCGGTCAGGGCGGCGGCCACAACGGCGCCGCGCCAGGTCCGCCTTGAGAAGTCTCATCAGCATGACAGCAGCCTCCTTGGAGTCTGTCGTCGGTCTTGCGGGCTCTTGTCCAGGTGAGGGATTCCCAGGTGGGGGAACGGTTCTCGACACTAATCGACTGACAGTCGGTGTCGAGAATAGACCGACGGTCGAAACGCGTCAAGGCGTGTCGAGGCGGCCGGGTCGCATTCGGCGCTGCCTCCGTGGCAGGGTTGTCCCGCACAAGCGCCTCTCCCGACCCGGCGGGGCGGGCAGGGGTGTGCGGGTGCGGATGCAGACAGGGGTGCGGTGCGCCCCGCGGGCCGATGAGAGCAGGGACAGCAACAGTGGAGGTCTGGTACGGCGCCGAGCAGGTGCCAGCGAACCTGAGCGCTCCGGGAGGACCGGGTTCCGTGGTCACCATGGGCATCTTCGACGGCGTCCACCGCGGGCATCAGGCGGTCCTGGGACGCGTCGTCGAGCTGGCCCACGAGCTCGCCCGCGGCGGTCGGCGGCCCCTGGCTGTCGCGGTCACCTTCGACCCCCACCCTCGTAGCGTCCACCAGCCGGGCCTGGACCTCCCTCTCATCACCTCCCTGACCGACCGCCTGGCCTCCCTGGAGGACCTCGGCCTCGACGCGGTCCTGGTCATCACCTACACCCTCGACTTCGCCGACCAGAGCCCGCAGAGCTTCGTGCGCACCTGGCTGGAGGGTCTGCTCGGTGCCCGCGCGGTCGTCGTCGGGGACGATGTGCGCTTCGGATGCCACAACTCCGGGGACGCCGCCACCCTGGAGCAGCTCGGTCGCGCCGACGGCTTCGAGGTCGAGATCGTCTCGAAGATCCGCTCCGACGAGGGGAGGCGCTGGTCCTCGACCTGGATCCGTCAGTGCCTCAAGGACGGGAACATGGGGCAGGTCAGCCGGATCCTGGGCCGTCCCCACCGGCTGCGCGGCGTCGTCGTGCGGGGTCTGCGCCGCGGCCGCGAGCTCGGGTTCCCCACCGCCAACCTGGAGGCCGCCACCGCCGGCGTCGTGCCGCCCGACGGGGTCTACGCCGGCTGGCTGATTCGCGGTGGTGGAGACGGGGGCGGCGTCCAGCGGCTGCCCGCCGCGATCTCGATTGGCACCAATCCCACCTTCGACGACGTTCCCCAGCGCACCGTCGAGGCTCACGTCCTGGGGCGAGCCGACCTCAACCTCTACGGCGAGGAGGTGGGGATCGAGCTCGTCGAGCGCCTGCGCCCCATGCTCGCCTTCGACGGGCTCGATGCGCTCCTGGTCCAGATGCGCGCCGACATCGAGGACACCGCCCGGATCCTGGACGTCCCGGTCCCCGAGCCGATCCGTCCCGAGGACGTCACCGCGCAGTAGCTCCGGTGGGCACGCCGAGCCTTCGGGGAGGGCTCGCCGTCGGAGCCTGACCGCCGCATCCCGCTTCAGGCCTGTCACTGTGCCGGTTCACACAGCCTCTGGCGCGATCGGAGGGATGCGGCGCTGGTAAGGTTGGCGGGCCGTCGATCGGCCACGGATACCTCATGCCCGGGAGAACCTGCCCCGGCGCTCCGTGCAACGAGACCCGAAGGAGTCCGCATGTCGGTTACCGCAGAGCGCAAGCAAGAGATCATCGCCGAGTACGCCACCCACGAGGGTGACACGGGCTCCCCGGAGGTCCAGGTCGCCATCCTCACCGAGCGCATCTCCAACCTCACCGAGCACTTCAAGGGCCACGCCCACGACCACCACTCGCGTCGTGGCCTCTACCTGCTCATCGGTAAGCGCCGTCGCCTGCTCGACTACCTCATGAAGGAGGACATCGAGCGCTACCGCGCCCTCATCGCCCGCCTCGGCATCCGTCGCTGAGCGCGCTGACAGCCTCGAGCCGTGCGGCCCGGCCCCTCTGGAGGGGAGCCGGGCCGCACGGCGTTTGAGCTTGAGAGGGCCTTCGTCCGCGCTCATAAGCAGTGAGGCGGAGAGTGCCTTGATGTCCTCTCGGGGCGCGGGGCGCGTGCCCGCTTCGTCTTGCCGCTGGCCACCGCTTTGTCACGATCAGGCGAGGCCGATTCGGGAAGTCATCAGTTGCGCGCGTCCCATCTCACGCGGCACCCGGCGGCGCTGATCGGCATCATGAGGCCGCGCACGATAGAATCTGCGCGGCTGTGCCCTCGTGTACTGGCCGGCTCATTGATGCTCTCCCAGCGTGCGAGCCGGCCAGGAGTACGCAGGTGGCGCAGTCCGCCCCTGGGAAGAGACCCGGGGAGCGGCCGGCCCCGTCGGTTTTCGGTGGTGGCCTCCGGAACCGCGCTCGCGCCGTTGGATCATGGAGATCTGCGTGTGGCAGGACTCGGCTCCGTGGGCCTCGATCGAAGGCCACGGACCCGGCACGACGATCGCGAGAAAGAGACTTCATGTTCATTGACGACCCCGAGGTCACCGCCGCCGAGGCAGTGATCGACAACGGCTCCTTCGGCAAGCGAGTGGTGCGCTTCGAGACGGGCCGCCTGGCCAAGCAGGCCGCTGGAAGCGCCATGGCCTACCTCGACGGTGAGACCGTCGTCCTGTCCGCCACCACCGTGGGCAAGCACCCCAAGGACCAGTTCGACTTCTTCCCCCTGACTGTGGATGTCGAGGAGCGTCAGTACGCCGCCGGCCGTATCCCCGGCTCCTTCTTCCGCCGTGAGGGCCGCGCCGGCACCTCCGCCATCCTGGCCTGCCGCCTCATCGACCGTCCGCTGCGCCCCTCCTTCGTCAAGGGCCTGCGCAATGAGGTCCAGGTCGTTGAGACCGTGCTGGCCATCCACCCCGACGACGACTACGACGTCCTGGCCATCAACGCCGCCTCCATGTCCACCCAGATCGCCGGCCTGCCCTTCTCCGGGCCCGTGGCCGGTACCCGCCTGGCCCTCATCGACGGGCACTGGGTGGCCTTCCCCCGCTACTCCGAGCAGCAGCGCGCCACCTTCCAGATGGTGGTGGCCGGCCGCGTCCTGGAGTCCGGCGACGTCGCCATCATGATGGTCGAGGCCGGCGCCACCGAGCACTCCTGGGAGCTCATCAACGCCGGGGCCGTGGCCCCCACCGAGGCCGTCGTCGCCGAGGGCCTGGAGGCCGCCAAGCCCCACATCAAAGCCCTGTGCGAGGCCCAGCTCGAGGTCGCCCATCACGCCTCGAAGCCCACCGCCGAGTTCCCCCTCTACCTGGACTACACCGACGAGCAGTACGACGCCGTCGAGAAGGCCGCCGAGGCCCACGGCCTGGCCGCCGCCATCGCCACCGAGGGCAAGCAGGCCCGCGACCTGGCCACCGACGCCGTGCGCGACGAGGTCCTGGCCGAGCTCGCCGAGTCCTTCCCCACCGAGGAGGACACCAAGGCCCTCAAGGCCGCCTTCCGCTCCGTGACCAAGAAGATCGTGCGCCACCGCACCCTCACCGAGGGTGTGCGCATGGACGGGCGCGGCCTGAAGGACATCCGCACCCTGGCTGCCGAGGTCGAGGTCCTGCCCCGCGTGCACGGCTCGGCCATCTTCGAGCGCGGCGAGACCCAGATCCTGGGCGTGACCACCCTCAACATGCTGCGCATGGAGCAGCAGGTGGACGACCTCTCCCCGGTCACCCACAAGCGCTACATGCACAACTACAACTTCCCGCCCTTCTCCACCGGCGAGACCGGCCGCGTGGGCGCCCCCAAGCGCCGCGAGATCGGCCACGGCAACCTGGCCGAGCGGGCCCTCGTGCCGGTCCTGCCCACCCGCGAGGACTTCCCCTACGCGATCCGCCAGGTCTCCGAGGCCCTGGGCTCCAACGGCTCGACCTCCATGGGTTCGGTGTGCGCCTCCACCCTGTCCCTGCTCAACGCCGGTGTGCCGCTGCGCGCGCCCGTGGCCGGTATCGCCATGGGCCTCATGCACGAGGTCATCGACGGCGAGACCAAGTGGGCCACCCTCACCGACATCCTCGGCTCCGAGGACGCCTTCGGGGACATGGACTTCAAGGTCGCCGGAACCCGTGACTTCATCACGGCCCTCCAGCTGGACACCAAGCTCGACGGCCTGCCCTCCGAGGTGCTGGCCGGCGCGCTCGGCCAGGCCCGTGACGCCCGCCTGTTCATCCTTGATGTCCTGGCCCAGGCCATCGACGCCCCCGACGAGATGGCCCCCACGGCCCCGCGCGTCCTGGCCGTGCGCATCCCGGTGGACAAGATCGGTGAGGTCATCGGCCCCAAGGGCAAGATGATCAACCAGATCCAGGAGGACACCGGCGCGGACCTGACGGTCGAGGACGACGGCACCGTCTACATCGGCGCCTCCGACGGTCCCTCGGCCGAGGCCGCCCGTGACGCCGTCAACGCCATCGCCAACCCGCAGATGCCCGAGATCGGCGAGCGCTTCGTGGGCACCGTGGTCAAGACCACGACCTTCGGTGCCTTCGTCTCGCTGACCCCCGGCAAGGACGGACTGCTCCACATCTCCCAGATCCGCCGACTCGTCGGCGGCAAGCGCGTGGAGAACGTCGAGGACGTCCTCAACGTGGGGGACAAGGTGCAGGTCGAGCTGGCCGAGATCGACCAGCGCGGCAAGCTGAGCCTGCACGCGGTCCTCACCGACGAGCAGCTCGCCGCCGAGGCCGAGGGCAAGGCCTCCCGTGAGGGCGGCCCGCGCCGCGAGGCCAAGAACGAGGACGGCGAGCAGCCGCGCCGTGAGCGCCGTCCGCGCCGTCGCCGCATGCGCAGCGCCGAGTCCTCCGAGGAGGAGTGAGCCCCGTTCAGCGGCCCTAGCCCACTGACGCATCTCCCCGGTGTCCCCGTTCGGTCCTCTGGGCCGGGCGGGGACACCGCCGTCATCGGGGCAGGGCGTTCGCTGCGCGCGGCAGGACGCGGCCGGGTGCGGGAACGACAGTGGGCCCCGCATCCCGCTAGTCTTCGCGGGTGACCAACCCAGACATGCGAGCCGGCTCAGCCCGGCCGGCGGCCTCTCAGCCTTCCTCGACCCCCGCGACCGGGCAGTCCTCGAGCCCGACCGACTACGCCGAGGTGGATCTCGGGCGCGGGCGGCCCGGCCGTGACGGCACCGAGCTGACCCTGCACGATGACGGTGCGCTCACTCGCCGCTCCGTCCTGCCCGGCGGGGTGCGCGTCATCACCGAGTCCGTGCCGGGGCTGCGCTCGGCCTCGATCGGCATGTGGTTCGGTGTCGGCAGCCGTGACGAGGTACCCGGTCAGGAGGGGTCCACCCACTTCCTGGAGCACCTGCTGTTCAAGGGCACCGCCACGCGCGACGCCCACGACATCGCCGAGGCCTTCGACATGATCGGCGGGGAGTCCAACGCCGCCACCTCCAAGGAGCACACCTCCTACTACGCCCGCGTGCTCGCCCCGGACTCCATGTCGGCCCTCGACGTGCTCGCCGACATGGTGACCTCCTCCCTCCTGGAGCCCACCGACGTCGAGACCGAGCGCGGCGTCATCGTCTCCGAGCTCGCCGACGCCGACGACGACCCCGCCGACGTCGCCCAGGAGGCCTTCGCCCGCGCCGCCTTCGGTGAGGACACGCCGCTGGGCCGCCCTATCGGCGGCACCAACGAGACCGTCACCGCGGTGCCGCGCGACGCCGTGTGGGAGCACTACAAGCGCACCTACGCCTCCGACACCCTCGTGGTGGCCGCCGCCGGCGCCGTCGACCACGACGAGGTCTGCGAGCGGGTCCTGGCCGACCTGGCCACGGCCGGCTGGGACGCCTCACCCGACGCCGCCCCGCGCGAACGCCGCTTCGAGGTCGAGCCCTTCGCGCCCCTGGACGTCCACGACATCACCGTCCCGCGCGAGAGCGAGCAGAGCCACCTGTACCTGACCTGCCAGGGCATCGCCGTGCGCGACGAGCGGCGCTGGGCCATGAGCGTGCTCACCACCATCCTGGGCGGAGGCATGTCCTCACGCCTGTTCCAGGAGGTGCGCGAGAAGCGGGGCCTGGCCTACACCACCTACGCCTTCGACACCTCCTACGCCGGTGCCGGAGCCTTCGGGCTCTACGCGGGCTGCGCCCCCGGTGACGTCGACGAGGTGTGCGCCGTCATGATCGGCGAGTTCGAGAAGCTTGCCGAGCGCGGCGTCACCGAGCGGGAGATGATGCGTGCCCGTGGTCAGCTGCGCGGGGCCATGGTGCTTGGGGGAGAGGACTCCCTGGCGCGCATGGGTCGCCTGGGGCGGGCCGAGGTCGTCACCGGGCGCCTGCGCTCCATGGGGGAGAACCTGCGCCGCCTGGAGGCCGTCACCCCTGAGGAGGTCCGGGAGATGGCCGCCTGGCTGGTGGAGCAGAAGCGCGCCCGCATCCTCGTGGGCCCGGTCGACTGACGGCTGCCAACGACTGAACGGGGCCGACGACGCACTGCGACATGCAGTCGTCGTCGGCCCCGGTACTACGTGGGTAGGTGTGCGGCTCAGCGAGGGACACCCATCGCGGCACTGATGAGTCGGTCGAAGGCGCGGTCGGGCAGGACCCGGCGCGCGGCGATGAGAGGCTTGGCCATGAAGCCCACGGCGTAGCGGGTCCGGGGGTGACGGGCGGTGACGATCTTGCCGATGGTACGGGCGATGACCTCCGGCGGGGAGTTGCGCCGCTGGTATGCCTCCCCACGCATGGAGTTGGCCACGGCCCGGATCTGATCGGCGTAGGCGCTGCCCTCGGCCGTGGCCTCCAGGTGGTCGGCGGCGATCGACGACCACTCGGTGCGGATGCCGCCGGGCTCGACCACGACGACGTCGATCCCAAAGGGGCGCAGCTCCATGCGCAGGGCGTCGCTCAGGGCCTCGACGGCGTACTTGGTGGCGTGGTACCAGCCGCCCAGCGGTGTGGTCAGCTTCCCGCCCATGGAGGAGATGTTGATGATGGTGCCCGAGCCCTGGGTGCGCATGTGCGGGGTGATGAGCTGGGTGAGGCGCCCCAGGCCGAAGACGTTGACCTCGAACTGGTGGCGGGCCTCGTCGATCGGGACGTCCTCAATGGCCCCGTAGGAGCCGTAGCCGGCGTTGTTGACCAGGACGTCGATGCGGCCGGTCTCCTCCAGGATGCGGTTCACGCCGGCGCTCATGGAGGCGTCGTCGGTGACGTCCATGGCCAGCGGGCGGATGCCATCGGCGGTCAGGGCCTGGAGACGGTCGGTACGGCGGGCCGCGCCGTAGACGATATAGCCCAGTGCCTGGAGCTTGCGGGCGGTGTCCTCACCGATGCCGGAGGAGGCGCCGGTGACGAGGGCGGTGCGGGTCGCACCGTGGTCTGCTGAGCCGGCAGGAGAGCTCTTGGTGGCGGTGGCTTGGTCGGGCGTGGCGGTGGTCATCGTCTGAGGTGTCCTCTCGTTAACATGAATCGTCGTTCAGGTACTATCATGAATGCGGATTCATGTTTGTGCAAGTGAGATGCTCGGCACGATATCGGGCAGGCCTGAGGAAGGGGAGAAGGATGGCTCGGGTGATCCATGATGCGGTCGATCGGGACGGAGCGGTGATGGAGACGAGTGGTGCGACGTCGGAGCGCTCGGCACGGCGTGCCGACGCGGTGCGCAACCGGACCGCCATCCTGGAGGCCGCTAAGCGGCTGGTCGCCGAGCAGGGCACTGAGGTCGCCATGGGGGAGATCGCTCGGGTGGCCGGCGTGGCCGTGGGTACGCTCTACCGGCACTTCCCCAACAAGGCGGACCTGCTTGCGGCGGTCGTCAACGAGTACGTCGAGGCCCTGGCCGATGACGCTCAAAGCGCCTGGGAACGCGTCGAGGCCGGCTGGTCCGATGCCGACCAGGAGCTCCTGGGCTTCTTGGAGCGGGCGCTGGAGATGATCGCCCGCAGCCACGCCGCCAAGAGTGTTGCTCGGGCGCTGGGTGCGGAGGTGGAGTACGCAGAGCCGGAGACTCGCGCCACCGAGGCGCTGGAGCGCCTCATCGAGGCGGGGCGCTCCAGCGGCCGGCTGCGACGCGACCTCACCGTCTCCGACCTCTACATCCTCATGGTCTTCTACCCCGGCGACGGCTCGGTCGAGGTCCGGCGGCGCTGGCTCGAGCTCATCCGCCCCGGTCTGCTGGGGTGTGCGAGCTCTGACTTCCAGGGGGCTGAGAGGTCGGAGGGTGTGAGAAATCCCGGTTGAACCGTTCTCTAGGTGTACTTCCTTGGGAGGTTGTGAACGGGGCTGAGGTTGTGTGAAGGCCTCCGGCAGGATGTGGGTTGACACGCTCGCATCACTGACCGGAGGCCTTCATGACCCACGCTAACGCACCGCTGACCCCTGAGGGGCGTCGTCGTCTTGCCCGTCTGGTGGTGGAAGAAGGCTGGCCTGTGCGCCGGGTGGCCGAACGCTTCCAGGTCTCGCCGGCCAGCCCATGGAGGACCGCTCCTGCCGTCCCCACCACAGCCCAGGGCGGCTGGCAAGGCGCACTGAGCGGCGCATCATCGCCTTGAGGTTCAACCGCCGGTGGGGGCCCCACCGCATCGCCTACCACCTGGGCCTGGCGCGCTCCACTGTGGGGCGCGTTCTGGCCTGGTACAGCATGCCCCGCCTGAGCGAGGTGGATCAGGCCACCGGGCTGGTGGTGCGCCGCCCGGTGCCGGTGCGCTATGAGAAGACCAGTCCTGGGGAGCTGGTCCATCTCGATATCAAGAAGCTTGGCCGCGTCCCCGACGGCGGGGGCTGGCGCGCTCACGGACGGGGCTCAGCGCCCGCCCTGGCCGCGGACCGCGCCAGGACCCGCACCCGCCGTCGGGGCGGCCCGGTGGGAGGCTATCGGTACATCCACCACGCGATAGACGACTACTCGCGCCTGATCTACTCCGAGATCCTCGATGATGAGCGCAAGCAGACCGCTGCCGGGTTCTTTCAGCGCGCCAACGCGTTCTTTGAGGACCTGGGCGTCACCGTCCAGGCTGTCATGACCGATAACGGGGCCTGCTACCGCTCACGGGACTTTAACCAGGTCCTGTCCGCAGCCGCGGCGTCAAGCACCGCTACACCCGCCCCTACCGGCCCCAGACCAACGGCAAGGTCGAGCGTTTTAACCGTACTCTGGCCCTCGAGTGGGCCTACGCCCACACCTACACCAGCCAGACCCAGCGCGAGGCCGCCTACCAGACCTGGCTCCACCACTACAACCACCACCGACCCCACACCGCCCTGGACGGCCAAACCCCCGCCAACCGCGTTCACAACCTCACAGGGAAGTACACCTAGGCCGGGGCGGCCGTTGCCATGAGGTGACCGCGGGCCAGCGTGTGGGTACTGATGGTGAAGCCGAGCATCTCCGGAGTGGTGGTGCCCGACTCTGGCAGTTGCTCGATGTCGAGAGCGGTTACGGTGAAGTAGTACCGATGCGGTGAGTCGCCCTTGGGCGGGGCCGCGCCCAGGTAGCGGGGCATGCCGGCATCGTTGGGGATCTGAACCGCTCCGGGGGGAAGCAGCGTCGAGTTGGCGTCACCCGCACCTGCCGGCAGTGTGGTGGTAGTGGCTGGGAGGCTGTGCACCGCCCAGTGCCAGAACCCGGAGCCGGTCGGTGCGTCAATGTCATACATGGTGACGACATAGCTCTTGGTTCCCTTGGGTCCGGGGCTCCACTGCAACTGGGGCGACTGGTCCTGTCCGTTCGGGACCCCGAAGATGCCTGACATCTGGGCTCGGGGCAGAGCCGCCCCGTCCGTGAGGGTCTGGCTGCTCACAGACAGGCTCGGCACCTTCGGTAGCCTCTTGTAAGGATCTTCCGGTGCTGAGGCTGCTGAAGCACTTGCCGGTGACGTTGCTGCCGTGGAGGTGGATGTATCAGTGGTGGAGATGGGGGAGCAGGCGGCGCAGCACAGGAGTGCTGCACAGCTGATGCTTGCGAGGTACCGCCACCTGCTCCCCGGCTGTGTGGTGAGGGTGCTGGTGAGTGTCCGTCGGTTCGAGGTGTGCTGACGCGGTGATGAAGTGAGGTTGGTGGGCATGCCGTCAACCTAACCACCCTGTATCTCTATATGGACATTCTGTCTCAGTATTCAGTCATAGAGTGTGGCTGCCGCACGAATCCGCTCCAGAGCGGCCAGAAGGTCGTCAACCTTGGTCGGTGCGGCTGCGTCCTGGAGTGACCGCTCCAGGGCGCGGACTCTCTCGTCGGCTGTCGCCAGGCTGCTTCCCCCTCGGTCGCTCAGTCGTAGGACGAGCGCCCTGCCGCCGTGTGGGGATGGCTGAGAGGTGATGAACTCCGCCTCCCTGAGCCGTCTGACGGTCTGACTCATGGCCTGCTGGGAGATGTTGCAGTCCCGCGCCAGCTGGGTGGTTGTGGCCTCCCCGGAGTGTCGCAGCATGAGCAGGGCGTTGTACTGGGCCTTGGTCAGCCCACTGTCAAGGACCGCCCGATCCTTGGCGCTCTGGCTGGCCTCCGCCGTGAGTCGCAGATGTGCAAGAAGTCGGTCCATGGGGCTCATGCCCTAAGAATGACATGTATTTGTATCAAAACAAGTAATTGTGAATAAGTGTGGTGGGACTCTCACTTGTGGTTTTGAGTCGGCACTTGCATGCAGTTGGTTCTGCGCCGTCGCGTTTGATGTGCACGTCAGTCGCTAGGGTGGGGTTATGACGATTCGCGTAGCTGTTGTGGGCGCCGCCGGGCGCATGGGATCGACCGTCTGCAAGGCGGTGGAAGACGCCGAGGGCCTTGAGCTCGTGGCCCGCCTGGACGTGGGGGACGCCCTCGACGCCGAGCACCTGGTGGGCGCCGACGTCGCCGTCGACTTCACCGTCCCCAGTGTCACCGAGGCCAACGTCCACGCCCTGCTCGACGCCGGAGTGGACGTCGTCGTGGGCACCACCGGCTGGAACGAGGAGTCCTACGGGCGCGTCCGCGAGCACCTGGCCCGCCCCGAGGCCGCCGGCCGCAGCGTCCTCATCGCCCCCAACTTCGCCCTGTCCGCCGTGCTGGCCATGAGCTTCGCCGCGAAGGCCGCCCCCTACTTCGAGTCCGCCGAGGTCATCGAGCTCCACCACCCCAACAAGGTCGACGCGCCCTCGGGCACCGCGGTCGCCACCGCCCAGGGCATTGCCGAGGCCCGCGCCGAGGCGGGCCTGGGCGCCATGCCGGACGCCACCCAGGCAGACCCCGACGGCGCTCGCGGGGCGGTGGTCGATGGCGTGCACGTCCACGCCGTGCGCCTGCGGGGGCTGACCGCCCACGAGGAGGTCGTGCTCGGCAACCCCGGTGAGCAGCTGACCATCCGCACCGACTCCTTCGACCGGGCCTCCTTCATGCCCGGCGTGGTCCTCGCCGTGCGGCAGGTCTCCAGCCGCTCCGGCCTGACCATCGGCCTGGACGCCCTGCTCGACCTCTGAGACGGGGCTGTCGGGAGCCGGTTGGGGCCGGGTAGGGGGCCGGTGAGGTGCTACAGCGAGGCCGCCCAGCAGTCCTCTGTGATGCCCGCACCGACGCCGAGCACCCGGTGCGCCCCGGTGGGCGCCATGCCCACCGAGGACAGGAGCCGGCTGACCGACTGATCCCCGCGCACCGCCCAGGCCACGAGCGCCCTGGCGCCGTCCTGCCGGGCCAGGTCCACGGCCGCCGCCAGGAGCCGGGAGCCGTGCCCGCGGCGCTGACTGGCCGGCTCCACGCCCAGGGCCGTGACCTCCACGGCCCGTACTCCGGACTCGTCGACGTGCCCCTCGGCGTCCATGGACTGGGTGGGGGCCAGGCCCAGCAGACCCACCACCGTCCGGCTCACAGCATCCGCCTGGGCGGTGGTGGCCACCAGGACGTGGTGCTCGGGCGAGGGCGGCTCAGTCACCGCCGCCTCCCAGCCCGCCGCGATGACCGGGGCGGCGATCATCGCCCGCACGCCCTCGGGCAGCGGGGCACTGTGCTCGGCGGTGTGGCCGGCCTCAAGAGAGGCGAGCATGGTGGCGGCCTGGACCTGCCCGATCGCCGTCAGGTCCGCCGCCCTAGCAGGGCGCACGAATCCCCCCGGTGCCTGAGGGTCATCGTGATCATGCAGGTCATGAGTGCCGGGGGAGTGCTGGTGAGGTGCGCGCATGTTCAGATCGGAGCCGAGTCCGGCCAACGGATCAGCGCCCAGAACAGAGGATTCGTCCCGGCTGCCGGAAGGCGAGAAGCTTGCGGGGGTCGAGGAGTCCATGACTCGAGCCTAGGACCTTGTGCATATCGATGTCGGAGGCCCGGGTGCCATGGGCGCAAGGCCTGGAGAACGCTCGGTGGCCAGGCGGGTGGCGGGAAAGTGTCCGAATGGGACGACTTTGACTGGAGCGTTTCACGGAGCCAGATTGCGTTTGTGCAGGTCGGAGGGGTTCCGGCCCAGCAGTGGTGAGGGCCGGAGACTCCAAAGTCGTCCCATTCGGACATAATCGGCCTGTAGTCTGTCCGCTGCTCGCCTATCTGACAGATCGTGAGAACGCATCTTCCGTACGCCCGGCCCGCGTTAGGGTGGCGCCATGAGCGCAGCCCCCTCCCGCAGCTTCGGTTCCGTCGGCGTCGCCATGGTCACCCCCTTCACGCCCAGTGGGGAGGTCGACTTCGACACCGCCCGTGCCCTGGCGGTCAGCCTGGTCGATGACGGCGCCGACCTGATCCTCCTGTCGGGCACCACCGGTGAGTCCCCGACCACTCACACTCCCGAGAAGCAGGAGCTGATCCGTCAGGTCAAGGACGCCCTGGACGGGCGCGCCATGGTCATGGCCGGCGCCGGCTCCAACGACACCGCCCACGCGGTGCGCATCGGCGTGGCCTCCCAGGAGGCCGGCGCCGAGGGCCTGCTCATCAACGCCCCCTACTACAACCGCCCCAGCCAGGAGGGCGTCTACCAGCACATCAATGCCGTCGTGGAGGCCACCGACCTGCCCGTCATGGTCTACGACATCCCCGGGCGCACCGGCGTGAAGATCACCGAGGAGACCCTGGCCCGCCTGGCCGAGAACCCCCGCGTCAAGGCCGTCAAGGACGCCACCGGTGACGTCGAGCAGGGCTTCCGGCGCATGGAGTCCACCGGCCTGGAGTACTACTCCGGCGACGACGGCCTCAACTTCGCCTGGCTCACCCACGGCGCCTCCGGCGTCATCTCCGTGGCCGCCCATGCCGACGCCCACTCCTGGCGCCAGATGATCGGCGCCGTTGACGCCGGGGACCTGGCCAGCGCCCGCACCCTCGCCCGGAGCCTGCGTCCCTTGGTCCACGCCATCATGGGTGGCGGGCAGGGGGCCGTCATGGCCAAGGAGGCCCTGCACCTCCAAGGACGCCTGCCCAGCCCCTCCCTGCGCCTTCCCCTGGTGCGCGCCGAGGAGACCGAGGTCGCCGCCCTGCGTGAGGTCCTGGTCGCCTCCGGGCTGCTCTGAGAACCAGCAGGGCGCGCCCGCGATGCGCATGTGGTCGCTGCACCCGAGCCACCTGGACCGCGCCGGCCTGGTGGCCTGCTGGCGCGAGACACTCCTGGCCCAGGCGGTCCTGGCCGGACGCACCCGCGGCTACCGCAACCACCCCCAGCTCGAGCGCTTCCGCGCCGCCCCTGATCCGGTCACCCCGGCGGTGGCGGTGGGCGCCTACTTGTGGGGGCTGCGTGAGGAGGCCGTTCGGCGCGGCTACCGCTTTGACACCACCCGCATTGACGTCCCTGAGCCGGAGTGCGTCGGCGTCAGCCTGACGGTCACCGAGGGGCAGATGGACCTGGAACGAAGGCACCTTGAGGCCAAGCTGGCCGGGCGCGCCCCCGAGCTCCTGCCCCTGCCGGAGCGGCTTGAAGCGCACCCGATCTTCCGGGTCGTCCCCGGTGACGTGGAGCCCTGGGAGCGGGCACTGACCCCGTAAGACCCGGGCGGGCACAGAGGCGACCGGTACCGCGGCCGCTCAGCCCTCTTCCGTGGCTCCGGCAAGCACCCGCTCGCGCACGACGCGGCGCAGGATCTTGCCGATCTGGGAGCGTGGCATCTCCTTGACGATCTCCAGGCGGTGCGGCAGCGCGTAGCGCGGGACCGTCCGCTCGGCGTGCTCCCGCACCGCCTCCAGGGTCACCGACCCCGGCGCGGTCCCCTCGGTGAGAACCACGGCGGCGCACACGAGCTCGCCCATAGCGCCGTCGGGAAGGCCCACCACGGCGACGTCGGCCACGCCCTGCATCGAACGGATCGCCGCCTCCACCTGACTGGGGTAGACGTTGAAGCCGCCGGTGAGGATCAGCTCGCGCTTGCGGTCGGCCATCCACAGGAAGGAGTCCTCCCGGCGCACGATGTCGCCCGTGCGCAGCCACCCGCCCGGCAGGATCGCGGCCTGCGTGGCCGCCTCGTCCTCCCAGTAGCCGGCGAAGACCTGGGGGCCGCGCACCAGCAGCTCGCCCGGCTCGCCGTCGGGAACCTCCCGGTCGGGGTCCGGGTCCTCGGGGTCTACGACGCGCACGTCCGTGGACGGGAAGGGCAGCCCCAGAGCGCCCAGGCGGCGCGAGGGCCCCATGGGCGTGCCCGCGACGATCGGACTCGTCTCGGTCATGCCGTAGCCCTCGACGAAGAAGCCACCGGTCGCCTTCTCCCACCGGGCCCCGACCTCCGGCGGCATCGGGGCCGCCCCGCACACCCCGTAGCGCAGGGTGCCCAGGCTCGTGCCCCGCTTCTGAGCGCCGTCGAGGATCCGCTCGAACATGACCGGCACGCCGACGAAGAAGGTGAAGGGGCGCCGCTCGTGCGCGGCGAGCACCTGATCCACCGAGAACTTCGGCAGCATCACCTGGGTGGCGGCCTTCTGCACCGCGCAGAAGAGGTTGAAGGTCAGCCCGAAGGCGTGGAAGAAGGGCAGCAGGCACAGGAAGTTCTCCCCGCCCTCGTGCAGCATCGGCACCCAGGCGATGGCCTGGTTGGCGTTGGCCCGCAGATTGGTGTGCGTGAGCATCGCCGCCTTAGGTGTGCCGGTCGTCCCGCCGGTGTGCAGCAGGACCGCCACGTCGGAGCCGGCCGGGTAGGGGAAGCGCGAGGGGATCCGGTGAGCGCCGGCCACCTCCTTGTCCCAGGAGCGCACCCCCGCAGGCAGGCTCTGGGCCCGGAAGGCGACCCGCTGCCGGCGGGCCCGCTCCACCGGGAGACGCAGCGCGGCGCGCAGGCGCACCGGCATCGCTGCTGACAGATCCACGCTGAAGACCGTGCGCCCCTGGAGCACGTCGCCGGAGCGCGAACCAGCGGCCGCATCCGTGACGAGATCGATGCCCTTCTCCCACACGATGACGACCCGGGCCCCGTGAGCATCCAGCTGGGAGCGGATCTCCTCGGCGGGCGCCAGCGGATTGTGCTCGGCCACGATCGCACCGATGCGCAGCGCCCCGTAGAGGGCCACGGCGTGCTGCGGACAGTTCGGCATGATGAGGGCCACCCGGTCGCCCTTGTGCACCCCCGAGGTCCGCAGCACCTGCGCCGCCCGCTCCGAGGCCTCCAGCAGCTCGCGGTAGGTCATGGCCGCACCCAGGAAGTCGATGGCGACCCGGTCGGGGTAGAAGCGCGCCGCCGTCTCCAGCAGCTCGCTGAGCGGCGCGTCGGGAACCTCGATCGCCGCGGGGATACCGGGCTGGTAGTGCGGGCGCAGATAGTGGCGGTGGTCCTGGGCGGCCTGCGGTGGCGAGGCGGCGGCGTTGGTCGTGCTGTCAGTCATGTCTGTGGAGTCGAATCGGGCTGTGGGTGGGAGCAGTCGGGTGATCTGGGACGGCTGCGATCTGAAGGCGGGCCCTCAGCGGGAGGCCGCGGTGTCATGCGGCCCGGCCTTGCCGTCCTGGCCGCCCTCCTGCTGACCGCCGTCCTTGCGCTCACCCCTGCCGGGGAAGTGCTCGACGATGGACACGGCCGCCGCCGTTGCCGCCCCGGAGGCCGCCTCCCGGGCCGCCAGGAGCTCGTCGCGCACCACGCGCCGCAGCACCTTGCCGATCTGGGAGCGGGGCATCTCGGTCAGGATCGCGATCTGGCGCGGCAGGGCGTAGTTGGACAGATTCTTGGCCGCCCACTCGCGCACCTGCTCCAGGGTGACCGTCTGGCCCTCCTTGGGAAGGATCGCGGCGACGACGGACTCGTTGCCGGCCTCGGCCGGCAACCCGACGACGGCGACGTCCTCGACCTGCGGCATCGAGCGGACCGCTGCCTCCACCTCCGTGGGGTAGATGTTGAAGCCCCCGGAGATGATGAGCTCCTTGCGGCGGTCGGCGATGACGTAGAAGCCGTCTGCCTCCTGGCGCACCAGGTCGCCCGTGCGCAGCCAGCCCCCGTCCAGCAGCACCTCGGCGCTCTCCTCGGGGTTGTCCCAGTAGCCGGAGAACACCTGGGGGCCGCGGGCCAGCAGCTCGCCGACCTCTCCGGGGGCCACCTCGCGCTCGACGTCCTCAGGGTCCACCAGGCGCACCTGCGTGGAGGGGTAGGGCACCCCCAGGGTGCCGGGACGACGCGCCGGCGAGATCGGGTTGCCCAGGATGATGGGGGAGGACTCGGTCATTCCGTAGCCCTCGATGATGGTGCCGCCGGTGGCCTCCTCCCAGGCCTGGGCCACCGCCAGCGGGTTGGGGGCCGCCCCGCACACGGCGATCTTGCAGGAGGACAGGTTCGTCCCCGTGGCCCGAGCCCGGGTCACCAGACGGTCGAACATGACCGGCACCCCGGGGAAGAAGGTGGCCGGGCGCCGCTTCCAGGCGGCCAGCACCAGGTCCGCCCCGAACTTGGGCAGCACCACCTGGGTGGCGGCCAGCCCCACCGCGCACAGCAGCGACAGGGACATGCCGAAGGCATGGAAGAAGGGCAGGACGGCGTAGAAGGTCTCCTTGCCCGCGCTCGTGGTGCCAGACGCCCAGGCCAAGGACATCTCGGCGTTGGAGCGCAGGTTCTCATGGGTCAGGCACACAGCCTTGGGCGTGCCCGTCGTCCCGCCGGTGTACAGCAGAGCCGCCGCCTCCGAGACACTCGGCAGGGGGAAGCCCGTGGCCAAGGGGATGGCGGCGGCGGCCAGGTCGTCCCAGGAGCGCACCCCGGCAGGGATCCTGCCGCGCAGCTCGCGGCGCTGAGTGCGGGCGGCGGCCACCGGCAGCCTCAGGGCCAGGCGGCTGCGCAACGGAAGATGACGGGACAGGTCCACCGAGTACACGCTCAGGCCCCCCAGGCCCGCCGCCTCCAGGGAACCCACCGCCGCCACGAGGCGCTCGAGGGTCTTCTCCCAGGCGATGATGACGCGCCCGCGGTGAATGTGGAACTGCTCGCGCAGCTGGGCGGCGGGCGCCAGCGGGTTGTGCTCGGCCACGATCGCCCCGATGCGCCAGGCCGCGTAGGCCACGACCACGTGCTGAGGGCAGTTGGGAAGAATGACCCCGACGACGTCCCCGCGCCCGACCCCCAGGCCCCGCAGGGCCTCCGCGGCCCGCGCCACCTGGGTCTCCAGCTGGGAGTAGGTGGTGGTTGCGCCCAGGAAGTCCAGGGCCACCCGGTCCGGGAAGTCCCGGGCGGCGTCGCGCAGCATGCAGGGCAGGGGCTCGCTGACCGCCGGGATCGTGGAAGGCACCCCGGCCTGCCGGTAGACGGCCTGAAGGACCTCATCGTCAGAGGCGTCCAAGCCGGCCACCGGTGAGGTGTCGTGCGTGAGTGCGGGTGCCGACGTGCGTGAAGCACTCATGGGTCTTCCCCCTTGTCTGTCATGAGCCTTCCCCTGACAGGGAGGGCCTCGTCCGCCACGGGTGCCGCCCGGTACGACGACGAGAACTCAGGAGCAACCGTAACCTACGGTGGCGTAACCTGCGTGGTTGGTGGCGGTGACGGCCGTGTGCGATCCGGCTCACCGGCCGGAGGAACGCGGCTCCAGGCCCCGGGGCAGAGGCAGACGACTGACCACCCGCAGGCGGCGCGTGGGGCGAGTCATCGCCACGTACAGGTCGCCTGCGCTGCGCTCACCGACGTCGGCCGGGTCCACGAGCACCACGACGTCGAACTCCAGCCCCTTGGACAGCACCGAGTCGACCACCAGCAGCCGCGAGCGCAGCACGTCGCCTCCCGGAGCCTCCATCGCCGCGGCCAGGCCCGGGTCCTCGCGCAGCAGCGCCTCAGTGCGGCCGGGGGAGGGGGAGATGACCGCGATGCGTCCGACGCCGGCACCTACCTGCTCATCCAGGCGGGCCGACTCCTGGGCGACGACCTCACGCAAAAGACTCGCCCAGGCATCGGGCTGGGCGCCCCGAGGGGACTGGGACAGGTCGGTGACCTCCAGGCAGCCGGGCAGGTCGCGCACCGAGCGCACCGGGTAGACCGGCGGGTGGCCCAGGTGCGTCACCGTCTGCTCAGCCGCCTCCATGATCGTGGCCGGTGTGCGGTAGCAGACGCTGAGGGCCTCCTCGCGCAGCGGGGTCGAGCCTGCGCGCGAGTGCCCCGGCTGGCGGCCCTGCCGCGAGCGGGAGCGGGCCCGGTGACGGGACTGCGACCGGGACCGGCTCTGGGCCTCCGCGGTATCCTCAGCCGACGCCGTCCCCAGGGCGGTGAGCACCTCACCCCAGCTGCCGGGGGCGTGGGGGCCCGAGTACTGGGCCAGGTCTCCCACCACCGTGAAGGAGCGCACCGGGCAGCGACGCGCCAGCGCCCGCCAGGCCATGGTGCCCAGCTCCTGGGCCTCATCGACGACGACGTGCCCGTAGGTCCACGTCCGATCCGCCCGGGCCCGCTCGGCCAGAGTGAGGGTGGGGCCGCCCTGGGAGACCCGGTCGGCCAGCATCTCGGCACTGACCATCCCGCCGCCCAGCTCCTGGGACTCGATCGCCTGGGCCGCGTAGGCCACCAGGTCCTCGCGGCGGCGGGCCTCCAGGCGGGCGCGCCGGGCCTGGGCGTCCTCACTGGGGCCCAGCAGCTCGGCCAGCTCGTCGATGAGCGGGATGTCCGCTGCACTCAGGGCGCTTCCCGGCTCGCGGTGCAGCAGCGCGCGCTCCTGCTCGCTCAGGGACGGCGCCACCTGCTCCAGGAGGGCGGGCCGGCTCCACAACCGCTCCAGCAGCCCCTGAGGTGTCGTCGGCATCCAGCACAGGTTGATCTCCCGGCGGGCGTCGCGGGCGGTACGGATGTCCTCCCGGATCCAGGCGCGCGTGTCAGCATCCGAGGCGTCCTGGTTCGTGGCCGCCGCGTACTGGTCGGTCAGGCGCTCCAGGAGCCAGATCACGAAGGCCTCACGGGCTAGGTTGTGGGGCTTGCCGCCCCGACGGGCCCGGGAGGCCGCCTCACGCACGTCGTCGGGTCTCAGCGACAGGCGCACACCCTGGACCTCGATCTCACGGGGAGCATCCGGGACGCGCTGCAGGCCCCGCACCGCCCGCTCCAGGGCCTTGACCCACACGGAGCGCCCCTTGAGCTCGGCGACGCGGGCGTCCTCCTGCGCCGTGGCCCGCACCCCGGGAACCAGGTCTCCGATCGTCGTGGAGACCACCCCCGTCTCGCCCAGGGAGGGCAGGACCTGCTCCACGTAGCGCAGGAAGGTGCGAGACGGCCCCACCAGGAGCACGCCGGAGCGTTCCAGGCGCTCGCGCTCGGAGTAGAACAGGTAGGCCACCCGGTGCAGCGCCACCGCCGTCTTACCCGTCCCCGGGCCTCCCTGGACCACGAGCACACCGCGTCCCGAGGAGGTGACGACCCGGTCCTGCTCGGCCTGGATCGTGGCCACGATGTCACCCATGCGGCCGTCGCGGGCGCTGGACATCGCGGCGATGAGCGCCCCCTCGCCCTGCAGGTCCCCGGCGGCCACGGCGGCCCCCGACGAGCCGGACGGAGCCTCGCCGGCCTCCAGGGCGGCCAGGTCCAGGACCTCGTCCTCCACCCCGAGCACCTGACGGGCCTGGGTGTCGATGTGCCGCCGACGCACCAGCCCCATGGGGCGGGAGGCCGTGGCCTGATAGAAGGCCCGGGCAAGAGGGGCGCGCCAGTCCAGGATCACCTCACGGTGCTGAGCATCCTGCAGACCGATACGGCCCACGTAGTGGCGCCGCCCCCCGTCAGTGACCGGGGAGGAGCCACCCGTACCCCGGCCGGAGCCGGTGGCGGAGGCCTTCCCCGAGAGCCCCGAGTCCGGCGCGTCATCGGCTGACCCGCTCATGTCCATCCGCCCGAAGACCAGACGGTCCTCGACCCCCTCCAGGGAGGAGACCAGCGACGAGTAGTGCACGGCGTAGGCGTCCCGCTCCCCGCGGGACTGGTGGGTGCCGCTGACGCCCTGGGCCTCGGTGCGGGCAAGGGAGTGACGGGCCTGAGCCAGCTGACGGTCCAGTTCGCTGTAGGCGAGGTCAACGACAACCTGCTCACCGCGCATCTCGCGCTCGCGGACACTGCCCGCATCTTCCTCCACCCGCGACGGCGCCTCCTGCTGGGAGTGCGGTGGGCGAGAGGGGATCGTCTGACTCACAAGGCCTCGCATCGGTTCTGGTTCCGGCCGGCAGGCACGTGGGGCGCGCTGGTCGGCTCTGGTTGACGCTGACGGGTACTGGGGTCGGTGATGGCTTCAGTACGGTCGACCCATTATTCTCCTGCTGACGCCCCGACGGGGACGCCGAGGGCGAACAAGGCGCCCGAACCCGGCGTGGGCGGGAACATCGACAATCCAGAAGGTGTTGGCAGGAGTGCCCAGGACGCTAACCGCTGTTCCCGGGCACTCACCCGGACGAATCCTGATAAAACGCCGAATCGTGTCACTGAGCCGAGGTCACTCGACATCGCTCGACCAGGAAGCGACTCAGACGGGATCGCACCGGGCGCTGAACCCAGACCATGCTGAGACCATTGCACGACACGGACACGCCCTCCCCGGCGCCGTCGGTCTCGTTCGCCCGTCAGGGCGGGCGAGCGCACCGACGGGCCGATGCTGCGGGAGGATGAATCAGACCAGACAGGAGGAGACGGGCTTGTGAGACCACTGTTCACCATCCAGCACCCCGCGGATCAGCCGATCTCCCCGAGGGTCCTCATCCACCACTTCGAGGGCGCCATGGACGCGGGCAACGCCGGCGCCCTGGCCGTCGACCAGCTGCTCATGACGCTTCCCAGCGAGCGTGTCGCCACCTTCGACATCGACGCCCTCGTGGACTACCGCGCCAGGCGTCCCACGATGACCTTCGTCCACAACAACTACTCCTCAGTCATCATGCCCGAGCTGGTCCTGGACCTCCTCCATGACGACGACGGCGAGGACGTCCTCCTGCTCCACGGCAGCGAGCCGGACTACCGCTGGGACGAGTTTGTCGGAGCCGTGGCTCACTTGGCGGTCTCCATGGGCGTGAGCCAGGCCGTCGGCATGAGTGGCATCCCCATGGCCGTGCCCCACACGCGCCCGACCTACGTCCACCACCACGGCAGCCAGCCCGACCTGCTGCCCAACCAGCCCGAGCTCTTCGGGCACGTTGAGCTGCCCGGGTCGATGTCGGCCTACCTCGAGCTGCGTCTGGGTGAGCTGGGCCTGGACTCCCGTGGAGTCTCGGCCGCGATCCCGCACTACGTGGCCCGCGACGAGTTCCCGCAGGGGGCCTCGGCGCTGCTGACCGCCATCGTGCAGGCCACCGGCCTGGCACTGCCGGTGGGGGACCTCGAGGCCGCCGCCAGCATCAACCGCGCCGAGATCAACGCCGAGGCCGCCCAGCAGCCGGAGGTCAGCGCCGTCGTCTCCGCCCTGGAGGCCCAGTACGACGCCATGGCCCCCAGGATCGCCATTGATGAGGTCGACACGTCCGCACCGATCCTCAACCTGCCCAGCGCCGAGGAGATCGGCGCACGCCTGGAGGCCTTCCTGGAGGCCAACGACTCCGGGGACCTGGGGCCCCAGGGCTGGAACCCCGGCCGCGGGGGCTGAGCGGTACTGGGCGGTGCGGGGAGGCCCCGAGCCGGCTTCGCCGGTCAGCCGTCTCATACGCCTCATACGGGGGCTAGCCGCCCTCGGGTCGCGGAACCGCTGCGTCGTCGAGCGACCAGGTGCGCACCGGCAGCGGCAGACGGCGCACCGCGCGCTCGACCTCCTCGAGCTCGCCCGCCGTGAAAGGGGTCTGGCGGGCCACCAGCACCAGGTTGCCCCGACGCCTGCCACGCACCGCGGCGGGGTCGGCGACGATGACTGCGCGGGAGACGTCCCCACCCAGGGCCCTGGTGAGCGCCGTGATCTCAGCGCCGGCCCGGGCGCGCGGCATGGAGGCGGTGTTGACCAGCAGCAACCCGTCAGGCGCCAGTGCCCTCAGGCAGGAGTCGAGGAACTCCTGGCTCCTGCAGGAGGCCGGCACACTCCCGCCGTCGAACACGTCACGCACCACAACGTCCCACTGGCCGGGCCGCAACCCTGCGACCACCTTGGCGGCGTCACCGACCCGGATTCTCAGCCTGGGGGATCGGGGCAGGTCGAACCAGGTCCGCACCTGGCTCGCGAGAATCTCATCGATCTCGACGGCGACCTGCTGGGAGCCGGGGCGGGTCACGTCCCACGCCTTGGCCAGGGCGCAGCCCGCCCCGCCCAGGTGGAGCGCCCTGAGGGGACCGCCCTCGCCGCGCAGCGCCGTGAGCACCGCGTCCATCTGCTGGTGGTACTCGAAGTCCAGGTGGGAGGGGTCGCGCAGGTCCAGGAAGGAGGACTCTGCGCCATCGAGCATGAGGAGGATCCCGGTGTCTCGCGCCACGAGCTCGGCCGTGGCCAAGGAGGTGCGCACCGGGCCCTGGGGCAGGCCGGTCAGCGCCGGGGCCCCGGAGGTCCTGCGTCTACGTGTCACAGCCCCACGGTAGCCTGAGAGGAGCGCGGGCGGACTCCTCCGGTCCCGTCAGCCGGTGAACCAGCCGCGGTCGTCGAGGAGGTGGAGATGAGCAGGGCGCCCCGTTCCCAGGCCGCGCGCCGGTCCTGGGGGGACGATGACTCGGCCACCCCCATCATCCACGTCGACATGGACGCCTTCTTCGCCTCGGTCGAGCTCCTCGAGCACCCCGAGCTGGCCGGCCGCCCTGTCATCGTCGGCGGCCGCGACGGCCGGGGCGTCGTCTCGGCCGCCTCCTACGAGGCCCGAGCCTTCGGCGTCTCCTCGGCGATGTCCATGGCCGAGGCCTCCCGCCGCTGCCCCCAGGCCGTGGTCCTGCCCGTGCGCCACGGCCTCTACTCCCGGGTCTCCGCCCAGGTTATGGCCGTCCTGGCGGAGGTCACCCCCGTCCTGGAGAAGGTGAGCATCGACGAGGCCTTCCTGGACGTGACCGGGGCCAGGCGCCGCATGGGCTCCCCGGTGACCATCGGCCGCTGGATCCGCGCCGAGATACGCCGGCGAGTGGGCGTTCCGGCCTCCGTGGGCATCGCCTCCACCAAGTTCATCGCCAAGCTCGCCTCCTCCCACGCCAAGCCGGACGGACTGCTCCTGGTGCCGGCCGCCTCCACGCAGGACTTCCTCAACGTGCTGCCGGTCGGGGCGCTGTGGGGCGTGGGCACCCGGACCCAGGAGATCCTGGCCAGGTGGGGGATCCAGGACGTGCGCACCTTGGAAGGCACCGACGTGCGCCGCCTGGAGAAGATCCTCGGCCGGGCCGCAGGACACCACCTGCACGAGCTCTCCCACGGCGTCGACCCCCGCCGGGTGGAGCCGGTGCGCGAGGAGAAGTCGGTGGGCACCGAGACCACCTTCTTCGAGACCCTCACCGACCGGGAGCACGCTCGGCGGGTCCTGCTGGACCAGACCCACCAGTGCGCCGCCCGCTTGCGCGCGGCGGACCTGCGCTGCCGTGTCGCCGTCCTCAAGGCCCGAGGGGCCGACTTCACCACCGTCACCCGCTCGCGCACCCTGGCCACTCCCACCGACCTCGCCCAGGACATCTGGGAGACCGTCTCCTCGCTCTACTCCGCCCTGCCCACCCCGCCCGGCGGCTTTCGCCTCCTGGGGGTACGGGTCGAGGGGCTGCTGCGCCCCGACGACGGTGTGCAGCTCCTCCTGGACGAGGACCCGCGGCGCGGCGCCTCCGAGCGGGCCGCCGACGCCGTGCGCCGCAGGTGGGGCGCCGACGCGCTGGCCCCGGCCAGTCTTCTTCCAGAAGGCGGCACCACCAAGGCGCCGCTCGGCCAGCAGGGGCGACGCGGGCGAGGCCCTCGTCGATCCGAGCAGGAGAGCCGACCTGCGTCCCGGCCAACCTCCTCGGAGAGTTTCTCCTGAGCCGTCACAGCGCTTATCCTGGCCACTACGGCGCAGATCCCCGGCCCCGCCCGGAAGCAAGGAGCATGATGGCACTGTCAGAGCGAGAGCAGCAGGTCCTGCGAGACCTGGAATCGCAGCTCCATGAGGATGACCCCGAGCTGGCTCAGACCTTCCAACGTCAGGAGCGTCGGCTCTCACGGCCCTCGCCCCGCCACATCGGTGGCGGTGTGGCCCTGGTCCTGGTCGGCCTGGCGCTTCTCATCGCAGGGGTCTCAGTGCCCCACAACCTCCTGTCCATCCTGCTGGGGGTCGCGGGCTTCCTCGTGGCCGTCGGCGGGGTGGCACTGGCACTGACCCGGGTCGAGAGCACGACGAGCCCACGTCAGTCCGCGGCAGGTCGAGACAGGCCCGCCAAGGGTGCCAACGGCGGGAAGAAGCGTTCCTCCTTCATGGACCGCCAGTCAGAGCGCTGGGATCGCAGGCGCGACTCAGAGGACTGACCAGCTCACACCAGCCCCTCCTCCCTCTCAGCTCCACCCGCATCCCCGCGCCCCTCAGACCGCGTCAACGCACGCCGATCCCCATCTCCCTCCACCACCCCCACTTCCCTCCACCACCCCGCTTCCCTCCCACCGGCACTGCCCCACAGGTCCTGTCTCCAACGCTCATCCGTTCGAGACAGGACCTGAGCGTCTGGAGGGGCCGATCAACCCCCGGCGGACCTCGCGAGGTCGGGACAGAATCCTGAGAATCTCAAGGAACTCATCGGATTCGAAAGAGCTGCCTCAAGAGCGGCCCGGCTCTGCTCGTACCGCTGTGCAGAGGCTCTGAGCCTCACCCGAACTCTGCATGCAGGCCGAGTGGACTCTGCTTTTTTCCTGGATATCCACCACGCCGAGGAAGGTGGTGGTGAAGGCCTCCCTCCATCCGCCCTCCACCTCCCTCCACTTCGTGTGAGGAGGCAGTGAACTGCGGTTATTCCAACGAAAAGTGAGAGGCCTGGATGGGTGCTTCGTCGTCGGCGATATGCGGTTGTGATGCTGTCGAGGAGGAGGGGTGGGAGAAAAGGGAGGGAAGTGGAGTAAGGTGGGGTGCACGGGGTCGTCGAGGGGAAGGAGGTGGCTCATGTTCCTGGGGACGCATGCACCCAAGCTGGACGAGAAGGGCCGTCTCATCCTCCCGGCGAAGTTCCGTGAAGAGCTTGCGGGCGGCGTGGTCCTGACCCGAGGTCAGGAGCACTGCCTGTACGCCTTCACCGCCGCCGAGTTCGAGCGCATGTACGCCCAGCTGCGTGAGGCCCCCCTCGCTCAGAAGCAGGCGCGTGACTACGTGCGCGTCATGCTCTCGGGGGCGGACTCGCAGATCCCGGACAAGCAGGGGCGTATCACGCTGCCGGCGCCGCTGAGGGCCTACGCGGGCCTGAAGAAGGACCTGGCGGTGATCGGAGCCGGCGCCCGGGTGGAGATCTGGGACTCCGAGTCCTGGAGCACCTACCTGGCCGCCCAGGAACAGGTCTTCGCCGACACGGCCGAGGAGATCATTCCCGGCTTCTTCTGACCCCGCGACCTTGTCGACAACTGAACAACACCCGACGGACCGCACGCAGACGCCAACAGAGCTCTGGTGAACCATCTCGTGAGGTCTCCGCCCGATGTCGAGTCCGACGCCTCTTCCCCGGCGCCGGAACCACGGGAGGAGTCCTGGCGAGGTGGCCGCCTCCCGGTCTGTCGGGGGAGCGTCAGATATCGAAGACCTATCAGCAACTGAGTGCCAGTCGGGTACCCGGTCCAGCACCAGAAAGGAGTACGCCTCATGACCAGCTCACAGGCGCAGGCATCCGCTGCCGACGCCATCGGCCGGCACGAGCCGGTGCTCCTTGAGCGCTGCCTGGACCTGCTCGCCCCCGCCATCGAGGGTGCTGCTGACAGTGCGTCGACGGCAGGCCCGGCCCAGCCAGTCATGATCGACTGCACCCTGGGCATGGGGGGCCACACCGAGGCCGCGCTCGAGCGCTTCCCGTCCCTGAGGGTCGTGGGCATCGACCGCGACCCTGAGGCGATCGCGCTGGCCTCGGCGCGCCTGGCCCGCTTCGGGGACCGCTTCATCGCGGTTCAGACGACCTACGACGCCGTCAGCCGGGTGGCTTGTGAGCACTCCGCTCGTGCTGAGGGAACCGTGGACGCCGTCCTCATGGATCTGGGGGTCTCCTCCCTCCAGCTCGACGAGGCCTCGCGGGGCTTCTCCTATGCCCGCCCGGCACCTCTCGACATGCGCATGGACCAGGGCTCGGGAATGACCGCCCAGGACCTGCTGGAGACTGCCGACGCCGTCGAGCTCACCCGCATCCTGCGCACCTACGGCGAGGAGCGCTTCGCCTCGCGCATCGCCGCCGCCATCGTGCGTCGCCGCGAGTCCGGGCAGCCGGTGGCCAGCACCCAGGAGCTGGCCGAGCTCGTCCGTCAGTCCGTGCCCGCAGCTGCTCGGCGTAGCGGTGGGCACCCGGCCAAACGGACCTTCCAGGCGCTGCGCATCGCCGTCAACGCCGAGCTCGACGTCCTGGAGCGGGCCGTGCCCCGGGCTCTCAACAGCCTGCGCGTGGGAGGACGCCTCGTGGTGGAGTCCTACCAGTCCCTGGAGGACCGCATCGTCAAGCGGGCGCTGGCCCACGGAGCCACCTCCCGGGCGCCCCAGGACCTGCCGGTCGTCCCCGAGGCGGACCGTCCCTACCTGGAGCTGATCACCAACGGCGCGGAGAAGGCCGATGCCCGCGAGCTCGACCACAACCCCCGCTCAGCACCAGTGCGACTGCGGGCAGCCGCCCGCCTGCGTCCTGCAGACCAGGCTCCTTCACCGCAGGCGCCTGCGCCCGCCGGCGGTCGGGGACGGGACCCCGGGCACCGGAGCGGTCAACGCACCACGCGCCGACGCCACCACAGCTAGGCGGCCCCGCCGCTCCAGACACCCGCGGACCGCCCCAGGCGGTCAACGATCCCACTGCACCATCGTCCATCCACACCAGTCCAGCTACGCCACAGGGAAGGCACATTGATGAGCGCCACTGCTACTGCTCGAGTCACCCGCCCGATCGCGACGCGGCGCACCGCCCAGGCAAGTGGTTCCACCAGCACCCAGGGGCGCACGGAGGCGGGCTCGGTCAAGCGACCCCAGCTGCGCGTCGTCAGCGGTGCCTCCCGGGCCGCCTCATCATCCCTTCCCTTCCTGACCGTCATCATCCTCGTGCTGGCCGGGGCCCTCATCACCTCGATGCTCCTCAACGCCAAGATGGCTGACACCGCCTACCGGATGAAGGAGAAGCAGATCGAGCTCAATGTCGCCGAGGACCACGTCGAGACGCTGCGCACCCAGGTGCAGGAGGCCTCGGCGCCCGACGCGCTGGCCGGCCGCGCCAAGGACCTCGGGATGGTTCCCGCCGCCGCCCCCGGCGTCGTCGACGTCAACAAGGGGCAGCTCACGGAGGGGACCCCCGCCCACGCCGCCAAGAGCGGGAAGTAGGCGCCTGTGAATCCCTCGCGTCGTCAGGCGCTCCAGCTCGGGGGGCTGCTCGTGTTCACCGCACTGGCCGGGCGCACCGTCTACGTCCAGGCGGTCGAGGGGCCGGAGCTGGCCCAGAAGGCGAAGGCCGAGCGCACGGTCACCTGGGTCAACCGAGCCCCCCGCGGCGACATCACCGGACGCGACGGCACCGTCCTGGCCTCCTCTGCGGTCAGCTACGACGTCGGCGTCAACCAGTCCGCCATCGCCCAGTACGAGCGCACCGAGATGCGACTCAACGAGTCCACCGGCGTCAATGAGAAGGTCGTCGTCGACTACGGGGCGACTGCGGTCGCGGCCCAGCTGGCACCGATCCTCGACGTCGATCCCCTCGAGCTCGGAGCCAAGCTCGTGGGAAACCGGAGCTACGAGGTCATCGCCCAGGAGGTCTCTCCCGATACCTGGCGCAAGATCAAGGCTCTGGACATCCCCGGGGTCGAGCCCGACCAGCGCACCCGACGCACCTACCCGGCCGGGACCGTGGCCGGCAACGTCCTGGGCTTCACCCACGAGGGCGAGCACAACCGCGAGCTCATCGGGGCAGCCGGGCTGGAGCTGACTCAGAACAAGCTCCTGACGGGAACCGACGGCAAGGGCAGCGAGGAGGTCGGGCGCAGCGGCGTCATCATCCCCACCGGTGAGCAGGAGGACGAACCGGCCAGGCCCGGTGTCACGGTGCGCACCACCCTCAACCCCGACCTGCAGTCCATTGCCCAGGAGACCATCGACAAAACGGTTGCCGCACAGCACGCGGACTGGGGCATCGTCATGGCCATGGAGCCGGCCACCGGCAAGGTCGTGGTCCTGGCCGACTCCAACTCGGTCGACCCCTCCGACCCCTCGGCCACATCCGAGGAGAACCGCACCGCCCGCAGCGTTCAAGCCGTCTTCGAGCCCGGAAGCGTCGGGAAGGTCGTCACCTTCGCCGCCGCTCTGGAGGAGGGGGCCGTCAAGCCCGAGGACACCTGGACCATCCCCTACACCTGGACCTCGGCCAACGGACAGACCTTCAAGGACTCCCACGAGCACGAGACCCAGACCATGACCACCGCCGGGGTCCTGGCGGAGTCCTCCAACGTCGGCACCGTGCAGATCGGCGAGAAGCTCGCCGACGACGTCCGCTACAAGTACATGAAGCGCTTCGGCTGGGGACAGGCCACGGGCGTCGAGATGCCGGCGGAGTCCGACGGCATCCTCTACCCGCCCAGCTCTTGGGACGACCGCACCCGCTACACCACCATGTTCGGACAGGGTGTGGCCTGCACCACTCTCCAGTCCCTCCAGGTGCTGGCCGCCGTGGCCAACAAGGGCGTGCGCGTGGCCCCGCGCGTCATCGACGCCTGGATCGACGCCAACGGCAAGCAGACCCCCCAGAAGCGCCCCGAGGGGGTACGCGTCATCTCCGAGGCGACGGCCAAGACCCTCACCGAGATGCTCATCGGCGTCACCCAGGAGGGCGGCACCGCCGAGTCCGCCTCCATCAACGGCTACCTGGTGGCCGGCAAGACCGGAACCACAGAGATCCTCACCGACGACTCCACCGTGGCCTCCTTCGTCGGCTTCCTGCCGGCTCGCGACCCGGTGCTGGCCATCGCGGTCATCGTCAACCGGCCCGAGGGAATCTATGGAGGCACCGTTGCCGCCCCCGTCTTCCGGGAGGTGGCGCTGGCCGCCATGCAGGCGCTCAACATCGCCCCGGACCCGAGCGTCGTGGCGGCCCGGGCCGCTCGCAACGGTGCCGGGGGAGAGCGGGACGCGAACCAGTGAGGTGGCCTATGAGGTAGACAGCGTGACCACCAGCACCTCGGCGAAGTGAGCCGGAGGGGCTCTTGTGGAACATCGACAGTGGAAGGTCGCGATAGATTGAGGAACTATGAGCAACCACGCCTACGAGTCGGCCGCCGCCCTACGGCCGAGCTCTAATGGTCCCGTCCCCATCAGCACCTTGAGCGAGCGCTTCTCCCTGGCGCCCGCCTCAGCTGAAGATGCCGCCGCCCTCAATGACCTGAGCATCCTGGGGGTCAGTGTCGACTCCGGCGACACCGCACCGGGAGAGCTCTTCGTGGGACTGCCCGGTTTCACCGTCCACGGCGCCCGCTTCGCCGCCGAGGCGGTCGCCTCCGGTGCCGTTGCCGTCCTGACCGATGCCGACGGCGCCCAGATCGTCCACGAGTCCGCTCCCGGAACCCCGGTCCTCGTGCACGACGACCCCCGTGCCGTCGTCGGCCCTCTGAGTGCCGAGGCCTACCACCACCCGGCACGCGGACTGATCACCACCGCCGTCACCGGAACCAACGGCAAGACGACCACCGCCTACTTCCTCGACGCCATCCTGTCCGCCCACGTCGGCGCCTGCATGGTGGCCGGAACCGTCGAGCTGCGCGTGGGGGAGCGCTCCGTGGAGTCCCCGCGCACCACCGTCGAGGCCCCCGTCCTGCAGCGGATGATGGCCCTGGCCGTGGAGGACGGGGTCGGCGCCGCCTCCCTGGAGGCCTCCAGCCACGCCATCGTCCTGCACCGGCTCGATGGGTTCGTCGTCGACGTCGCCGGCTTCACCAACCTTCAGCGCGACCACCTCGACTTCCACAAGACCATGGAGGGCTACCTGGAGGCCAAGGCGCAGCTGTTCACCCCCGAGCACGCCCGCCGCGGCGTGGTCTGCGTCGACGACCAGTGGGGCGCGGCCCTGGCCGCTAAGGCCCCCATTGAGATCGACCGCGTGCGCGCCTACCCCGGGGACACCCCCGCCGACTGGTGGGTCGGTGACGCCGCCGTCTCCCTGACCGACTCCGCCACCACCTTCACCCTCCACGGGCCCGACGGCGAGCAGATCGAGGCCTCCTGCCCCCTGCCCGGACTCGTCAACGTCCAGAACGCCGCCCTGGCCCTGGTCATGGCCATCCGTGCGGGGGTACCCGCCGCCACGGCCACAGCCGCCCTGGCCGGTGCCCACAACATCCCCGGCCGGATGCAGCGCATCAGCCAGCGCGACGGCCGACGCGGCCTGTGCATCGTCGACTTCGCCCACACCCCCGACGCCATGGAGCTGGCCCTCAAGGCCGTGCGCCCCATCACCCCGGGGCGCCTCATCGTGGTCTTCGGCTCCGACGGCGACCGCGACCAGGGCAAACGGCCCATGCTGGGTGAGGTGTGCGCTCGCCTGGCGGACGTACTGGTCGTCACCGACGAGAACCCCCGTAGCGAGGACCCCCAGCTCATCCGCAACGCCATCCTCGACGGGGTGCGCGGCGTGCGCCCCGACCTGAAGGACGTCGAGGAGATCACCACCTGGCGCGGCGACGCCGTGCGCCGGGGGGTCGAGCTGTGCGGACCCAACGACACCGTCATCGTCACCGGGAAGGGGCACGAGCCCTTCCTGGAGATGGCCGGGGAGTTCATCCGCTACAACGACGCGCCCGTGATGGCCGAGGCCGTCGAGAAGAAATGGGGACGGGCATGAGGCTCAGCCTGAGTCAGATCGCAGCCGCCGTCGGCGGCAGGCTCATCGGCCCGGACGTGCCCGTGACCGGACCGGTCGTCACCGACTCGCGCCAGGCCGCCGAGGGCTCACTGTTCATCGCCGTTCACGGTGAGCGCACCGACGGCCACGCCCACCTGGGATCGGCCGGGGCCCTGGGTGCCGTCGGAGCCATCGTCTCCGACCTGGAGGCCGCCCGCAGCGGACTGTCCCAGGGGCAGGCCGAGACGCCGACCATGGGGCTCGTCCTCGTGGAGGACACCGTGACGGCCCTCGGCGCGCTGGCCCGCACCCACCTGGAGGGGCTGCGCCGGAGCGCAGCCGAGCGCGGTGAGCGTCTCACCGTGGTGGCGATGACCGGCTCGGTGGGCAAGACCACCACCAAGGACCTCACCCGTCAGCTCCTGGCCGCCTCCGGACCCACGGTGGCGCCCCGGGCCAGCTTCAACAACGAGATCGGTCTGCCGCTGACCGTGCTGGAGGCCGACGAGTCCACCCGCTACCTCGTCCTGGAGATGGGGGCATCCGGACCCGGGCACATCGCCTACCTCACCGACATCGCCCCCCTGGACGCGGCCGGGGTCCTCATGATCGGGCACGCCCACATGGGCGGTTTCGGCTCCATCGAGGGCGTCGCCGCGGCCAAGGCCGAGATCATCGCCGGCCTGCTGCCTGAAGGGACCGCCGTCCTCAACACCGACGACGCCCGCGCCGCCGCCATGGCCGAGCTCGCGCCGGCACGCGTCCTCACCTTCTCCGCTCAAGGACGACAGGCCGACTTGAGGGCTGAGAACGTGAACCTGGACGCGGCCGCCCGAGCAGCCTTCGACCTCCACCTGCCCGGGCTCGTCGAGCCCCGACGCGTCCAGCTGGCCGTCGCCGGCGCTCACAACGTGTCCAACGCCCTGGCCGCCGCCGGCCTGGCCCTGGCCGCAGGACTGGACCCCGAGCTCGTTGCCGACAGGCTCGGCTCGGTGAGCATTAAGAGCCCCCACCGCATGGATGTGTCGGAGCTCGGTGGGGATCTTCTCCTTATCGACGACTCCTACAACGCCAACATCGACTCCATGACGGCGGCGCTGGCCGTGCTGCCGGCTCTGGCCGGGGGGCGACGTCGCGTCGTCGTGATTTCCGAGATGCTCGAGCTGGGGGAGTCCTCGGCGGCCGATCACGCGCGCACCGGAGAGCTAGCGGCCCAGGCCGGAGCCGCTATGCTCATTGGCATCGGCTCCACCCAGGAGGCACTCGAGGCGGCCGGGGCGCGAGGGGTCGAGGTGGTCGGCTTCGATGATGCCGCGACCGCCATCTCCCAGATCGACGCTCTGCTGTGCGACGGCGACGCCGTCCTGGTCAAGGGCTCCAACGGCTCGGGCGCCTGGCGCCTGGCCGACCACCTCAAGGAGGTTCGTCCCCGATGACCGCCATCCTCATCTCCGGCGTGGTCGGACTGGTGGGCACCCTGCTGGGGACCCCCCTGCTCATCCGCTACCTCCACGCCAAGGAGTACGGACAGTTCATCCGCCAGGACGGGCCCCAGGGACACTTCACCAAGCGCGGCACGCCGACCATGGGTGGCCTCGTCATCATCATCTCCACCGTCCTGGGCTACACCCTGGCCAATCTCACCCAGCTGCGCACACCGCGCGCCTCCGGGGTCCTGCTGCTCTTCCTCGTCGTCGGACTCGGGCTCATCGGATTCCTGGACGACTTCGAGAAGATCTCCAAGCAGCGCTCCCTGGGGCTGAGGGCGTGGCAGAAGATCGTGGGGCAGGCGATCATCGGCGTCGGATTCTCGGTGGCGGCCCTGCACTTCGCGGACCGCAACGGACTGACCCCCGCCTCCACCCGGATCTCCTTCGCCCGGGACTCGGCGATCAACCTGGCCTTCGCCGGCAGCGTCGTCGGGCTCATCCTGTTCATCCTGTGGGCCAACTTCCTCATCACCGCCTGGTCCAACGCCGTCAACCTCACCGACGGACTCGACGGACTGGCCGCCGGCGCCTCGGCCATGGTCTTCGGCGCCTACACGCTCATCGGTGTGTGGCAGACCAACCAGTCCTGCAACTACGGTCACGAGACCATGGTCCCCACCACCTGCTACCAGGTCAGGGACCCGCGAGACCTGGCCATGATCGCCGCCGCCCTCATGGGGGCCTGCTTCGGCTTCCTGTGGTGGAACGCCTCACCGGCCAAGATCTTCATGGGCGACACCGGGTCCTTGGCCCTGGGCGGGGCCGTCGCAGGACTGTCGATCCTGACCCGCACCCAGTTCCTCGCCGTCATCCTGGGCGGACTGTTCCTGGCCGAGGTCATGAGCGACATCATCCAGATCGTCTCATTCAAGTCAACAGGCCGACGCGTCTTCCGCATGGCTCCCCTGCATCACCACTTCGAACTGGGAGGATGGACCGAGGTCAATGTGGTGATCCGCTTCTGGATCATCGCCGGCCTGTGTGTCATTGCGGGACTCGGTCTCTTCTACGCCGAGTACCTGCGCCAGCTCATCTTCGGATGAACCGGGATGCTCGGGCCGCCGTGACCCGACCCCTTGAAGCAGCCTTTTCCTGCCGGCAACTCCGTCAGGAGCAGTGAGAAACCAGGAGCGTGAACCCGCACCGTGACCAGTCCGACTGAAGTCCCCGGTGAATCGCCCAGCGCCGTCACCGGCCTTGGCAGGTCCCTGAGCGACCAGCTCGACGGCGCCCATGTGGCCGTCGTCGGACTGGGGCGTACCGGGCGCGCCGTCGTCGATGCCCTGGCCACGCTGGGGGCCCGCATTCATGTGTTCGACAGCCGTGAGTCCTCCATCGAGATGCTGCAGACCCCCGTGGCCTCCGCCGCGGTCGCCGACGCCGAGGCCACCGCGGCCGCCCTGGCGCAGTCCCCGGCGCGGCTCCTCATCGTCTCACCCGGGGTCCCGGCCACCGGCCCGGTCCTGCGGGGCGCCGCGGCGGCGGGCATCGAGACCTGGAGCGAGGTCGAGCTGGCCTGGAGGATCCAGCAGGACTCGTCACGCCCGCACATCCCCTGGCTGACTGTCACAGGAACGGACGGCAAGACCACCACGGTCAGCATGCTCTCGGCGATCCTGACGGCCCAAGGGCTCACGGCCCCGGCCGTCGGCAACATCGGCACCCCCGTCATTGAGGCGGTGCTGGCCGGCAGCGCCGACGCCCTGGCCGTGGAGCTGTCCAGCTTCCAGCTCCACACCACCAGGACCCTGGCGCCCCTGGCCTCGGCCTGCCTCAACCTGGCCGCCGACCACCTCGACTGGCACGGAGGGCTGGAGGCCTACGCCCAGGACAAGGCCCGCGTCTACCGCCGCACCCGGCTCGCCGCCATCTACAACCTCGCCGACGCCGCCACCGAGGACATGGTCCGCCAGGCCGACGTCGTCGAGGGCTGCCGAGCCATCGGCTTCACCCTGGCCGCGCCGGGGCTGGGGCAGGTCGGCATGGTCGAGGATCTGCTGGTCGACCGCGCCTTCCACGCCGAGCGACGCTCCAGTGGTGTCGAGCTGGCCACCACCGCCGACCTGGCTCACCTGGCCCCCGGGCGGCGCGCCCAGAACCTGCCCGCGCACCTGTTGGCCGACGCCCTGGCGGCCGCCGCGCTGGCCCGCGCAGCCGGAGTCGATCCGGAGGCGGTCGCCTCTGGGCTGCGCGCCTATAGCCCCGGGGCCCACCGGATCGTCACCGTCGCCGAGGCGGACGGTGTCACCTGGGTCGACGACTCCAAGGCCACCAACCCGCACTCCGCCGAGGCCGCACTGACCTCCCTGCCGCGGGGGACCGGCGTGTGGATCTGCGGCGGAGACACCAAGGGCGCCCAGTTCTTCGGCCTGGTCCGCACGGTGCGCCCCCACCTGCGCGGCGCAGTCGTCATCGGCAAGGACCAGAACGACATTCTGGCGGCCCTGGAGCGGGAGGCCCCCGGCCTTGCCCTCACCCGCGTCAGTGACGGCAGCGCCGAGCAGGTGAGCGCCGCAGCGGTGGAGGCCGCCGGCGCCATGGCCCGCAGCGGCGACACCGTCATACTGGCCCCAGCCTGCGCCTCCTGGGACCAGTTCACGTCCTACGCCCAGCGCGGCGACCTGTTCGCCGCCTGCGCCCGGGCCTACACCCAAGGCGATGGCGCCCGGGACACGGACGCCTCCGGCGACCGGGAGCAGCTGTGAAGACCGGGTCCACCTCGGCCACCGCTGCCCGCTCGTCGAGCCCCTCCTCGTCAGGATCCTCGCGGGCATCCGGAGGCCCGTCACGGGGGACCAGTGCCGACCACAAGCCGGAGCGGACCGCCCCCCGCAGGGGCGCGGCCACCTCGTCCAGGCCGTCCAGGCCGACCGGGAAGCCCTCCGGCTCCCGGCCCACGGGAGCCGGAGGCCACCTGGGTGGCGCCTGGCGCAAGCGCCTGGTGCGCTGGGGCGAGCGGCTTTCGAGACCCTGGGACGGCGGGGCCCCCCAGCCCGATGGCGCCCCCGAGGATCGTCGTCGGCGTCCCTCCGGCGGGCCGGACTCCACCCAGGGCTCCGAGCAGGTGACCCTGACCTACTACTGCCTGCTCGTGTCCACCCTGGTGCTGGAGACCTTCGGACTCATCATGGTCTTCTCCGTGCAGTCAGTGACCGTCGCCGCCACCGGCGGCAACGCCTTCACCGACTTCGCCAAGTACCTCATCTTCGCCGCGGTGGGGACGCTGGGCATGGTGGGCGTCTCCCGCATCCCGCTGTCCTGGTTCCCGCGGATGGCGTGGGTGCTCCTGGCACTGACGATCGCCATGCAGTGCCTGGTGTTCACACCCGTGGGCGTCAACGTCTACGGCAACCGCAACTGGATCCAGGTCCCAGGGGTCGGCACCGCCCAGCCCTCGGAGTTCATCAAGGTGGCCCTCGCCCTGGTCCTGGGCACCCTGGTGACCTGGTACGCGGACAGGCGCCCTCGGGACCGGGTGTGGGCGGCGGGCTGGGGCGGTGTCGGCGCCGCGATCCTGAGCGTCCTGGGCGGACAGGATCTGGGAACCGTCATCATCCTGGTGATCATCGTCGCCGGTGCCCTGTGGGTGGGGGGAATGCGCAAGCGCTGGTTCGCCCTCCTGGGTGTCGGCGGCATCGCCATGTTCGCGGCCGCCTCCATGCTCAGCGCCAACCGGCGCGCCCGGATCACCGCCTGGATCCATCCCGAGGGCGCCGACCCCATGGGCGTGGGCTACCAGCCCAAGCACGGGATGTGGGCGCTGGGGACCGGGGGCTGGCTCGGTGTGGGGCCGGGATCCTCGCGCCAGAAGTGGGGCTACCTCACCCAGGCGGACTCCGACTACATCTTCGCCGTGCTCGGTGAGGAATTCGGGCTGGTGGGCACGCTCGTCGTCATCGCCCTGTTCGCCGGCATCGGAGCCTGCTGCCTGCGGCTCATGAGACGCCACACCTCCCTGTACGTCGTGGCCACAACCTCGGCCATCGGTGCGTGGATCGTGGGGCAGGCGATCATCAACATGGGGGTCGTCACCGGTGCGCTGCCGGTGCTGGGCGTCCCCCTTCCCCTCGTCAGCCGTGGAGGCACCGCACTGGTGTCGGTCCTCCTAGCCATCGGGGTGCTTCTGGCCTTCGCACGCCATGAACCCGGTGCGCAGGAGGCCCTGTCCACCAGTCCCGGGGCGCTGCGTCGTTCCCTGGCAGTCATTGTCCCAAGGAGGAACCGTGCCCGAGACAAGTGAGAGCGCAAGCTCGCCCCAGCAGGAACGTCCCAGCGGCTCGGAGCGGCCCCGGCCATTGCGGGTACTGCTGGCCGGTGGAGGCACCGCCGGCCACGTCAACCCGTTGCTGGCCACGGCCGCGGCCCTGCGTGACCCGGCCCTGGGCGGTGACCCTGACACGCAGATCCTCGTCCTGGGGACCGCCGAGGGACTGGAGAAGCGACTGGTGCCCGAGGCCGGCTTCGAGCTGGCCCTCGTCCCCAGAGTCCCTCTGCCGCGGCGCCCCAGCGGTGACCTGCTGCGCCTGCCGCACCGGCTGGGAAAGGCGATCAGCGCGGCCACGGAGGCCATTGAGACGATCAGTGCCGACGTCGTCGTCGGCTTCGGCGGCTACGTGTCGACCCCGGCCTACCTGGCCGCCAGGAAGGCCGGGGTGCCGGTCGTCATCCATGAGCAGAACGCCCGCCCGGGGCTGGCCAACCGGCTGGGGGCATCCTGGGCACAGGCCGTCGCCCTGACCTTCGCCTCGACCCGTCTCAAGGCCTCCAAGGGGCGCACCGAGGTCACGGGGCTGCCGCTGCGCCCGGCCATCGCCACCCTGGTGTCGCAGCGGGCCACGAGCGAGGGGGCCCGCCGGGCCCGCGCCGAGGGCGCGCAGGCTCTGGGACTCGACCCCGACCTGCCCACGCTGCTGGTGACGGGCGGATCCTTAGGGGCCCAGCACCTCAACGAGGTCCTGAGCGAGTCGCTGGGCTCCCTGCCCACTGGGCTGCAGGTGCTGCACCTGACCGGTAAGGACAAGGACGCCCCGGTGCGCGCCGCCCTCGAGACGGCAGTGGCCTCCGGCGCCGCGGAGGACCTCTCCGAGCGGTACCACGTGCTCGACTACCTGACCACGATGGAACAGGCCTACGCCTGCGCCGACGGGGTCCTGTGCCGCTCCGGTGCCGGTACCGTCGCAGAGATCACGGCCCTGGGGCTTCCGGCACTCTACGTCCCCTTGCCGATCGGCAACGGGGAGCAGCGTCTCAACGCCGCTGACGTCCTGGCCTCCGGGGGCGGGCGCATGGTGCTCGACGCCGACCTCAAGCCCTCGGACATCCTTGACTTCGCCATGCTCATCTCCGACCCTGAGCGGCAGGCCGCCATGGCCCGGGCCGCGGCCTCCACCGGCGTCCAGGATGCGGCGGCCCGCCTGGCCGCCCTCATTCAGCAGTGCGCCTCCATCCATGACACTCCCACTGATGAGGAGAACGCGGCATGACCGCCACGACAACCCAGGACAGCTCCCACGCTGCCGGCCGGCCGGCCGGCGCCGATCAGCGCACGCTGGCAGACAGGACCTTCCACCTCATTGGCATCGGGGGAGCGGGGATGAGCGTGGTCGCCCAGCTGCTCGTCGCCCGCGGTGCCCGGGTCTCGGGCTCCGACGCCCACGGCGGTCCCGCCTTCGACCACCTGGCCGACCTGGGCATCACGACCCACCTGGGGCACGACGCCGCGAATGTCCCCCAGCGCAGCACGGTCGTGGTGTCCACCGCGATCAAGGAGACCAACCCCGAGCTCGCCCAGGCCCGGCGGCGGGACCAGGAGGTCATCCACCGGTCTCAGGCGCTGGCGCTGGCCGCTCAGGGCCTGGACTTCGTCGCCGTGGCGGGTGCGCACGGCAAGACCACGACCTCAGGCATGCTCGCCGAGGCTCTCACGGACGCCGGCGCCGACCCCTCCTTCGCCATCGGCGGAGTCGTGCGGGCGCTGAGCACCGGGGCCCACCTGGGCAGCGGTCCCGTCCTGGTCGCCGAGGCCGATGAGTCCGACCGCTCCTTCCTCAACTACTCCCCGCGCGTGGAGATCGTCACCAACGTCGAGCCCGACCACCTCGACAGCTACGGCACCGCGGAGGCCTTCGAGGCGGCATTCGTCGACTTCGCTCACCGGCTGGTGCCCGGGGGCCTGCTGGTCGCCTGCGCCGCCGATGCCGGCGCACTGCGCCTGGCGCAGCGCGCTGCAGCCGATGGCCTGCGCGTCGTCACCTACTCCTTCGCAGGCCCCGAGACCCTCCCCGGCGGGGTGCTCGTGGGGGAGGGACACGTCCACCTGGACATTCGGGAACGTGGGGCCTCATCCACTCGGGGGCTGCTGACCCTCACCACGGCGACCGACCGCGAGCCCACCGGCGGCGTGGGTGAGGAGCCGCATCACGGCCCGGTTGAGTTGGTGCTGGCCGTGCCCGGGGACCACGTGGCCCTCGACGCCGCCGGTGCCTGGGCCGCGGGCATCGAGCTCGGCGTCGAACCGGCCCTGATGGCCCGGGCACTAGGGGCCTTCGGGGGGACGGGCAGGCGCTTCGAGGACCGGGGAGAGGCCGACGGCGTGCGCGTCATCGACGACTACGCCCACCACCCCACGGAGATCGAGGCCCTGCTGCGCACGGCGCGGGGTGTGGCCCAGGAGCGCGGCGGTCGGGTCCTGGTCCTGTTCCAGCCGCACCTGTTCTCCCGCACCAGGGTCTTCGCCGACCGCTTCGGACAGGCGCTGGCCCTGGCCGACGCCGTTGTCGTCACCGATGTCTACCCTGCCAGGGAGACTCAGGCGGACTTTCCCGGTGTCACCGGGGACACGGTCGCCCAGCGGGTCCCCGGCGGCACAGCCAGGTTCGTCGCCGAGCGTCTTGAGGCCGCGCACGCGGTGGCCGACCTGGCGCGCCCCGGCGACCTGCTGCTGACAGTCGGCGCCGGAGACGTCACCGAGCTCGCTGCCACGGTACTGGCCGACTTGGCGGCCCGCGAGGGCGGTGCAGCCCCCTCGCCCGCGGACCTGGACGAGCGGGCATGAGGAAGCCCTCGGCCCCCCGTCCCGAGCGCTCCAACCGCGCTCAGGACGCCCCGGCCCGCATCCCTCCGCGCCGTTCGGGCCCCCGACGTCCGCGTCCCACCCGCTCGGCGCAGGGACCGTCCGCGCCGAGCCCCCCGACGGATCAGGGAACCGAGCAGGCCGGGCCTCCGGCCCCCGCCAACCTGTCACGGAGCGCTTCCGCCTCCAGGGCTCCCAAGGCCCCGGGTGGAGCCGCCGGGGTGCCCTCGCGACCCAGGCGTCCGTCGACGTCGAGGGGCGCATCCAGCCCCTCGACGGTTTCGCGTCGCGGCGGCGAGGACACCAAACGCACCAGTCCCCGTCAGGAGTCCTCCAGCCCCGACTCGGCATCGAGCACCGAGCTGACCGTGTTCGGCCGTCGGCAGGTGGCTCTTTCCAGAGGAGACGACCGGGTCGTCTCCACCGGGCTGGCCGATCGTCTCAAGGAGCGTCAGGACGCCTTGCGCCGGTTGCGGCTGCGACGGGTGGTGAGGGTCTCCGTCGTGGTGCTCGCCATTGTCCTGACGGTCTGGGCCCTGACCTTCTCACCCCTCCTGGGTCTGCAGACTCAGAGGATCTCCGTGGCAGGATCGGACGGCAGCGTCTCGGATAAGCAGGTCCGCGAGGTTCTGGCCGCCTACGCGGGTGACTCGTTGCTGCGGCTGGACACCGGCCGGCTCTCCACCCAGGTCAGCGACAAGCTGGTCCGGGTGCGCCGGGCGCAGGTGACCAGGGCCTGGCCCCACGGGCTGCGGGTGCACTTGACGATGCGCGTGCCGGTGGCCACCGTGCAGGACTCGGAGGGCTACCAGGTCCTCGACAACGAGGCCGTGGTCCTCGAGCGGGTCCCCGAGCCTCCGTCGGGCCTGGTGAACATCGTGCCCGACCCCGCCGTGCAGGCATCGGGGCCACAGAGGATCTCCGCCAAGCAGGTCGCCGCCGTCACCCAGGTGGTGGGTTCCCTCACTCCTGAGACCCTGGCCCAGGTGAGCAGCGGCAGCGCCACTGAGGCGGGGCAGGTCACACTGACCTTGTCCAGCGGGGCCAGCGTGGTCTGGGGGAACAACCAGGACAACCAGCTTAAGGCGCGCGTCCTGGCGACTCTCATGACCACCACTGCGTCCATCTACGACGTCTCCTCGCCGCATCGCCCCACCACACGATCCACCGACGCAGCGGCCACGACCACCGCGGCGCCGTCGCCGACGTCCTGAACGTTCTTCTGCTCGGCCGCTGCTCGACGAGCCCAGGGACGGCGGGACGCGCAGCAGCACGTGACCTCAGCCCTTCAGGTTTATTGCAGGTATATTGCAGCGATATAGCAGGGAATCCGCAGGCAACTGCACACGAACACGCCGGGCTTCAATGCGATACGAGGTCCTGGAAGTCTCATAGCGTTAGGCCAGTCGTTCAGAGAATGACATAAGTATTGACCTTAACTTGAGGTTGAGGTTTGAGGGGAGTCCTCGTCAGAGGGCTCATGACGAAACTCGCGGAGGGGACGCCAGTGGTCGAGAGCATGGCTGTGGACGACTCACAGCACTACCAGGCAGAGATCAAGGTCGTCGGTGTCGGCGGCGGCGGCGTCAATGCCGTCAACCGCATGATCGAGGCCGATCTGCGTGGCGTGGAGTTCATCGCCGTGAACACCGACGCCCAGGCGCTGCTCATGTCCGACGCTGACGTCAAGCTCGACGTCGGGCGGGACCTGACCCGAGGTCTGGGAGCGGGGGCCGACCCGGCGATCGGCCGCAAGGCCGCCGAGGATCACGAGTCCGAGATCCGTGAGGCCCTCGACGGCTCGGACATGGTCTTCGTCACCGCGGGTGAGGGGGGCGGCACCGGCACCGGCGCGGCCCCCGTCGTCGCCCGCCTGGCCAAGAGCATCGGTGCGCTGACCATCGGTGTGGTCACCCGTCCCTTCTCCTTCGAGGGCCGCCGCCGCTCGGCCCAGGCCGAGGACGGTGTCCAGGCGCTGCGCGAGGAAGTCGACACCCTCATCGTCATCCCCAACGACCGCCTCCTGCAGATCGCCGACAAGAACATCTCCGTGGTTGACGCCTTCAAGCAGGCCGACCAGGTCCTTCTTCAGGGTGTCCAGGGCATCACCGAGCTCATCACCACCCCCGGTCTCATCAACGTCGACTTCAATGACGTCAAGTCCGTGATGCAGGGCGCCGGCAGTGCGCTCATGGGTATCGGCTCGGCCACCGGTGAGGGGCGCGCGATCACGGCCACCGAGGAGGCCATCGCCTCGCCGCTGCTGGAGACCTCGATCGACGGCGCACACGGCGTGCTGCTCTTCTTCCAGGGCGGTTCCGACCTGGGCCTGTTCGAGATGAACGAGGCCGCCAACCTGGTGCGCGAGGCCGTCCACCCCGAGGCCAACATCATCGTCGGAAACGTGGTCGACGGCGCCCTGGGAGACGAGGTGCGGGTGACGGTCATCGCCGCCGGCTTCGACTCCGAGCCGGTCGTCGGTGGCCTGGTCGATCCGATGACTCGGCTGTCGCGGGCCGCCGCTGTGCCGCCGGTGCCCTCCTCCCCGGTGGATGACCTGCCCCCGGCCCCCGCTCCTCGCGGTGGCGCCCATGCCGCCCAGAACCCGGTGACTCGTCCGGTCCCGCTGGCTCCTCCGCCCTCCTCCTCTCCGGCGGTCGCGGCGAACCTGTCGGAGGTCAGTGCGGCCGAGGCCCTCTCCTCGGGGAGTATGCCGGCTTATGTGGATGAGTCCTACGGCTCCTACGGCTCGGTGCCGGCGCAGCACTCGGTCTCCGATCTTGAGGTTCCTCAGGTGATCGGGGTCGACGCCGACGACGACGGCATCGATCTGCCTGACTTCCTGCGCTGAGCGGCATCGCTGCCCGGGGATGCGGCAACATGTGCGACACCGGTGCCGTTGAGATCTCGGGCTTGATCGAGGTGGATCTGGGCCCGCGGGCTCGTGGGTACTTCACTACCCGCGGCCTGCGGGCCCGTCCCGTCCCGGCCCCGGAGGGTGGCGCTCAGGATCGGGGCGCCGAAAGCGGGGACGAGACCGCCTATGGCGGGTGGAACCTGGCACTCCACGTCGGAGACGACCCGCAACGTGTTCATGGTCACCGTCGTCAGCTCGAGGGGCTGCTCGGGCTCGAGCGGGGGCGTCACCTGGCCTGGATGAACCAGATCCACTCCGCCGTCGTGGCCACGGCTCAGGTTGACGAGGTGCCCGAGGCGGATGCGCTCGTCCTGGACTCCCGGACAGCCGGGGCGCCCGCGGGCTGCTGCGTTCTCGTGGCCGACTGCGTCCCCGTCCTGCTGGCGTCCCGGGACGGTGCTCTCACCGCCGCCGTGCACGCCGGACGGCGAGGCATGCTCGACGGTGTCGTCCCCGCCACGATCGAGTTCCTCCAGCGCGGCGGAGTGGAGCCGGCGGATCTGTGGGCCGCCGTGGGCCCGTCGATCTGCGGCTCCTGCTACGAGGTCCCCGAGGACATGCTCGCGCTGTCCGCGCAGCGCGAACCGGCGTGCGCCTCGCGCACATCGTGGGGCACGCCCGGCCTTGACGTCGCGGCAGGTGTGCTCGCCCAGCTCGAGCGCGCCGGTGTTGGTCACATCAGTGCTGGTCAGTGGTGCACTTATGAGGACCCTCGTTTCTTCTCCTACCGGCGCGACGGAGTGACAGGACGCCTGGCCGGCATTGGAGTTCCGAGATAAGCCCCAGTGCGCTGAGTGCCTCCTGGGCGTGACCTTCCTGAAACCTGAGGTTGGGGACACGCCGAGGTGAGGTCCCCGTGCGGTGTCGTAGGGGCGGATACCGTCGCAGCACATCCGGAACGCAGGGGACCGGACGAACCAAGGAGCGATAAATGGGCGCGCTGCGCAGTATGACCAGTTTCCTCGGCTACTCGGAGCCGGAGGAGACCTACGAGGACAGCTATGAGGCTGCCGACGCCGGTTACGCCGTGCAGGAGCACGAGCAGGACTACAGTGACGAGGGGTACGAGGACTTCTCCGCCCCGGCTGCGCCCGATCCCGTTGTCGCCGCCCCGGATCTTCGCCGTATCGTCACGGTTCACCCCTCGACCTACAACGAGGCCAGGATCATCGGAGAGTCCTTCCGCGACGGCGTCCCCGTCATCATCAACCTCACCGGTATGAGCGAGTCCGACGCGCGCCGCATGGTGGACTTCTCCGCCGGCCTGGTCTTCGGGCTGCACGGCGCCATCGAGCGCGTCACCCCGCGCGTGTTCCTGCTGACCCCGGCCAGCGTGGAGATCGACGGCGGTGAGGTCGCCGAGGCCCGCGGCCGCTTCTTCAACCAGAGCTGAGCTGACTCGTAGGTGAACCTCGTCTCCGCAGTAGCCGGGATCCTGTCGAGCATTCTGAGCCTGTACTTCCTCATCCTCCTGGTCAGGGTCGTGCTCGACTGGATTCAGGTCTTCGCCCGCCAGTGGCGCCCTCGGGGGATCGTCCTGGTGCTGGCCAACCTTGTCTACGCTCTGACGGATCCGCCTCTGCGAGTGATCCGTCAGAGGGTTCCCATGGCACGCTTGGGAGGGGTCGGTATCGACCTGAGCTTCCTGGTCCTGGTCTTCGGGATCTGGATGATCCAGTGGTTGCTCGGACTTCTCATCTGAACAGGTGTGAAGTCGTGAGCGAACCGCTAGAGTGCTGTTCTCACGTCAGCGTGAGATAGCGCGCTTGATGTGGCCTGAACCTCGAGTTCAGGTACTCTGTCCGCATGAGTGACCGGATGCCCGGTGCTCGTGACCTTATCCGTAACGACACCGAGGTGACGACCCATGACGCTGCTGACAGCAGACGACGTCCTCAACAAGAAGTTCCAGGCGACCAAGTTCCGTGAGGGCTACGAGCAGGACGAGGTCGACGAGTTCCTCGACGAGGTAGTCGAGGCGATGCGTCAGCTGGAGGCCGAGAACGCCGACCTCAAGGCCAAGCTCGAGGCCGCTAACCGCCGAGTGGCCCAGCTCGGCGAGGGAGCTGCCCTGTCCTCTGCTCCCGCTTCCCCCGTATCTCCGGTCCAGGCAGAGCCTGCCATGCCCATGCCGGCCGTCTCCGCCGGCGAGTCCGGCGGCCAGGGCCCGGCTGCTGCCTCCGGAATGCTCGAGCTGGCCCAGCGCCTTCACGATGAGCACGTCGCCAACGGTAAGGCCGAGGGCGAGCGCATCGTCACCGAGGCCCGCTCCACCGGTGAGCAGATCGTGCGCGAGGCTGAGGACCAGCGCAACCGCACCCTCGCCCAGCTGGAGAAGGAGCGTGCCAACCTCGAGCACAAGATCGACGAGCTGCGGCGCTTCGAGTCCGACTACCGCACTCGCCTCAAGAGTTACCTGCAGAACCTGCTGGCCAACGTCGAGGACGGCGGCGAGAGCTCCATCTCCAGCCTGTGATCCTTCAGGGGTCGTGATCCTCCAGGCCGTGATCGTCCCCCGGCTCATCCCCGTGAACGTCTCCGGGACTGACCAACGGAGTTCCATCATGATGCTCCTCGTCCGATCAGGACGGTCCAGCTCCTCCAGTCGTCAATGACACGGCCTCCTACGAAGGGCGGCGACCCGTGCGGGTCGCCGCCCTTCGCTGGGTACGCAGCCCATTCATCACCCGTTCTCCTCTGAGTGCAATGCGAGAAAGCCCCATGCCTGATCATGTCGATCCCGCCTCCTGCGTGGAGGAGGCCGCTGGCGACGTCGGTGACGCCGTCAACTCCGACAACGTTGTCCCACTGTCCACAGACAATCCCTTCAGCGCCATGGACGAAGCCATGACGACGCAGGCGGTGAGCGGGAGGCGATCCGAACGCCTCCCGGTGATCGTGCTGTGGCTGGTGGCGGTCATCGTCATCGTCGTGGACCAGGTCTCCAAGCAATGGGCGCTCTTCGTGCTGTCCGACGGTCGGCACACGGCGCTGCTCGGCCGCGCGCTGGGGCTGGTCCTGGTGCGTAACCCGGGCGCCGCCTTCTCCTTCGCCACCGGGCAGACGTGGATCTTCGCGCTCATTGCCTCGTTCGTCGTGGCCGTCATCATTCGCGTCTCCCGGAACCTGGCGTCCCGCTCCTGGGCGGTGGCCCTCGGCCTGGTCCTTGGTGGGGCGGTCGGCAACCTCATCGACCGCCTCCTGCGGGAGCCCGGATTCCTACGCGGTCACGTCATCGACTTCATCGACTACGGCGGCTACTTCGTGGGCAATGTCGCCGACATCGCGATCGTGCTGGCCGCCGTGGGCATCATCATCCTGTCCCTGGGAGGCTGGGAGATCGACGGCACACGGGCCGGCGCCCCGGGCAACCCGGAGGCGGAAGTCACCGACGGATCGACCTCCTCAGCCCGCCGGAAGGACCGTGCCGAGGCGTCCTTTGAGCCGGCGGGGTCCTCCGGGGCTTCAGGGCGGGCGGCCTCCGCGGAGCCGCAATGAGCGTGCGCCTGCTGCCCGTGCCCGACGGCTTCGACGGCGAACGCGTCGATGCCGCGCTCGCCCGGATGACAGGCCTGTCCCGCAGCCGGGTCGGGGACCTGTGCGAGGCCGGAGGCGTGCGTCGCAGCGGCGAGGCGCTGGCCAAGTCCGCTCGTCTGCGCGCGGGCGAGCTCCTCGAAGTCGACCTGCCCGACCCGCGTCCCGCCGAACCGGTCGCCACTGCTGTGGAGGGCATGGAGCTGCTCTACGAGGACGAGGACATCGTCGTCGTCGACAAGCCCGCAGGTGTGGCCGCACACCCCTCCATGGGCTGGGACGGCCCTGACGTCCTCGGCGCCCTGAAAGCCATGCACGTGCGAGTGGCCACCTCCGGCGCCGCCGAGCGCCAGGGCATCGTCTCGCGCCTGGACGTGGGCACCTCGGGCGTCATGATCGTGGCCAAGGGGGAGCGGGCCTACTCGGTGCTCAAACGCGCCTTCCGGGAGCACACGGTGGACAAGGTCTACCACGCCCTGGTGCAGGGCCACCTCGATCCCTCCAGCGGCACCATCGACGCCCCCATCGGCCGCCACCCCAGCCGGGAGTGGAAGATGGCCATCATCGAGGGCGGGCGCGAGTCCATCACCCACTACGACGTCATCGAGGCGATGCCCGGGGCCTGCCTGGCCGAGATCCACCTCGAGACCGGACGCACCCACCAGATCCGCGTCCACATGGCCGCCGTCGGCCACCCCTGCGTCGGAGACGCCACCTACGGCGCCGATCCGGCCATGAGCGCGCGCACCGGTCTGATCCGCCAGTGGCTCCACGCTCGCGAGCTCGGCATCGTCCACCCCATCACCGGTGAGCACATGGTCTTCACCTCCGACTACCCCGACGACCTCGTTCACGCCCTCGATGTCCTGCGCCTGCCCTGAGCCTGATGATCGCCGGCCACTGACACCCGGGCGTGGGAGCTCGCGGGGACAACAGCAGGACCGAGAGGAGACACTCATGCGGATCGTCGTCATCGGCGCCGGGGGAATCGGAGGATGGCTCGGCGCCCGTCTGGCCGCGAGCGGCCAGCAGGTCGGCTTCCTCGTTCACGGCCGCACCCTGGCGGCCCTGCGCTCGGGCGGTCTGACGCTGCGCGACTGCTCCGGTGGCGAGCCCGGTACCGTGACCGCCCGCATCGAGGCACCACTGGCCAGTGAAGACCCGCAGGCTCTCACCGAGACCCTGGGAGGTGAGCCTGACCTGGTCCTGGTGACCACGAAGGTCGGTGCACTGCCCCAGCTGGCCCCTGCGCTCAGGCGCCTGACCGGCCCCGCCACCGGTGTCGTCTCCACCCAGAACGGGATCAGTGCGCCCGGACTGCTCGCCGACGCCGTCGGCAAGAAGCACGTCCTGCCTGGGGTCGCACGCGTCTACTCCGCCATCGTCTCGCCGGGAGATGTCCGCATCATCGGCAGTGCCGGCTCCCTGGCCCTGGGGGAGTGGGACGGCTGCGCCACCGCCCGCAGCCGCGCCGCCGTCCAGGCCCTCGAAGCGGCCGGAATCCGAGCCTGGGTCCCAGGCTCCATCTGGGCCGAGCTGTGGCGCAAGGCCTCCTTCGTCGTCGTCCAAGGTTCCCTCGGCGCCGCCACGAACGCGCCCATCGGCGTGCTGCGCACGGACCTGCGGGACGCCTTCACCCAGGCCGTGCACGAGGTCGTCGCCGTCGCCACGGCACTGGGGCACGACCTGGCCACCGACGACGCCCCCGACCCGGTCGCCGCGGCCCTGCGCATGGCCGACGCCCAGCCGGCCGGCGCCACCACATCGATGCAGCGGGACATCGCCTCAGGCCTGCCCAGCGAGCTCGACGCCCAGCTCGGTGCGCTGTGCCGCGCCGGCGACGAGACGGGCGTGCCCACCCCCGTGCTCGACCTCGCGCACAGCGTCCTGGCTCCGCGAGAGGCCGCCGCCCGGGCGCGCGGCTGACCCGTAGCGTCTCTCGGACACGGCGCGAAGCGGGCCACCCGCCGACGGTGGATTTCTCACCCGGCTTACCCGCCACCTCGGCAGCGTCCCGTCATTGCCGGGAAACCTTGCCCTTTCAGCGGACGGCGGGCTCGGCCCTCCAGGAGACAGGGAGCCGGGCGGGCCTAGGATGAGACCCATGGCGGAGATGAGCAGTCAGGAAGATGCAGCCCCCACGGACGACTTCGTCCACCTCCACGTCCACACCGACTACTCCATGCTGGACGGCGCCGGGAAGATCAAGGACTACGTGGCCGAGGCCAAGCGGCTGGGCCAGCCCGCCCTGGCGATCACCGACCACGGCTACATGTTCGGAGCCTATGAGTTCTACGCGGCCGCCACGGCCGCGGGCATCAAGCCGATCATCGGGGTCGAGGCGTACATGACGCCGGGCACCTCCCGCTTCGACAAGACCCGTGTGTTCTGGGGCGATGAGTCCCAGAGGAGCGACGACGTCTCCGCCCGCGGCTCCTACACGCACATGACGCTGCTCTCACGCAACAACGAGGGCCTGCACAACCTCATGCGCATGGACTCCTTCGCCTCCCTGGAGGGCCAGTGGGGCAAGGCGCCGCGCATCGACCGCGAGCTGCTCTCGCGCTACTCGGGCGGCCTCATCGGCTCCACCGGCTGCCCCTCCTCGGAGGTCCAGACCCGCCTGCGCCTGGGCCAGTGGGACGAGGCCCTGCGCGCCGCCGGGGAGCTGCAGGACATCTTCGGCAAGGAGTTCTTCTACGTCGAGCTCATGGACCACGGCCTGGAGATCGAGCAGCGCGTCACCAAGGACCTGCTGCGCATCGCCCAGGAGATCGGGGCCCCACTGCTGGCCACCAACGACTCCCACTACGTGCGCCCCGAGGACCGCACCATCCAGGACGCGATGCTGTGCATCAACTCCGGCTCCGTGCTCTCCGATCCGGACCGCTTCAAGTTCGATGGCGACACCTACTACCTGCGCCCCGGCGCCGAGATGCGCCGCCTCTTCTCCGAGATGCCCCAGGCCTGCGACAACACCCTGCTCGTGGCCGAGCAGTGCGACGTGCACTTCCGCACCGTGGATGAAGGCGCCTCCTACATGCCGGCCTTCCCCGTCCCCGAGGGGGAGACCGACGAGTCCTGGTTCATCAAGGAGTGCTGGCGCGGCATGGATCGCCGGTTCAACGGCGACATCCCCGAGGACTGCCGCAAGCAGGCCGAGTACGAGATCAGCGTCATCACCCAGATGGGATTCCCCGGCTACTTCCTCGTCGTGGCCGACTACATCAACTGGGCCAAGGCCCACGGCATCCGGGTCGGTCCGGGGCGTGGATCAGGAGCCGGCTCCATGGTCGCCTACGCCATGGGCATCACCGAGCTCAACCCGCTGCGCCACGGACTCATCTTCGAGCGCTTCCTCAACCCCGAGCGCATCTCCATGCCCGATATCGACGTCGACTTCGACGAGCGCCGGCGCGACGAGGTCATCGAGTACGTGCGCGAGAAGTACGGCGCCGACCGCATCAGCCAGGTGGTCACCTACGGCGTCATCAAGGCCAAGCAGTCCCTGAAGGACTCCAGCCGCGTCATGGGCTACCCCTACGCCGTCGGTGACCGGCTCACCAAGGCCATGCCCCCGTCCGTCCAGGGCAAGGACATCTCCATCAAGGGCATCTTCAACCCCGCCGACGAGCGCTACGGGGAGGCCGAGGAGTTCCGCAGACTGCACGCCGAGGACCCCGACGCCCAGAAGATCGTCGAGCTGGCCAAGGGGCTGGAGGGCATGACCCGGCAGTGGGGCGTCCACGCCTGCGCCGTCATCATGTCCTCGGCCACCCTGACCGACATCATCCCCATGATGCAGCGCCTCCAGGACGGCGCCGTCATCACCCAGTTCGACTACCCCACCTGCGAGCACCTGGGCCTGCTCAAGATGGACTTCCTGGGACTGCGCAACCTCACGGTCATCTCCGACGCCCTGGAGAACATTGTCGCCAACGGCAAGCCGGCCCTGGACATCGACCACGTCGAGCTCGACGACCGGGCCACCTACGAGCTGCTCTCACGCGGTGAGACCCTGGGCGTCTTCCAGCTCGACGGCGGGGGGATGCGCACGCTGCTGCGCCTGATGAAGCCGGACAACTTCGAGGACATCTCCGCCGTCGGCGCCCTCTACCGGCCCGGCCCCATGGGGGCGGAGTCCCACACCAACTACGCGCTGCGCAAGAACGGCCTGCAGGAGGTCATCCCGATCCACCCCGAGCTCAAGGAGGCCCTCGACCCGATCCTGGGGACCACGCACGGTCTCATCGTGTACCAGGAGCAGGTCATGAAGATCGCCACCGACCTGGCGGGATTCTCCATGGGCAAGGCCGACGCGCTGCGCAAGGCCATGGGTAAGAAGAAGATGGACATCCTGGCCAAGATGTTCGTCGAGTTCGAGGCCGGAATGGTCCAGGCCGGCTTCTCCAAGGAGAGCGTCAAGACCCTGTGGGACGTCGTCGTCCCCTTCGCCAAGTACGCCTTCAACAAGGCCCACTCGGCCGCCTACGGCGTCGTGTCCTACTGGACGGCCTACCTCAAGGCGCACTACCCCACCGAGTACATGGCCGCCCTGCTCACCAGCCAGAAGGACAACAAGGACAAGCTGGCCGTCTACCTGGGGGAGTGCCGCCACATGGGCATCACCGTCCTGCCCCCGGACGTCAACGCCTCGCGGGCCCAGTTCTCCGCGGTCGGTGAGGACGTGCGCTTCGGGCTGTCCGCGGTGCGCAACGTCGGCATCAACGTCGTCGACGCGATCGTGGCCGCCAGGGAGGACAAGGGCGAGTTCACCTCCTTCGAGGACTTCCTCGACAAGGTTCCCGCGGTCGTGTGCAACAAGCGCACCATCGACTCGCTCATCAAGGCCGGAGCCTTCGACTCCCTGGGACACACCCGGCGCTCCCTGCAGGCCTGCCACGAGGACTTCGTCGACGAGGTCATCGGCGTCAAGCGCAACGAGGCCGCCGGCCAGTTCGACCTGTTCGCCTCCCTCATGGGCGGCCCCGACGACGCCGACGACTCGCCCTTCGGTAACGGCCCGGTCTTCTCCTCCGACGTCCCCAACCTGCCGGAGTGGGACAAGAAGGACAAGCTCGCCTACGAGCGCGACATGCTGGGGCTCTACGTCTCCGACCACCCCCTCATGGGACTGGAGGGGCTGCTGGGCAAGCTCGCGGACAAGGAGATCTCCGAGCTCCACGAGAACGATGAGCTGCCCGACGGCGCCATGGTCACCATCGCCGGGCTCATCACCTCGCTGACCCGCAAGACCACCAAGCAGGGCAACCTGTGGGCCATCGCCCAGGTGGAGGACCTGGCCGGAAGCATCGAGGTGCTCTTCTTCCCCCAGACCTATCAGACCGTCTCCACCATGCTGGCCCCCGACACGGTGGTCACGGTGCGCGGACGTCTCAACCGGCGTGACGGGCAGGTCGCCCTGTACGCCCAGGAGATGACGATCCCGGACATCTCCAGCGCCACCCATGAGGCGGTCCTCATCACTCTGCCCACCAACCGGTGCACCGCTCCGCTGGTGGAGCAGTTCAAGGACGTGCTCACCAAGCACCCGGGTGGATCCACGGTCCGTCTGACACTGACCAGCCCGGGGCGCGAGGTACGTACCCAGCTGGACGCCTCGCTGCGGGTGGAGGCCTCGCCCGCCTTCTACTCCGACATCAAGGCCCTCCTCGGGCCGGGGTGCCTGCGCCACTAGCAGGCCGTTTCCGGGGGAGCGGGTCACCCGCCCTGACGAGCCGGTCGAACAGTGCTGGTGCTGTCGTGGAAGCCTCCCGGTTCGGCACGACCCCCTTGGGCGGGGACGCCGAGGAGCCCGAGTACTCCACCGGATCCTGGGTCTCCACGATGCTCGCCACGGGAATGGGCATTGGACTGATTTTTTACGGAGTCGGTGAACCGCTCTACTTCTACATGTCGTCCCCGCCGGACACCGTCGACCCTCAGACGGCCAGGGCCGCCAGCACCGCCCTGGGCACGGCCATGTTCCACTGGACCATCTACCCGTGGGCCATGTACGCCCTGGTCGGATCGGCCTGCTCCCTGGGCCTGGCGGATCTCCTGGACGCCCTTCGCAGGCATGTTCATCGCCCGCATCTCGCGCGGCCGCACCATCCGGCAGTTCGTCACCGGTGCCGACTCGACCTCCATCGTCATGGGAGGGCTCTCGGAGAACGGCACGACCGATCCGAGCCGTTTCACGGTCGTCTTCTGGGGCGTGGCCACCAGTGGCGTGGCCTCAGCCATGCTGCTGCGGTACTCGCTGGCCAACCAGGTCCTGATCGACTCGGTCACCACCGCGGTCACGACGGCCAACGAGCCCCATGAGGTCGAGACCATCGAGCTGCACACCAGGCTGTCGTCGACCGCCGGCAACGACGATGGAGATGATGAGGGCGCCGAGGACGGTACCGACGAGACCGCCAAGGACCTGAGGGGCGATGGCCGCGCCGTCGACGGTGCGGATGATGCGTCGGCAGGAGCCGACCGGAGTCAGGGGGACAAGGCCTGAGGACTGCTCCTGGAGCTGGGGAGCGGGCTCATTGCTCGGTCCCCAGCTGCTCGACGGTGGCGCCCACCTGGCCTGCGGGGTGATCGACGACGACGACGTCGCCGTCGGTTAGGTGGTGCCCGCGACGCGTCTCCACGACGCCGTTGACAGTGACGTCTCCGGACTGGATGGCGATGCGCGCCTGTGCGCCGTCCTCCACCAGGCCCGCCAGCTTGAGGAACTGGCCGAGCCTGATGCTTCCGGACACTGAGATGAGCGGGTACCGAGATGCCCGCTGAGGTGTTGCATGCGTCATAGGTTGATCCTCGCAGACGGGGCATGAGATGTGCACGTCGGAGCAGGTAGCACCCCGCAAGAGCGGCCGGCAGCGAGGTGAGTGAGAGAAGCGTCTCTCAAAAGTATGCGGATATAACGGATGCCAAACAAAATTTATCACGGTAGGGTAACGGCGTTCTGATCACACTACGGAGACGGAGACACCATGAAGCGTCGAATCGTCGCCCAGATGGCGATACTCGCTCTATCGCTGTCGGCGCCTGTTCTGGCTGTGACTCATGCACCAGAAGCCGCTGCCGCTGACGGCAACATCATTCATGTCTCGGCCGAGGGTGGCTCGGACGCGGGAGACGGAACCGCTGCCAAGCCCCTTCAGACCATTGGAACCGCCCTGAAGAAGGCCGGCGACGGAGACACCATCGAGCTGGCCAACGGCACCTACCGTGAGGGCGAGCTCGCTGTCGACAAGGGCGTGACCATCAAGGCGGCCGAGGGCGCCAAGCCGGTCCTCACCGGTGCGGAGGTCCCCACGAGCTGGAACGCCGGCGGCGACGGGAAGTGGTCCACGGGCAAGGACATGGTCCGCTTCTGCACGGTCTGCACCATCAACGCCGACCCCGCCAAGGAGGGGATCGCCGCACACCCCGAGCAGGTGTTCGTCGATGGCAAGCCCCTGACCCAGGTGCTCAGCCGCGCCGAGGTCACCGAGTCCACCTTCTTCGTCGATGACCCCGACCCGGTCACTCTGAAGAACCCGAACAACAACCAGGCCGGCTACAACGTCAAGCCGCACCGCGGCACCTCCTACGTCATCGGCGTCGACCCCAACCAGCACCAGGTCGAGGTGGTCCAGCACTCCCGCGCCCTGTCCTTCAACACCGACAACATCACCCTGTCGGGACTGACGGTGGAGAAGTACTCCGCGGTGCAGCGCTGGGACTACAACGACCCTGAGATCGGCACCATCTCCGGTGGTGGAACGGTTGTGGTCGCTCACGGCGCTCCTCGCATCGAGAACTCCACCTTCCGCTACTCCTCGACCGCCGGTGCGCTGCAGGTCATCGACTCGACCAACGCGGTCGTGTCGAACAACCTGTTCGAGAACAACGGCTCCAACGCCTTCGGCATCAATGACTCCAGCGGAGCCAAGGTGGAGAACAACCTGTGGAGGAACAACAACACCTCCGGCTTCATCACGAAGGACTGCGGCGCCTACTGCACCCTGGCCGACACCAAGATCACCCACGCCAAGAACATCCGCTTCGCCAACAACACCGTGGACTACTCGGCCACCGGCACGGACATCTCCGACCCCGCTGCCTATGACCAGAACCGTGCCGCAGGTGTCTGGTTCGACGAGGGCGTGATGGACTCCGAGATCGTCGGCAACTACTTCGTCAACGTCCCGGTGGCGATCTTCAACGAGGTCTCCTCCAACAACCTCATCGCCTCCAACATCGTGGCCGGGGCCGGTATCGGCATCCACGTCTCCGGGTCCAACGACACCCGCGTGTGGAACAACACCGTCTCCCACGCGCTCACCAGCCTGTGGATCCAGGAGGACACCCGTTCCGACGGCTGCAACGCCCGTAACGCCCAGGGCGTGTGCACCCAGGTGCAGAAGTGGAGCGCCGAGCACGGACTGAGCTGGGACACCACCAACACCCAGGTGATGAACAACATCTTCTCCTCCGAGCAGACCACCCCCATGCCCGGGGACCCGTGGCGCTACTCGGCCATGGTCCAGGTCCTGGGTGGGGCCAACCAGGACGGTTCCGGCGCGGTCTACGCCAATGAGATGGTCTCCAGCATCGACTACGACGTCTACTACCGCCAGGAGAACCCCCAGACCCTGTCGACCACGGTCCTGTGGAACTGGGGCGCCGACCGTATGAACCAGTCGGTCAACGCCGAGAAGCTCGCCGACTTCACGGCCAGCTCGAGCGTCAAGGCCGCGGGTAAGGAGTCCAACGGTCTGGACCTGCACGGCTCCCCGGAGAACAACCCGTTCTTCGTCAAGGAGTCGGCCAACCCGATGGACAAGACCTCGGACTTCCACCTCAAGGAGGGAAGCCCCGCCTCCGGTAACGGCCACGCCCTGCCCGAGGACATCGCCAAGACCCTCGGCGTCAACGCCAACGTTGCCGTGGACCGCGGTGCGCTCGTCAACGTCGCCTGGGGTGGCGGAGCCGTCCCCGGTGCCGGGGACGCCCCCGCTGACAACGCCAACAACGGCGGTAAGGCCGCTAACAACGGCGACAAGGCTGCCAACAACGGTGGCAACGCCAACAACGGCGGCAAGGGCGGCAACACCAACAAGGGCGGCAAGGCCGACAACAACGGCTCCACCGTTGCCGACGGGGCCTCTGACGCCAGCGGCAAGAACACACAGGGCGCCAGTCCCTCTGACTCCAAGGCGGGGGCCGGCCAGAAGAACTCCAGCATCGCCAAGCCCGGCGGCAGCAACGCTCAGGGCGGTCAGGGCCAGGCCGCTGCGGCTGCTGCGGCTACTGGCGATGGCCGTCTTCCTCTCACCGGTGCCAGCATGACCGGCATCGTCCTGGCAGTGGCCGCCATCGCCCTGGGCGGCGGTTTCATCCTGGTGCGCCGTCGCATGGCCGACTGACCAGTTCCGGCCTCGGGGTGGAGGCGCAGCGAGGACGAGCTTGTGACGAGCCCGGACAACCCGGATCATTACACCGTGACTGAGTCGCTCGCCATCACCGTCGGTGCCTACTTCCCAGTGGGGGACAGGATGCGCCGACTCACCCCGAGGCTGGCTGAGGCCACCAACGCAGCACGCTCCGTTCTGATAGAGGTCGCTCAGCACCGTGAGGTCATCACCTACGGCGAGCTCAGCGACTCGATCGGACGGGGCGTGCTGCCGCGTCATATGGGGCCGTTGCTCTCCATGATCGGTCACGACTGCGCTGCTCGCGGCGAACCGAGCCTGGCCTCCCTGGTGGTCTCAGCGGCCACGGGAGAGGTTGGCACCAGGGACGCGAGCTGGGCCCCGCCGCAGCGCCTCGCCTGCTGGGCGGCCTGGGATGAGAACCAGGCCAACGGCTGAGCGGAGCAGTTCTCGCTATATGGGACGACGACGAGGTCGTAGAACCGTCGTGGTTTGATACGCTCAACCATCCAGAGCGGCCGAGAGACCTGGTTCCATGACGCCGCAGCAACCCGGTACGCGGGTGCTTCAGCCAGGACCGATGGAGACGATGTGCACGACAACGAGCCCACCGGGCCCACCGCCGCGGCAGGTGGCCGCGCAGGGGGCCTGAGCAGCGCCGAGACCGGAACCACCCGGCGACTGCCCACCGTCAGCCTGGAGCTGTTCCCCCCTCGACCGGGTAAGGCCGCCTCGGCCACCTGGGGCCGCATTGACAGGCTCCTGGCCACCGGGCCCGACTTCGTCTCGGTGACCTACCGACCGACCTTCGTCACCGATCCCGCTGACGGGATCAGCAGTGGCGGGCATGAGGGGAGCGCGCATGAGTCGGAGGCGGGCCGGTGCGAGGCTGTGCCCCGCGTGCGCGCGGTCCAGGAGCAGACCAACCCCTCCGAGTGCGTGCTCGCCCACGTGCTGGAGTCCAGCACCATCCCCCTCATGGCGCACCTGACCTGCATCGGTTACCGCAAGCAGGAGGCCGTCGACATCGTCACCCGCTTCCTTCGGATGGGAGTGCGGCGCTTCCTCGCTCTGCGCGGTGACCCGCCGGCCGGTACCCGGGCCGACGACGTCGCCGGGGAGCTGCGCCACGCCGACGACCTCGTCCGGGTCATCCGGGAGGTCGAGGCCGACTTCTTCGGTGACGGCAGACGCCACGTCACGATCGCCGTGGCCGCCTACCCGGCCACCAGCGATCACATCGAGGCCATCGAGGTCCTGGCCGCCAAGCAGGCCGCCGGGGCTGACATGGCGATCACCCAGGTGTTCTACGACGCGGCCGACTACGTGGCGCTGACCAACGCCGCCTCCTACGCGGGAGTGAGCATCCCGATTCTTCCCGGGGTGATCCCGCTGACCGACCTGCGTCGGCTCACCCGCCTTGAGGCGCTCACCGGGGTGCGCGTGCCCGCCGGCCTGCGTTCCACACTGGGATCGGCCAGCGGCGCCACCCTCGTGGAACGCGGCATCGGCGCGACGCTCGACCTGGCCACCGCGCTGCTGCGCGCCGGGGCCCCCGGACTGCACCTGTACACCTTTAACCGCACTCGCCCGGCCCTCGACGTCATCAGCCACCTGCGTCTGGGGGGCATCCTGGCCGGAGCCGCGCCCGACCGGGAGGTGCGCGATGCCGTCGACCGCGGATACCTTCAGGCCACACCCGGCCGAGGCCCCTCCTTCCTGCGCCGCGGCTCTCCCGGTGCAGCACTGTCTTCCCTCCACCCCGTCCAGCCCCACACCACCATCACCAAGGAGAATGCATGAGCGCCACCCCTGAGTCGGTCGCCCCCGCCTCACCGGCTGAGATCGCCGTGACCGAGTCACAGGTCCCCTCCACCCCCCTGCCGGGGGCCACCATCCTGGGATACCCCCGCATCGGAAGGGACCGTGAGCTCAAACGCGCCGTGGAGTCCTTCTGGAAAGGGAACCTGAGTGTCGATGAGCTCAGGCACGCCGCCGCCGAGCTGCGCGGGGCGACCCGCTCGCGCCTGAGGGACCTGGGGCTGACTCAGCCCGCCTCGGTACCGGCGGACTTCACCCTCTACGACCAGGTTCTTCAGGTGACCGCCACCCTGGGGGCCGCGCCCGCCCGCTTCCGCGACCTGCTGGACGCCGACGGCGCCCTTGACATCGAGGGCTACTTCACCCTGGCCCGCGGTGAAGGAGCCCGCCCGGCCATGGAGATGACCAAGTGGCTGGACTCCAACTACCACTACCTGGTCCCCGAGATCGACGCCTCCACCCCCATCGGCTACGTCGACACCGCCATCGCCGACCAGGTCCGCGAGGCCAAGGCCGCTGGGACCGAGGTGCGCCCCGTCGTCGTAGGACCGGTGAGCTACCTGCTCATGGCCAAGCCCTCCGACGAGGCGGCTGAGGGCTTCCACCCCCTGGACCGTCTCAGCGACGTCCTGCACGCCTACGGCCACCTCCTCATGGACCTGCACCAGGCCGGTGCCACCTGGGTCCAGCTCGACGAGCCCGCCCTGGTCTCCGACTCCTGGAACGTGGAGCGCCAGCGAGTCCTTGACGCCGTGCGCGACGCCTACACCTGGCTGGGCGCCATCGTGGAGCGCCCCCAGATCCTCGTGGCCGGAACCTACGGCTCCCTGGGCGACGCGCTGCCCGTGCTCGGTCAGGCCCCGATCGAGGCCGTGGGCCTCGACCTCGTGGCGGGCGCCCTGCCCGAGGCCGGCGACCTGGCCGCCCTGGAGGGCAAGGCCGTCGTCGCCGGTGTCGTCTCAGGACGCAACATCTGGCGCACCGACCTGAACCGGGCAATGGACGTGCTCGAGCAGCTGCGCCAGCGCCTTCCCGAGGGCACCCCCATCACCGTGGCGACCTCCACCTCCTTGCAGCACGTGCCGCACGACGTCGAGCGCGAGACCGCCATCGATGCGGAGATCCGCTCCTGGCTCGCCTTCGCCGACCAGAAGGTCGGTGAGGTCATCACCCTGGCCAAGGGCCTGGAGCAGGGCCGTGACGCCATTGCCGCAGAGCTGGCCCAGGACGCCGACCTGCGCAAGCAGCGCGCCGCCCACCCGGGCGTGCACCGCGACGAGGTCCGCGCCGCCGTCGAGGCCGTCACGGACGCCGACCGCACCCGCGCCCCCTACACCGAGCGCAAGGCGGCCCAGGACGAGCGCCTCGGCCTTCCCGAACTTCCCACCACCACCATCGGCTCCTTCCCCCAGACCGCCGAGATCCGTAAGGCCCGGGCCGCCTGGCGCAAGGGGGAGATCGACGACGCCGCCTACGACGCCGCCATGCGCGCCGAGATCGCCAACGTCGTCGCCCTTCAGGAACGCCTCGGTCTGGACGTCCTGGTCCACGGCGAGGCCGAGCGCAACGACATGGTCCAGTACTTCGCCGAGCTGCTCGACGGCTTCGTGACCACGGAGCACGGCTGGGTCCAGTCCTACGGCTCGCGCTGCACCCGCCCCTCCATCCTGTGGGGCGATGTCGCCCGTCCCGAGCCCATGACGGTCGCCTGGTCGGCCTACGCCCAGTCCCTGACCGACAAGCCCCTCAAGGGCATGCTCACCGGCCCGGTGACCATCATGGCCTGGTCCTTCGTGCGCGACGACATCCCGCGCGCCCAGGTCGCCGACCAGCTGGGCCTGGCCCTACGCGCGGAGGTGGCGGACCTTGAGGCCGCCGGCATCGGCGTCATCCAGGTCGACGAGCCCGCCATCCGCGAAACCCTGCCGCTGCGGCGCGCCGACCGCCCCGCCTACCTGGAGTGGTCGGTCGGCTCCTTCCGTCTGGCCACCGGAGGGGCGGCTCCCGCCACCCAGATCCATACCCACCTGTGCTACTCGGAGTTCGACGTCGTCATCGACGCGGTCGACCACCTCGACGCCGACGTGACCTCCATCGAGGCCTCCCGCTCGCGCATGGACATCCTGCCCGCGGTGGCCGAGCACGGCTTCGAGCGACAGCTCGGCCCGGGTGTGTGGGACATCCACTCCCCGCGCGTGCCCAGCCAGGCCGAGTGCACCGAGCTGCTCCAGCGGGCCGTCGCGGCCCTGGGCACCGAGAAGGTCTGGGTCAACCCCGACTGCGGTCTCAAGACCCGTGCCTACGCCGAGACCGAGGCGAGCCTGACCAGCATGGTCGGCGCCGCCCGCGCCGTGCGCGAGATGAGTCTCTGACTCAACCGCAAGTGTGAGGCGGCCCGGGAGACAACGTGCTCTCCCGGGCCGCCTTGTGCATGACCTGTAGGCTTACGGGCATGCTCACCCGCACCGATCTGCGCAGCACCCGACTCTCCGCACGCCAGCTGGCACAGACCCTGCCCCGGGCCACCCTTGACGTCACCGCCGCCCAGGCCGCAGTGGCTCCACTCATCGAGGACGTCCGATCCCGGGGAGCGGCCGCACTGCGTGACGCCGCCGAGCGCTTCGACGGCGTGCGACCCGTTCACCTGCGTGTGCCCGCTGCTGCCATCACCCAGGCGCTCGACGGCCTGGACCCCGCGGTGCGCGAGGCCCTCGAGCTGTCCATCGCCCACAACCGGGCCGGGCACACCGCCCAGGTGCCCGCCGAGCGCACCACGGAGGTGGTCCCCGGCGGCACCGTCACCCAGCGCTGGATCCCCGTTGAAAGGGTCGGGCTCTACGTTCCCGGAGGGCTGGCGGTCTACCCCTCCAGCGTGGTGATGAACGCGGTGGCCGCCCAGGTCGCCGGCGTCGAGCAGATCGCCCTGGCCAGCCCGCCTCAGGCCGAGTTCGCCGGTCTGCCCCACCCCACGATCCTGGCGGCGTGCGCGCTGCTGGGGATCACCGAGGTCTACGCCGTCGGCGGCGCCCAGGCCATCGCGATGCTCGCCTACGGTGCCGACGCCCAGGACGACACCGACCGCGCGGATGCCGGGGGAGAGGTCCTGTGCCGGGGTGTGGACGTCATCACCGGTCCCGGCAACATCTACGTGGCGGCCGCCAAGCGAGCCGTCATGGGAAGGGTTGGCATCGACGCTGAGGCGGGTCCTACCGAGATCGCCGTCCTGGCAGACGCCGGGGCCGACCCCGAGTACGTGGCCGCCGACCTGCTCTCCCAGGCGGAGCACGATCCCAATGCCGGCAGTGTCCTCATCACCGACTCCCCGGAGCTGGCCGACGCAGTCGATGCGGCACTCGAGCGCAGACTCAGCGAGACCCGGCACCGGGAGCGGGCATCGACCGCCCTGAGGGGACCGCAGTCGGGAACCGTCCTGGTGCGCGACCTCGCGCAGGCCATCGAGGTCGCCGACGCCTACGCAGCCGAGCACCTGGAGATCCACACCTTCGATGCCCCTCAGGTCGCGCGCCGGATCCGCAACGCCGGCGCCATCTTCATCGGACCCTACAGCCCTGTGCCCCTGGGCGACTACCTGGCCGGCTCCAACCACGTCCTTCCCACCGGTGGGACTGCCCGGTTCGCTGCCGGACTGAACGTGATGGCCTTCCTCAAACCGGTGCAGCTCATCGAGTACAGTGCGAGCGCCCTGGAGGCCATGACACCGGCACTGGAGGTCCTGGCGAGCTGTGAGGATCTGCCCGCCCACGGTGAGGCGGCCCGTGCCCGCCAGACAGTGAAAAAGGCTGCTGAACACGCATTGTGAGATCGAACTGTGATCTACTCGTGACCATCTCCTGATGCGTCAGACGGGTGGGGACGATGCAGATCTGGATTCATTGACGATTCAAGTGGCGGAATCCCGCCACTTTCAGTCCTTGTGAGCCATCTCCAAGAGGACGCTTATTGCATGGTCGAATGGCACAGTGTTGCAAAGCGTTACTCTATTGTTATATTTGGTGGTGACGCACGGTGCGCCGTGCCCGACGGGCTGAGTTCCCACATCCCGTCATCCCCGGGCGCGTCGCACCGAGGCGTTGGTACCGGCTGGAACTGCTCGCGAATGCGGTGATGACAGTCGGTATCGGCCCTACCCCTTGGATCCAGATGGATGGCCTCATGCACTACTCCCCATTCGCCGCCGGAACCGGACTGTTCGTCGTGTGGTATGTCGCCCCGGCAGGTTCCCCTCCCGCTCTCGTCGCTCGTTTCCTCATCGACTGCGCCGGGCTGGTGTTCGTCGCCATCCTGGCCTTCTTCCTGCTGACCAATCTCTATGGCGCGGCCCGCGCCCTGCTCCCGCGCCCCCGGCGCACCGCCGGACGCCACGTTCAGCAGCGCAGCGGCCTGATGAGTCTGCGAGCGTGATGAGGACCCAGGCCCCGTTTCCGTCTATGAGCTTCGATTCCTCAAGCCCCCTGGGAATCCTCGACCGCATCGGTTGGTGGGGTGCCCTGGGGATGATCGCAGTCGCTCTCGCCTACACCTTCTTCATGCTCATCGCCTCGCGCGGTGCCCCACGGCACGGCGGGCCCTCGCACCCCGATGCCCCGCTGCTCATCGTCATCCTCATGCCCTGCCTCAACGAGGCGGAGGTCATCGGTGCCAGTGTCAGACGGCTCACCTCAATCCCGGACCCGGGCCTGCGCATCATGGTCATCGACGACGGCTCCGACGACGACACCGCCCAGGTGGCCGCCCAGGCCGGCGACGAGCGTGTCGAGGTGGTTCGCCGTCGTCCTCCCCACGCCCGCCTGGGTAAGGGGGAGGCTCTTAACGACGCACTATCGATCGTGCGCTCCCGATGCACCACGGTGTCGTCCTCGCGAGTCGTCGTGGGAGTCATGGACGCCGACGGCAGGCTCGACCCCCACGCCATCGGGGAGGTGCGCAAGGCCTTCGCCCCGCAGGAGGTCGGCGCCGTTCAGATGGGGGTGCGCATCAACAACCGCTTCGGCTCCCTGCTCGCCCGCATGCAGGACATGGAGTTCGTGATCTTCACCGAGGTCTTCCAGCGAGGCCGGCGCCGAGTCCGCAGTGTCGGCATGGGCGGCAACGCCCAGTTCGTCCGCCTCAGCGCGCTCGACGCCCTGGGACCCCGGCCCTGGACCCGGTCGCTGACCGAGGACTTCGACCTGGGGATCCGGCTCAACGCCACCAGCTGGACCAACGAGTTCTGGCCCGCGGCCTCCGTTCACCAGCAGGGCGTGACCAGCATGCGCCGTCTCATGCGTCAGCGCACCCGCTGGTTCCAGGGAAACCTCCAGGCACTGCACCTGCTGCGCTCCGTGGCCCGCGAACAGCGCGGCCTGGGGCGGGCCGACACGCTCTGGCAGGTACTTACGCCCTACCTGCTCCTGACTGGCTCCCTGCTGACCCTGTCCTTCCTCATCACCATGGTGACCGCCGGTGTGGCCGCGGTCCTGAGGTGGGAGCAGTCATGGGCATGGCTCGTGGGGGCCTATGTCATTGCCTTCGGCCCGGCGCTCATCTACGCCTGGATCTACTGGCGCATCGAGCGCAGCGAGGGTCTGAACCTGCTCAAGTCCGTGGGCTACGCGCACCTGTTCGTCCTCTATGGACTCCTTCCCAGCCTCTACGGCTGGCGAGCAGTCGCCCGGGAGCTGACCGGACGCACCGGGTGGGCCAAGACCGCGCGGGAGGCTGAACCGGCTCAAGGAGCGCAGGGCGCGCCCAGCGGGTCGGTGGCCGGCTCCCATGGAGCAGCAGCCGTGGGCTCGCCGCTACCGAGCAAGCAGCGGCCGCCCAGCGAGCCGGTGAGGGTGGAGCCCCTGGCGGCCCCTCAGGGCGCAGGTCCGGGCAGTGCTGTGCCGGCTGTCCCGGCCCGCCCCTTGCTGAACCCCACTGCTGTGATCGTGCGGCGTCCCCGTCCTACAGCCAGTCGCCTGACCAATGAGGAGATGAGATGACAGTTGCCAACGCGCCTCAGCATGCAGGAGCCGTCGACGGTTCTCGTCGCGGCAGGATCCTGCGTCGCGCCCTCTTGACGGTCTGCGTCCTGGCACTGGTTCTAGGAGTCACCGTGTACTGCCACGCCCGAGAGACAGGGACTGAGACGCCGGACTGCTCCCAGTGGGAGATCATCTTCGATGGTTATGGCGAGGCCTCGTGCTCCGAGGGCCTGCTGCGCCTCAAGCCGACGTCGGCCAACTCCCATGACACGACCCACGCCGGTCTGGCCACCTCCACCACGGTCGAGATCGAGGCGGGAGGCGTCCAGACCATCCACACCACGATGACCACCGTCAAGCAGCTGCGAGAGGACGGCGAGCCCAATGCCTGGGAGGTCGCCTGGCTCCTGTGGAACTACACCGACAACAACCACTTCTACGCTCTGGCCCTCAAGCCCAACGGCTGGGAGGTCTCCAAACAGGACACCGCCTACCCGGGATACCAGCGATTCCTGTCATCGGGCAACACACCCGTCTACCCGCCCGGGGAGAGCCACGACGTCACCGTCACCATTGACACGACCAAGTCGTCGGAAGTCACCTTCACCATCATCGTGGACGGGCAGGAGCTCGGAACCGTCACCGACAAGCAGTCCCCCTACCGCTCCGGCACCGTGGCGGCCTACTGCGAGGACTCCGACGTCACCTTCACCCCGATCACCGAGGACAAGTAAGGCCTGCCCTTGACGACAGCGCCGGACTCAACCACCGCTGAGGCCCACCTCGTCCCACTCCCGACACACGACCAGGAGAACCCCATGACAACCGACTCCACGCAAACGGGTGGCCCCCTGAGAGTCATGCTCGTCTACGGCACCCGCCCAGAGGCGATCAAGCTCGCCCCCCTGGTGGCCGCCATGCGCGACGACGAGCGTTTCAATCCGATCGTCGTCGTTACCGGGCAGCACCGTGAGATGCTCGACCAGGTGCACGAGTTCTTCGGAATCGTGCCCGACGACGACCTCGACATCCACTCGCCGGGGCAGACCCTCACCCAGATCACCAACCGCTGTCTGCAAGGGGTGGGGCGGGCGATCGAGGCCCACCGGCCCGACGCCGTCATCGTCCAGGGGGACACCACCTCCGCCTTCGCCGCCGCGCTGTCGGCCTTCTACCACGAGGTGCCGGTCCTCCACGTCGAGGCCGGCCTGCGCACCGGGGACATCTCCTCACCCTTCCCCGAGGAGGCCAACCGGCGGCTCATCAGCCAGGTGACCACGTTGCACCTGTGCCCCACCACCACCAGCCGGGACAACCTGCTGCGCGAGAACACCGACCCGCAGACCGTCAGCGTCACCGGCAACACGGTCATCGACGCGCTCCTGGTCGCCGTCGACCGCCGGGTCCCGCCACCGGATGAGGAGCTGGCCGCAGCACTGAAGGACGCCTCCCGGCGAGTCGTGCTCGTCACCGCCCACCGCCGTGAGTCCTGGGGCGAGCCGATGCGGGCCATCGGCCGCGCCGTCGCGCGCCTGGCCGACAGGCATCCCGAGGTGCTCTTCGTGCTGCCGGTCCACCGCAACCCCAAGGTTCGCGAGGACCTCCTGCCTCAGATCGAGGGCCATGCCAACGTCATCTGGTGCGACCCACTGGAGTACGGCGCCTTCTGCGCACTCATCGACCGCTGCGACGTCGTGCTGACCGACTCCGGCGGCGTCCAGGAGGAGGCCCCCGCGCTGTCCAAGCCCGTCCTGGTCATGCGGGACAACACCGAGCGTCCCGAGGCCGTCGCCTTCGGGGTCGCCGAGCTGGTCGGAACCGACGAGGAGCGCATCGTTGAGAGGGTCTCCACCCTGCTGACCGACGAGACGGCCTACACAGCCATGGCCCAGGCCGCCAACCCCTACGGTGACGGACACGCGTGCAAGCGCATCCTGGCCGCCACCGCAGCCCTGTTCGGCCGCGGTGTCCCCCTTCCCGAGTTCGAACCTGTTCCCACCTCATCGAAGGAGCGTTCATGATCCTCCCGACCCTTGTGTCTGCACGACGACGCCGCTGCGCACTGGCCGCCATCGCGGTGTGCCTGGGCAGCTCCATCGCCGCGGTGGGCCCTGCTCAGGCCGCCCCCACCGCTGGCGCGCAGCCTCCCGTGGCGGTCCAGGCCGCCGCGGCCAAGCCCGCCGGCGGGGCCCAGGCCAACGACGCCGACCCGGCCAAGAAACCGCTTCCGGCTCCGCCCGAGCCGGCCGCTGCGGCCAAGAAGGAGCTCCCCCTCAAGGGCGACAAGCAGGCAGACGTGGACCTCAACAAGCCCGCGCCCGCCGCGGGACAGGTCAAGATCCGTGACCTGAAGCAGAACGCGCCCGAGGTTCCTGCCGGCGCGGTGACCTTCTCCAACCAGGAGGCGGGGCCGGCATCGACCCTGGTTCTGTTCGACACCACCGGTGACTACGCCAAGCTGGGGGAGTACTACGCCCTGAGCATGGGCACCCTGGCCAGCCACTCCGGGACCGTGACGACCCTCCCGGTCAAGGACTACGTCGCCGGCCTGGCCGGTCGCTTCACTAACGTGGTCTACATCGGCTCCACCTACGACGAGCCCCTGCCGCGGGCCTTCATCGACGACACCCTGACCGGCAACATCCCGGTCATGTGGTCCGGCTTCAACATCTGGCAGCTGGCCAAGACCGACGCCGACCGCGCCGCCTTCACCCAGCGCTACGGCTGGGACGCCGCCACCTCCTACATCGACTCCACTGACCGGGTCACCAAGATCAGCTACAACGGCGCCTCCCTGAAGCGCAACGAGCTCAACACCGGTGGCATCATCGCCCCACACATCACCCGCGAGAAGGACGTCAAGGTCCTCGGGCGCGCCGAGTGCTCCAAGCCCGGCGGAGCGGCCACCGCCTGCGCCTCCGTCGCCCAGTCCGGCACCAGCTCCTTCCCCTGGGCGGTCAGCTCCTCGGGAATGACCTTCATCGGTGAGATCCCTCTGACCTACCTGGGTGAGCAGGACCGCTACATCGCAGCCGCCGACATCCTCCTGGACTTCCTCCAGCCCGGTGCCCAGCAGTTCCGTCAGGCCGCTGTGCGCCTGGAGGACGTGACCCCGGACAGCGACCCCGAGGAGCTGCAGGCGATCGTCGACTATTTCTACAGCCAGAACGTGCCCTTCCAGATGGCCGTGGTGCCCAAGTACATCGACCCCAAGGGCACTGAGAACGACGGGGAGCCCAAGGAGCTCACTCTTGAGGACGCCCCGGAGCTGGTGGCCGTCATCCAGGACGCGGTGAACAAGGGCGGAACGATCGTTCAGCACGGCACCACTCACCAGTTCGGGACCCTGGACAACCCCTACAACGCCGTCTCCGCCGACGACTTCGAGTTCATCCGCTCGTGGTGCTCGGCCACCAACGACACCAAGGCCCCGGCCATCGACTGCCAGGACAAGTCCTTCGTCCAGATCGGGGGCGCCCTGCCCGGTACCTCCCAGGAATGGGCCTCCGAGCGCGTGGATCAGGGACGCCAGATCTTCGGGGAGGTCGACCTGCCGACTCCGGAGATCTTCGAGACCCCGCACTACTCGGCCACCCGTGAGGCCTACTACGGAATCGGCGAGCACTACCCGGTGCGCTACGAGCGCGAGCTCCTCTACGCCGGCACCCTGACCAACACCCAGGCCGGTCCGTTCGACTACTACGGGCAGTTCTTCCCCTACGCGGTCAACGACCCCTACGGGGCCCACGTCCTGCCCGAGAACCTGGGCAACTTCGAGCCCAACGAGATCAACCAGCACCCGCCGCGCCTGGCTCAGGAGATCATCGACGCCGCCAAGCTCAACCTGGTCAACACTCACGCCACCGCCAGCTTCTTCTTCCACCCCTACTACCCGCTGGCCGAGCTGAAGAAGATCGTCGCCGGCATCAAGGCCGAGGGGTACACCTTCGTGCCGGCCTCGGAGCTGAGATGACCACGACGCCGACTGTGAGATTCAGCGGTCTCGGAATCACGGACATGAGACCGTTCGGTCGAAATGTCTCTCACAAGACTGGAATACTGCTTCCATGACATTCGAGACCAACCGCAGAGGGATACTGGCGCTCCTGGGTACTGGCATTCTGGGAGCGTCAGTGTCCTCCTGCGGGCACGCGAACGTGATCCCGCCGGCCGTGGGGGACGGGGCCACCACCCACCTGAGCCTTCACATCAGTGATGCTCAGGGCAACGCCCTCAACCTCGAGGCGCTGCGACGCATTCAGTCCAACGGCAAGGGCGAGGTCGGCTATGACGACGCGCTGCTGGATGCCAAGACCCTGGAGGTCATCGCCGTCGGCCCGCTCTACCAGGACGAGGGCGGTGCCGTCGGCATCGATGTGCCCACCGGACGCGAGTGCACTCTGACCATGTCGTGGCCGACCAGCCACGGGTACTCGGCACTCATGGCGGATCTGCCGGCCTCTGGCGAGCATGATCTCCTGGAGCTGGCGGCCCGAACCCTCCACGAGAGGCAGCCCGAGCGCCTCCAGCAGGCCACCGCGAAGGGCTTCAAGGGTGCTGACGAGGCGGGAAAGCTGCGCGCCTCCGCCCAGCAGTCCCTGGACGCCTGTTCCAAGGCCCAGTCCTGGACGGAGCGGGGCCGCCTGGCGAACTCCGCCCTGGAGTCGGCCGCAGGGGCCCAGCTCTCCCTGGACCGGGCGCTGGCCGCTCAGGCGCCGCAGGACGCCGTCATCGGAGTGACCTTCACTCGGGTGCCCACGTCCGCGGAGGTTGCCGCCGCGCTGGCCCCCAGCGGCCCCGGAGGCGGCAAGCGGAAGGTGTCGGCCCGTCTCGTGATCGGTGACCCCAATGACGCCGAGGAGATGGCCGGCTGGCGCAGCACGGTGGAGGCCCTGCACGCGCAGGGCGGTCAGGCCCTGGCCCAGATCTGCGACTCCCACGACATGGTCTCCCTGACCGACTCCGCCTGGGACACTCGGGTCGACACCCTCATCAAGGCGCTTCCCAACGTCGACGCCTGGGAGGTCGGTAACGAGATCGGAGGGGACTGGTTGGGCGCCGGGCCGGTGGCCAAGGCCCAGCGAGCGGCTAAGGCTGTGCGTGAGCGCACCAGCGCCACGACGGTGCTGACCCTGTACTACCAGCTCGGGCAGGCGGACCCGGCGTACTCCCTGTTCAGCTATGCCGCCAAGGAGATCCCCGCATCGATCAGGGAGCTGGTTGACGTCGTGGGACTGTCGGTCTACCCCCAGCTCCATCCGCTGGGTACAGCAGCTGACCGGATCCTGAGCACCCTGGAGGCCGCCTTCGCCTCCTCCCGGCTTGCCGTGACCGAGCTCGGGTACGGGGGCGAGGACCTCAACACCGGCCCCTGGTGGTTCGGCTCGGCCTCCGACCCCGCGGTGGCCCGCACCGCCGTCGCCGAGCATGTCACCGGCGCGGCACTGGGGCGATCCGATGCCTGGGGAGCCCCCTTCTGGTGGTACTACCTCGAGGACCAGGTCGGAACCCCTGGGGGCCAGGTGGCTCCGGCACTGGCCGCCGTCTCCACTGGTTTCTAGGGCACTGGGCTTCTAGGACTTCGGGGCCGGTGGGCGATGCCTGTTCAGGCATCGCCCACCGGCCCCTACCTCTGCGCCAGGACGAAGGGGTGGACCGCCGCCGCCCCCGCCTCACGCAGGAGGAAGGCCGATAGCGTGAGCGTCCAGCCTGAGTCGCTCCAGTCGTCCACGAGGACCACGACGCGCTCGCGCAGCTCGTCAAGGGCCTGAGTCGCCCACTCCTGGAGCGTCAGGCTTCGGGCCACCTGTGCCAGGCGAAATGCAGAGCCCACATCGTGCTGCGGCGGATCCTGACCGGCCAGACCCACGACGCCCAGGGCCTGTGCGCCCAGCCGTGTGGCCACGGCGTGCCCCAGCTGGCGGACCATGCTGGGGCGGGTGCGGGAGTCCACGACGACGACGGCCGGTGGCCGGCTCGGACGGCTCACCTCGGCGGCGTCCTGCTCATTGCGGATGATCTCAGCGAGCCGGTCCACCGCCTCAAGCACCTGAGGCCTGATCACCACCGGGACCTCGCCGTCGGCGGCGGAGGACACCAGCTCGCGCAGCGCCACCGAGGTCCCCAACCCATCCAGCCTGCCCACCGCCAGCCCGGTCGCAGCCTGACGGTCGGCTCCGATGCGGCCCTTGAGATGGCTCAGGCCCAGTCGGTCCATCCCGGTGGGCCACTGGCGGCGTGCCCGCAGCTCGACCCCTGCGCGCCCCAGCGCCGCTCGGGCGGCACCGACCTGCTCCTGGTCGGGGGCGTCAGGCAGGTCCAGGCCCCCGCACAGGTCGCAGGTTCCGCAGCGCCATCCCGGCTCAAGCTGGGGGTCATCGAGCACCGACCTTAAGAAGGCCATCCGGCAGGGGGACGAGCCCTGCCCGGGGGCAGGAACGGCCCCGAGACGCTCATAGGTGAGCATCGCCTCCTGCTCGGCCCGGCGCGCGGCCTCGACTCGCGCATAACGCTCGGCGTCGTAGCACCAGGGCCGGCCAGTGGACTCCCAACCGCCACGAACCCGGCGCACGGCGCCGTCAACGTCAAGGACCTTGAGCGTGGACTCCAGCCGGCTGCGTCGCAACGAGGTCACCGTCTCCAGCACCGCTGTGGACGCCGCCCCACCGCCCCCGGCCCTGCGCTCCTCCAGGGCGTCCAGGACCACGCGAACCTGCTCCTCGGGCGGGAAGCCTTGCGAGCCGAACCACTCCCAGATGGCCCGGTCCTCCGGGCCGGGCAGCAGGACCACCTCAGCCCGCTGCACACCACGACCGGCGCGGCCCACCTGCTGGTAGTAGCTCACCGGTGAGGACGGAGCCCCCACGTGCACCACGAAGGCCAGGTCCGGCTTGTCGAAGCCCATCCCCAGAGCGGAGGTGGCCACCAGCGCCCTGACCCGGTTGGCCTTGAGGTCCTCCTCCAGGCGCTCGCGCTCGGTGGCGTCGGTCTGCCCCGTGTAGGCGGCCACCTCCGCACCTGCCGCACGCAGGTACTCGGCGACCTCCTGCGCCGCCGAGACCGTCAGGCAGTAGACGATGCCGCTGCCGGGAGTGCGGCGGATGTAGGCGGCCAGCCAGGCCAGGCGGGAGGCGGCATCCGGCAGCATCCTGACCCCCAGGTGGAGAGAGTCGCGCTCCAGGGACCCCCGCAGCACCAGGACCTGCTCGCCGCCTGCCCCGCCTTCCTCCAGGGACGCCCCCAGCTGTTCAGCGACGTCGGCGCTGACCCGGTGGTTCGCGGTCGCCGTCGTCGCCAGAACCGGGGTGCGCGGCGGCAGGCCGGCCAGCAGGGTGCCGATGCGCCGGTAGTCGGGGCGAAAGTCATGGCCCCAGTCCGAGATGCAGTGGGCCTCGTCAATGACCACCAGCGCGGCGCTCGCAGCCAGATGGGGGAGCACCTCATCGCGGAAGACCGGGTTGTTGAGACGCTCCGGGGAGACCAGCAGGACATCGACCTCACCGGCGGCCACCTGGGCCTGAATCTCATCCCACTGGGTGACGTTGGCCGAATTCATGGTCACGGCCCGGATCCCGGCGCGGCCTGCGGCAGTGACCTGGTCACGCATGAGGGCCAGCAGCGGCGAGATGATGACGCTGGCCCCGGTGCCGGAGCGCGCACCGGGGGAGGGCGGCGGGACGCCCGGACGCCAGGCTCCCCAGCCCTCTCGCAGCAGGACCGTCGCCACGAAGTACACCGCCGACTTGCCCCACCCGGTGCGCTGGACCACCAGCGCGCGGCGGCGTGCGATGACAAGCGCCTCGATCGCCCGCCACTGGTCCTCACGCAGGTGCGCGTCGCTGCGACCAACGAGCTCGCGCAGGACGGCCTCGGCGCGCTCGCGAACAGGGCTGCCCATCCCTGGGGATCCCGATGTCATGGTCGTCTGAGACATGCTGCAACGCTAACGCCGGCCGCTGACTTCCACTGCCGACTACCGGATTCCACTGACGTCCATCGACGTGTCTGCGCGGCTGCGGCTGTCGACACAGGTTCCGGGACCGGTGCGGCCAGACACCGGTTGAAAAGTGACTCACAGCATACAGGTACCTGTCATAACTCCTTGACCAAAATCGGAAGGTGCCTGTAGTTTTGATGTCGTCAAGATACAACAGGCACCTTCTGAAGTGTGGTGCCGCACTGTCCGCGACGGCCGCGCGAACCGGTGTCGACGGGAACGCCAGCAGATCCGCACGGGTGCCTTCACGAGTCAGGAGAAGCTCATGAATCCCAAGAGCATCAGGAACACCGAGCCGAGCACCACCTCACACGACACTCAACACGTCGCCTATCAAGGCGCTGAGACGGAGACCGATATGACGAACAGCTCCCACCCCCATGTTTCCAAGGACGCTGACGGTGCAGCCTGGTCGCAGCACCCGCAGCGGGCCTCCCTTCACGAACGATTCCGGCGCTTGCAGCACCTCATGCGCCGCAGCCGCATGACGGCGCATCGCGACGGCCCCTTCGCCGACATCACGCGCGGCCGCGGCCGGGTTCTGGCCGCCCTGCGCATGCAGAGCCCGATCCCCACCCGAGACCTGGCCTTCCTCCTCGATATCCGCCAGCAGTCCCTCAACGAGCTTCTCAAGAAGCTCCAGGCCGATGGCCTCATCGAACGCAGGCCCAGTCAGGAGGATCGTCGGGTCATGGTCGTCCACCTCACCGAGGCCGGTCGCAGTACGCCACTGAGCGGGCCCAGAGCCGACTACCTCGAGTCTCTGACCGATGAGGAGGTCTCAACCTTGGCTCGGCTTCTCGACAAGATCATCGACTCCCTGGAGACTCAGCTCGGGCCGGATGAGGACGGTGAGCGCGGGCCGCGCTTCGCCGGCGCCCGTCGTCGCATGGGCGAGGAGCGCTTCGAGGCCATGATGCGCATGCGCGAGCACGGTTTCGGCCCCTTCAGCCCCTTCGGCCCCGGCTTCGGCCCGGAGGTCGATGACGTCGACCCATCAGCGGACTGTGGCAGGCGACGTAGGCGGGCGGGCCACGGTGGGCCGCGCCGCGGGGGACGTCCCCGTCAAGGCGGCGACGCTCTTCTTGGAGAGGACTTTCCCGAGCGTGGGGACCGTAGGTTCAGAGCCGGTCGTGCACGGCGCACCCCTGGGGTAGGTATGGACTTCCCCGGCTTCACCGACCACGACTGCTGAAGCCCCAGCGTCATCGCCGATGCACTTGGATACCCTTGGCCCATGGACCTCCTCATCATCGCCGTGCTGGGCATTCTGGCCATTGCGGCGGCCTCTCAGCTCAGCGACCGCATCGGGGTCGCCCCGGCGCTGATCCTCCTGGCGGGTGGGACAGCGGTGGGCTTCCTGCCCTTCATCCCGGCGATTGAGCTGGACCCCCAGGTGGTCCTGGAAGGAGTCCTTCCGCCGCTGCTGTTCTCCACGGCGGTGAGCATCTCCACCATCAACTTCCGCCGCGAGCTCGTCCCGGTGGCGGTGCTGGCCATCCTGCTGGTGCCCCTGTCCGCCGCGGTGATCGGCGCGGTCCTCACCCTCCTGGTCCCGGGGCTCTCTCTGGCCTGGGCCATCGCCATGGGAGCGATCCTCAGCCCCACCGACGCCGTGGCCATCTCCATCGCCCGCCGGCTGGGAGTCTCCCAACGCATCATCACCGTCCTGGAAGGGGAAGGACTGCTCAACGACGCCACCGCACTGGTGGTCCTGTCCTCCGCCGTCTCCGCGGCAACATCCGGCGGCGTCAGTGTCGGAGGCGTGCTGGGCGGCTTCGCCCTGGCGGTCCTCGTGGCCCTGGGAGTGGGCTGGCTCGTCGGCGAGGCGAGTCTGCGGGTGCGCTCCCACATCACCGACCCCACCGTGGACACGGTCGTGTCCTTCACCGTGCCCTTCCTCGCGGCGATCCCGGCCGAGCACATGCACGGCTCGGGCCTCGTGGCAGCCGTTGTCGCCGGGCTCATCACCGGCCACCGCGGCCCCCGGATGCTGCCACCCGCCCACCGTGTAGCCTCACGGACCAACTGGCACACCGTCGAGCTCACCCTGGAAGGACTCATCTTCCTGGTCATGGGGCTGGAGTTCTTCGGCATCGTGGAGAAGGTCGGCGCCTCAACTCTCGGTGTTGTCCGGGCCATCGCGGTCGCTGTCGTTGCTGGGGCGCTGACCGTCGTCATCCGGGCGCTCGTGGTGACACCCATGCTCAAGCTCCTCAGCCACCGGACCGCGCGCTGGGCGATCCACTGGCAGGAGAACGCGGAGGCCATCCACCAGTTCCAGAATCGCTGCTCGGCCATCGTGCGTGGAGAGGCCGAGATGCCCCCGGTTCCCTGGGACCGGCGCCCCTTCGCGCAGGTCCAGCGCAAGCTCCGCCAGGCGACCAACCACGAGAGCATCGCCCGGCGCGCACACAGCCTCTCCAGCCGGGTCAGACGCCGAGGCGCCGACCTGGACTACTTCGCAGCCGAGCCCCTGGGCACACGCGAGGGCGCCGTCATCGTCTGGGCGGGAATGCGCGGCGCCATCACCCTGGCCGCCGCCCAGACCCTGCCGATCACAGCGCCTCACTACTCCTTCCTTCTCCTGGTGGCCATGCTCGTGGCCGCCGGATCACTGACGATCCAAGGACTTTCGCTGCCCGCACTGGTCCGCGTCGTCAGACCCGCCATGGCCGGCCCCGCCGACGAGGAGGAGAAGGCCGCCGTCATCTCGCTGCTGGTCAACGCCGCCCGCGACGTCGCCTCCGTCGGTACTCGCGGCGCCTCCCAGCACACCGCACCCACCGGTGCCGCAGGCCCCGGCGCCTCGGGCGCTCAAACGACGACGAGCACTCCCGGGCTGGACAAGGTCTCACCGACTGCCCCCGACCCCGAGAACAACGAGAGCCTCAGCCCCACCACTGAGCAGCACGGCCTCGTACGCAGGCAGGGCGACGACGTCGTCGTCTCTCCAGCAGTCGTCGCCAAGGCCTGGGCCGACCCCACCTGGCGCCACGACGACCTCGCCCCCATGCGAGAACGAGCCCTGGACATAATCCGAGCCCAGCGCGAAGCCCTTCTCGACGCCGGCGACGAGGGCCTCTACTCGGCCGACTCCCTGGAACACGCCCTGAACCGCCTCGACTTTCAGGAGATCATGCTCACCAGCGAGCCGCACTGACAACGCCCCCAAGCAGGACGCTGCGACCGCCGCCCTCAGTGCCGAGAGCACTATGCTGTCCCCTCATTTCTGAGACATGTGAGTGTCGTGGCTTCTGAGGCACTCGCTCGGGCAGGGTCCCTGGGCAGGCAGTGGTCCTAGAGACGAGGGTGGCCGCGTAGGCCGGCGTCGCGTTCGTACCTTATGCCTCGCGTTCGGGGGTTCAGGGTACTGTGTTGTCTCATGACTTCTGAGAGTTTCGGATGTCATGACATCTGAGACACTGGTTGGGTGGGTTGCCTGGGGGTATGGGTAACTCGATTTCGCCGTCTGGGCGTGAGCAGGTCATAGGCTTCGACTCCAGGACCAGTGGGATGAGTGTGGAGGAGTTCTGCGCTCAGGTGGGTATCTCGCGGGCATCGTTCTACCGGATACGCCGACGCGCTGAGCACGAGGGACTGGCTGCCGCGCTGACGCCGCGTTCACGGGCTCCGCACCACCCGGCGCGGGTGTGGGACCAGGGCACTGATGAGCGCATCGCCCAGGTGCGAGCCGACCTGCTGGCTGCCGGCCGGGAGGCGGGGCCGGTCTCGGTGTGGTGGGTGATGAGCCAGGGCGCCAGTGTCCCGGCTCCCTCGCGCGCGACGATCGCCCGCAGCCTGCGCAGAGCCGGCCTGGTGGTCCCCGCCCCGCGCAAGCGGCCCAGGACCTCCTACAAGCGCTTCACTCGCAGCGCGGCCAACGAGCTGTGGCAGATCGACGGCTTCCAGTGGCGCCTGGAGGACCGTGTGGTGACCGTCTACCAGGTCGTTGACGACTGCTCACGGGTCATCACCGCCCTGCGGGCCTGCTGGGGCGGTGAGAGCGTGGCAGGCACCCGCATGGTCCTTGAGGAGGCCTTCACCACCTGGGGGCGCCCGGCGGCGATCCTGTCTGACAACGCGCTGGCGTTCAACACCAGCCGCACCACTGGTCCGGGTGCTACCGAGAAATGGCTGGCCTCCCTGGGGGTACGTCCCATCAGCGGGCGGGTGGGCCACCCCCAGACCCAGGGCAAGGTCGAGCGCTCCCACCAGCCGGCCGCCGCCTGGCTGCGCGCTCACCCGGCCAGCACCCTTGAGGAGCTCAACACCGAGCTGGACCGCTTCACCAGCTACTACAACACCGAGCGTCAGCACCAGGGCCACGGCGTCGCACTGACCCCGCTGAGGGTATGGACCCAGGCCCCCAGGGCCCTAGCCAGCCCGGCCCCCATCGACCTGGATCGCCTCCCAGCCGGCGGCGGCCCCATCAGCCTGCCCGACCCCACCGACCCGGCCGGCTCGGACAGTGCCGTGGACCGCGCCCGACGCACCGTGATGTCCAACGGGTGCGTGTCCTACAAGGATCGTGCCCTGTCACTGGGCAAGGCCATGCGCGGCACCGAGGTCACCCTGATCGAGTACCCCACGCGCCTGGACCTCTACGACCCCGACGGACGCCGCTTCGTGTCCCTGCCCTGGCCCCAACCCACCCAGAGGCAGCAAGGCAACCGCTCCACCATCGACACCAAGAAACCGCCCTACAGACTCATCCCGCTACCACCCCGACACCACCGAACATCTCACAAGTCATGACACTCAAACGTCTCAGAAGTCATGACACCCAAACGTCTCAGAAGTCATGACACCCAAATGTCTCAGAAGTGAGGAGACAGCACAGGGGGTTCAGGGTACGAACGCGCGACCTACCCTACGAACGCGAGGCGCTCACCCAAGGGTGAGCCCGGAGGCCGGGCTGAGCTGGTCAGGCGTGGTGCGTAGCACGGTCCCCCGGCAAGCCGCCCAACCGGTGTCTCAGAAGTCATGACGCTCATCTGTCTCAGAAGTCATGAGACAGCACATCGGTGCCGTGCGCACCGCCGGACGGGTGGCCCAACCGCTGGAGCGGACTGAGCCGTAGACTCCAGGCGTGAACGCGAACCTGCCCCTGAGACCGGACCTAGAGGGCGAGACCCCCTACGGGGCCCCCGAGATCGACGTCCCCGTGCGGCTGAACGTCAACGAGAACCCCTACCCGCCCTCGGCCGCGGTCATCGAGTCGATCGCCACCGCCGTGGCTCAGGCCGCCCAGGGGCTCAACCGCTACCCGGAGCGGGACTTTCCCCGGCTGCGGGCCGCGCTCGCGGACTATCTCGCGGCCGAGTCCGGTGCGCATCTGACCCCTGAGCAGATCTGGGCGGCCAACGGCTCCAACGAGGTCATGCTCCATGTGCTCCAGGCCTTCGGAGGTCCTGGGCGCACCTGCCTGACCTTCACCCCCACCTACTCGATGTACCCCGAGTACGCCCGCGACACCTTAACCGACTACGCGACGCGACCGCGCCGCAAGGACTTCACCCTCGACGTCGACGCCGCGGTGAGCGCGATCAACGAGCTTCGGCCGGCCGTCGTCGTCCTGGCCAGCCCCAACAACCCGACCGGAACCGCCCTGCCGCTGGAGGACATCAAGCGAATCCTGGAGGCGGCCCGCGGCCACGGTCCCATACTCGGAGCCGAGATCGGCTCGCCCGCCCGGTCCAGCGACTGCGTCGTCGTCATCGACGAGGCCTACGCCGAGTTCCGCCGTCCAGGCGTGCCCAGCGCCCTGGAGCTGGTGGGGCCGGCCCACCCGCACCTGGCCGTCACCCGCACCATGTCCAAAGCCTTCGGTGCCGCCGGCCTGCGCCTGGGCTACCTGGCCGCCGACCGCGCCCTGGTAGACGCCCTGCGCGTCGTGCGCCTGCCGTATCACCTCTCCGCCGTCACCCAGGCGGCGGCCCTGGCCGCCCTGTCCCACCGCGACGAGCTCATGGCTCAGGTGGCCTCCCTGCGCGATGAGCGCGATGCCTTCGTTGAGTGGCTGCGAGCCCAGGGACTGGTCGCGCACGAATCAGACGCCAACTTCGTCCTGTTCGGCCCGTTCCCCGACCGCGAGGCTGTCTGGCAGGCCCTGCTCGACGCCGGGGTCCTCATCCGCGTCGTCGGTCCCGAGGGCTTCCTGCGGGCCAGTATCGGCACGCCTGACGAGATGGCCCGCCTGCGCACCGCCCTGACCGCAGCCATCGGCGGATGACAAGGATGCCGGCAGCGATCAGCGCCTAGGACCGGTAGGGTTGCTATCGATTGAGTCACCTATGAACCACTGTGCTGAAAAAGCACGACACCCGATGCTGAGGAAGCACCTATGAGCCGTACCGCGCGTATTGAGCGAGCCACGAGTGAGTCAAGCGTCGTCGTCGAGATCAACCTCGATGGCACGGGCCAGACCGACATCTCCACCACCGTCCCCTTCTACGACCACATGCTCACCGCTCTGGGGCGCCACTCGCTCATCGATCTGACAGTGCGCGCCACCGGTGACACCGAGATCGACGTGCACCACACCGTGGAGGACACCGCCATCTGCATCGGTGAGGCCCTGCGCGTGGCGCTGGGGGACAAGCGCGGTATCCGCCGCTTCGGTGAGGCCAGCGTCCCTCTGGACGAGGCCCTGGCTCATGCCGTCGTCGACATCTCCGGGCGTCCCTACCTGGTGCACGAGGGGGAGACCGAGGCCTTCGTCCATCACCTCATCGGCGGCCACTTCACCGGTTCCATGGTGCGTCACGTGCTGGAGGCCATCGCCTACCACGCCGGCATCTGTCTGCACGTGCGGGTCCTGTCCGGGCGCGATCCCCACCACATCGCCGAGGCCGAGTTCAAGGCGCTGGCGCGCGCCCTGCGCGCCGCCGTGGAGGACGACCCCCGCGTCGAGACCATCCCATCCACGAAGGGAAGCCTGTGATGGACCAGACCCCCCGGCCCGACGAGAGCCACAACGACCACCAGGACCACCAGCGCGACCTGGATGCCGAGTTCGCCGCCCTCATGGGCGACGTGGAGATCCCCGACGACCTCTCGGCCGAAGACCTGGGGGCTGTGCAGGAGGCCGACAGCGAACCGGGCCTGCGGACCCTGGCGGGGGATGACTCCGTATCGGCCGGCTCCGCGGGGCAGAGCGGACCAGCAGACGTCAGGCCCGGCGACGTCCCCCACAACACCTACCATCCCCTGAACGGGAGACAGGGCGGAGCGGAGGACACCGAGGGCCCGTCCCGGCTCACCGATGCCCAGGAGGCGCAGATCGCCGCCGCGGCCGACTCCCTGAGCTCCTACGTGCCCGGTCAGTCCGAGGACCAGGCTCCCCGGGCGGTCAAGGTCGCCGTCGTCATGACGCCGCTGAACCGGGCCGACGGCTTGGCCGGAATGTGCTCCCTGCTGGACCTCGACTGCACCGTGGTGCCCTCCTCCAGCGGGGCCTTCGCGGTCAAGCAGTTCGTCTCCGCCCACTCGGACTGGGACGTGGCCGAGCTGCTCGGCGGCTCCGACTCCGAGCCCGCAGAGGCCGCGGAGCTGGCCGCCCAGCTCTCCCGCCTGTCACGGGCCGGGGCGGTCCTCATGACCGCTGACCTGGCCACCGACGTCGGTATCGAGTCCGGCCTGTCCGGGACGATCACCGCCCGCCACTTCACCAACGGTCAGCCCGGCGAGGAGGCGTCGGCGGGGCTCCTGCTGTCCTCCATGGACCAGGTTGTCGAGGACATCCTCCTGGGAGTCATCAACGCCGACGACGTCCCCGGAGCGGTGAAGTCCTCCGAGATCCAGGCGCCCCGGGCGATGCGCTGGTTCGGACGCGGCCTGCGCCGTCCCCCGCAGTGACCTCACCGGCGCGCGCCGCCCGCTGCTGGCCGGCGGGCAGCGACTCCTAGCCGGCGTAGGAGCTCGTCCGCTGCCCGCCCTTGTCGGAGGCGATGCAGGAGAAGCCCCGCTTCCCGGCGTTCCAACCGGCCTCCCCCGGGCCCAGCACCGATGTGCTCGGATCGGCGGCCCCGTACTGCTGGGCGGCCTGCGCGGTACAGGTGGCCTGCACGTTGGGATCGGCCGCCAGGTCGTCATCACTGGAGCCCGAGGTGCTCTCCGCCAGGGTCCCCACCTGATAGACCTCCCAGGAGTGGGGCTCGTTGCAGCTGACTTTCCTGGCCGTGGTCTGGCCCGAGATCGAAGTGGTGCCCGCCAGGCAGGTACCCACCGGGTGCGGTGGGGTCGAGGCGTTGTCCTGACCCGACGACGAGGGCTGGGACGCGGCTCCTGATGCTCTGGTGGCACTGGCGGCGGGAGCCAGACGGGCGCCCGCCACCCACCCTGCGCCCAGACCGACGACCAGGCCGACAATCGCGCCGATCGCCGCGGAGCGCAGAGTGATCCGTCGACGTTCTCGGCCGGAGAGTCTCAGAGACTGACTCCGCTGAGCTGACACCGGGGCGTTCAGCAGAGCCTTCTCAGAGCGCTCCGGCCCGCCTGAGACGATCGAGGGGGCTGAGGCGGCGGACCCCGAGGAGCCGGCGGGGCGGACCGGGAAGACGGAGTCCGATGCCGCCCGCTGTGATGCACTGCTGGGAGCGTAGGAGTCGGGTGAGCCCGCCTCTTCGCTGCGCGGAGGCGGCGCCAGTCCGGCCTCAACCAGCCGCAATGAGGTCACCGGTCCGCCGACGGCCAGGTTTCCCGTCCCCAGATACTCACGGATCTGCCCCAGGGCCCCCGTGAGCTCAGTGCCGTTGCGGTAGCGGTGCTTGGGATCCGGAGCCATCGCCTTGCCCAGGAGCGGCAGCAGGACCTCAGGAACGTTCGGGTCAGTGAGGTCCAGGGGGTCGTCGAGGGACCGGACGATCTCCGGCAGGCTGCGCTGCACGCCGTCGGGGCCACGTCGGGGACCCCGGCCCGTCAGCAGGGCGAAGAGCACCGCACCCATGGACCACACGTCCCCCTCGGGGCCGGGGCTGGCCAGCATGAAGGCCTCGGGCGCGGCGAAGTCGGGGGTGAGACACTCCAGGGTCACGGTGGGGTCCTGACCCTCGCGCTGGACAGCGGCGATACCGAAGTCCGACAGCCGGGGAGAGCCGTAGGAGTCCAGAAGGATGTTGGCGGGCTTGACGTCCCGGTGCATGACGCCGGCCGCATGGGCGGCCCCCAGGGCCGAGGCCGCGGCCTCCACCAGGGCCACAGCGTCAGAGGCGGGGGTCGGGCCGCGCGAGACGAGGTCGTAGAGGCTGCCGCCCGCACACAGCTCCATGACCAGGTAGGGGCGCAGATCGGGCAGCTTGCCCGTGTCCACCAGGGAGACCACGTGAGGATGCCCCGAGATCCTCGAGGCCGCCTGCACCTCACGCATGAACCGCCGCTCATTGCGGGGATCATCCAAGGGGCGGGAGTCCACTTTGACGGCGACCGGACGCTCCAGGGAGTCCTGCACGCCGGCATAGACCGTGGCGAAGCCGCCACGCCCCAGCACCGAGGTGATCCGCACTCCGGGAATGGAGAACGGCGCAGCGCTGCGCGACCCGCTGGAACCTGTCCCCGCCGCTGCGGGGGAGTGGTCCGAGGAGGCCTGCGAAAGCGGTGGAGGAGGGGATGCCGGCCAAGGCGGAGGCGGGGCCTGGCCGGAGGGGAACTGCATGCTCACAGACGAATACTCGCCCATTTTGGGGGGAATCGTGAAAGGAGGCCGACGACCCGGATTCAGATCACGCATTGCGCCCGCGCCTTCGCGCCATACCCGCGCGAGGCCGCGACCAGCTCGACGCGTCATCCGGACCGCTGCGCCGAGGCTGTTGAGCCAGCGCTGCCGGTTCCGGTTCTGCGCACGTCACAGGGCGTTTCAGAGTGTGGAGGATACTCAGAATGATCTGCAGGGACGGTAGGGTGTGTCACATGCGAGCGCCCCGTGTCACCGTCCTGTCCTACGGATCCGGCAATGTCCGCTCAGCGGTGCGCGCTCTGGAACGCGTCGGCGCGCAGGTGACCCTCACCAGCGACCCGCACGAGGTCACCGAGGCCGACGGGCTCGTGGTCCCCGGGGTGGGTGCCTTCGGTGCGGTCATGGAGCAGCTGCGGGCGGTCGACGCACCTCGCCTCATCGAGCGGCGCCTGGCCGGGGGACGGCCGGTCCTGGGAATCTGCGTGGGCATGCAGGTCATGTTCGAGCGCTCCGACGAGCACGGGACCGCTGAGGAGGGGCTGGCACAGTGGCCCGGCACCGTGTCCCGCCTGAGAGCCGACGTCGTTCCGCACATGGGGTGGAGCCTGGTCCGTCCTCCCGCGGGCTCCGTCCTGTTCGACGGCGTTGCCGACGAGCGCTTCTACTTCGTCCACTCCTATGCGGCCACCCAGGACCCTGCCGAGCTGCTCGGCCCCGGCCCCACCCGCCTGCCGCAGGTTACCTGGGCCACTCACGGCCACGACTTCATCGCCGCCGTCGAGAACGGCTCCCTGTGCGCCACGCAGTTCCACCCCGAGAAGTCCGGTGACGCAGGGGCTCAGCTGCTGCGCAACTGGTTGACGACCCTCTGACCTCACTCGAGCCACCCCACGACCCCTCTGCAGGAGACACGCATGCTCACTCTACTTCCCGCCGTCGACGTCGCCGATGGCAAGGCCGTCCGCCTCCTTCAGGGAGAGGTCGGCTCAGAGACGGACTACGGCAGCCCCGTCGACGCCGCCCGGGACTGGGTGCGCGCCGGGGCCGAGTGGATCCACCTGGTGGACCTCGACGCCGCCTTCGGGCGCGGCTCCAACCATGAGCTGCTCGCGCGCATCGTCGGCGAGGTCGGCATCAAGGTGGAGCTCTCCGGAGGCATCCGTGATGACGCCTCACTGGCCCGTGCCCTGTCCGCCGGAGCCGCCCGGGTCAACCTGGGGACGGCGGCTCTGGAGAACCCCGAGTGGACCGAACGGGTCATCGCCGAGCACGGGGAGAAGATCGCCGTCGGCCTCGACGTGCGCGGCTCCACCTTAGCGGCCCGCGGCTGGACCAAGGAGGGCGGAGACCTGTGGGAGACCCTCGAGCGGCTCAATGCCGCAGGATGCGCGCGCTACGTCGTCACTGACGTCACCCGGGACGGCACGCTGAGCGGCCCCAACACCGCCCTACTCACCGACGTCTGCCAGCGCACCGCGGCGCCGGTGGTCGCCTCCGGCGGTATCGCACATCTCGACGACCTGGTCGCGCTGCGCCGTCTAGTGCCGCTGGGACTGGAGGGCGCGATTGTCGGCAAGGCGCTCTACAACGGCAACTTCACCCTTCAGGATGCCCTGGCCGTGGCCGGTGACGAGGAGAGGTGCGAGCCCTCGCAGGCTCGTTCCTGACCACTCCGGGCCCTTGGCGCCCCGGTTTCCCGCATCGCAGGCATGGTCATCGACGTCAGGGACAGTGGGATGTCAAAGGCGCTACCGTGAGGGCCGTGAGCCAGTCAGCGCAGAACCAGCAGGCAGTTCCTGGACCAGTCCCCGGGCCGGTCGGTGACTCGGTGACCGAGCCTCCGCAGGTCTCCCAGGTGGCTGCCGCCATGGCCGCGCGGGCCAAGCTGGAGCGTTTTCTGGCTGCGCCGGCCCCCTTCGCCGACGACGACGGCTCGATCAGTCCGCAGGTGCGCATGGCGCTGGAGGCCGTGGACCTGCCGCGTCATCAGTACCTCGATGAGCTGTGGGCGGCCCTCGTCGGTGGCCGGCTGATCGTTCCCGTGGCCGCTCACGCCCTTCCCGGACGCCTGGGGGGCAGCCAGGTGCAGTCCGTGACCCTGCCCCAGGGCCCGTCGGGCGATGGTGCACCGCAGGTTCCGGCCCATGAGGTGCACACCGCCGACGCCTGCCAGGACGCAGCGACCCTGGCGGTGAGCCTGCCCGACGGGCACATCGCCCTGCCGGTGTTCACCAGCGTCGAGGCCATGAACCGGTGGCGCAGTGACGTGCGCCCCGTGCCCGTCTCGCCCCAGCGAGCCGCCCAGGTCGCCTGCCTGTCCACCGACCAGCTGTGGGTGCTCGACCCCGGAAGCCGGGAGCTGCGACTGCCGCGCCCCGCCGTCGTGGCCCTGGCCGGGGGAGAGGCATGGGTGCCCTCATGGCGCAACGAGCCGGTTCAGGCCGAGGTGCGCGCCCAGCTCCAGGAGGTCGACGGCGTCACCGGCGTGGCCTTCGGACCCGGTGAGGGAGCCGAGCTGCGGGTCTTCATCCGCATCGACGCCGCAGGCGGTCGCGCCGCCGTGGCCCGGAGCCTGGAGGGCTGCCAGCACGTCATGGTCAACCCGGCATGGGGCGACCTCATCGACACCGTGGAGCTGTGCCCGCTTCCCGCCTAATCGGGGCGGTTGGGAGCCGATCTCAGGAGCGGCCCAGGATCAGGGCCTCCCACTGCCCGACCTGTCCGTAGTGGTCCTCCAACGGCCCGGCCACCTGGTCGAAGCGGGCAACGACGTCGCGCAGAGCCTGGCCGTCCTGGGATCGTCCGTCATTCTGGGCGATCCGGGCACAGGCCTCAGCGATCGCACGGATCTGGGCGAGATCCCGGGTCGAGACCGTCACCCGGCCGGGGCCCGGGTCCCTCGTGGTGCTCCAATCGGTCCCTGCCTCACGGGAGACGGCGCAATCGCCGTCTGACGCGCCATTCGGGTCCGGCGTCCTCACGCTGTTCCAATCCATGACTGCGGAGCGTAAGGCATCCGATTCGACCAGGCCACCGAAAATTAGTGTGCTGGAATAGTACTGATGAGCGCGATGTCGACCACCTCAGCCCCATCTGGGCCGGACCCTGGGCTGCCACCTGGAAACGGACATGATTTCACCGGAGGCACCCAGCCCCCGGCGGCAAGCCGTGAGCCGCTGGTGAGCGCCCGCGACCTCAGTGTCGGATACGGTGACCAGCCGGTCTGCGCCCCGGCGACCTTCGACCTGCTTCCCGGCCAGGTGCTGGCGCTGGTCGGGGTCAACGGGGCCGGCAAGTCGACGATCCTGCGCACCTGCTGCGGGCTTCTGCGCCCGCTGGCGGGGCAGGTTCACGTACTCGGACACGTCCCGGATCCCCGCTCAGGCGCCCAGCGTGCCGCCCTCGCCACGGATCTGGGGCAGGAGTCCTTCTTCCCCACCCTGACCGTCGCCGAGCACCTGCGGATGGTCTGCTTCGGGCACGGCGTCGTCGAGGCCGACGAACGGGTCAGTGACCTGCTGGAGGACCTGGAGCTGCGACGGCTCGCGGGGCACCTGCCAGAGGAGCTCTCCTCGGGACAACGGCGCCGACTGGCACTGGCATCGGTCCTGGTCCGGCCCCGCAGGCTGCTGGTCCTCGACGAGCCCGAGCAGCGCCTGGACCGGGTGACCCGCCTGCTCCTGGCCGACATGCTCGTCGAGGAGCGTGAGGCCGGTGGGGGAGTGCTCATGGTCTCCCACGACCCGGAGATCGTTGAGGAAGCGGCCACTGACGTGCTCCTCGTCGGACGCGACACCCGGATGCTCAGCGTGGATGACGGCGTGCGTGCCATTGAGGAGGGGCTGAGGTGACGCCGCTGGGGGCGCGGGAGGAGCAGCCCCTGTCCACGCCCCCGAACAAGACGGCGTTTCCCGACGGGGCCGCGCTGCGCAGCTGGGTGAGGCGCCGTACCCGACGGCACCGCCGCGGTGTCTGGGCGCTCGTGGGGGACGTTTACTCCGCGCTCCTGACGCTCATCATCGCCGTGGCGATCCTGGCCCCATATCTGCGTCGGCTGGTCGTGGATCGGCCCGCCTCGGCGGCCGGGACCGACGTGCTCGGCGACTTCGCCACGGTGGGCCTCGATCCCGGGTGGGGGTTCCTGGCGCTGCTTGTGCTGCTGGCGGCGGTCGGCGTCGGTTCACTCGGCCGGCTCGGCCCACTGTTCCTGCGTCCCCACGAGGCTGCCTGGTGGCTGCCCATGCCCGGGTACCGGGGCAGTCTCCTGGTGCCGGTGGCCCGCGTCGAGTACCTCATCGCGGCCACTGCGGGAGCCACGGTGGGCGTGCTCCCAGCGCTGGCGGCTGGAGGCGGCTGGCTCGCCGCCACGGCGTGGCCGGCCCTGATGTCGGCCGGGACCTGCCTGGTGCTCACTGAGCTCATCAAGGCCCAGATCCTTAACCGCGGTGTCGAGCCGCTGCGCCGTCGTCTCGTCCTGACGGGGGCCGCAGCATGCCTGGCCGGTGTGGCGCTTCCCTTCCCGCGCTCCCCGCTCGGGAACACGGCGGTCGCCCTCCTGGCCGGGGTGCTGGCCGCCCTGGCCGTCATGGAATGGAGACGAGCCAGAGGCAGCCTGGGGCAGGTGCATGATGCCGCACTCCTGGCCGTTGTCGCGCGGTCCTTCGGCGCGCACGTCTCACTGCTGTCGCTGGATACCAGGGCCCTGGGGCGGTTGCTCTCCCCGGAACCCGCCCGGCCCGTGAAACCTTCACCGCTGTGGGCGGCGCGGATCGGGAGCCGGCTGCCCCGCCCCCTTGGGGCGCTGGTAGGAGTGGCTCAGGTGGACTGGCTCCTGCTGCGCCGCCAGCGCCGGCGCCTGCTTCAGATGGGGGTCGGGCTGGCCATCGCGGTGCTGCCGCTCCTGTCCGGAGCCGTCGGTGACCCTCTGCGCGCCGTCGGCTATCTCATCGGAGGCTGGATCGCGACGCTGGCTGTTGCCGAGCCGGCACGTCAGGCCTGGTTCGACGGCGGTCCTGACGCCTCCTGGCCGGTGGCGCCCCGGGTGGTGCGCGCAGGCCACCTGCTCGTGCCGGCCGTCCTCATGAGCACGTGGTCCTTGCTGAGCCTGGTCCCGGCCATAGCGGTCCTCGGGGCTGCGGCTGCCTGGAAGGGGCTCGTCATCGTGGTGGCCCTGGCCATGGTGAGCGGCTGGGCCTGGGCCGGGGCGGCACTGCGCTCCGGGTATCGGGACATGCCCGACTTCGCCGCCGGACTCGTCACCTCGCCCGTGGGCTCCCTACCGCCGGGACTGGTGCAGATGCTGACTCAAGGGCCCGACGCCGCCGTCGTAGGAGCACTGACCACGGCGCTCGTCGCCAGTGGTATCGCGGCGCCGACGACGACGCTGCTCGGGATCCAGGCCGCCGCCGGCATTATCGCCGTCGTGTGGGGAGTCCGCACGAACCGCTGGGCCTCCTGACGGCCTGCCTCGCCTCAGAATCCGCCTCATACGTGGGAGGACTCACGTCAATATGGCGAGGATGCAGTGGGAGAGCGAGCCCTTGTCCTGGTAGCATTTCTCACTGACCACCCGGGGTTCGCCCCGGTGCGCAAGCGGAGCGATCCCACCTGGGTTCCTTTCGGGAATCGGGTTCATGCGAGGGTGACAAGCCCTTCGCGGTCCCTGCTCGGCCACGGCCGTGCGGAGAACGCGCTCATCACGAGGCCTCCGACCTGCGCGGCAGGAACGGGGGCCTTTCCTCGTTCCGCAACCATCCGTGACTCAGAGTGAGGAACCGACATCAGCGAGCCCCGTATCAACGAACGGATCCGCGTTCCCGAAGTGCGTCTCGTCGGCCCCAGCGGCGAGCAGGTCGGCGTTGTCCGCGTGGAGGACGCCCTGCGTCTGGCTGAGGAGGCCGACCTCGACCTGGTCGAGGTGGCACCCGACGCCCGCCCACCGGTGTGCAAGCTCATGGACTACGGCAAGTTCAAGTACGAGTCGGCCATGAAGGCGCGCGACGCGCGACGCAACCAGGCAAACACCCAGCTCAAGGAGATCCAGTTCCGCCCCAAGATCGATGAGCACGACTACGCCACCAAGCGCGGCCACGTCGAGCGATTCCTCAAGGGCGGGGACAAGGTCAAGTGCATCGTCCGCTTCCGCGGCCGCGAGCAGTCCCGGCCCGAGCTCGGGATCAGGCTCCTGCAGGGCCTGGCCGAGGAGATGGCCGAGCTGGGCACCATCGAGTCCCACCCCCGTCAGGACGGCCGCAACATGGTCATGGTCCTGGCCCCGGTCCGTAAGAAGGCCGAGGTCAAGTCCGACCAGCGCCGCCGCCGCGAGGAGGCCCGCGCCGCCCGTCGTGCCGAGAAGCACGCGGGCCGAGCACCCAAGGGCGTCAAGGCCTCGGACGGGAAGCCTGCCGGCGAGAACGCCTGAGTGCACCCGAGGGCGCACTCGACACTCACCTGACACCACCGACCCACCCCCCTCGCCACCGTGAGCGGGGTCCGCAGTCCCGGCGACCACTGGTCTGCCAGGGACCGAGAAGAGGAAATTACCCATGCCGAAGAACAAGACGCACTCCGGTGCCAAGAAGCGCTTCCGGGTCACCGGCAGCGGCAAGCTCATGCGCGAGCAGGCCAACAAGCGCCACCTGCTGGAGGTCAAGTCCTCCCGCCGCAAGCGCAAGCTGTCCCAGGACCAGCCGGTCGCCCCGGCCGACGTCCGCCAGGTCAAGAAGCTGCTCGGTCGCTGACCGCCCAACCCACCAAGGAGTCTCACCATGGCACGTGTGAAGCGGGCTGTTAACGCCCAGAAGAAGCGTCGTTCTGTTCTCGAGAAGGCCTCGGGCTACCGCGGCCAGCGCTCGCGCCTCTACCGCAAGGCCAAGGAGCAGGTCACCCACTCCGGCGTCTACGCGTTCCGCGACCGTCGCGCCCGCAAGGGCGACTTCCGTCGCCTGTGGATCCAGCGCATCAACGCTGCCGCCCGCGCCGAGGGCCTGACCTACAACCGCTTCATCCAGGGTCTTGGCCTGGCCGGCGTGGAGATCGACCGCCGCATGCTCGCCGAGCTGGCCGTCAACGAGCCCGAGGGCTTCAAGGCCCTTGTCGAGGTGGCCCGCAAGGCCCTCCCCGAGGACGTCAACGCCCCCAAGGCCTGAATCACCAGTGCAGCAGGGCATCAGCCCCACTGACACATCATCACCGAGTCCTCGTCACAGCCCCAGAGCCGGTTTGTGGCGAGGATTCGGTGTTTTGAGCGGCCGCTCGCGTAGGCTGACGGCATGACCCCTACCGACTCTGCCGTCCCCGATGAGTTCCTCGACGACTCCGCCGAGCGTCCTCAGGCCCGCGGGCCGCGGCGGCGCACCGTCAGCCAGGGCCCGGCCGCCGGCCGCGAGGTGCTGAGCAATCCGGCATCGGCCCGCATCTCCCGGGTGGCGGGCCTGTCTCGCCGCAACGCGCGGACCAAGCACCATCGCTTCCTCGTTGAAGGCCCCCAGGGCGTGCGCGAGGCCGTCCGGCACGCCCCCGGCCGCGTGCTCGACGTCTACCTCACCGAGGCGGCCCTCGAGCGCCACAACGAGATCTGGGACGAGGCCGTGGCAGCCGGGCTCTACGTGCACGTCACCACCCAGCAGGTCATGGACGCCATGAGCCCCGACGCCCAGGGCCTCCTCGCCGTCGTGGCCACCGAGGAGGCCACCGGCTCCGAGGCGCTGACCGCCGCCCTGGAAGGGGCCAGGCTCGTCGTCGTCCTCACCCAGGCCCAGGACCCCGGAAACGCCGGCACCATCATCCGGGCCGCCGACGCCGCCGGCGCCGACGCCGTCGTCCTCGTGCGCGGCAGCGTGGACCCCACCGCACCGAAGGTCGTGCGCTCCACCGCCGGAAGCCTCTTCCACCTGCCCGTGGTCACCGGCGTCGCCCTCGACGACGCCGTCACCGCCCTCCACAACGCCGGACTCACCGTCCTCGCCGCCGACGGACGCGGGGACTTCGACCTCTTCGAGGCCGAGTCCCTCCTGGAGGCGCCCAGTGCCTGGCTGCTCGGCAACGAGGCCCACGGACTGCCCTCAGAGGCACTGAGCCGAGCCGACGCCGTCGTCTCCATCCCCATCTACGGCAAGGCGGAGTCCCTCAACGTCGCCGCGGCCGCAGCCGTCTGCCTCTACGCCAGCGCCCGGGCACAGGGACAGAACTCTAGCCGCAGCTGACTCACAGCAGCTCGCAGATCGCTTCGGCAGCCCGGCCCGGTCCGTCCAGTCCCTCCATGAGCGTGGCCATTCGCCGGGCGCGCGAACGCATGCCGTCGTCGGCCAGGGCCTGGCGCACCAGCTCCGCCCAGTCGGTCCTGCGGGCCTCCCTACGCGACACGAGCCTGGCCGAGCCGAAGGCCACACAACGCTGCACGTTGAATCGCTGCTCGAGCTGCAACGGAATCCCGATGAAGGGCCACCCCTGGGCGCAGCTGGTCTGCACCGTTCCCTCCCCGCCGTGAGTGATGGCCAGGTCGACGGCGCCGCCCAGCTCGTGGGCCGGGAGCCAGTCAGTGACGTGAACATTGCGCGGAAGAGTCTCCAGGTCCTCCTCGTGAAGGTGGGTGCGCACCGGAGCCAGCACCTGGCAGTCCGCCCGGCCCAGGCCTGCCAGCACGGCAAGGACGAGGTCACGGTTCCCCGATGAGCCCATGGTGAAGTACACCAGGGGCTGGGGCCCGGCGGCCAGGTCGGTCAGGAACTCGGGGAGCTCCCCGGGCAGGCGGGCGTAGACCGGCCCCACCACCCGGTGCCCCTGCGGCATCCTCAGCCACCCAGGCAGCAGATGCGGGGCAGTGGTGATGAGATTGAGATCGGCAGTGAGCCCGGCGAGCATCCCCTGGGGCAGTGAGACACCGTTGGCCCTGGCCACAGAATGGAAGGAACGAGGCAAGGGGACCCGAGTCCCGAGCGCATGGAGCGCATGGGCGGCCATGTTGTCGGCCAGGCACTCCTCCAGGCAGGTGCGGGGCAGGAAGCCGGTAGCCCCGGTGGTGCGCGCCGCCTCCAGGTGCGCCAGGGAGTAGGCGAAGGGCCGTACGAAAACCAGCGGCACGCACTCCGCCCGTGCAGAAATAAACTGGCTGGGAGTTACTCCGATGACAACGGCGTCCGGACGTAGGGAGCGCAGCAGCACGCGCTCACTTGTCACCCGCTGGGCCAGCATCTTCGCCGTGAACGGGTGATGCAGGCTGCGGCCCTGGTCGAAGTTCAGAGCCAGCCGTCCCTCCTCCTCACTGAGGTGGGGGGTCAGCAGACGGAACTTGAAGCCCGCGGCCCTGATGTACTCGGTGTTGCGTCGCGAGAAGCAGGCAAAGACGCACTCAACGTGCGAAGGCATCCGGCGGGCCACCTCGATCGCCCGGGTCACCTCGGCGAAGTTGAATGTCTCCGGAGCGAAGAGGACACGCGACGTCCTGCGGCGTACAGCCACCACATCTCCAGTGGTGCCTTGAGGCATGATCGGCTCTCCTTCTGAGAGCGAGGGGTGCCACAGTGCGGGGAGCCCTCATCGTCGTTCTATTGTACGTCTTGTACAACCGGGGGAGAGGTTAGCACGTTCGCGCCTATGCGAACGCCTTTTTTACGACAGGTTCAAAATGCTGGAAAAAAGGGTGTGAGCGGCCCCAGGGGAGCGCTGAGTCTCAGTGCGGCTCGACGCCCACCCCCTCAGCGGTCGCTCACTGGTTCTTGGGCGGTGGCCGGTGTCGCGGCCGGCTTGGAGGTGTGCTCGGCGCCCTGCCGAGTCTGAGACACCAGGCTTCGCAGCGTCTGGGCGGACATGTTCGTGATGGTCTCCTGACTGATCTCGGGGTGATCAAGCCAGGCCAGGCACAGGGTGATCATCGTGCTGATCCACACCTCGGCGGCGAACATGGCGCGCTCGTCGGGCTCGGCGATGCCCATGAGCATGAGGACGAGGCGTTCGTAACGCTCGAAGCTGGTGGCCAGCGCGGCCGCGATCTCAGGGTCCTGGTCAAGGCCTCCGGTGTGAAGCGCTCGAAGGCTGTCTGGCCTGGACCTCACGTAGCCCGCGAAGGTGGAGATCGCCCCTTCCAGGGTCAGTGCCGTCTGCTGCTCGACCAGGCCGTGAAGGTGAAGGATCTCGTACTCCACGATGGCTCGGGCGAAGGCGATCTTGGAGGGGAAGTAGTGGTAGAAGAGCGTGCGTGAGACGCCGGCCCGCTTGATGATCTCGTTGACGTGAGTGCGGTCCAGTGTTCCTTCCGCGAACAGCTCGACGCCGACTCTCACCAGCTCCTCCCGACGCTGCTCGGGCTGGAGGCGGCGGCGCGGATCGGTGGTATTCGCTGGACTCATGCAGATGAGACTACGACCGCATGGTCGGCATACACGGTTAGGTGCTCTGCATGGCGTGTGAGCATCGTCCCAGGATCCGAGACGCTCTGAGACGGTTGACGCTCCGGTTGGAGACGGTGCTACCCTTCCTGGCGAGAGGTTGGAACTCTCTTAAATGTGTAGGCTGACACGAGCCAAGGAGGAATGCAGTGCGCATGCGGATGTGTTGCTGTTGCTGTCGATGAGACAGATGACGCTCCCACACCCATGTTGAGACGAGGTACTCGTGACCGCATCCGCACCCTCTCCTGACCAGACCGCCGCAGACCAGAACGATGACGTCCTGGTGCGGATCAGCCACGTCACCAAGTATTACGGCCGTTTCAAGGCTCTCGACGACGTCTCCCTCGACATCCACCGTGGCGAGGTCGTAGCGGTCATCGGCGCCTCCGGATCGGGCAAGTCGACCCTGTGCCGCACCGTCAACCGCCTCGAGCCGATCCAGGAAGGGCGGATCGAGATCGACGGAATCCCGCTGCCCCAGGAGGGCCGGGCCCTGGCCCAGCTGCGCGCCGAGGTGGGGATGGTCTTCCAGTCCTTCAACCTCTTCCCGCACCGCACGGTGCTGGACAACATCACCCTGGCGCCTATCAAGGTGCGCGGCATCCCCCGAGACCGCGCCGAGGAACGGGCCCGTGAGCTGCTGGCCCGAGTCGGTCTGGAGGACCAGGCCGACAAGCGTCCCTCCCAGCTCTCCGGAGGCCAGCAGCAGCGCGTCGCCATCGCCCGCGCGCTGGCCATGGACCCCAAGCTCATGCTCTTCGATGAGCCCACCAGCGCCTTGGACCCGGAGATGATCAACGAGGTCCTCGACGTCATCAAGGACCTGGCGGCCTCGGGCATGACCATGCTCGTCGTCACCCACGAGATGGGCTTCGCCCGCTCGGTCGCCGACCGGGTCGTCTTCATGGACGGCGGCCAGATCGTTGAGTCCGGCCGGCCTGCCGAGTTCTTCTCCTCCCCGCGCACCGAGCGTGCCCGCGACTTCCTCTCTAAGGTGCTCAGCCACTGAGCCCTGAACCGCATCCTCTCCCGAGTGCGGCGACCACCGCAGGCCCAGCGCCTGGGACGGCCCCTCCCCGTCCGAACGAAAGGAACACCATGACCACCCTCTCCCGCCGCGGACTGCTGGCCACGACCGGCGCTCTCTCCTTGGTAGGCGTCCTGGCCGCCTGCGCTGACACGGGCGCCGACGGTAAGGCCATCGCCTCGTCGACGGCCTCCGATGCCGACTACGACAAGGCCATCAACTCCGGTCCGGTGGCCGCCGCCGACGTCGTGGCCGCCTCCCCCTGGGCCGCCTCCGTGAAGCAGGCGAGCAAGCTCGTCACCGGTGGGACCAAGACCTCGGAGGTCTTCTCCTGGGAGGACACCAAGACGAAGAAGATCTCCGGCTTCGACGCGGCCATCGCCCAGGCGCTGGCCCGCTACATCATCGGCGGTGATGATGCTCGCTCCCTCCTCGAGGTCCAGCAGGTCACGTCCGAGACGCGCGAGACCGTCCTGACCAACGGCACGGTCAAGGCCGTCATCGCCACCTACACGATCACCCCCGAGCGGGCCAAGAAGATCGACTTCGCAGGCCCCTACTACGCTTCCAGCCAGGCCATCCTGGTCAAGGCCGATAACAAGGACATCACCGGTGTCGACACCCTCACCGGGGACGTCGCGGTCCAGTCCAACTCCTCGTCGGCCGCCGCCCTGAAGAAGTACGCCCCCAAGGCCACCGCCAAGCCCTTCGACACCCAGGCCAAGTGCGTTGCCGCCGTCGAGAGCGGACAGGTCAAGGCCTATGTCGTGGACCAGTCCCTGCTCAAGAGCGAGGTCCTGTCCAATGACAAGGTCAAGATCGTCGGTGATACCTTCGCCGAAGACCCCTACGGCATCGGACTTCCCAAGGACTTCGGGGCACAGGCCTTCGTCAACACCTTCCTCAAGACGATCGAGAATGACGGCACCTGGAAGAGGATCTGGGAGGCGACGATCGGCAAGTCCCTCGGTGGCACCGCCCCTCAGCCCCCGGCCCTCGGCTCGGTACCCGGGTCCTCGGCCGGCGGCGACGCGACCGCGCAGAGCTCCTGAACGACCTCACTGCCTGTCAGGCTCGCTGCGTCCTCGGCCCGACCGAGCGGACCCGCCGCAGGGCCGACGGCGCGGCAGCCGACAGCATTCCCGTCATGGTGACGACCCGCATCGTTCAAGGAGGCGACTGTGAGTGCCATTACCGACAATCTCCCTGCTATCGGTTGGGGGCTGCTGGTCACGCTGGTGATCTCCGTCCTGTCCTACCTGGGTGGGCTGCTCCTGGGGTCGCTCATGGCCATCTTTCGGGTCGGTCCCATCCCCCCGCTGCGTGCGCTGGGTGCGGCGTGGGTGACAGTGGCCTGCAATATCCCCAATCTGTGCCTCATGGTGCTTGTTGGGCTGGCGCTGCCTCATGTCGGTATCACCATCCCACTGTTTTGGTCGGTGATCGTGGCGCTGGTCTTCTCCTCATCGGGATTCGTGTGTGAGACGGTCCGCAGCGGGATCAACTCGGTGCCCAAGGGACAGATCGAAGCCGCCCGTGCACTGGGCATGCCCTTCGGGCTCATCATTCGCGGCATCGTCCTGCCCCAGGCGCTGGCCCGCACGATCCAGCCACTGGTCAACATCTTCATCGCCTGCCTCATCGGCTCCTCGCTTGCCGCGGCTATCGGCGTCGTCGAGCTGACGGCCGTGACGCAGAGAATCAACCAGGAACGAGCCGCGGGAGTCATCACCTTCCTCACCTCCGGTCTTACCTACCTGGCCATCGCCTTTGCCGCCACGAGATTCGGCGGGCTCCTTGAAAGGCGCCTCGAGTTCATGGGGAGGGGACGAGCATGAGCTCAGACATCATGCCGATGACCGAGCCCCGTCCACGCCGTCAGCGGGGCCAGGGCTCCGGGGCGGCGGATGCGGCACTGCTCTTCGATGAGCCCGGGCCGCGGGGGCGCATCCTGATCGCCATCGGATCAGTCGTCGCCGTCATTGGAATCGCGGCGCTGGCGGCCGCGGTCCTCTACCGGCTGGACCTCGCGGGACAGCTCGACTATCCCAAGTGGCGCTACTTCCTGGGGCAGTCGGTGGTCAGCCAGCTCCTGGAGGCGGCCGGCACCACGTTGACCCTGGGGGGTGTTGCCGCGGTGCTCACCTTCCCCCTGGGAATCGCCTTGGGCTGGCTCCGCCTGCTGGACAACCGCCCCATCAGGTGGCTGGTCGGCCTGTGGATCGATGCCATGCGGGCGGTGCCGATGCTGCTGCTCGTCTACTTCTTCCTCCTGGTGGTTCCCCGCTTCGCCACGATCTCAGACTTCTGGAAGCTGGCACTGCCCATCGTCATGTGCACCTCGGCGACGACGGCAGAGGTCTTCCGCTCCGGTGTCCGGGCGCTGGACCGTGGCCAGACGGAGGCCGCTTGGGCACTGGGGATGAGTCCATCGCTCACCATGCGCCTCATCCTGGCGCCACAGGCCCTGCGCCTCATGCTCCCAACCCTCATCACGCAGATGGTGACCATCATCAAGGGGACGACGCTGGCGTACGTGCTCGCCTACCCCGAGCTCATGTATCGCGGTTCCACCATGATCGGCCAGGCGAAGATCGACGCCCATCTGTCTGTCTTCTTCCAAACCTACGTCATCATTGCCGCGCTCTACATCATTGTGAACTGGTCCCTGGGGGCACTGGCCCGGTACATCGAGGCGCGTACTCGCTGAGGGAGGGCGACCTATTGAGGCTTATTCACAGCGCCTTTGACGGATGCTGTGAATAAGCCTCCTTCTCCTCAATGAGGAGCTTCAAGGCCGCGGAGGTATCGAGGTAGTAGACCGCTCATCATTCCCCATGAAGATCGTCCAATACGGCTTGGGAACTCATGTCTGCGGTGCGTTTCAGTGCCCTGAAGTCGACATGCGTCGCTTGACGGACCGCTCCTTGCTGCCTGAGGATGGGGAGCCGGTCCCGGGAAATAGGTGAGAGTATCGCAACGGGTTCACCATTGTTGGTGATCTCAAACGTTTGACCGGCCTGAACTTGGTGGAGGATCGCGGCGCTGTTGTTGCGCAGTTCCCGGTGTGTGATCGTATGCATATACATCATCCCGTAGCAACTGTAGCGACGCACTCCGTACTTGTTGTCACAGCGGTGCGAAGGAGTAAAGGCAGGAGCCTGTCCAAGGCCTGTTGATCGTCAGGGGAGAGGGCCGTGCGCAGGTCGGCGTCGAGTCTGCTGGCGACGTCGATGGCAGCCTTCAGTAGCCTGCGCCCTTCGTCGGTGATCTCGATGGTCTGCACTCGACGGTCGCTCCGACTACGCGTCCTGCGCACGGCGCCGGTACTGGCGAGTTGGTCGACCAGTGTGACCACCAGGCTTGGGGCGACATGAAGTCGTGTGGCGATCTCCCGTTGGGAGGTCGCCACTCCGGCGTCGACAACGGCGAGCAGTCCCACTTGTTTGTGGGACAGGCCGACGTGCTCGATGCGTCTCGAGAAGGACTGGGTGATCTGGCTGCCTGCGACGCCGAGCTGGAAGCATGTTGAGGACAGGATTGCGTGGCCATCTTCTCCGGTCATGAGAGACACGGTACAGTACGGAATGATTCAGATGTGAACGATAGGGGGTGGTCCTCATGCCGTGGTGGCTCGCGCTGCTGAACTCGGCGCTGGGAATCATGTCAGCAGGCTTCGGTGTCGTTGCGGTGATCCGCCCGCAGACGCTCGACCCTTCCTGGGACGGCGAGTCCGGGGAGCGTTTCTATCCGGCTATGTACGCGGCCCGGAGCGTCCCGCTCGGAGTGCTAGTCGCTGCCGTCGTCTGGTTGGCTCCTGCTCGGCCGCTGACCTTGCTCGTCCTGGTCGCAGCGGCGGCCGCCCAGCTTGGAGACGCGCTGATCGGTGTCGTGCACCGTGTTCCGGGGATGGTGTGTTCCCTCTTGCCGTTGCCCTCGTCCACCTGGTCAGCGCGGTATGTCTGCTCTGAGAGCAAAGCGAGACGACGAGGTGAGAGAGGGCGGTCTCGTCGTCAGGCAGGCAGGTCGCGGCGGGTGTAGGCGACCAGGCCGATCATGATGCCGATGAGACCAACCACGGCTTGGACGGCCAGAGGCTCCCAGTCGGGGGTTCCGACGACGTCGAGATGATGCCCGAGCACGCTGAGGTCCTTGGCCCAGTCCTTGAGCTCGACGAGTCCACCGAAGAACTGGGCGAAAGCGCTCCAGGTGACGACCACCCAGGACAGTCCGGTCAGTCTCGGCGCCAGGCCCACCAGGGCCGCTGCGATCCCGATGGCCGCCACCATGCCGGGCAGCTGGCTCACCGTGAACACGAAGGAACGCGCCACGGCGTGGTCATCGGTGAGCTGAGTCGCCGTCGTGGCCGCAAGGACCGTCGCCGAGACCAGCAGCAGGACGACCGCCTCGATGAGCGCGCACAGAACCTGGCAGAGGAGTACACGGCCACGACTGACCCCGGCGGCGAGCTCGACCTCCACCAGTCCCGCGCGCTCCAGGCCCGCCAGCCAGTTCATCCGTCGCACCGCCGCAACAGCCACGAGCAGCACTGTCACCACCGTCATGAGGGACACGAACTGCTCCACCGGGGACCCCACGGCCATCTTGCCGACATAGGACGCCGTCGGAGAACCGGGCGCCAGCAGATCCTTGATGCTGCCAGAGACGGATCCATACAGGAGCGCCAGACCTGTCGAGGCCAGGGCCCAACCGACGAGATCGTGCCACGACAGGCGCCCGAGCAGATCCACATGACCCCGCACCCGCCACCGGCGCCGAGACGAGCTGCGGTCGGGCAGGTAGCCGCCCAGGTACTCACGGCGCGCGGCGAGTACCACGGCGCCGAGCGCCACAGCGATGGCCACGGCACTGCACGCTGCGAGCACCGTGAACCGGTCATCGGTGTACGGGCGCACGAGGTCGCGCCAGCCCAGGGGAGTCAGCCACCTGAGCCAGTCCGAGCCGGTGCCGTCCGAGATCTGGTCGGCGCTCACCCGCAGCACGAAGGCGAGTGCGAGCATCACCATGGACAGGCCCCTGGCCTGGCCCGCCTGATGACCCAGCTGGCAGGCCACCGCCGCGATAGCTGAGAACGTCCAGCCGGTCACGCAGACCGTCCCGGCCAGTGTCCAGGCCCCTAAGACCGTCAGCTCCTCGATGCTCCTGGTCTGCCAGGTCAGAATGCTTCCGACCCCCGCAGACAGGGTGCCGACCACCACCCACACCAGGGCCACCGGCACGAGAAAAGGAACCGACCTGCCCGCGCCCGTCGCACGCAGAACCTCGACGAGACCCTCGTCCTCATCAGCCCGCAGGACCCGACACGTCAGCATAATCGCCATGAGCGCGGTGCACACGAGCAGGAAGGTTCCTGTCTGCCACTGCAGGAGCTGACCGAGCCGGCCGGGCCAGGGGACGTAGCCGTAAAGAAGACGCGTTCCCGGAGACTTGCGCATCTGCTCGATGAGCACCGTCCGGGTCTCCAAGGAGGGGTAGAAGCGCCCGTAGCTGGGTGCGGTGACACCGGCTAACAGCCACAGAGGCACCAGCCAGGCCGAGATCTGAAACCGGAATCGTCGAAGCAGAACCCTCAGGTAGGTGTCCCAGCCGGCCAGGGCGCCGGTTGCGCCGGAGCCGCTGGCCGGTGCTGTCTTGCCTGCTGCTGTGCTCGATGCGGCGTTCATCAGGCCTCCTCGTAGTGACGCAGGAAGAGATCCTCCAGACTGGTCGGCTCGCAGGTGACGTCCTGGATCCGGTGCTCGCCCGCGAGGCTCAGCACCGTCGGCACCTGCTCCGCCGGCACCTCAAGGGTCAGGCGGCCATCGTCCTCGACGACGTCGAGCCCCAGGGCTTCCAACGCCTGCGAGACGGTCCCGAGCTCGTCGGCCGCAGCACCCAGCTCGATGCGGGTGCGCGACAACCGCCGCAGGGTCCCCAGGTCACCGTGCTCGACGACCCGGCCGTTCTTGATGATCGTCACCGCACTGCACAGGCGCTGGACCTCGGCCAGGATGTGGCTGGAGAGCAGAACCGTACGGCCCTCGCCGCAGGCTCTGGCGACCTCCTCGGTGAAGACCCGCTCCATGAGCGGATCCAGGCCACTGGTGGGCTCATCGAGCACCAGTAGGCTCGTCGGTGCGGCCAGGGCCGCCACGAGTGCCACCTTCTGCCGATTCCCCTTGGAGTAGGTTCTCACCCGTTTGCTGGGATCCAGGTCGAAGCGCTCCATGAGCTCGGCCTCCCGCTTGGCATCGCGCGAGCCGCGCAGCCCGGCCAGGGCGTCGAGCACCTGCCCGCCGGTCAGGGCCGGCCACAGCGCCACGTCACCGGGAACATAGGAGACCTGCCGGTTGATGAGCGCGGCCTGCTTCCACGGCTCGCGGCCCAGCACGCTCACGCTGCCGCCGTCGGGCCGGTAGAGCCCCAGCAGGACACGGATCGTGGTGGATTTCCCCGCCCCATTGGGGCCGAGGAAACCGTGGACGCTGCCCGCCTCCACCGTCAGATCCAGGCCGTCAAGCGCCCTGAAGCGCCCGAAGCGCTTGACCAGACCGTGCACGCGCACCGGCGGCTCGCAGCCGGCTCCCAGATCACGGACCGCGGTGGGAGGAGAGGCGGTGGCGGGCTGGGCCACCTCCGCATGCGACGTTACTGCTGACGTACGTGCTGCCTTCTTCGCCTTGGTTCTCTTGGCATTCACAGCACTGGCTCCTCTCCCGCCGAGCGGCGGATCGTTGCGGCGAAGTCCGGATCGGCGAGCATGAGCTCCATGAGCTCAGCCACGAAGGCCTGCTGAGCCGGATACGGATAGCTGGACGTGGTCAGGACATGGGTCAGTCGCCACATGGCGCGCCCCAGAGCGCCCGAGGGAAGGTCCGCCAGGACGGCCAGGGCATGCTCCTTGTGGCGGCACGCCAGCCTCCAGCCGTTGTGCGCGAGCCGGTGCGCCTCAACGCGCCCCTCGACCTCGCTCAGCGTGGCCAGGCGGGTGAAGTCCATGATCTGCTGAGCGGACAGCTCTCGATCATCGTCATCCAGCGCCTCGATGAAGGGGACCACGCTGTCGGGCACCATGCCCAGCGAGGCGAGCACCACCATCTTCTGGCGCTCGGCCCCCAGCACTTGCACACTGCCGCCCAGGCGAGCGATCCGGGCCTCGATGTCGTCGTAGAAACGAGTCAGAGCGCTGGGAGCGGGGGACAGGCCCTCACCGCGCTCCACCCGGGCAATGAGCTCATCGACCCGGGAGGCCTGCTCGGCCAGGCTGCGCTGCTGAGCCTCGATCGTGCCCCGTGTGGCCCGCAGATCGCGCAGCACCGCCTCGCGACGAGAGTCCTGATCGGTGCCGATCGTGTCCGAGGCGAGCATCTCCGCCACCTGGGTCAGCGACAGTCCTCCGTCGGCCAGCCACCGGATACGCAGCAGACGGGCCACGTGCTCGACGCCGTACTCGCGCCGCCCCCGCACCGTGGGCGGAATCTCCAGCAGACCCAGGTGGTGGTAGTAGCGCACCGCCCTCGGCGTGGTACCGGCGATCCGGGCGAGCTCCTTGACGTGCATGAATCCATCTCAGCAGGTGACGTAACGTCACCGTCAAGTCCCAGGTGGCAGCAACCCGACCGGAGCGCATGACAGCGCATGACCAAGCGGGGGGTGACCCCCGCGCCACCCCGGTGACGGGACGATTCACACCCACGCGACGGCGCGGACTACCCTTAAGGGCGGACAACCCCGGAGACACCTGGTGGAAGGCACCGCATATGACTGACGCTCCCGGCGCGCTCTCGCCCCTGGACGAGGCCGGCATCAACGCCGCCGTCGAGGAGGCCCTGGCCGCCTTCGCCGCAGCCGGCACCCTCGCCGAGCTCAAGGAGGCCCGCCTGGCCCACACCGGCGACGCCTCACCACTGACCCTGGCCAACCGGCTCATCGGCACCCTGGACAAGGCGGACAAGCCCACCGCCGGCAAGCTCCTGGGCGGCGCTCGCGGGCACATCGCCAAGGCTCTGACCGCCAGGCAGGAGACCCTCGAGGCCGCCGCCGAGGAAGAGATGCTGCGCACCGAGGCGGTCGACGTCACCATCCCCACCTCGCGCACGCAGGCCGGTGCCCGTCACCCCCTCGACATCCTCATTGACGAGGTCTGCGACTTCTTCACCTCCATGGGCTGGTCCATCGCCGAGGGGCCGGAGGTCGAGCACGAGTGGTTCGACTTCGACGCCCTCAACTTCGACGCCGACCACCCCGCCCGCCAGATGCAGGACACCTTCTACATCGACGGCGCCAGCGTCGGGGCCGCCGAGGGGCAGGCCGCCAACCTCGTGCTGCGCACCCACACCTCCCCGGTCCAGGCCCGCGTCATGCTCGAGCAGCAGCCCCCGCTCTACGTGGCCTGCCCCGGCAAGGTCTTCCGCTCCGACGAGCTCGACGCCACCCACACCCCCGTCTTCCACCAGGTCGAGGGCCTGGCCGTGGACAAGGGCCTGACGATGGCGCACCTCAAGGGCGTCCTGGACCACTTCGCCAAGGCCATGTTCGGCCCCGAGGCGCGCACCCGCCTGCGCCCCTCCTTCTTCCCCTTCACCGAGCCCAGCGCCGAGATGGACTTGTGGTTCCCCCAGAAGAAGGGCGGCGCCGGCTGGATCGAATGGGGAGGCTGCGGCATGGTCAACCCCAACGTGCTCACCGCCTGCGGCATCGACCCCGAGGTCTACACGGGCTTCGCCTTCGGCATGGGCCTGGAGCGCACCCTCATGCTGCGCCACGGAATCGCCGACATGCATGACATCGTCGAGGGCGACATCCGCTTCTCCCAGCAGTTCGGCACCACCGGAAAGGGAAACTGACATGCCCTACGTCCCCATCGAATGGCTGCGCGAGCACGTCGACGTCCCCACCGGCCTGAGCGCCGAGCAGCTCGCCGCCGACCTCGTGCGCGTGGGCCTGGAGGAGGAGCGCATCGTCCCCCCGGCCGTCACCGGCCCCCTCGTCGTCGGTAAGGTCCTCACCCGCGAGGCCAAGGAGCAGTCCAACGGCAAGGTCATCAACTACTGCCGCGTCGACGTCGGCCCCGAGCACAACGACGCCCCCGGCACCGGCAAGGAGCCCTCCGACCTGCCCAGCCGCGGCATCGTCTGCGGCGCCCACAACTTCGACGTCGGCGACTACGTCGTCGTCTGCCTGCCCGGCGCCGTCCTGCCCGGCGACTTCCGCATCGCCGCGCGTAAGACCTACGGGCACGTCTCCGACGGCATGATCTGCTCGGCCCGCGAGCTGGGTATCGGGGAGGACCACTCCGGCATCATCGTGCTCCAGCAGTGGCTGGCTGAGCACGGCCACGAGGGCGAGGAGCCGCCCGCACCCGGGACCGACGCCATCGGCATCCTCGGCCTGGGGGAGGAGGTCCTGGAGATCAACGTGACCCCGGACCGCGGCTACTGCTTCTCCATGCGCGGCGTGGCCCGCGAGTACTCCCACTCCACCGGTGCCCGCTTCACCGACCCCGCCGACGCCACCAACACGGGGCTGTACCCCAACGGCGTGGCCCCCGTCGGGGAGGGCGGCTTCGACGTCGTCGTCCCCGAGGACCCCCGCCCCATCCACGGGCGCCCCGGATGCGATCGCTACGTCGCCCGCCTCGTGCGCGGCATCGACCCGAGTGTCCCGTCGCCCACCTGGATGCAGGACCGCCTGGCCGCCGCAGGCATGCGGCCCATCTCCCTGGCCGTTGACGTCACCAACTACGTCATGCTCGACCTGGGCCAGCCGCTGCACGCCTTCGACGCCGGAAAGCTCACCGCCCCCATCGTCGTGCGCCGTGCTCAAGAGAGTGAGCGCCTCACCTTCCTCGACGAGGTCACCCGCACCCTCGACCCCGAGGACCTGGTCATCGCCGACTCCCCGGAGGGCGAGGGCTCCCGGGCACTGGTTCTGGCCGGCGTCTTCGGCGGGGCCCTGAGCGAAGTCGATGCCGATACCCGCGACGTCCTCATCGAGGCCGCCCACTTCGACCCGGTCAGTGTGGCCCGCTCCTCGCGACGCCACAAGTTGCCCACCGAGTCCTCCAAACGCAACGAGCGCGGCGTGGACACCGAGCTGGCGCCCATCGCCGCCCAGCGGGCCGTTGACCTGCTCGTGGAGTACGGCGGCGGCACCGCCGAGCCTGTGGCCACCGACATCAACCGCACCCGGGCCCCCGAGCCCATCACCATGCGCGCCGACGCCGCCGAGCGCCTCACCGGCGTCGCCTACGGAACCGAGCGCGTCACCGAGCTGCTCACCACCATCGGATGCACCGTGGAGCACAGCGGTTCCGCCGACGACGGCACCATCCTGCTGACCGTCACCCCGCCGACTTGGCGCCCGGACCTGGTGGGCCCCGCCCACCTGGCCGAGGAGATCGCCCGCCTCGACGGATACGACGCCATCCCGGTCATCGTGCCCACGGCCCCCGCCGGCACGGGACTGAGCGCCGACCAGAGGGCCCGCCGTGACATCGTGCGCGCCCTGGCCGACGCTGGACTCACCCAGGTCCTGTCCTACCCCTTCATCGGGGACGTCCACGACCTGCTCGAGATCCCTGCCGACGACGCTCGCCGCCAGAGGGTCCGCCTGGCCAACCCCCTGGCTGAGGACGCCCCCTACCTGCGCACCAGCGTGCTCGACTCCCTGGTCGACGTCGCCCGGCGCAACGTCTCCCGTGGCCTGACTGACGTCGCCGTCTTCGAGGTCGGCTCCGTCACCCACCCGGCCGGAACCGTTCCCGCCCCGATCCCCGGAACCTCCGAGCGCCCCAGCCAGTCCGAGGAGGCCGCCCTCGAGGCGGGCATCCCCGCTCAGCCCACCCACGTCGGTGCCGTCATGACCGGTGAGCGCGAGCGCTCCGGGGTTCTCGGGGCGGGCCGCCCCTGGGACTGGGCCGACGCCGTCGAGGTGGTTCGCACCGTGGCCGCGGCGCTCGGGGTGCAGGTCGAGGTCTGCGCCCCTGAGCACCCCTACGCTCCCTGGCACCCCGGCCGCACCGCGGAGATCCGCCTGCCCGGCCGACGTCGGGGCAAGGAGATCGAGCCCGGCAGGCTCGTCGCCCATGCCGGAGAGCTCCACCCGCGGGTGGTGCGCGCGCTCGGACTTCCCGAGCGTGCCTGCGCCGTCGAGATCGACCTCGACCCGCTGCTGGAGGCCGCCCGCAGCGCCGGGGCGCTCCAGGTCAAGGCCGTCTCCACCTTCCCGGCCGCCAAGGAGGACATCGCCCTCGTCGTCGACGAGACCACTACCGCCGCCGAGGTCGAGGCCCTGGTCAGACAGGCCGCAGGGGATCTGGCTGAGGAGGTTCGCCTCTTCGACGTCTTCCGCGGCCCCCAGCTCGGCGAGGGCAAGAAGTCGTTGGCTTTCTCCCTGGTGCTGCGGGCCCCCGACCGCACGCTGACAGCCGAGGAGACCGCCGCTGTGCGCAAGCGCGTGGTCAAGCGGGCAGCCAAGCTTCTGGGGGCCGAGCTGCGCAGCTGAACCACGCAGATCTACCAGCACTGACGGCCATATGTGATGCACATCATGGCCGTCAGCGCTTTTTCAGTGCTTTCGTCGAGTAGGGGATCCCAGACAGCGGGTGTGGTCTCAGTAATACTAGGCGGCATGAAGATCCTGCTGACCTCTTCCTCCAAGCACGGGTCCACCGATGAGGTGGCCGCGGTGATTGCCGAGCGGCTCCAGGCCGCCCAGATCGATGTGGAGACCAAGCGCCCCGAGGATGTCGACAGCGTCGAGGAGTATGACGCCTTCATCCTGGGCAGTGCGGTCTACATGACCAAGTGGACGCCGGAGGCCGTCGACTTCACCAAGCGTTTCCATGACGTCCTCAGGGCCAAGCCCGTGTGGGCCTTCTCCGTGGGGCTCTCCGGCCTGCCCAAGGGCAAGGTCTCCGACCCCATGCGCATCGGCCCGGTGCTCCTGGCCATCGACCCGAAGGATCACATGACCTTCGCGGGCCGCTTCGACCCCTCCAGGCTCAGCCTGCGGGAGCGCTCCATCGCCAAGCTCGGGGGAGCGAGTGAGGGCGACTACCGCGACTGGGACGAGGTGCGCCAGTGGGCCGACGCCATCGCCACCTCCCTCCATGACGACGCGCTCACCGGCCGCCGTGATCGCTCCTAGTCCTCGACCCTGAGTCTTCGACCCTGAGGGCGGAGGGAGGAGATGAATCACAGCAGCGGGCGATGAATGCATTTCTATGCATGCGGATGTATGGTTGCTGCATGACTTGGTCAGTTGCTGTTGCTGGAGCCACCGGATATGCCGGCGGCGAGGTTCTGCGCCTGCTCACAGCCCACCCGGAGGTGGAGGTCGGCGCACTCACCGCGGCCTCGTCCGCGGGCAGTCGGATCGGAGACCACCATCCGCACCTGCTGTCCCTGGCGGATCGCATCGTCCAACCCACTGAGGCGGAGATCCTCGCCGAGCACGACGTCGTCGTCCTGGCCCTGCCGCACGGAGCCTCAGGAGCCGTCACGGCGGCGCTGGAGGAGCTCACCTCGAGCGGCGGCGCGCCGCTTCTCATCGACTGCGGGGCGGACCACCGACTGACCAGCCAGCAGGCGTGGGAGACCTTCTACGGATCGGACTACGCCGGTGCCTGGACCTACGGCATGCCCGAGCTCCTGCACCACGGCGAGACGCGCGCCCGCGCTCAGCGTGAAGAGCTGGCAGCCACCAGGCGCATCGCTGTCCCCGGCTGCAACGTCACCGCTGTCACCCTGGCGGTCCAGCCCGGCATCGCCGCCGGACTCCTCGATCCCTCCCGGCTCACCGCGGTGCTGGCCGTCGGCTACTCCGGCGCAGGCAAGACCCTCAAGCCTCACCTCACCGCAGCCGAGGCGCTGGGGTCGGCTCAGCCCTACGCCGTCGGAGGCACCCATCGGCACATTCCCGAGATCCTCCAGAACCTGGAGGTGGCCGGCGCCGCCGCGGGCTGCGTGCACCTGTCCTTCACCCCGGTCCTGGTCCCCATGAGCCGCGGCATCCTCGCCACCGTCACCGCACCCATGACTACGGCCCTGCGCGAGGCCCCCGAACCCGAAGCCGTCCTGCGGGCGGCTTGGAACGACGCCTACGGGGCCACCGGCACCGGTGAGAGCCTCATCCAGCTGCTGCCCGAGGGGACCTGGCCCACCACCGGCACCGTCCTGGGAAGCGGAACCGCCACCGTTCAGGTCGCTATCGACCGTGGCGCGGACGCCGTCGTGGCCATGTGCGCCATCGACAACCTCGGTAAGGGCACCGCCAGTGCCGCCCTTCAGTCCCTCAACCTTGCTCTCGGGCTGAAGGAGACCACCGCCATCACCGCCCAAGGAGTCGCACCGTGAGCGTAACCGCAGCCCAGGGATTCCGTGCCGCCGGCGTGCGCGCCGGCCTCAAGGCCTCCGGCAAGCCTGACCTCGCCCTCGTCGTCAATGACGGGCCGCTGGACACCGCGGCCGGGGTGTTCACCACCAACCGGGTCGTCGCCGCCCCCGTGGTCTGGTCACGCCGGCTCCTGGCCGGTCAGGAAGGCGGGCAGCGGGGCCACGCCCGCGCCGTCGTCCTCAACTCCGGCAGCGCCAACGCCTGCACCGGAGCGCAGGGCATGCACGACACCGAAGCCACCGCCACCCGCACCGCGGGTCTGCTGGGCGCCGAACCGGGCCAGATCCTGGTCTGCTCCACCGGCGTCATCGGGGAGCGCATCGACATGCCCGTCCTCCTGGAGGGCATCGACGTCGCCGCCCTCGCCCTGGCCGACACGCCCCAGGCCGGGACCGACGCCGCCACCGCCATCATGACCACCGACACCGTCTCCAAGGAGGACACCCTCACGGTCGGTACCGGGGCACAGAGCTGGACCATCGGCGGCATGATCAAGGGAGTAGGGATGCTGGCCCCCGGGATGGCCACCATGCTCGCCGTCATCACCACTGACGCCGTTCTCACCCCTCAGCAGGCGCAGGATGCCCTGGCGTTCGCCACAACGCGAACCGTCAACCGGATCAACTCCGACGGCTGCATGTCCACCAATGACACGGTCCTCCTGCTGGCCTCCGGAGCCTCCGGCACCACCCCCTCCCGGGCCGAGCTCGACGAGGCGCTCACCGAGGTGATGAGCCGGCTCGGCCGGCGCCTCGTGGCCGACGCCGAGGGCGCCACCCACGACATCGCCATCACCGTCTCCGGAGCCGTCAGCGAGGAGGCCGCCGAGGCCGCGGCCCGCACCGTCAGCTCCTCCAACCTCCTCAAGTGCGCCGTCGCCGGGGCCGATCCCAACTGGGGGCGCATCCTCTCCCAGCTGGGGACCGTGCCCGAGGACGTCTGCCCCTTCAACCCCGATGAGGTCGACGTCGCCATCAACGGCATCACGATCTTCAGCCACGGCGCCCCCCAGCCCAACCGGGACGCGGTGGACATGAGCCCACGCGAGACCCGCATCGACATCGACCTGTCGGCGGGCCCGGCCGAGGCCACCGTGTGGACCAACGACCTCACTCACGGATACGTCACCATCAACGCGGACTACACGACATGAAACGGACCCCTCTCGACCCACAGACCAAGGCATCCGTCCTGCTGGAGGCCGTGCCGTGGCTGCGCACCTACAAGGGCGCCACCATGGTCATCAAGTACGGCGGCAACGCCATGGTCAACGATGAGCTCAAGCGCGCCTTCGCCCAGGACATTCTCTTCCTCCACCAGGTCGGGGTGCGCCCCGTCGTCGTCCACGGCGGCGGGCCCCAGATCAACGCGATGCTCAAGCGGCTGGGCATCGCCTCGGAGTTCCGCGGAGGCCTGCGCGTCACCACCCCCGAGGTCATGGACGTGGTCCGCATGGTCCTCACCGGCTCCGTGCAGAGAGAGCTCGTCTCCCTGCTCAACATCGACGGCTCAGCCGCCGTCGGCATCAGCGGTGAGGACGGCGGACTCCTGCGAGCCCGGCAGCGCCTGGCCACGGTGGACGGGAACAAGGTCGACGTCGGCCTAGTCGGTGACGTTGTCGACGTCAGCCCGCAGCCCATCATCGACCTGCTCGACCAGGGCCGCATCCCGGTCATCTCCTCGGTCGCCCCGCTGACGACGGACTCCGAGACCGTCCTCAACGTCAACGCCGACACGGCCGCCGCCGCGATCGCCGTGGCCCTCAAGGCCCGCACCCTGCTCATGCTCACCGACGTCGAGGGGCTCTATGCCGCCTGGCCCGACCGCAGCACGCTGGTGCCCTTCATCAGCGCCGCCGCGCTGGAGGAGCTCCTGCCCACGCTCGAGGCCGGGATGATCCCCAAGATGGAGGCCTGCCTGAGGGCCGTCTACGGGGGAGTCGCACAGGCGCACGTCGTTGACGGACGTCAGGCCCACAGCATGCTGCTCGAGATCGTCACCGACCAGGGCGTCGGCACCGTCATTCACCCCGGAGACGCCCCGGTCCCACCGCTGAACGGAGGCAAAAGCCTATGACCCCCTCCTCACACGCTCAGGCACCCGTCGCAGAGGTGAACGGGGCCGGCACCGGCAACGCCGGTTGGCTGACCCGCTACACCGACGCCGTCATGAACACCTTCGGCACCCCCAGCCGGGTCCTGGTGCGGGGGCGGGGCGCCCACGTCTGGGACGCCGACGGCCAGGAGTACATCGACCTGCTGGCGGGCATCGCCGTCAACTGCCTGGGGCACGCGCATCCCGCGATCGTTCAGGCCGTCACCGAGCAGCTCTCCGAGCTGGGGCACGTCTCGAACTTCTTCACCACCCCCGCCCAGGTCAGTCTCGCCGAGGAACTCGTCCGGCTCACCTTCCCCGACTGCCCCGCTCACGACTCCCGCGTCTTCCTGGCCAACTCCGGTACCGAGGCCAACGAGGCCGCCTTCAAGATCGCCCGCCGCCATGGCGGTAGCCGGCGCCCCCGGGTCCTGGCCCTCCAGAATGCCTTCCACGGCAGGACCATGGGTGCCCTGGCCCTGACCTACAAGGCCGCCTACCGTGAGCCCTTCGAGCCCCTGCCCGGCGGGGTCGAGTTCATCCCCGCCGGAGACGTCGAGGCACTGCGCACCGCACTGGGGCCGGACGTGGCGGCACTCATCGTCGAACCCATTCAGGGCGAGGCCGGGGTGCGTGAGCTTCCCGCCGGATACCTGGAGGCGGCCCGCGAGCTGACTGAGGCCGCCGGCGCGCTGCTCATCATTGACGAGGTCCAGACCGGAATGGGACGCACCGGCGCCTGGATGGCCCATCACCTGCTGGCACCGGGCGTCGTCCCCGACGTCGTCACCCTGGCCAAGGGACTGGGCGGAGGCATCCCCATCGGTGCGGTGGTCACCACCGGGAAGGCCGCGGCTCTCCTCGAGCCGGGCCAGCACGGCACCACCTTCGGCGGCAACCCCGTGGCCTGCGCAGCAGCGCTCGCCGTTATCGAGACCATCCGCAGCCAGGCCTTGCTCAACCGGGTTCAGCGGCTCGGCTCGGCCTGGTCCCGAGAGCTGGCGGCCGTTGACGGAGTCGACCAGGTGCGCGGCCGGGGCCTGCTGCTCGGTGTCGGGATGGGAGACGGGCTCCCGCCCGCTGCTGAGCTCGCCGCCGCCCTGGCGACCCGCGGCTTCATCGTCAACGCGCCGCGCCCCGACACGATCCGCCTGGCTCCCCCCTTCATCCTCTCCGATGACGACGCCAGGGCCTTCACCACCACACTGTCTAAGGTCCTTGCTCGGGCCCTGTCAGAGAATGCCGGTTCATGAGTGCCGCAGTCGAGGCCTCTCAACGTGACCAGACGGCAGCGGCCCCACTGGTTCCCGGGACCAAGGCCGCCAGGCACGCCAGTATCGTCCAGATCCTGTCACGTGAACGCATCCGCTCCCAGGCCCAGCTGCGCAAGTCCTTGGCTCAGCGCGGCATCAGTACCACCCAGGCCACGCTCTCACGGGATCTGGTGGAGCTGCGGGCCACGAAGATTCGCGCTCCGGGCGGAGAGCTCATCTACGCCATGCCTGAGGCCGGTGCCCCCGGCCAGGTCCATGCCGGAACCCTCTCCGAGACGGAGGAGACCGACGACTCCCTGCGTGCCCACACCACCCCTCGCCTGTCCCGTTGGTGCGCCGAGCTGCTCGTCACCGCCGAGTGGGCCGGCCCCCAGGTGGTCCTGCGAACTCCTGCCGGCGCCGCCCAGCTGCTCGCCGGGGCCGTCGACGACGCCATGATGCCCGGCGTCATGGGGTGCATCGCCGGCGACGACACCGTCCTGGTCATCACCCGCGGCGCCCAGGTTGCAGCCGATGTGGCCAGGCACCTGCTCGCTCTGGCCGATCCCTCGGCCCGAGCCTGACCTTTCTCCCCACCACCCTTGACATTCCCAGTCACCTCAACGCCGCTTCGTCGGCGCCATCACGAAGAGAAGAGTGATCCCATGAGCATCCACAAGGACCGTGTCGTCCTGGCCTACTCCGGAGGCCTGGACACATCCGTCGCTATCGGCTGGATCGGCGAGGCCACCGGTCGAGAGGTTGTGGCTGTCGCCGTCGACGTCGGTCAGGGCGGCGAGGACCTTGAGGTGATCCGTCAGCGAGCCCTCGACTGCGGCGCCGTCGAGGCCTACGTCACCGACGCGCGAGACGAGTTCGCCAATGACTACTGCATGCCGGCTCTCAAGGCCAACGCCCTCTATGAGGGGACCTATCCGCTCGTCTCGGCCCTCTCCCGCCCCGTCATCGCTCGCCACCTGGTCAAGGCCGCCCGCGAGTTCGGCGCGCACACCGTGGCGCACGGCTGCACCGGTAAGGGCAACGACCAGGTCCGCTTCGAGGTCTCCATCACCTCCATGGCCCCTGACATGGACTGCATCTCCCCGGTGCGCGATCTGGCACTGACCCGTGACGTGGCCATCGACTACGCCGAGAAGCACAACCTGCCGATCGAGACCACCAAGCACAACCCCTTCTCCATCGACCAGAACGTCTGGGGGCGTGCCGTCGAGACCGGGTTCCTCGAGGACCTGTGGAACGCCCCCACTAAGGACGTCTACATCTACACCGATGACCCCGCTTACCCGCCCCTGCCCGACGAGGTGATCCTCACGTTCAAGGAGGGCGTTCCCGTAGCCATCGACGGTCGCGAGGTCAGCCCCTTGGAAGCCATTCAGGAGCTCAACCGCAGAGCCGGCGCCCAGGGCGTGGGACGTATCGACATGGTCGAGGACCGACTCGTGGGGATCAAGTCCCGCGAGATCTACGAGGCCCCCGGCGCCGTGGCCCTGATCGAGGCCCACCGGGCGCTCGAGGCCGTCACCCTGGAACGCATGCAGCGCCGCTACAAGCGGAGCATGGAGCAGACCTGGGCCGAGCTCGTCTACGAGGCCCAGTGGTACTCCCCGCTCAAGCGCTCCATGGACGCCTTCATCGAGGACACGCAGCGCTACGTCAGTGGTGACATTCGAATGGTCCTGCACGGCGGCCGGGCGACAGTCAACGGGCGCCGCTCCGAGACGAGCCTGTACGACTTCAACCTGGCCACCTACGAGAGCGGAGACACCTTCGACCAGTCCTCCTCACGAGGATTCATCGAGATCTACGGGATGCAGTCCAAGCTCGCTGCCGCCCGCGACGTGCGCGCCGGCAACGGTCGAGGGTTCTGACCGAGCCGCGCCGCCGGCCCCGCCACCTCCGAAGCACTCGGCTACTCGGCCGCCTGTGCCTCGTGGTGGTGGGGCTGGCGGCGTAGCCAGTGGGAGTCGTCGTTGGCGTAGGCGTAGTAGCCACCGATCAGCAGCCCACCGCCCACGAAGTTGCCCAGCAGCGCCACGGCCACGTTCCCCAGCGCCGGCAGGACATCGATCCCGTGCGTCAGCCCCACGACGGTGAACAGGACGGTGTTGGCCACCGAGTGCTCGAAGCCGAGGAAGGCGAAGACGAATACGGCAATGATCATGGAGAAGATCTTGGACCAGTCCTCGTGGATGAAGCCGTTGTAGATGAGGAGCATCGCCAGGTTGATCATGAAGTTGCACAGGATCGCCCGCACGAACAGGTCAGCGACCCCGGAGGCCGATGACAGGTAATGGAGTTTGGCCTCCACCGAGTGCACGGCTTGCTCGCCAGTGGCTCCGTCCACGAGGGTGGAGAAGTGGTACATGACGGCGAAGACGAGACCGCCCATGAAATTGCCTGCCAGGCACATGGCCAGCACCCTCAGGGTTCTCCACGCTGAGATGCGCTTGTAGTAGTAGCCGATGACCACCACCATCATGTTGCTGGTGAGCAGCTCGGACTTCGTGTAGTAGATGAAGACGAGGGCGGGCCCGAAGGCCAGGGCCCCGAGCATCTTTCCGACCCCCGCGAGCGAGGCGTCCCCGAGGCGCAGGCCGTCGAAGACGCCGACAATGGCGTAGTTGACGATGTAGAAGACCGCCACGATCATGCCGGCCATGGCGGCGCGCATGAGGTAGCGGTGGGCGATCGCCCCGGTCATCCTGGTCTTGGTCTCGAGGGCCTCGAGTACGGTAGAGATGAACTGCTTGCCTGGGAAAAGTGCGTCTTGTTCGGCGGGCATTGGCTTATCATGACATTGCCCGTCAACCGCGATACAGGCCTTTCCTCCTTCTCGTTGGTTGGCACCGCCGGCCTGGCTCCCTCTCCTTCACCTTCCTCACGAATGCCCGGGAATAACCCACGACAGGGCCTTTCCTGACTGGACGTTGAGGAACCTGCGCGGGCAGATGGGTCATGATGGTGTCATGAGCCAGTTCTCCAGCCAGCCCGATAAGCCATCCGCTGCCCAGCCCGTCGCCTCAGAACCTCAGCAGGACGCGGCCCCCGCCGGCGTCAGCCTGTGGGGTGGACGCTTCTCAGGAGGACCCGCCGACGCGTTGGCTGCCCTGTCGGTGAGCACCCACTTCGACTGGCGCCTGGCCCGTTACGACATCGCCGGCTCCCGGGCCCACGCCCGCGCTCTGGCGCAGGCCGGCCTGCTGGACGAGGAGCAGCTGTCCGGCATGCTGGGAGCCCTGGACCGTCTCGAGGCCGACGTCGTCGCCGGCATCTTCGTCCCGGAGGCCACCGACGAGGACGTCCACACCGCTCTGGAGCGCGGCCTCATCGAGCGCGCCGGTGATGACCTGGGGGGCCGTCTGCGCGCTGGACGCAGCCGCAACGACCAGATCGCCACCCTCATCCGCATGTACCTGCGCGACCAGGCCCGCCACGTGGCCGGACTCGTCCTCGACGTCGTCGACGCCCTCATCGACCAGGCCGCCCAGGCCTCCGACGCCATCATGCCCGGACGCACCCACATGCAGCACGCCCAGCCGGTGCTCGTCGCCCACCAGCTGCTGGCCCACGCCTGGCCCCTCATGCGCGACGTCGAGCGCCTTGAGGACTGGGACTCCCGCGCCGCCGTGAGCCCCTACGGATCCGGCGCGCTGGCGGGCAACACACTCGGTATGGACCCCGATGCCGTGGCCGCCGACCTCGGATTCGAGGCCGCCGTGGAGAACTCCATTGACGGTACCGCCGCCCGCGACGTCGTCGCCGAGCTGAGCTTCGTCCTGGCGATGGTGGCGGTGAACGTCTCGCGCCTGAGCGAGGAGATCATCATCTGGAACACCAAGGAGTTCGACTTCGTCACCCTGGACGACTCCTACTCCACGGGCTCGTCCATCATGCCGCAGAAGAAGAACCCGGATGTGGCCGAGCTCGCCCGCGGTAAGGCCGGACGTCTCATCGGTGACCTGACCGGGCTGCTCGCCACCCTCAAGGCCCTGCCCCTGGCCTACAACCGGGACCTGCAGGAGGACAAGGAACCGGTCTTCGACGCCGTCGACACCCTGGCCATTCTCCTGCCGGCCGTCAGCGGCATGGTGAGCACGATGACCCTCCACTACGAGCGCATGGCCGAGCTCGCCCCCCAGGGATTCTCCCTGGCCACCGACATCGCGGAGTGGCTGGTCAAGAACGGTGTGCCCTTCCGCAGCGCCCACGAGATCTCCGGAGCCTGCGTGCGCGAGTGCGAGAAGCGCGGCGTCGAGCTGTGGGACCTGACCGACGCCGACTTCGCCGCCATTGATGGGCGGCTCACCCCGGGCGTGCGGGAGGTCCTGTCGGCCGAGGGCTCGGTAGCCGCTCGCACCGGGCACGGCGGCACCGCCCCGGTGCGGGTGGTGGAACAGCTCGCCCGCGCCATCGCCCGCAGCGCCGAGCTGCGAGTCTTCGCCTGGGAGGGCTCCCTGCTGGACGGCCCCGCGGGGCCCCAGTGGCCCGAGCCCAGTGAGGCCGATGTGGAGCGGGACGAGGAGCAGCAGGACTGAGTCGGGGCGGCAGGACGATGTCAGGTGGTGGCATGGGGGAGACGGTGACCGAGTTGAGCTCCGAGGTCGCCTCGCTGCTCAGGTGCGACAGCCTGGAGGTGGCTCCGGCGCTGCTGGGCGCCGTCATCGCCGTGAGCGACTCGCACGGGCGCGTCGCGATCCGCTTGACCGAGGTGGAGGCCTACCGCGGCGAGAAGGACCCGGGCTCCCACGCCTTCCGGGGGCGCACGGCGCGCAACGCCTCCATGTTCGAGGCCGGCGGGCGCATCTATGTCTACTTCACCTACGGCATGCACCACTGCCTCAACATTGTCACCGGACCTGAGGGAGTCTCACGCGCGGTGCTGCTGCGCGGGGGAGAGGTCGTGGAGGGAATCGAGCAGGCTCGGGCGCGTCGCCCCGCAGCCCGCACTGACCGCGACCTGGCTCGTGGCCCGGCGCGGCTGTGCGCCGCACTGGGACTGGATCGCTCCGACGACGGCGCACTGCTGGGCGGGCCGGGATCACGCATCAGCCTGACGTTGCCGGAGCCGCAGCGGGCACCGGATGCCGGGCGCATCCGCCGCGGGCCCCGAACCGGGGTGGCCGGCCCCGGGGGAGACGGAGATGCCTTCCCGTGGCGCTTCTGGCTGGACGGAGAGCCCACTGTCTCGACGTACCGGCCTGCCGTCACCAGGAGACGCTCACAGGACTGAACGTCACTGAGCCTCACGTCGTCGGGCACCCACTTGCAAGCACTCTTCCCATCCACTAATAATGGGTGCACAGATTATCGTTGCGAAGACTATTCGTAGCACTGAACCGCTGAGCGCGGAGGAAGGAGACGGCCATGTGGTCGACTGAGTGCCAACGGACAGTGGATCTCCCGGCGGAGGTCCTGTGGGAGACCTGGATCAAGGTGCTCTCCGGTCGGATCGAGCTCCCGCAGGGAGATCGCTACGAGCCGCGTGAGCCTGTGGGGCCCGGCGCCTCGATCACGATGACACCGGAGGGGCAGGACAGTATCGAGATCACGGTGATCCGCTGGGAACCCCCTCATGTCCAGGCAGACCGGGTCTCCTACGGGGGAGTGGAGCTGACCTTCACCCACTCCTTCATGCCCGCGCAGACGCAAGGGAAGAGTGTGGTGACTACCCGCCTCGACATCGACGGCCCCGGTGCCGACGATGTAGGCCCGACGATCGGCCCAGGAATCGCCGAGGACTTTCCGCAGGCCATCGACTCGCTCGTCGAGGCTGCTAGGGTCGATATGTGAAGACAAGGTTCCAGGGTCCTGGGGCGAGTCCCGGCTTCCTCATGTGGAGGGCCGCGCTGGCCTGGCAGCGAGACATTGCTGCCGCCCTGGAGCCAGTTGGACTGACGCACTCCCAGTTCGTTCTCCTGGCTTGCACCCAGTGGCTCGAGGAGCACGGGGACGGGGCCAGTCAGGTGATGGTTGCGAGCCAGGCGGGAATGGACGTGAAGACCGCCAGTCAGGTGCTGCGCCGGCTGGAGCGGGCCGGTCTGGTGTCGCGGCAACCGGATCCCAAGGACGCCCGTGCCCGGATCGTGACCATGACGGCGGCAGGCAGAGATGTCGGGGCCCGGGCAACGCGTCTGGTGGAGGATGCCGACGAGGCGTACTTCGCCGCCGTGCCCCACCTGCGTGAGGCGCTGCTGCGCGAAGCCGGCGTCGTAGCGCGCGGATCAGCGCCGCAGCCCAACGAGGAGACCAATGCGTCCATCGACCGGACTGTGAGCCCCACGATCTCGGATGACTCAGCCGGTCCGCCCCAGGCGGCTACTCCGCCAGGTTCCCGCAGTGGCCGGTGACTACTGGAGCCACAACGTCGCTTTTCACCGGCGCATCGTGCGGGACGCGGCGTTGCGCGGCGGCAGAGCGCTCGATGTCGGATGCGGTGACGGGCTCCTGCTTGCGCGCCTGGCAACGGTGTGCCGCTGCGCCGTCGGACTTGAAACCGACGAGATCGTCGTCGGCTTGGTCTCTTCGTGGAGGCCGAGCCGGAGCATGGCAGACTATCTGTGCCGGAGGTATCAGCCGGACCCGAGCGTGACGCGCCGGGAACACGAGTGCGGTAAGCACGACAACCCACGGAAGGCGACTGGACAGTGACGGACATCCTGGACGAACTGCAGTGGCGCGGGCTCATCGCCCAGCACACCGACATTGACGCGCTGCGAGCGGCGCTCAGCGACGGGGCCGTCACCTTCTATTGCGGGTTCGACCCCACTGCGCCGAGCCTTCACCACGGGCACCTCGTAGCCGTCAAGGTCATGCGTCATCTTCAGCTCGCCGGGCACCACCCCCTGGCGCTGGTGGGTGGGGCGACCGGGCTTATCGGCGACCCGTGCGCCAAGGGGGAGCGCACCCTCAACACCAAGGACGTCGTTGCCGGCTGGGCAGCCAGCCTGCAGGAGCAGCTTGAGAACCTTCTCGACTTCAGCGGGGACAACCCGGCGCGGATCGTCAACAACCTGGACTGGACCCAGGCGATGAGCGCCATCGACTTCCTGCGGGACCTGGGCAAGCACTTCCGCATGGGCACCATGCTCTCCAAGGACATCGTCGCCCGGCGCCTGGCCAGCGAGGAGGGCATCTCTTACACCGAGTTCAGCTACCAGATCCTCCAGGCCAACGACTACCTCGAGCTCTACCGACGCTACGGCTGCACCCTGGAGATCGGCGGCAACGACCAGTGGGGCAACCTCGTGGGCGGGATGGACCTCATCCACAAGGTCGAGGGCGCCTCGGTCCACGTCATGACCAACCCCCTCATCACCAAGGCCGACGGCACCAAGTTCGGCAAGTCCGAGGGCGGGGCGATCTGGCTCAACCCCGAGATGCTCAGCCCCTACGCCTTCTACCAGTTCTGGCTCCAGGTCGACGACGCCGACGTCGTGCGCTTCCTCAAGGTCTTCACCTTCCTGGAGCGTGAGGAGATCGAGCGCCTGGAGGCGGCCACGGCCGAGAACCCGAAGGCACGTGAGGCGCAGCGGGTTCTGGCGCATGAGGTCTGCACGTGGGTTCACGGAGCCGACGCGACCGCCCAGGCGCAGGCGGCGACCTCCGCACTGTGGGGCCGCGGCGACCTCGCCGACATCGATGAGGCGACGATCCTGGCGGCCACGGCTGATCTCGCCTCCAGTGACGTGACAGTCGGACAGACCACGATCGTGGACCTGCTCGTGGGCACGGGGCTGGAGCGAGGACGCAACGCCGCCCGCAAGACCATTGCCGGGGGCGGGGCCTACATCAACAACGTCAAGGTGGCCGACGAGACCGCGGTCATCGGTCCCGAGCACCTGCTCGCCGGGGGAGTGGTCCTGGTGCGTAAGGGACGGCGGAACCTGGCCGTCGGACGCGCGGTTCAGGCTTCCTCATAAGGGGGAAGCTGCACCTTACGAACACGGTTGTTGAGCGGTGACGGTGCCTTGTGGGCACCGTCACCGCTCAACAGTTTGACGGGTTGGTGGTCGGTGCGTAATGTTCTCTCCGGCCCGAAACGGGGAGGATGAATTTCCTCAGGCCGACCGGGAACTGAGAACTGAAGAGAGCCGAATAAGAGACGAGGGTCACCGCCCATTCGTTTGACTCAGAAAATCCGGCTCGCTAAAGTTTCTCAGGCGCTTCCGGGAGCGAAGCAGAAGACAGAACGTCTTGTGATGAGTTCTCGGTGGGTGTGTTGTTTG
>NZ_MSKS01000015.1:77556-97593 GCF_001937445.1 Actinomyces oris | reverse complement strand
AGAGCCCCAGCCGAGCGCAGCTGGTCGACCACATCCCGCCCACCAGCAGGAGCCCTGTTGTCATCATCAGTAGCAGTCATCAGTGTCAGTCCTTCCACAAGGGCTTACACAAACCATTGAACAGGCTCTGTCCACAGCGCTGACATCAATCTCGCACCGGCGCTGCACACCGCAGAAGAACCGCAGGATTCCAACGATCCCCACGGGGTGCTTCGACGGCAGGATCGTTCATGTCAGCGCTGTGGACACCGGGCCGCGCAGGAGTGAGCCCGTGGATCTTACGGCAGAGTCCGGCATCTCCGCCACAGGTCCGCCCCCTGCTCCCTGCGCAGGGGGCCCGGTCGAAGGTAGGCCCTTCGAGATCACGGATATGGCCCTGCCCGCTGCCTGCGCAGGGGCCCGGAAGGTCATGGTTCGACGCCGGCCCCGCCCCGAGTCGGTCTACTCCACGAGGGTCGGGATCTACTGGCCACGGGTTGTGCGTACTGCACGAAGGCCCCACCTACCCGCAGTACCTCCAACCCTCCTCCAGTAGCACCCCACCCTCGTGCAGTGCATCCAGACGACACCGACAGCCACCACAGTCACCGGGCCAGCCCCTCCGACAAGCCCAAGCAGCAGCTCTCCCCTCCTCCAGACCCACCCCACCAGTGTCCTGAGAAGTCATGACATCCGAAACTCCCAGAAGTCATGAGACAACACAGTGGTCGTCGAGATGGTGAGCGTGTGCCTGTGGGCGGGGTATCCGGTGGACCTCATGTCGCAGCACCGCAGGCTGCCCGTGATCGCCATCATGAGCATGGTCGATCGCGCCGTCGGACTGCTGCTGAGCCTGGCTGACCTGTAGGGATACCTCTCCGTCCCCAAGCCGATCCTGGTGATCGACTCCGCGGGTGGTGCGCAGGCTGGAGAGGAGCTTCTCCCGCAGTCACACGACGATCCCGCTTCCCGCCCTGCTGGGGATTCCCGTCACCGGCATGACCAGCCTCCTGCGTGAGGAGATGAGGCTGCGGACAGGGTGTTCCTGAGCCGGAACTGGGGGTCTCGACGCTGGTGATCGTAGACGGGCCGGCGGTATATCGTTCAGGACTTGGCCGCCAGCGAGAGCACCTCGGTGGGGCGCAGGGGCCTGCCTGCCCGGGCCTCGGCCAGCAGCAGCCTGACGGCCGCCTCCCGCTGCCCTCCGTAGGCCCCGACGGCGGCGATCTGACGCTGGTAGGAGGCCCCCGTCTCCAGTGTGGTGCGCACGGAGTCCAGCTCGGCGGCGCAACCGAGATCCTCAGCGACGGGAGCGAGCTCGGTGAGCATCCGCTCGACCGTGTCTCCCACCAGCTCCTCCTCACCGGCTGAGTTGACGATGAGGATCGCGTCCATGCCGTAGCGGGCTGAGCGCCACTTGTTCTCGGCGACGTACCAGTCCGGTAACGCATCGAGCTCCTCACCCCGGTCCAAGGTGCGGGAGAAGGACTCCACGAGGCACTGGGTCAGCGCCGCCATGCCGGCCAGCTCGGTCAGGTTCGTTGCGGCATCGCAAGCCCGAACCTCGATGGTCCCCAGGCGCGGCGAGGGGCGCACGTCCCAACGGATCTCGGTGAAGTCCTCGATGACGCCGGTGTGGACCAGGTCACCGGTGTAGCTCTCCAGCTGCTCCCAGGTGCTGAACTGCTCGGGGGCGCCGGCGGTGGGCAGCTGCTGGAACATCATGGCGCGGTTGTCCGCGTAGCCCGTGTCCGCCCCCGCCCAGAAGGGCGAGGAGGCACTCAGGCACTGCAGGTGGGCGGTGCGGGTGAGCAGGGCCTTGAGGATCGGCAGAACCTTGGCCCGGTCCTCGACGCCGACGTGGACGTGGGTGCCGAAGATGAGCATCTGGTGGCCCCACAGTCGGGTGCGGTCCACCAGGCGTGCGTAGCGCTCGGCATTGGTCACCTTCTGCACCAGAGGGTCGGCGAAGGGGTGGGTCCCGGCCGAGGCCAGGTCCACGCGCAGCGGGTCGGTGACGGGAATAACGCGGTCGAAGGCGAAGGCGATGTCCTCCATGCACTCGGCCACGGTCTTGCGCGCCCCGGAGACCAGCTCGATGGTGTTGAGCATCATCTCGCCGTGCACGTGCCGGTCCGGGCCCACCTTCTGGAGGATCTCCTCGGCGCACTGGCGCAGGTCGAGGCTGTCGCGGTCGATGAGGGCCAGCTCCCACTCCACCCCCAACGTGGAGCGGGCCGAGCTGGCGAAGTCAAGGGACTGGGGACGGTGAGCCGGCGGAAGTTGAGTGCCGGCGGGCACGGCGCTCGGGCTCGTCGTGTCAGTCGTGTCCTGCATGTCCTGGTCTCCTCGGGTTCCTCGGGGCCCTCGCGGGTTCTGACAGGGCCTCTCGTCGCGGGAAGGGGTATAGGGGGTATTACGTCGGTGAGTGAGCCGATGAGGCGCCGGTGATCGGTTCGACGACGAGAACGGCGCCCTTCGCCTTGTCTCCCACCCGGGTCAGGATCCAGGTCTCCGACTCCTGACCGCTCAGCCTCAGCGAGGCGCGCAGGGCGTCGGGGGAGACGTCGACTCCGCGCTTGAGGATCTCCAGGCGCCCGATACCGAGCTCGCGGCTACGGGAGCGCAGGGCCTTGAGCCGTAGCGGCAGGACCTCGGTGAGCCGGAAGGAGCGCACGAAGGGGGCGGTCGCCTCGTCGGGGAGGCGCTCTCCTGTGAGGTAGCCGATCCGGGGTCCCACCGGCCTGGCGTCCAGGGTCTCGCACAGGTGGGCGACGAGTCCGGCGCGCACGGCGGCGCCGTCGGGAACGTGGATGAGGCTGCCCAGGTCGTCGGGCGAGCCGATCGGGTCGACCTGGACCGGTGGTTGCGAGGGGTCGGTGGTGCTGGGGTCGACCAGCGTGCAGGCGCTCGCACCATCGGTCCCTGAGCGCAGGAGCATCGCGGAGCGCCCGGGCCCCTCCGGCGCCAAGGGCCCGCACCAGATGGCCGCCTCGACGACGTCGCCGTCCACACTCACCCACTGGGTGTGGGCGTCCGACGGCAGCGCGGCATGATCGATGCCGGGAGCGACCTTGACGCCGAGGGCGGGCACGGCCTCGCGCAGCGCGAGCACCTGCGACAGAGCCGGGGACCACTGCTCCGGGTCGGTGATGCGACGTCCCGCGGCGCGGCGGGCGGGGTCGGCGAAGACGGCGTCCACACCCCGCTCGACCAGGTCGATCTCCAGGGCGTCGGCGCACTCGACGCTCGCGTGGGGGAAGGGCATGAGGTTGATGGTGGCCAGGGCGGCTGCGGCCTCATCTCGGTCGACGGCGAGCACCGGCAGATCGAGCCCGGCCAGGGCGACGGCGTCGCCCCCGATCCCACAGCCCAGGTCCGCGACCTTCGTCACGCCGGCGGCCGCGTAGCGGGCCGCATGGTGAGCCGAGACCGTCAGTCGAGTGGCCTGCTCCAGGCCGTCGGCGGTGAAGAGCATCTGCTGGGCGAAGGGGCCGAACTTCGCTGCGGCCCGCTCGCGCAGGCGCTGCTGCGTCAGCGCGGCCGCCACCAGGTCGGGGGAGTGGCCCTCCTCGCGCAGGGAGCGTCCCAGGGACAGGGCCTCGGAGGGGTCGTAGGGGGGCAGGGAGGACAGAAGCTCCCAGCCCTCGGGGGTCAGCAGGAGCGCGACGTGGTTCTCAGCCATCACCCCCGATCATTCCATGCAGGACCTGCTCGTGGGCGTGATGTTCACTGGGTGGAGCGGGAAGGGTGTCGACGCGGGAGGGCCGGGAGGGGCCTGAGGGACCCTGGGGACCCTTCCCGGCAGGCGCTGAGTAGGGTTGTGGACCGAGGCACCGCACACCGGCGGGGCCGAAAGGCGCTGGAGGGGAAGGCGGGTAGGCGACTGATGACTGAGGAGGAGCCCCGGCTCGGTGCCGGTCAGGGTACCGACGCCGCCGCGGGGCGCGAGGACGACGGCGTGAGCACAGTCCAGAGGTCTGACACTGCGGGACGCCTCCGGGCGCTCCTTGGGCCACTGGTGCGGATCTCTCTGGCAGTCATGGGGACCGTGGCCCTCCTGGCGGCCGGGGCCAGCATCTGGGCGTGGACCGTCAGTGCCGGGCATATCGAGACCGCCGGTGAAGGTCCCGGCGACGGCGAGGCGGCCAGGGCTCCGGTGGCGATCGTCCTGGGGGCGGCCGTTCACGCCGACGGACAACCCTCGCCCTGGCTGGCCCACCGGCTCGACGCCGCCGCCGAGCTCTACACCAGCGGCCGCGTCGAGGCGATCCTGGTCTCCGGGGACAACCGGCGTGCCGGCTACGACGAGCCCACTGTCATGCGCCGCTATCTCGCCTCCCGGGGGATCCCTGAGCAGGCGATCGCCGTGGACTACGCGGGCTTCGACACCTACGACACCTGTGTGCGGGCGCGCAGGATCTTCGGGATCGAGCGGGCCCTGCTCGTGACCCAGGACTTCCACGAGCCGCGCGCGGTCGCCATCTGCCGCTCGGTCGGCGTCGACGCCGACGGCGTCGGCGACTCACGGGCCCGCAGCGACCGCATCGGGTGGACGGTCAGCTGGATGCGCGAGCGAGCGGCGGCGATCAAGGCGGTCGTCGATGTTGTCTCCCGACGAGACCCGACCCTGGGCCGCCAGGAGACGAGTGTCAACGAGGCCATCGCCTGGACCCGGGAGCACCGGCGCTGACGAGGGCTGACGCCCACGGCGAAACCGCCGCCACGCTTTGGCACTCGCGTTGACTGAGTGCTAACGCCGTCGTAGATTCTCCGTCAGGCGCAGCGGAGTGCTCGTCCGGTCCTGGGACGCAGGACGGGCACCTTCTGCGACTCGCACTCCTGCATCGTGTCGGATCGACCCCCGCGACGGCGATCTGGAACGTCTGGGGAGGGCGAACAAGCCGTTCTACTGCACGTTGAAGAGAAGGAGGAGGTCTCCAATGTCGATCTCCATCAAGCCGCTCGAGGACCGTATCGTCGTCCAGACCGCTGAGGCCGAGCAGACCACCGCGTCGGGCCTGGTCATCCCCGACACCGCCAAGGAGAAGCCCCAGGAGGGCAAGGTCGTGGCCGTGGGTCCGGGTCGCGTCGATGACTCCGGCAACCGCGTGCCCGTCGACGTCGCCGAGGGTGACGTCGTCATCTACTCCAAGTACGGGGGCACCGAGGTCAGCTACGCCGGTGAGGACTACCTCATCCTGTCGGCGCGCGACGTCCTGGCGGTCGTCACCAAGTGACCCGTTGAGGTCGTGTGCGCCGTCCGGCGCCACGGCACGTTGAAGGGGGAGGCACCTTGGGGTGCCTCCCCCTTCAACGTGTGCGCACAGTGCCTGCTGTATGGAGGCACCATGGCACCATATCTGGACGATTGTCTTGAGTTGGGAACGTCCGTGCTGTCGATTCCCTGAAACAGGGCGGAGCGTTAGGCCGGCTCGTCGGCGAAACGGCGTGCCTGCCGCTCATAGTAAGCGCGCCGCTCCTCCTCACTCATGCCTCCCCAGACGCCATAGGGCTCGCGAGTGCTCAGGGCATGGTCCCGGCACTCCTCCAGGACGGGGCAGTCCTGACAAATGGCCTTTGCTCGTTCGTCCCGCCGTCGACGGGAACCGCCTCTCTCTCCTTCGGGGTGGAAGAAAACCGAGGAGTCCATGCCGAGGCAGGCCCCCCGGTACTGCCACTCCCAGAGGGTGGAGATCGGGCCGGGCAGACGCGATGAGTCGTGCATTGCCTCCCTCCCCTCCTTTGGATATGGCGGTCGGGCGCACCGAACTTGACGCGCTATATCTAACGATAAGATCGCGCGGTGCGTTAATCAAGGAGAAATATTCTATCTCACAATGAAATTTTCTCCAGATTTGCTGGGTGTCTGCGTTCTGGCTGTGTGAAAACGTGCGCCAGAATGTGGCGCTCGAATAGCAGAAACGTTTTGTGAATGATGTATGTCTGAAGGGCATCTGTTTTCTGAAACGTTCCGCATTAGTTGTCGCTTTATTTCTGGGGTGCTGGTCGCCTCGGCGTGGTGGTCTTGCCATCGGGCCGGCTGCCGTGTTCGGGCGTCGGGGCGAGGGCCCGGTCCAGCCCCTCCGGGCGGCTCGGTGCAGGCGGGACGGTGCCGGTGGTCAGTGGGGCGGACAGGCCGGTGCCGACGGATATGCACAGGGTGGTCAGGTCGTCCTACGATGGCCCCGTGAGCGACTCGATCACCAGCCCTGACGTCTTTGCCCCTACCGGTCTCACTTACGATGACGTGCTCCTGCTCCCCAGGCTGACCGACGTCATCCCCTCCGAGGTCGATACGACCTCCAGGCTGACCCCGAGGATCAGACTGGCCACACCGCTGCTCTCGGCCGCGATGGACACGGTCACCGAGTCGGACATGGCCATTGCCATGGCTCGTCAGGGGGGGATCGGCATCCTCCACCGCAACCTGTCCATCGAGGATCAGGCTCAGCAGGTGCGACGTGTCAAGCGCTCGGAGTCCGGCATGGTCACTGACCCGGTGACCGTCGGACCGGACGCCACCATCGCCCAGCTCGACGAGCTCTGCGGCCACTACAAGGTCTCCGGCCTGCCGGTCGTCGACGCGGGAGGCAACCTTCAGGGGATCATCACCAACCGCGACCTGCGCTTCGTCCCCCCGGAGCGCTGGGCGAGCCTGACCGTGCGCGAGTGCATGACGCCTCGTGATCGCCTCATCACCGGCGCAACCGGCATCTCCCGGGAGGACGCCAAGGCGCTCCTGGCTGAGCACCGCATCGAGAAGCTGCCCCTGGTCGACGCCGAGGGACGCCTCACCGGTCTCATCACCGTCAAGGACTTCGTCAAGACCGAGCAGTACCCCCACGCCACCAAGGATGCCGAGGGGCGCCTCGTGGTGGGGGCCGCCGTCGGCTACTGGGGAGACACGTGGGAGCGCGCCGGGGCTCTGGCCGAGGCCGGCGTGGACGTCCTCATCGTCGACACCGCCAACGGCGGTGCCAAGCTGGCGCTGGAGATGATCTCCCGTCTCAAGTCTGATTCCGCCTTCAGCGGCATCGAGGTCATCGGCGGCAACGTTGCCACCCGTGAGGGTGCCCAGGCGCTCATCGACGCCGGGGTCGACGCCGTCAAGGTCGGGGTGGGGCCGGGCTCCATCTGCACGACGCGTGTCGTCGCCGGCGTAGGGGTGCCCCAGGTGACGGCCATCTACGAGGCCGCCCGGGCCTGCAAGCCCGCCGGGGTCCCCCTCATCGCCGACGGCGGCCTGCAGTACTCCGGTGACATCGCCAAGGCCCTCGTGGCCGGCGCGGAGACGGTCATGCTCGGCTCCCTGCTGGCGGGCTGCACGGAGTCTCCCGGTGACCTCGTCTTCGTCAACGGCAAGCAGTGGAAGCGCTACCGCGGCATGGGGTCGCTGGGCGCCATGAGCTCGCGTGGACGCACCTCCTACTCCAAGGACCGCTACTTCCAGGCCGACGTCTCCTCCGACTCCAAGATCGTCCCCGAGGGCATCGAGGGTCAGGTCCCCTACTCGGGGGCGCTGGGTGACGTCGTCTACCAGCTCATGGGCGGGCTGCACCAGTCAATGTTCTACGTGGGCGCGCGCACGATCCCCGAGCTCAAGGAGCGTGGGCAGTTCGTGCGGATCACGAGCGCCGGCCTCAAGGAGTCCCACCCCCACGACGTCAAGATGACCGTCGAGGCCCCCAACTACACCGGGCGCGACGGGGTCTGAGACGCCGGCGGCCCCGCCGACCAGACAGACTCAGCACAGCACTGCCACGTAGGGAGCCGTCCGGAGTGATCCGGCCGGCTCCCTACGTGCCTGGGTGCCCTCGCTGGTTGTGCGGCAGGCGGGCTCGGAGGGACTCAGCGCATGGGGGAGTCGGGCAGGGGCCAGGCGGTCTGGGCCGGCGTCCGCGAGGGGGCTTGGCGCGCCAGCCACTCATTGAAGGACTCCGCCCAGGCGCGGTGGGCTCGGGCCTGGAAGGCCACGAGCTCATCGGGGCCGAGCTCGGAGATCTGCGGGTAGACCGAGGCCAGGGCCTCGAGCACATCGAGTGTGGCGGCCACGTCCACCTCCGCGGTGTGCAGGGCCTCATCGACGCGCACACCGTAGACCTCGCAGAGGTCGCCCAGGCGGCGCTTGCCGCGGCGGTAGCGATCCACGGCCCGGTCCAGGACCAGCGGGTCGGCGATGGGCCCCAGCTCGCGGCCAAGGCGCGAGCGCATCGTGGGCAGCCCGTGGCGAGCGAGCTCGGCCTCCATGAGAGTCAGGTCGTAGGAGGCGTTGAAGACGACGACCGGGGTGCCGGCCGTCATTGCCGCCACCAGGTGCTCACTGACCTCTGCCAGCACCTCGCACACCGGCCGTCCCTCGGCGCGGGCCCGCTCGGTGGTCACGCCATGGACTGCGGAGGCGGCCTCGGGGATCTCCACGCCGGGATCGGCGAGCCATGTGGTCACCGACTGCGGCCGGACGCCGTCGGCCTGAGGTGCTGCCCGCCAGACGAGCGCCGCCGTGACCAGGCGGTCGCCGGAGGGGTCCACTCCGGTGGTCTCAGTGTCGAAGCCGAGCAGGGGGCCCCGTGGCCAGGCGGAGGCAACGGGGGCGGCGGCGTCGGATACGGAGGAGGAGTGCGGGGTGCTCATGGGGCCAGCATGCCACCGGGGTACGACACTAATGCGCCAGTGGCGGTGCGCCTCGGTCTTGTCTCCCCGCTTCTGAGTCGTCGACTGGGCGGAGGGTGGGACCGACTTCGTGGTGCCTTGGCGGCGCAGTCGGCCGCGTAGGCCGGCGTCGCGTTCGTACCTTATGCCTCGCGTTCGGGGGTTCAGGGTACGAACTCGCGACCTACCCTACGAACGCGAGGCGCTCACCCAAGGGCGAGTCCGGAGGGCGGGGCTGAACTGGTTCAGAAGTCATGAGACGACACAGAGGGCCCCACCTACCTGGAGTACCCCCGCCGGTCGCTCCGGTGGATACCGGGCCGGCCCCACTAGGATCGGGCCATGAGCACAGAGGTCGAGATCGGACGCTCCAAGCGTGCCCTGCGCGCCTACTCCTTCGACGACATCGCCCTGGTGCCGGCGCGTCGCACTCGGGACACCTCCGAGGTGCGCGTGGGCTGGCAGATTGACGCCTACCACGTGGACCTGCCGGTCATGGCCTCCCCCATGGACTCGGTGATGAGCCCCGAGACCGCCATCATGGTGGGACGTCTGGGCGGAATCGGCGTGCTGGACCTGGAGGGGCTGTGGACCCGCTACGAGGACCCCACCGAGGCCCTCGAGCGCATCCGCCAAGCCGATCCGTCCCGGGCCACCAGCGTCCTGCAGGAGGTCTACCGTGCTCCGGTCAGGCCCGAGCTCATCACTGAGCGGCTCACCCAGATCCGTGCCTCCGGCGTCGTCGTCGCCGGGCGGCTCAGCCCCGCCCAGACGCAGCGCCACTGGCGCACCGTGGTCGAGGCAGGTGTGGACCTCATGGTCATCCGCGGCTCCTTCGTGTCGGCCGAGCACGTGTCGGGATCCGTCGAGCCCCTCAACCTCAAGCGCTTCATCTACGAGCTCGACGTGCCCGTGGTCGTCGGCGGGGTGACCACCTACACCGCCGCCCTCCACCTCATGCGCACCGGCGCGGCCGGGGTCCTCGTGGGGCAGGGCGGCGGCGCCTCCTCCTCGGTGCGCCAGGTCCTGGGGCTGCACATGCCCATGGCCACCGCCGTGGCCGACGTCGCCGGGGCCCGGCGCGACTACCTCGACGAGTCCGGGGGCCGCTACGTCCACGTCATCGCCGACGGCTCGGTGGGCAACTCCGGCGACGTCGTCAAGGCCATCGCCTGCGGCGCGGACGCCGTCATGCTGGGGGCCGCCCTGGCCCGGGCCGAGGAGGCTCCCGGCGGCGGCTACCACTGGGGCGCCGAGGCCCGCCATGAGCGCCTGCCGCGGGGCTTCCGCAGCCATGTGGGCACGGTCGGCACCATGGCCGAGATCCTCAACGGCCCCTCCGACCGCGCCGACGGCACGCTCAACCTCATGGGCGCCCTGCGTCGCACCCTGGCCACCACCGGTTATGCGGACGTCAAGGAGCTCCAGCGGGTCGAGGTCGTCCTGGCGCCCTACACCGGTTCTTGAGAGCGCCTCCACGACAAACCGTGGTTTTGAGGGGTGGAACAGTGCAACTGGGCCGTGATCTCGGGTAGTCTCAGCCGGGACGGCAGCCATCGCGCTGCTCAGACCGGTGCGGGGGCACGATCCGGTTCCCGCACTGTTAGACCCCACATGTCACAAGGAGCTTCACATGGCCCAGGTCACCGCCACCATCGCTTCCAAGGTCGGTCTGCACGCCCGTCCGGCCGCAACCTTCGTCAAGGCCGTCGCCGAGAAGGGCGTCCCGGTCACCATCGCGAAGGAGGGCGGCGCTGCGGTCGACGCCTCCTCCATCCTCGGTGTGATGACCCTGGGTGCCGGCTTCGGAGACGTCGTCACCCTGGCCTCCGACGCCGACGGCGCCGAGGCGGCCCTCGAGGACCTCAAGGCCCTCCTGGAGACCGACCTGGACGCCTGAGAACAGGTCCAGCCGACGGGGCGCGCTCCACTGTGGGGCGCGCCCCGTTGTTCCTTCGCGGACAACGACGTCACCGGTGCACCACCCGGCCGTCGGCTCTGCCGCAGAAGCCTCGCCCCGAGCCCGTGGGGCCCTTCCCGGGCTGAGCGGCCTCGTCCTCAGCCCTGTCCCGCCGGGGGCAGCTGGACGTACCACTCGACGCCGGTCAGGAGGATACGGGTGTCCACGTCTCCCTCCCAGCTGACGCCGATGCCGTGTTCCTGGAGGATCGGGATGACGACGGTCCTCATCAGCGTGGCGGTCGTGGCGTCGTAGAGCTCCTCGCGCCGGGAGTCGTCCAGGGCCTTGTACGCCTCCTCGCTGATGTGAGCGGGCCAGAAGATGCCGTAGCTGAGGTAGGTGCTGCCGCTCTCCACGAGGCGCTCGGTGTCCTGCTGGTGGAAGAACACGTACCCCAGGTCGCCCTGGCCGCCCTTGATCTCCGCGTGTCCGCAGTTGTTGCAGCAGGCGAAATCCTGCTCCGCGACGACGTGGGCCCTCCGCAGCGCCTCGAAGGCGCGGTCCAGCCTGGTGGCGGGCACGTCCCCGAATCCCGCCTGCTGGGCGCGGCGCGCATCGATGAGGTACTGGGCGATGGCGCGGCACTGCTCGTCGGACAGGGTGCCGTCGCCCTCGTCCTCCACCGCGCAGGCGATCTCGAAGGCGTGGTCGTTGAGACAGCCGTTCCCACGCACGAGCTGCATCCAGATGAGGTCGCGGATGTACTCCTCGAGCTCGGGGTCAACCACACCCCCGAGCATCTCACCGGGGATTCTCAGCCCGTCGGGCTGGGCGTTCAGATCGAGCATGGTCGAGACCCTAGCAACCACCACCGACGACAAGGGGCCTGGCGGCACTGCCCGGCCCTGGACGCGGGCGTGACGACGGCGCCGTCGCAGGAGGAGGCTGCGGCGACGCCGTCGATCGGATGGGATGTGATGGGCGGGAGGCCCTCACTGGTGCGGGCCCAGTGCGGCCACGCCAGTCTCAGTCCTGCTCGCCCCCGGAGGGGTTCGGCTTGATCCACCACCACAGGCCCATGCCCGCGGCGATGGCCAGCAGGCCCAGGCCCGACCACAGGTTGGCGTTGATGCCACCGGTCTTGTCCATCTCCTCGGCACTGTTGAACAGGACCGAGCACACCACCAGGTAGAGGCCGATGAGCCCCAGAGCACCGGTGATGACCGCCCGGATGTCCGTGAGTGAACGATTGCTCATGAGTGTTCTCCTTCGTGTGTCCGGGCGGAACTAGTGGAAGATGCTGTTGAGGGCGATGACCAGGGCCCCGGCGATGATCCCCAGCGGGATCGGACGGCGGAACCAGGGCAGCTCGTGCAGATGCGGGTCGGTGCGCTCGCTCTTGGGGGTCAGGGCGTAGACGAAGCCCTTGAGCTCGGAGTCGGGCTTCGGCTTCGTGGCCAGGGAGACCAGCACCGTGATGACGACGTCGACGGTGAAGGCCACGCCCGCCGCCAGGAAGGCGCCGCCCTGTCCCGGCATGACCAGGTGCTTGGTCCAGATGAGGATGTTGACCCCCAGAGCGCCCAGGGTTCCGCTGATGAGGCCGATCCAACCGGCGTGCGGGGTGGCCCGCTTCCAGAACATCCCGATGATGAAGGTCGCGAACAGCGGCGCGTTGAACATCGAGAACAGCGTCTGGAGGTAGTCCATGAGGTTGGAGTAGCTTGACGCGATGATCGCGGTGAGGATTGCGACCACGGAGGCCGTCAGGGTCGAGAGCTTGCCGACCATGAGGTAGTGGGCGTCGTCGGCGTCCTTCTTGAGGTAGTGCTGGTAGATGTCCACGCCCCACACGGTGTTGAAGGCGGAGATGTTCGCTGCCATGCCCGCCATGAAGGAGGCCAGCAGACCCGTGATCGCCAGCCCCAGCAGACCGTTGGGCAGCAGGTCGCGCATGAGGTAGAGGACCGCGTCGTTGAACTGGTACCCAGCCCCGGAATCTGCCTTGAGCTGTTGGATCTCCGAGACCATGACACCGGCGACCATGCCCGGGACGATGACGAGGAAGGGCACGAACATCTTGACGAAGGTGCCGATGATCGGGGTCGACTGGGCCGAGGAGATCGAGTCCGAGGCCATGGCCCGCTGCACCTCGACGAAGTTCGTCGTCCAGTAGCCGAAGGACAGCACGAAGCCCAGACCGAAGACCAGGCCGATCACCGACATCACATTGGAGTCGAAGCCGGAGATCGAGTTGCCGGGCCAGGAGTGCAGCTGCTGAGCCGCGACCTTGGCGGCCTCGGTGGCGTCGTTGGGGTGAGCGGCCGTGGCGGCTTCGGTGATCTTGCCGGTCAGGCCGTGCCAGCCGCCCACGCGGTGCAGGCCGATGAGGGTCAGGGGCAGCAGGGCCGCCACGATGACGAAGAACTGGAGGACCTCGTTGTAGATCGCCGCGGAGAGCCCGCCCATGGTGATGTAGGAGAAGACGATGACGGCCGCCACGATGAGCCCCACCCACAGGGGCCAGCCCAGCAGCCAGTTCATGATCTTGCCCAGCAGGTACAGGTTGATGCCGGCGATGAGCAGCTGGGCCAGGGCGAAGCTGAGCGCGTTGACCAGGTGCGCGGCGGTGCCGTAGCGCTTGAGCATGAACTCGGGCACCGAGCGCACCTTGGAGCCGTAGTAGAAGGGCATCATGACCAGCCCCAGGAAGATCATGGCCGGGACCGCGCCGATCCAGAAGTAGTGGAAGGTCGGCATGCCGTACTGGGCTCCGTTGGCCGACATTCCCATGATCTCGACGGCGCCGAGGTTCGCCGAGACGAAAGCGATACCCGTCACCCAGGCAGGCAGGGACCGACCCGAGGTGAGGAAGCCGTCGGACGTGGCCGCCTTGGCGCGGGCGATGAGCCCGACGCCGATGACGAAGGCGAAGTAGATCGCGATGGGGATGTAGTCGTACCAGCGTGCGGCGATGAGTGTGCCGGATGACGCTGACGAGGCTGACAAAGCGTTCAGCGTGGAGGACATCGGTGTACCTCTCAGGGGATATGTTTCAGGTGGCAAGATCGTTCTTGCTGTGCGGCAGGTTAGCATGGCGCCGATCACGGCACGGGAGGTTGAACCTGTCCGGGGTGCACCGGGGAGGCTGGGTAGAGTGCCCTCCATGACGCTGACTGCTGCTGCCGACGGCTCCTCCCTGGGCAACCCGGGACCGGCCGGCTGGGCCTGGTACGTGGATGATGACTGCTGGGCCGCCGGAGGCTGGGAGAGCTCGACCAACAACCGCGGCGAGCTCACCGCCGTCCTGGAGCTCCTGCGGGCCACCGAGGCCGCCGGACTCGCCGGCGAGGAGCTCCTCATCCAGTGCGACTCCCAGTACGTCATCAACTCCCTGACCAAGTGGCGCCACGGCTGGAAGAAGCGCGGCTGGCGCAAGGCCGACGGCAAACCCGTCCTCAACGCCGACCTCGTCAAGAACCTCGACGCCGCGCTCGCGGGTCGCACCGTGCGCTTCGAGTGGGTGCGCGGGCACGTCGGCCATCCCATGAACGAGGCCGCCGACTCCCGGGCCCGCGGTGCCGCCACCGCCTTCCAGCAGGGTCGCCCGGTGCCCGCAGGACCGGGCTGGACCCGCGGCGGCCGGGCGCCGGACAACCGGGAGGCGCAGCAGGCGCCGAGTGCGGCGTCGTCGAGCGCACCCGCCAAGCCGCAGACCGACGCCCTGTTCTGAAGGCCGAGGATCGGGGCGCACAGTCCACAGGACCCCGGTGACCGTCTCTCACAGAAACGGCACAGGTCCGTCAAACACGTGGCACAAGACCTCCGGCGAGGCTTGCTGCCATGACGACGACGAGCCCCGCCCTCCCTGCTGCCCGCCCAACGATCCTGGGCCGCCTGGCCGGCCTGCGCCGTCGGGTTCCCACGGTCGTCCTCTTCGCCGCCGTGTCCTTCACCGGCTGGAGCGTCGACTACGCGCTGGTCCTCATCCTCAACTCGTTGACCGGCTCGGTCCTCTACGCCGTCGTCGGAGCCCGGATCGTCTCCTGCACCCTGGGCTTCCTGCTCAACCGGCGTCTGTTCGGGGCCGCCCCGGAGACCTTCTGGCGCTCGGCCGGCGGCTACGCGACCGTCCAGGGCGGGGTCGCGGCGACCTCCTACGCCGGCATCTCAGTCCTCACCGGCGCCGGCGCGCCCCTGTGGCTGGCCAAGGTGCTGGTGGATTCCACACTCTTCATCGTCAACTACCTGGCCCAGTCCCGCCTCGTCTACCGGGCCCCGGCGCCGCAGCCGGTCCTGGCCACCGCGGCCTGAGGAGGCGGGCGCGCAGGCTCAGGACTGGGCGTCGCGCATGAGGATGACGAGCTGGACCCGGTCGCGCAGGTCCAGCTTGGTCAGGATCCGGGTGACGTTCTTCTTGACCGAGTCCGGGGCCAGGACGAGGCGCTGAGCGATCTCCGCGTTCGTCAGCCCCTGGGCCACCAGGTCGGCCACCTCGCGCTCGCGGGGGCTGAGATCGTCGAGGCGCTGGCGTGCTGCGCGCTGACGGGGTGAGGCCACGGGGCTGAGCATGTGCCGGTTGAGCAGCTCGCGGGTGATGCGCGGAGTGAGGATCGCGTCCCCGGAGCTGACCGCCCGCAGCGCCTGGTGGAGCTCGGCCGTGCGGGTGTCCTTGAGCAGGAATCCTGAGGCACCGGCCGACAGCGCCCCGAAGGCGAACTCGTCCTGGTCGTAGGTGGTCAGCACCAGGACCCGGATCGAGGGGTAGAGCTGGGAGATGCGGGCCGTGGCATCGATCCCGTTGAGCACCGGCATGCGCACGTCCATGAGGACGACGTCGGGAAGCGGCCGGCGCTCCTCAAGCAGGGCGGCGAGCTGGTCGAGGGCGTCCTGGCCGTGGACGGCCTCGGCCGTGACCTGCAGGTCGTCGGCCCGGTTGATGATGAGGGACAGGCCCATGCGGGTGGCTCGCTGGTCATCGACGATCATCACCGTGATCGGCCTGAGGCCGCTCGATGAGTTCGCGGGGCCGGAGGTGGACGGGCTCATCGCGGCGCGCCTTCCGGGAAGGGGACGACGGCGCGCAGCACCCAGCCGGATGCGCCCTCATCGGTCGTGGGGCCGGCGGACAGTGTGCCGCCGTGCTCACCGACCGCGGCAGCCAGGTTGGCCAGTCCGTGGCCGGCCGCCGGCGGCGCCTGAGTCGAGCCCGGGGAGCCGTCTGCGCGGCCTGGCTGAGTGCCGCGACCGTCGTCGGACACGGTGATCCGGGTGGCGGCCTGGTCGTGGTCCAGGGAGACGACGACGCGCGTGGCGTCCTCGGCGTGGCGCATGACGTTGGTCAGGGCCTCCCGGACGACGACATAGACGACCTCCCCGAGGGCCTGACTGCTTGCTGCGTCGAGGGGGCGCTTGCCGGTCTCGGTGAGGGCCGCACTGATGCCGGTGGCTCTCACCGTGGTCAGCAGGTCGGTGAGTCGGTCCCAGCCGGCTGCGCCCGAGGGGGACTGCGGGCCCTCCGAGACCCGGCCGGTGAGGGGATCGGTGGTCTCGGCGTTGTCGGGGGAGGGGCCTGGTGCCGTCTGGAGCGAGGCGACGGCGCGTCGGGTGTCGGCCAGACCCTCACGGGCCAGGGTGTTCATCATGTCGATGGCCTCATCGGTCTGCGGGCTGCCGCCGGCCCCCTGCATCCCCTCGGACAGGGCGATGATCGCGGTCAGGGCGTGGCCCACGGAGTCGTGGAGCTCGGCCGCCACCCGGGCCTGGTGGCGGGCGGCGTCGCGCTGAGCGACCAGCCGCTGCTCGGCGGACTGCGCCGCCAGCTGGGCGTCCCCGTGCTCCAGGGCCTCCCGGCGTGAGCGGGAGATCGAGGCCATGGCGAGCACGAGGACCAGGGCGAGGAAATCAGGGCTCAACGCGCTCACCTGCGGCCACTTGGCCAGTGCCGTGGGGACGAGGGTGCACAGCGCGCAGATGCTGAAGCCGATGAGTCGATCACGGGTGGAGGCGATCACGAGCAGGGCGTAGAGGGCCAGCATGGACAGCAGGTTGAGTCCACCGCGCGGCCCCCACAGGTCGACGGCGGCCGAGGCCAGGCTCGTGGCGGTGACGACGGCCAGGGGCCAGCGGCGTCGGGCCACCAGCGATCCGGCGAGCAGCAGGGCGACGATGACCCAACCCCGCAGGGGCAGGTGCGGGTAGGTGTACGAGGCCACGTTCAGCACCATCAGCTGGAAGAGGCCCGCGGCCCCGGCCACCGCCCACAGGGTCAGGGTGCTGGTGCGCCACCACTGAGCCACCCGGTCCAGGAGGGTGCGTGGGACCCGGGAGACGTGTGCCGGGTCGGGCGCCGCGGGAACGTGGCTCATGACTGGCGCCTCACTGCTCGGCGCAGAGCCAAGGCCAGCAGGACCACCCACACCAGGCAGATGACGCCCTCGAATGCTGCGGCGCCCGGTGAGGTCACGTAGCCCGGGCTCAGGGCCGACGTGGCTCGGGTCAGTGAGGCTGCGGGGTTGAGGACGCTCAGCGGCCGTGCCACGAGAAGCATCGCCATCCCCGCGATGGTGCTCAGCAGCACCGTGGTCATCGTGGTGGCGAAGGACCTCATGATCGTACCCAGCCAGGTGACGAAGGTGAGGATGACCCACATTCCCAGCGCGACGACGGCGAAGCGCGGCAGGTAGGCGACCAGGCCCACCAGGCTGAAGCCCGAGGCGAGGCCCGCCACCGCGATGGTCAGGACCAGGACCGCGGTGGTGAGGACCGCGACCTGGAGGCCGTGCAGCAGCTTGCCCGCGACCATGGTGGTCTCCAGGCCGGTGGCGCTCATCCGCTGCCAGTTCCTTCCCTGGTGCTCACTGCTGGCGATCTGTGCGGCGAAGGCACCCAGCGCCAGCGGCAGGAACAGCATCGAGAGCAGGAGCGTGGACTGGGACCACGTGATCTCCCAGGTGACGCCCTGGGCCTCGAACTGGCTGCGGTAGGTGCGGTACTGCAGGTAGCCGGACAGAGAGCCCAGGGAGCACAGGATGGTGACGGCGACCCAGTACCACCGGTTGGGGGACTTGCGGTTCTCCCAGTACCAGGCGGCTCGCACCGACGGGCGGGACCGGGGAGCGGGCGGAGCAGACCGGCTCAGGCCGGCCGGCTGCGGCGTCGTGGACGGGCCGGAGAGGCCGGGGAGCGCTGACGGGTGCTGAGCGGGCCGGAGGGGCCGGCCTGCAGCGGGGCGTGCGGGGGCGGTGGTGCTCATCGGTGATTCTCCTGGTGGACGATAACGAGGTGGGCGGCGACGGTCCACCCGACCGCGACCAGCGCGGCGAGCGCCGCCAGGGTCCACGGCTGGGACACGAGTGTCATGTCGCCGCTTTCCCGCATGGATTTGTAGGAGGCGACTGTGTCAATGGGGGTGGCGGCCGGAACGATGCCCCAGGGCAGCAGCCATGAGAATTTCCCGAGGTAGGCGTAGGGCAGGCTCTCGGCGATGAGGCCACCGATGGCCGCCGCCCCCAGGCTGACGCCCTGCTTGTCGAAGCAGGTGGACAGCGTCAGCTGCACCGCGGAGATGGCCAGCGTGGAGCACGCCACCACCACAAGGGCGGGAGGCAGTGTGCGCCAGTAGGAGCCGGTGACGGTCAACCCGATCGGGCCGGCCAGCACGGTGACAAGTGTGAAGAGGGTCATCTCTATGCACAGGACTGTGAGGATCACGACCACCAGTTTGCCTCGGTAGCGGGTCAGGGGGCTTTGCCCCAGCGCCGTCATCAGCTGGCCCATGCGCTCCTCGGTGTCCACGGTGACGATGCGTGAGGCCAGGATCGCGGTGATGAGGGGCATGAGGAAGGCGATGATCTGGATGAACTCGTCCAGGGCAAGCGTGGCGTGGCGTGCGCCAACCGGGCCGCTCGCCCGCTGGGTGATGAGCATGCTGGACCATGCCAGGCACACGGCGGTGGCGCTGGCGGCGATGAGCCAGTAGCGCTTGCGGCGCAGCTTGCCCAGCTCGAGGGCCAGGGTGGTCCACGCCCGGCGGAGCGGGGAGAGGGGGAGTGCGCGCGGCTGTGCCGACGTCGTCGGAGACTGTGTCAGGTGCTGCGTCAGGTGCTGTGTCGGTAGTGCTGGCTGCGCGACCATGGTGGCTGCCGGGCCCGCTGTGCTCACTGGGGTGCTCATCGGTTCATCTCCTGAGAGGCGAGGGGCGGCTGGGTGGCCAGGACCGGCTCGGTCAGCTCCAGGAAGGCCTGCTCGAGGGTCTTGCGCACGGTCTGGACCCGGTAGACGGTTGTCCCGGAGGAGACGATGCGGGTGATGAGCTCGCCGACGACGTCGTCGGGCATCATGGGGGTGCGCACGGCGCCGTCCCGCACCTCGTGGGCCACCCCGAGGGAGGTCAGGAGCGCGGCGACGGCCGTGGGCGAGGAGACGAGCAGCTCGATGACCCCCTCGTCGCGCAGCCCGGCTAGGGTGCCCTGATAGCGCAGGCGTCCGGCGCAGATGATGCCGACGGTGTCGGCCATCTGCTCGATCTCAGACAGGATGTGGGAGGAGACGATGATCGTCACGCCCTCCTGGCGGGCCAGGGTGACGATGAGCTGGCGGATCTCGGCCACCCCGGCGGGGTCGAGCCCGTTGGTCGGCTCGTCCAGGAGCATGAGGGCCGGGTTCGACAGCAGCGCCATGGCCAGTCCCAGGCGCTGCTTCATGCCCATGGAGTAGTGCTTGACCTGCTTGTTCTCCTGCCCGATGAGGTTGACGGTGGCCAGGGCGTGCTGGACGCGGTTGGAGGCCAGCCCCAGGTAGGAGGCCACCATGGCCAGGTTCTCCTTGCCGGTCAGGCTCGGGTAGTAGGAGGGGCCCTCGATGAGGGAGCCGATGGTGCCCGGCGGCAGGGGGTGGCGCTGGCTGACCGGGCGTCCCAGGACACTCATGCTGCCCGACGTCGGGCGGGTCAGTCCCAGCAGGAGCTTCATTGTGGTGGACTTGCCGGCGCCGTTGGGACCCAGGAAGCCGTAAATGCCGCCGGCGGGCACGGACAGGTTCAAGCCGTCGACGGCGTTGACACCGTTGTAGGTGCGGGTCAGTCCCTCCGTGACCACGACGAGTCCCTCGGAGGGAGAGGGGACGGCTGGGGCGGGCACTGCTGGGGCGGGCACGGCGCCGGGGGCTGCCGGGGCCGGAACGAAGGGCGCGGCCGGCTGCTGAGCCGGTACGGGGACCGGCGCGCCCCCGTTCATGGCTGCGGTCTGGGGCAGGGGTGTTGTTGATGGAGCGGGAGGCCTTGGTGTGCGGTTGATCGGTGCGGTGACAGGTGCGTTGCTCATGACTCCATGGAAGCCCCCGGCAGGAGGCGCGCGCACCGCCGTCGGCCCGTTTGTCCCCCCTGGGGGACGGTCTGCCCGTGTCTGCCCGCTTCGGAAGCGCCGAGGGGGCCGGAGCTGGGGCCGGCGTTGAACGATGGCCTCCGGCCTCCGGGCTCGCCCTTGGGTGAGCGCCTCGCGTTCGTA
>NZ_MSKS01000015.1:0-77522 GCF_001937445.1 Actinomyces oris | reverse complement strand
TAAGGTACGAACGCGACGACGGTGTCTGGGTCCGGCAGTACTGGGCGTCAGACTCTTGTGCGCACTACCGGGAGCGGCTCAGATGAGAGTGAGTGCCTGGCGCGCAATGGCGAGCTCCTCGTTGGTGGGCACCACGAGCACCGTGACCTTCGAGTCTGGGGCGGAGATGACGCGCGGCTCGCCGGAGCGGGTCTCGTTGACCCCCTGGTCGATCTTGACACCCATGAAGCCCAGGCGCTCGCCGAGCTCACGGCGCAGGTCCGCGTCGTTCTCACCGATACCGGCGGTGAAGGTCAGGGCGTCCAGGCCACCCATGACGGCGGTGTAGGCCCCCACGTACTTCACGAGGCGGTGCAGGTAGATGTCCATGGCCTCGCGGGCCTCCTGCTCACCGGCACCGATGCGCTTCCACACCTCGCGCATGTCGTTGTCCCCGGCCAGGCCCTTCATGCCCGAGCCGCGGTTGAACAGGTGGTCGATCTCGTCGATGGACATGCCGGCCACCCGCGCCAGGTGGAAGACGGCGGCCGGGTCGATGTCACCGGTGCGCCCACCCATGACCAGGCCCTCCAGCGGGGTCAGGCCCATGGAGGTGTCCACGGCGTGCCCGGCCACGACCGCCGAGGCCGAGGCCCCGTTGCCCAGGTGCAGGACGACCTGCTTGAGGTCGTCGCGCCCCAGGAACTCGGAGACCGCCCCGGAGACGAACTGGTGGCTGGTGCCGTGAGCCCCGTAGCGGCGGATGGAGTAGGTGTCGGCGACCTCGCGGTCCAGGGCGTAGCGGGCGGCCTCCTCGGGCAGGTCCTGGAAGAAGGCGGTGTCGAAGACGGCCACGTGCGGCACGTCGGACAGGAGGCGGCGCCCCACCTCGATGCCCTTGAGGTGGGCGGGGTTGTGCAGCGGGCCCAGCGGCACGAGCTGCTCGATCCGGGCCACGACGTCGTCGTCGATGAGGGCCGGGCCGGAGAAGTAGCGCCCGCCCTGGACGACCCGGTGGCCCACGGCCACGATGTGGGCGTCGGCCAGTGAGGGGCCCTGCTCCTCGAACAGGCGCAGCACCTCGGACAGGCCGAAGCCGTGGTCGGGGACCGGCTCGGTGATCTCGGTGCGCTCCTCGCCGTGCTTGTGGGTGATGGCGCCGGTCTCTTCGCCGATGCGCTCCACCAGGCCGGAGGCGAGCGAGGCGCCCGAGTCGGGGTCGACCAGCTGGTACTTGATGGAGGAGGAGCCGGAGTTGATAACGAGGACGGTGCGCTGAGTCACGGGGTGCCTTTCAAGAACGGTCGGGGATGAATGCGGGGGACTGGATGACTGATGAGGGTCCCGGGTGAGCCTCAGCGGCGTGGGGCCGGGTCCCGGTCCCACGCCGCTGGAGGGCTCAGCCCTGGGCCTGGACGGCGGTGATGGCGACGGTGTTGATGATGTCCTCCACCAGGGCGCCGCGCGAGAGGTCGTTGACCGGCTTGTTGAGACCCTGGAGGACCGGGCCGATGGCGATGGCACCCGAGGAGCGCTGGACCGCCTTGTAGCCGATGTTGCCGCTGGACAGGTCCGGGAAGATGAAGACGTTGGCCCGCCCGGCCACGAGCGAGTCCGGGGCCTTTTTGGCGGCCACGGTCGGGTCGATGGCGGCGTCGTACTGGATGGGGCCCTCGACGGCGAGGTCGGGCTCCTTGGCCCGCACCAGCTCGGTGGCCTCACGGACCTTGTCCACGTCCGCGCCCTTGCCAGAGGTCCCGGTGGAGAAGGACAGCATCGCCACGCGCGGCTCGACGCCGAACTGGCGGGCCGTGGCGGCCGAGGAGATGGCGATGTCGGCCAGCTCGGCGGCGTTGGGCTCGGGGTTGACGGCGCAGTCGCCGTAGACGAGCACCCGGTCCTGCAGGAGCATGAGGAAGACCGAGGAGACGATGGAGGTCCCCGGCTTGGTCTTGATGATCTGGAAGGAGGGGACGATCGTGTGGGCGGTGGTGTGGGCGGCGCCCGAGACCATGCCGTCGGCGTCTCCCATGTGGACCATCATCGTGCCGAAGTAGGACACGTCCTGGACCTTCTCGCGGGCCTGCTCCAGGGTGACGCCCTTCTTGGCGCGCAGGCGGGCGAACTCCTCGGCGTACTTCTCCAGCAGCTCGGGGTCGTCGGTGGCGACAACCCGGGCGGCGGCGATGTCCAGGCCCAGCTCGGTGGCGCGGGCCCGCACCGTGGTCTCGTCGCCCAGCAGCACCAGGTCGGCGATGCCGCGGCGCAGGATGGCGTCGGCGGCCCGCAGGACCCGGTCGTCGTCGGGCTCGGGCAGGACGATCGTCTTGCGGTTGGCGCGTGAGCGCTCCACCAGCTCGGCCTGGAACATGATGGGGGTGACGACCTCGGAGGGCTCGACCTCCAGGGCCGACAGGAGGGCCTCGACGTCGGCCTCCTGCTCGAAGGTGGTCACGGCGACGTCGATCTTGCGCTCGGAGCCGTGGGCGAGCAGGCCCTGCAGGGAGCCGGCCGCGGAGGCGGCGGTGAAGGTGTCCAGCGGGGAGGTGATGACCGGGATGTTGACGTCCAGCCCCTCCAGGAGGCGCAGCGCGTGGGGCGCCACCTCGAAGCCGCCGTTGAGGATGAGACCCGACAGGATCGGGAAGCTCGAGGAGGCCTGGGCCGCCATGAGGGAGATGAGCATGGCGGAGCGGTCGGCCGGGACGATGGCGAGCTGGCCCGCGGTCAGGCGCTCCAGGACGTGGGAGACGTCCATGGCGCACACGAGGACGGACTCGGCCTCGCGGTCGAGCAGCGTCTCGTCACCGGCGATGAGAGTGCCCTCGACGGCGTCGAGCACCTCGCGCACCACCGGGGCCGCCAGCAGCGGCACCTCGGGCAGCGTGGTGGAGGTGATGCCCTCGATGGCGGTCAGTGCCTCGCCGACGGCCTGGCGGGTCTCTGGCAGGCACTTGTTGGCCACGACCGCGACGGTGCGGGCGTGGTTGTCGGCGATCTCGGCCATGGAGACCTCCACGGAGGCGACGACGTCCTCCACGTCATTCTGCCCGGAGACCACCAGCAGCACCGGGACGCCGATGTTGGCCGCCACCCGGGCGTTGAGGGCCAGTTCGGGGTTACCGGCGACGTCGGTGAAGTCCGAGCCGTCGATGATGACGACGTCGTGCTCGCGCGCCAGGGCCCGGTAGGCGTCGACGATGCGTGCCAGGGCCTCCTCGGGGTCGGCGTGGAACTCGTCCCAGGTCGCGCCGACGCACTGCTCGGCGGGCGTGGTGGAGCCGGCACGGTTCAGCAGGAGGCTGAGGAAGGCATCGCCCTCACGGCTCTCCACGAAGGGGCGGAAGACGCCGACCTTGGCGACCACCTTGGTCAGGCAGGAGACCAGCCCGAGGGCCACCGTTGACTTCCCGGTTCCGGCGTTGGGTGAGGCGATGTAGATACTGCGCGCCACGTTAGGTCCTTCTCGCGTTGTCAGTCAGGGGCGCCGGCTCATTCCGGTGCCGTACGGGTCCGATTGTGCCCCCACCTGCGGGTCATCTGCGACCAAAGGCCCGTTCTCCATCCGTCTTGTGATGTGGGAACGGGCACATACTCAGGGGCTGGTACGGGTGTCATAGGTACTTGCCCGTCCGAGCGGTCGGACCGCGACCGGGCGTGGAGGGGACCGTCGCCCGCCCGGTGCCGGGGTCGACGGTTACCGTGACGTTGCTGTGGGACTGCCGGGGGGTGAGTCCCTCTTCCTGCGAGACCCAGATCGTGTAGGTCGACGACGGGTCTCCCGGCTGGGGAAGGAACAGGGCGACGGCCTGCCCTCCACCGGCCTCCTGAGCGACGGCGACGGCGCGCTGCGGCCCGATGTCCTGAGCCCGGCCCGTGCTGGTCGGTTCCGTCGGGGACTGGTATCCGCTCATGGGCACGGAGGCAGCCGGTTGGGTGGGGCGGATGCTGAACACGCTGGCGTAGTAACCCCACAGGAACAGCAGGGGAAGGAGGACCAGCCCAGCCGCTTTGAGCAGATCGGTGTCCCTGGAGAGGCGCCGGGCGCGCCAACGGGCGGACAGGGCGGTGCGCCGATAGCGCTGCAACGGCCACCACGTGCGCAGCCCGCTGACGGTCAGGACCGCGAGGACCACGCCAGAGGTGGCCACGACCAGCCCCCCGACGGTCAGACCCCGGCGGCCGGCCCACCAGCCGGTGTGGGGGATCTCCTGGGACATCCAGTGCACGTGGCCGGGCCCCTGGCAGGACAGCAGGCAGTGGTGCAGATTGTCCAGGACGGAGACCCAGGTCGGGGTCGCCGACGCCCTGCTGATCTCGTGCCCGGTGGAGGAATCGACCGCGTAGATGGCCTGCTCGGTCCGCACCTCGACGACGTCGGTGTTCCGCGTCGCTGACAGGACGGGCTCGTCGGGATGGCCGTTCTTGATCGTCTCGACCGCCTGGGGCAACGAGACCTGGCCGGGGCTGGCGTCGGGGGTGGAGGCGGTTGGGTTCAACGAGCGCAGGATCTCCGCCTGGTGCGGCAGGAGCATGCCGCTGAGAGTAATGACCAGCATCCCCAGGCCGGTTGCCGCTGACAGCCAACGGCGCACGAGCGCCATCGCCCGGCAGGTGCGGGAGGGCGGGGAGGGGAGGGGCTCGGCCGTGGGATCCATGGCAGTCTTCATCGGGGAGGGTCAGGACCCCGCGGGGGCCAGCAGGGCGGCCGCGGCGCACAGGCAGGCGAGGACCGCGATGAGGGCGTAGACGCAGTATCCACGCTCGCGCCGCCGCCACAGGTCGCGGGCGCCGCTGACGCTGATGGCGGCGCCCGCGACCTGAATGACCAGGGCGGTGCCGACGGCGAGGGGGCCGGCGGCGCCTATGGCGGGAGCCAGGGCGTAGACGATGACGCACCTGAGGCCCGAGGCCCACAGTCCCAGCATGACGGCGTGGATATCGGCGCTGACCAGGAGGGGAGAGGCTGCGTCGTCCTGATCGAGAGGGGCGGGCGTCGCGGGTGCGACAGCGTCGACGTCGTCTCCGGTCTCCCCACCGGGCGAAACGTCAACATAATCAATACTCGCAGTACTTTTCATACTGACCAATACGGTAACGGTCAGGATAAATCGCGTCAACGCTCCGTCGTAGGCGGGTGGTGTGATGTCAGGCAGGCGCCTTTGAGGGAAATAACTGCTGGGAGGGCCCTGTACTGTAGGCCGGAGAAATATGGGGTGTCCCGGCTGTGTTCCGGCTGTGGCTCGGAGATGGCCGGCGCTAGCGCAGCAGGGGCAGCGCGGAGATGATGGTCAGCGCGATGATGATCGGCTCGAAGACCCGCTGATCCATGTGCTCGGCGAGGCGTCGACCGGCCAGGGCCGAGGCGATGACGACCGGTGCGGCGACCGCTGCCAGTGACAGGGTCGTGGGGTTGACCAGGCCGGCTGAGACGGAGAAGGGCAGCTTGACCAGGTTGACCAGGAAGAAGAACCAGGCCGTCGTCCCCAGGAATGCCTTGACCGGATAGCGGCAGGCCAGGAAGTACATGGAGGTCACCGGTCCGCCGGCGTTGGCGACCATCGTGGTGAAGCCGGCCAGGCTGCCGTAGACCAAGCGGGCCAGCCGGCTGCCGGCTGGGGTCGGGAGGGCCTCCCCGGGTGTGCCGGCGGCCCCGCCCCTGGTGGCCGAGCGGCGCTGGTACAGCGTGATGGCGACCAGGATCAGCAGGATGGCGCCGATGAGACGGCGAGTGGAGTCGTTGGAGGCCAGGTGCAGGAACAGGGCGCCGGCGCCGACGCCGGTCAGGACCGCTGGGACGAGTCTGCGCAGCATGCGGAAGTCCGCGTCGCGGCGGTAGCTCCACACGGCCAGCAGGTCGCCGGTCATGAGCATGAGCAGGATGGCGCCGGTGGACTCCTTGGCCGGCAGCGCCGCGGTGCACAGGGCCACGGCGATGGTGGCCGCCCCGGGCAGGGCGGTCTTGGCGACGCCGCACAGGGCCGCCACGACCGCGAGCAGGATCCAGGCGGTTGCGGTCAAGGTGGGGAGCACGGGACCTCTCAGCGGTGAGAAGAATCGGAGTCTGGTGTGAACTTTGTCCAGACTAATGCATGGACGTCGACGGCGAGGACCGATGGGGTCTGCTCAGAGCCGAGTGGCGGCGAAGCGGGAGGACTTCACTGCTTCGGGGCTGTCCAGCTGGGGCGTGCTCGCATCGGTGCCCGAGTACTGCGCAGGCTACAGGTTGACCGGCAGTGTCAGCGGTGCGCAGCAGTGCGGCGAGTCCGACGATGCCGAGGACGATGAGCCCCGCCGCGGGCAGGGTCGCGGTGAGCAGGTGGTCCACAAACGCGGTGCGCTGGGTCGTCAGTCCGATCCCGTGAAGCAGCCCCAGGGCCGCGGCTCCGGTGCCAAACGACAGGATCGAGACCGCGGCCCGCCCCGGCCGGTGTCCTTCGGCACCCCGGGAACGACGACGCTCCCGACCATCACTGGTCGGGAGTGTCGAGGTGAGGCGTCAGCCGGTGGGGCCGACCCGGAGGGGGAGTCCGTGCGAGCCCCGTGACGTCTCAGGCCTTGAAGAGGGTTCCCTCAAGGTAGGCGCGCGCCTTGCGGGCGTACTCCAGCGGGTTGGCGATGGCCGGGTCCTGCTCGGCCTCCACCAGGATCCAGTCGGAGTAGCCGTGGTCCACGAGGAACTTGTAGGGGACGGTGAAGTCGATCGTGCCGTCGCCGGGGACGGTGAACATGCCGGCCAGGAAGGAGTCGAGGAAGGAGCGCTCGGCCGCCTTGGACTCCGCCATCTTCTCAGGGCGCACGTCCTTGAAGTGGACGTGCTTGACGCGGTCGATGGTGGCCTCCAGCAGGCCCATGACGTCGCCGTCGCCCACGTAGGCGTGGCCGGTGTCGAACAGGAGGGAGACCTTGGCCGGGTCGGTCAGCTCCATGAGGCGGATGGTCTCCTCCTTGGTCTGGATGACCGTGCCCAGGTGGTGGTGGTAGACGAGCTCCAGGCCGTGGGCGTGGGCGACGTCGCCCAGGCGGCCCAGGCCCTCGGCCAGCACCGGCCACTGCTCCTCGGTGAGCACCGGCTTGTTGGTGAAGATGCAGACGTCGCGGATGCCCTGGACCGAGCCGGTCTGCTCGGAGACGACGACGCGAGTGGCACCCAGGTACTCCAGGTAGGCGCAGGTGGCCTCGAAGTCGGGGATGACGGCCTCGACGCCGTCGCGCAGGATGAAGGAGGAGAACCACTGGGCGACGATCTTGATGCCGCGGGCCTCGGCGGAGGCCTTGACCTCCTCCTTGGGCGGGAAGAAGCCGGCGCACTCGGTGCCCGCGTAGCCGGTGTCGGCCAGGTCCAGGAGCATGTCCTCCAGGGTGTTGAAGGCGCCGACCTCGGGGATGTCGTCGTTGCGCCAGGTGATCGGGTGCATGCCCCAGGAGATGCCGTGGGGGTCGGAGATGGCGGTTGCGGGGTCGAGGGTGAAGGACATCGTTGCTCCGTGTTCTCGCTCGGGTGGTGGTGGGAGGTGGTCAGTGGAATGGGTGCGGTGAGGTGGCGGCGATGCGCCGTCGGCTGCTGCGCCGTCGGCTCGGGCCCGCCAGTGGTGCGCTCCCGGGAGGAGGGTGCCGGCGTCGGTGCCGGGCGGTGGGCCCGTGCCTCGAACCTAGCAACAGGACTTTGTCCTGATAAGCCCTTCTCGGGTCCTCCCGGGAGCGCGTGTGCTGGGGGAGGGGTCAGGAGTAGAGCTTCTCCATCTCGACCTCGATCTCCTCCAGGGACTTGTCCTTGGTCTCCGGCATGATCTTGAACAGGACGACGGCGACGACCAGGTTGAGCACGCCGTAGATGGTGTAGGTGATGCCGCCGCCCAGGGTCTCCATCATGGGCGGGAAGGTCCAGGTGATGATGGCGTTGGCGGTCCACATGCAGAAGATCGCCGTGCCGTTCATGATGCCGCGGACGTTGGCCGGGAAGATCTCACCCATCATCGTCCACACGATCGTGCCGTTGGAGGACTGCACGATGAGCATGAAGACCGACATGAGCCCCAGGATGAGGTAGGCGGCCCAGGTGGGCGGAGTGGTGTGGTTGGCCATGTGCGGGGCGATGAAGAACTGGAAGGTCGCCGCGATGCCCAGCAGGGTGACGCCCACGCCGATGACGTCGCCGATGAGGACCTGGCGGCGCCGGAACTTCAGGATGAGCCAGATGCCGATGGCGGAGCCGATGACCGACATGACGCCGTTGGCCACCTGTGCGGTGATGGAGGCCGAGGTGGACATGCCGGCGTACTCCAGCACCTTGGGGGCGTAGTACATGACGGTGTTGACACCTGTGGTCTGGTTGACCACGGCCAGGAAGATGCCGACCAGCAGCAGCTTGCGCAGCCAGGGCGTGGCCATGACGTGGCTGAAGCCCTTGCGCTGGGACTCCTCGTCCTTCTCGTGCTGGCGGGCCTCGACCATCTCCATGATCTCGTCCTCGATGGCGCCGTCCTTCTCCGGGACGCGTACGCGCTTGAGGGCGCCGATGGCGTCGTAGAGACGCTCCTTGGCCAGGTACCAGCGCGAGGACTCGGGCATGAGGCGGATACCGATCCACAGGGCCACGGCCGGGATGGAGCACAGGACCAGCATGTAGCGCCAGGCCTCGCCGTTACCGGCGCTGATGCTGAGCTGGTCGAGGAAGGCGTGGTACTGCTCCGCGTTCATCGGGCCGCCCTTGGAGGACTGGAGCTTGGCGATCTCGTCGAAGACGTACTGGCCCGGGGTGAAGTGCCCGCTGGGGTCCTCGGCGATGGTGATCCTTGGGCCGCCCTGGAGGGAGTTGATGATGGCGTTCATCGAGAAGGCGAGCAGCTGGCCGGTGACGATCATGAGCTGGTCGATGGCCACGATGGAGCCGCGGATGCGTTTGGGGGCCGTCTCCGCCAGGTAGACGGGGACCGTCGCGGAGGCGGCTCCGACGGCGAAGCCCAGGACGATACGGAAGGGGTACATGACCCAGACGTTGGGGGCGATGGTGGTGCCGATCGCGCCGGCGAAGAACAGGAAGGCCAGGACGGTGATGTTGTGGCGCCGGCCCCAGCGGTCCGACATGAGGCCGCCCAGCAGCGCGCCCAGCGCCGCGCCGACCAGCAGGGTGCCGCCGATGGCGCCCTCCTGGAAGGAGGTCAGCTGGAGGCCCCTGGCGTCGAAGGGCATGTACATGTACGGCAGGGCGCCGGAGATGACGCCGGTGTCGTAGCCGAAGAGCAGTGAGCCGAGCGTGGCCACGGCGGCGATGGCGACGACGCCGCGATGCTTGCCCGAAGGCGGCGTCTCGGCCACCGCCTTGGTGAGCTCTTCCCTGGTGAGTCCACGCAGGGACGTCGTGACTCCCTGAGACATAGGGGGTCTCCTCTCAGTCCTGCGGCAACGATGCCGCAGGGATCATTGTGGTGGGTGGGTGGTGGAGTGAAGAGAAAAGTGAGGTGTGAGACGGCTCAGACATCGAAGGTGGTGCGTCCCTCGACGCGGGGGACCTCGTGCCACTGGCCGTCGGCCGCTGAGGCGACGACGGCCTCGTCGACCTCCGCGGCGCACCAGGCGTCGGCGGCCGAGGGGGCCACCTGCTTGCCGGTGAGGATGGACTCGATGAACTGCGCGGCCTCGATGGCCTTCATGTCGTCAAAGCCCATGGAGGTGCCGATGGCGGGCTGGAAGCGCTGCCACTGACCCCACTGGGGGCCGGCCATGGCGCGGGTGTAGCCGTGGGAGGCGCCGCCGTTGAGCACGGGGCAGATCTCCAGCTCGTTGAGGCGCTCGAAGTTCCAGCGGGCCGAGCCCTTCGTACCGTAGACCTCGACGACGTACTCGGCGCGCGGTCCCACGCTGACGCGGGAGGACTCCATGGTGCCCACGGTGCCGTTCTCGAAGCGCACGAGCATGGAGACGTAGTCCTCGTTCTCCACCGGGCCGACCTCGTCGCCGATCTCGAAGCCCGAGTGGCCGATGCCCATCTTGGTGGGGATGGGGCGCTCGGTGATGAAGGTGTCGGTGATCGCGGTGACCGAGGCGATGCGCCCCACGATGTACTGGGCCAGGTCCGCCCCGTGACTCATGAGGTCGGGTACGACGCCGGCCCCGGCCTTCTCCTTCGAGGCCCGCCAGGTCAGGGGCCCCATGGGGGAGGAGTTGTAGTCGGCGATGAACCACACGCGCACGTTCGTGATCCGGCCCAGTTCGCCTCCGCGCACCAGGGAGCGCAGGTACTCGATGGCCGGGGTGTGGCGGTAGTTGAAGCCGACGGCGGTGACGAGGTCCGCCTTCTCGGCGGCCTGGGCGATCTGCCGGGACTGCTCGGCGCTGACCCCCATGGGCTTCTCGATCCAGAAGGGTTTGCCGGCCTCGACGGCCGCCAGGGCCATCTCGTGGTGGAGGAAGTTGGGGGCGCAGATGGAGACGGCCTCCACCTCGGGGTCGGCCAGCAGGTCGCGGTAGTCGGCGTAGGCGCGCTCGAAGCCCAGGTTATCCACTGCCTCCTGGCGCACCTCGTCCACGGGGTCCGCGGCCGCGACCAGGCGCGGAGCCACGCCCAGCTCGGGGAAGCGCTCAGCGATGGCACGGTAGCTGCGGGCATGAAGCCGTCCCATCCACCCCAGGGAGATGACTCCGATACCCAGTACTTTCTTGTCGGTCATTACGGTCCTTTCCGACGACACTGTCGGCTGCTGCGTGTGTGGAGGTGTGTCCGGAAGCCCCGGGAAACACTCGTCGTTAATGACGTCACAGGAAGATAGCAGAGCAACTTTGTCCTGACAAGAGGGGGTGAGGTCAGATGACCGCAGTGGCCGGGTCTACATGCTCACCGGTGTGGTCGGATAGGATGCGCTCAACCGGTGTTCAAGGATGGACTCCGGCTCCCGCGGATCATGCCGGTCCGTGAGGCACAACGGTGTGGAAAGGGAGACGTCTGCCGTGAAAGGACCTCGAGGACGAGGTGGGCGGGTCACGATCAGGACTGTCGCCGAGCGCGCCGGTCGTTCCATCTCCACCGTCTCGGCGGCTCTCAACGGCTCCGACGGCGTCGCCGAGAGGACCCGTGGCGAGATCCTGAGCATCGCCACCGAGCTCGGCTACCAGGCGGATCCGCGCGCCCAGTTCCTGCGCCGCAGCCACACCGGGCTCATCGGCGCCAGCTTCGCCATCGGGCAGGCCTACCAGGGGCTCATCGTGGACGGGCTCTTCCAGGCGGCCTCCGCCCTGGATCACGCGCTGGTGCTGGCCACCTCCACCCCGCACCGCGATGTGGCCGACGGGCTGCGCTCGCTGCTGCTCCAGCGCTGCGAGGGCCTCATCCTGGTCGACCCCGACCTCTCCGTGGGCGCCCTGGCCGGAATCGCGGACCGTCCGCCGGCGGTCCTCATCGGCACCAGTACCGATCTGGTGGACGTTGATGAGGTCCACTCCCGTGACGACGTCGGCTTCCAGCTGCTCGTCGATCACCTGGTCGACACCGGGCGCCGCCGCATCACCCATGTGGACGGCGGGGGAGAGGCCGCCGCAGGGCGACGGATCGAGCGCTTCGGCCAGGCCATGGAGCGGCGCGGGCTGACGGACAGTGCCCGGGTGGTGCCCGGGGGAGGCGACGAGGACAGCGGGGCCAGGGCGGTCCACCACCTCATCGAGGCCGACGAGCTGCCCGAGGCGCTCCTGTGCTTCAACGACCACTGCGCCGTCGGAGCCCTCATGGAGCTGCGCCGCCAAGGGCTGAGGGTGCCGCAGGACCTGGCCGTCACCGGTTACGACGACATCCCGGTCACGGCGGCCTCGGCCTTCTCCCTGACCACGGTGCGCCAGGACGCCGGCCTCATCGCCGAGGTCGCGGTACGGGCGCTGCTGGCCCGGATGCACCCGGACCAGGACGGCCATATCCCGGCGGAGGTCGCCGGTGAGGACCGGCCTCTGGGAGGCCGTCTCTACCGGGTGGTCCCCGAGCTTGTCGTCCGCGACACAACGGCCCCGCCGGGCGAGCGCCGGGACACGGCCCGGGCCTGATACGGCGCGAGGCCTACGGTGAGCCTCACCGAGGAAGCCACAACCGAGGGGCGCACGCCCCGCACACTGGGACAGGAACCATGATTAACGGAGAACTCATCGACCTGGTCGCCGGCGACTACGAGGCGCGTATCGCCTCGTCGGGCGCCATGCTCGTCCACCTGCGCCGCCAGGGGCGTGACCTCATCATGCCCTTCGACGCCGAGGCGACGCTGCCCGCCGGCTGGCAGGGCAAGACCCTGCTGCCGTGGGCCAACCGCATCGCCGGGTCCCGCTACGACTACGCGGGCACCGAGTTCCTCGTGGGCTGCAACGAGCCGGCCAGCGGCTCGGCCCTCCACGGCCTGGCCGGTTGGATGGACTGGCAGGTCGCTGATGACGACCCCTCCGGCCCCGACGACGGCGCCCCCCGCCGCCGGGTCGTCCTGGAGCTGAGCCTGCTGGCCTCCTACGGCTACCCCTGGAGCCTGGAGGCCAGCGCCTGCTTCGAGCTCGACGCCGAGCGCGGGCTGAGCGTCACGGTGACTGCCACCAATGTCGGTGCGGCCCGGCCCGCCCCGCCGGTGCCCGGTGCGCCGGAGGCCGAGGGCGAGCCCGCCCCCGCTCCCTACGGCGTCTCCTGCCACCCCTACCTGACGCGCTCGGTGCCCCTGGACGACTGCGTCCTGACGATCCCGGCTGCCGAGGTCCTCGACGTCGACGAGCACATGGCGCCCACGCGCCGGCGCAGCGTGGAAGGCACCGACTGGGACTGGCGGGGCGGCCGGCTCGTCGGGGCCACCCAGACGGACAACGCCTACACCGCCCTGCCCGGGGGCACCTGGGAGGTGAGCCTGCGCGGCGGGCAGGGCAACCGCGCCGTCGTCATGAGCTCGGACGTCCCCTGGGTGCAGGCCTACACCGCCGACGAGCTCTCCCGGCCCGGCGTGGCCATTGAGCCCATGACCTGCCCGCCCAACGCCTTCAACAGCGGGGAGGACCTCATCGCCCTGGCAGTGGGGCAGTCCCACTCCTTCACCTACCGCCTCTACGAGCAGGACTGAGCGCGCAAGCGTTCTGGGCCGAGGACGCCTTGTCTCTCCTCACGTCTGAGGCGCTCGCTCAGGTGGGAGCGCGGGGCCGGGACGGTTGTCCCGGAGCTGACGGCGGGGCCGAAGGGGGCTGGTGGGGTTGGGGGTGTCCATGGTGCTGACATCAACCCCGCGCCGCCGCCGCACGCCGAGGAGAAATCGCAGCATTCCAACGATCTCCACTGGGCGCGTCGACGTCGGTCTCGTTAATGTCAGCGCTGTGGACACTGGGCTGCCGGCGCGGGGCCTTGGCGGTCGTGCCGAACGCTCTCACCCCGATGCTGGCTTCACCTTCCCCAGCCAGACCTCTTCCGACTCCCGTCCGGGGGCCGGTGGCGCCGACGCACACCGGCTCCGGCCCGCACCCGCCCGGGTCGGTCTACTCCACGAGGGTGGGGATCTACTGGCCGGGGGTTGTGCGTACTGCACGAAGGCCCCACCTACCTGGAGTGCCCCCGACCCTCCTCCAGTGGATCCCGACCCTCGTGCAGTACAGGCCGGGCGCCATCCCAGCAGCTGCGAGCAGCCGAACCAGCCCGGCCAGCACAGCGAGCAACGGTCATCAGGCCCGCCGCGCCGGTGTCGTGAGGTGTCATGGCCCCGAGGCTCTCGGAGACCATGAGACAACACAGCGGCCTGCCGGGCCCGCAACGGCCCTGCAGGCGCTGAGAACGCAGGTGGGCGTCGTCGAGGCGGAATGCTCGACGACGCCCACCGCGCGTCAGAGTGGCGAGCCGGCGCTCAGCTCAGGCGCACCGGCTGCCCGGAGTGGGCCGACTCCGTGGCGGCCTCGGCCAGGCGCAGAGCCGCGATGGCGTCCCCGATACCGGTGGGAGGCGTGGTGCCGGCCTCGACGGCCTCGATGAAGGCGCTCAGCTCGATGCGGTAGGCGTCGGCGTAGCGCTCCAGGAAGAAGTCGAGGTAGGGCTCCTGGGCGTCGGTGACCTCGCCGTTGGACAGGCGCACCGTGGTGGCGCGGATGTTCTCGGCGAACAGGGCGCCCTCGCGGCCCGAGGCCTCGAGGCGCTGGTCGTAGCCGGAGGAGCAGTGGCGGTTGTTGATGATCGTGGCCACGGCGCCCGAGGCGGCCTTGAGGGTGACGACGGCGGCGTCGAAGTCGCCGGTGTCCTTCAGGGCCGGGTCGAGGTTCTGCCCGGCGGCGTAGACCTCCTCGATCTCACCCAGGAAGAAGCGGGCGGTGTCGAAGTCGTGAATGGTCATGTCGCGGAAGATGCCGCCAGAGACCTTGATGTACTCCGCCGGCGGGGCCGCCGGGTCGCGGCTGATGATGGTCAGCTGCTCGATGTCACCGATCTTGCCGGCCTCGACCGCAGCGCGGGCGGCGGCGAAGCTGGGGTCGAAACGGCGGTTGAAGCCGAACATGACGGGGACCTTGACGGCGTCGAGCTCGGCCTGGGCGGCCTCGACGTCCTTCATGTCCAGGGCGATCGGCTTCTCGCACAGCACCGCCTTGCCCGCCTTGGCGGCGGCCAGCAGGTGGGGGATGTGCAGCGGCGTGGGGGAGCCGACGATGACGGCGTCGATCTGGGGGTCGGCGAAGACCTCCTCGGCGTCCTTGCAGGACCGGGCGCCGTAGGTGGCGGCGAGCTTCTCGGCCGCGTCCTCGAAGGGGTCGCAGACCAGGGCGAGCTCGGCCTGGGGGTGGGCGGCGATGGTCTTGGCGTGGACGTGACCGATGCGGCCGGCGCCGATGACGGCGATGGAGAGCATCCTTGCTCCTTCTGCGTGTGAGTGGGGTGTGGATCGGTGTCTGAACTGCGGAAAGTGGTGGGGTGGGCGGTTCGGCGGCGCAGAACGTGTAGACGTGTCCGAACATGCCGTGGACCCGCCCGGTGGCGGGTGCCGCCGCGGGCGTCCGGGCCCCCACCGGGACCCGGACGGGCCTGAGCGGAGCCGATCAGGGCTGGGGCATGATGACGTCGCGCACCAGGGCGTCCAGGTCGGCGTCGGCCTGGAGGAATCCGCGCAGGGTGCGGCGGGTCGCGCCGAAGGTGTCGAACTCCTCGGGCGTCATGCCGTCGGGCTCGTAGGCGCGCACGAACTCCGGGATCGACAAGAGCGTCTCCATGATCTCAGGTGCCACGGGCTCGTTGATACGCTCGACGACCTTGTAGCCGGAGTCGTTGATGAGCTTCTGCCAGGCGAAGGGCGGGGAGACGACCAGGTCGCCGCCGACCAGTTCGGACCACTGCAGCACGTTGCGGAAGGCGGCCGACAGCACGCGGGCGCGCAGGCCACGGGCCTGGAACTCCTGGTAGGCGCGCTTGAGGGCGGCCACGCCACCCCACTCCAGGTGGCCGGGGTCGATGAAGAGCTTGTCCCGCTTGGCCACGATCTTGAGCCAGTCGTCCAGGCGGCCGCCCATGAGGGTGACGACCGGGCCCATGGTGGAGACGTCCTTGCCCTCGGCCTCGCGGCGCTTGAGACCGCGCTCGATGGCCTCACCGGTGGCCACGGCCTGGGGCACGGAGAAGGAGACGGTGACGTTGACCGACACGCCCCGGTAGGTGGCGTCCTCAATGGCCTTGACACCCACGGAGGTGGCGGGGATCTTGACGATGATGTTCTTGGCCAGGTTGGAGAACTCCTCGGCCTGGTCGGCCAGGGCCTTGGCGCTGCGGGCCAGGCGCGGGTCGGTCTGCATCGACAGGCGGCCGTTGCGCCCCTTGTGCTCCTCGAAGATGGGCTCGAGCAGCGTGGCGGCCTCGACGCTCATCTCTCGCACGACCTGCCAGCCAATCTCGGACTCGGTGGCCTCGGGCATCTCCTCGGCCAGCTCGGCGATGCGGGGGAGCCACATGTCCTTGCGCTGGTTGATGCAGGTGTAGGCGATGGTGGGGTTGCAGGTGGCGCCCACACCGCCGAAGGAGATGGACTGACGCAGCTCGTCGGGGTCGGCCGAGTCGTTCCACAGTGCGGTGGGCGTGTTACGGGCGGCGTCGAGGAGGGGGCCGGGGGTGTAGTCGATGCTCATCGGTTCTGTGCTCTCTTTCGGGTTCATCCGCGCAGGCGTCCTTGCAGCCGCGGTCCGGTAACCCCTATTGAAGTGCGCTCGACGGCATCTGTCAATAAAATGTCAGGACAAAGATTCCTGGGAACGGTGGTGACCCCGTGCCGGGGCGAGGGCTAGCTGGAGAACAGTGAGGTCTCGAAGGTGTAGCGCGAGGCGCGGTAGATGTGCTGCCCGTACTCGATGACGCGGCCCGACTGGTCGTAGGTGATACGGGTGGCGGTCATGAGGGCGGCGCGGCGTCGCTCGTGGAGGAGTTCGGCCTCGCGGGCGGTGGCGTTGCGGGCCCCGATGGTCTGCTTGGCCGTGGTGGGGACGGCGTCCTGGGCGCGCAGCAGGTCGTAGAGGCCCTCGGACTCCAGCTCCTCGCGGGTGGGGGCGATGGTCACCGGCATGAGGTTGGACAGCACCGCGATCGGCTCGCCGTCGGCGCAGCGAATTCGGGTGCAGGTCACGACAGCGGTGCCCTCCTCGACCTCGAGGTGCTCGGCGTCGTCGGCGTCGGCCTCGTGCTCGATGTAGTCCAGCACGCTCGTGGAGGTCGTGTGGCCGGCCGCGGACAGGTCCGACAGCAGGCTGGTCAGCTGCATCGGTCGGTGGACGTGCATGGGCGAGACGATCGTGCCCACGCCCCGACGGCGCTTGACCAGGCCGCGGTCCACCAGGTGCTGAAGGGCCTGGCGTGCCGTGGGGCGGGAGACCTTCAGCCGCTTGGCCATCGAGAGCTCGTCCTCCAGGCGGCTGCCGGCAGGCAGTGTGCCGTCAAGGATGAGTGCGGCCAGCGGCTCGGAAATTTGCGTGTGCAGCGGCGTCTTGGAGTCGCGGTCGATCGTGATGTCGAGGGCGAAAGGGGCTGGTGAATCGGGCATGAGGTGAGCCTGTGTCAGACGTGATAATGCCTTGAGCATACGGATGCCGTGTGCCGATGTCACGCGCTGTCGTCATCCTGGCGCCGATCTGCGGAGGGCCGGCCCCTCAAATGTTCTGACAAATGCTTGACCTGGAGCGGTCCTGTGGGGCAGGCTTCGCAGTGACGCCCGACGCAGACCGCACTTCCGCAGGCCTGCAGGCCCCAAGGATGTGGAGACGCGATCACCGTGACGACGACAACGACGGCAACGACTAAGACCTCTGAGGCGGTTGCGCCCGAGGGCCTGCCCGCAGACGCCGGAGACACCAATCGGCTCGACGTGCTCACCATCGGGCGCTGCGGCATCGACATCTACCCCCTCCAGGTCGGCGTCGGGCTGGAGGACGTGGAGAGCTTCGGCAAGTTCCTGGGCGGCAGCCCCACCAACGTGGCCGTGGCCGCCGCCCGCTACGGGCACCGCTCCGCCGTCGTCACCGGCGTGGGCAACGACCCCTTCGGGCGCTTCGTGTACACCGAGATGCGCCGCCTGGGGGTCGACGACCGCCACGTCGTGACCAAGGCCGCCTACAACACCCCGGTCACCTTCTGCGAGATCTTCCCGCCGGACAACTTCCCCCTCTACTTCTACCGCGAGCCCTCGGCCCCCGACCTGGAGCTGACCTGGGAGGACCTGCCGCTGGAGGCCATTCGCGACGCCTCCATCTTCTGGATCTCGGTGACCGGACTGAGTAAGGAGCCCTCGCGCTCGGCCCACCACGCCGCCCTGGGCACCCGCGACCGGCGGCGCTTCACGATCGCCGACCTCGACTATCGCCCCATGTTCTGGAAGGACAAGGAGACGGCCCACCGGGAGGTCGCCAAGATCCTGCCCAAGGTCACCGTGGCCATCGGCAACCGGGAGGAGTGCGAGGTCGCCGTCGGCGAGCGCGACCCCGAGCGGGCCGCCGACGCCCTCCTGGAGACCGGCGTCGAGCTGGCCATCGTCAAGCAGGGCCTGGAGGGGACGCTGGCCAAGACCCGCACCGAACGGGTGGAGATGCCCGTGACCTCGGTGGAGACGAAGAACGGCCTGGGAGCCGGGGACGCTTTCGGCGGGGCCATCTGCCACGGCCTGCTGTCGGGCTGGTCGCTGGAGAAGACCATCTTCGCCGCCTCCACCGCAGGAGCGATCGTCTCCTCGCGACTGGAGTGCTCCACCGCCATGCCCACCGAGCCCGAGCTGCTCGAGCTCATGCGTGCCCGCCGCGACGAGGTCGCCCCGGGGCTGACGGACCTGTGAGGAGCCCCCGATGAGCGCATCATCCATCCCTGCCGCCTCCACCTCAGGGCCGCGGCCGCTGACCGACGCCGTCACCGAGATCCGGGTCACCGACCCCGGCCGTATCGGTCGGGCCCTGGCCCAGCGTCCCCGCGCCGACCTGGCCGGGGCCGGGCGCCTCATGATCATCGCCTGCGACCACCCGGCCCGCGGAGCCCTGGGAGCGGGGGCGAGGCCACTGGCGATGGCCGACCGCGAGGACCTCCTCCAACGCTGCATGACGGCCCTGTCCCGCCCCGGCGTCAACGGGTTCCTGGGAACCGCCGAGATCATCGAGGACCTGACCCTCCTGGGCGCCCTGGACGGCAAGCTCGTGTGGGGCTCCATGAACCGGGTCGGCCTCCAGGGGGCCTCCTTCGAGATGGACGACCGCTTCGGCGCCTACGACGCCCAGGGCATCGAGGCCTCCCACCTCGACGGCGGCAAGATGCTCACCCGCATCAACTACGCCGACCCCGCCAGCGCCACCACCCTCGAGGCCAGCGCCAAGGCCATCGACTCCCTGTCCCAGCGCGGCCTGAACGCGATGATCGAGCCCTTCATCTCACGGTGGGAGGACAGCCGGATCGTCAACGACCTCAGCGAGGAGGCCGTCATCTGTTCGATCTGCATCGCCCAGGCGCTGGGGCGCAGCTCGGCGCACACCTGGCTCAAGCTGCCCTGCGTCAGCGATCCCGCCTCGATGCGACGCGTCATGGCCTCCACCTCCCTGCCCAGCCTCATCCTGGGCGGCGAGGTCTCCACCGACCCCGAGGCCACCCTCGCCTCCTGGGCCGCGGCCCTGGAGCTGCCCAATGTCAGGGGACTGGTCGTGGGCCGCTCCCTGCTCTACCCGGGCAATGACGACGTCGAGGCCGCCGTCGACGCCGCCGTCGCCCTGCTGTGAGCACCTGATACGCCCGCAAGCGAACCGACCGCCCCGGCCCGCAACCGCCGTCAATCGGCCCCGGCCGAGCCGCCCCATACGAGACAATCCGCACGAGTACCACCAGGAGCTGAAGGAGCACCACCATGGGCCACACCGACCGCACCGCCCCGTCCGAGACGTCGGGCCAGTCCCGCTACGTCATCCGCGCCGGCGAGCTCGCCCACGACAGCTATGAGCTGGACCTCACCCCGGAGCGGGCCGGCTGGGAGTGGTCCTCCCTGCGAGTGGTGGCGCTCGCCCCCGGGAAGCCCCTGACCGTGCCCGCCGGCGAGCACGAGTACCTCGTCCTGCCCCTGTCGGGGGGCTGCGCCGTCCAGGCCGGCGGTGAGCGCTTCGAGGTGGCCGGACGCCAGTCGGTCTTCACCGACATCACCGACTACGTCTACGTCCCCCGCCGCACCGAGGTGACCCTCACCAGCACCGACGGCGCCCGCATCGCCCTGCCCGGGGCCAAGGCCACCACCGACAAGCCGCTGCGCTACTGCCCGCGCTCCGAGGTCGGAACCGGCCTGCGGGGGGCCGGCCCCTCCTCGCGCCAGGTCAACAACTACGCCCTGGGCAACGACGTCGAGACCTCCCACCTACTGGCCTGCGAGGTCCTGACCCCCGGAGGCAACTGGTCCTCCTACCCGCCTCACAAGCACGACGAGCACACCGAGGTCGAGCGGGTCCTGGAGGAGATCTACTACTACCAGGTCCGCGCCGGCGAGGGCGACGCCGAGGGCTTCGCGCTCCAGCGCATCTACCCCTCACCCGGCCACGACATCGACGTGTGCACCGAGGTGCGCGGCGGCGACGTCGTCGTCATGCCCTACGGCTACCACGGGCCCTCCGTGGCCGCCCCCGGCTACGACCTGTACTACCTCAACGTCATGGCCGGCCCCGCCGAGGACTCCGTGTGGCTCATGACCGACGACCCCCACCACACCTGGGTACGCCAGACCTGGGAAGGCCAGGAGGTCGACCCGCGCCTGCCCATGACCCCCATGAACGACTAGCCGATCCGCCTTTCGACCGCCCCACCACCTGAGAAGAGCAGAGAAGAACCACGATGAGCAACGAAGCCTACGCCGGCACGATCCGCCTGACGGTCGCCCAGGCCACCATCCGTTTCCTGTCCAACCAGTACTCCGAGCGCGACGGCGTCGAGCAGCGCCTCATCGCCGGGGCCTTCGGGATCTTCGGCCACGGCAACGTGGCCGGCATCGGCCAGGCCCTCCTGCAGAACGAGATCGCCCGCGCCGACGGCGAGCAGGAGATGCCCTACATCATGCCCCGCAACGAGCAGGGGCAGGTGCACGCGGCCGCCGCCTTCGCCAAGACCACCAACCGCCTCCAGACCTACATGTGCACGGCCTCCATCGGCCCGGGCTCCCTCAACATGGTCACCGGGGCCGCCCTGGCCACCACCAACCGCCTGCCGGTGCTACTCTTCCCCTCTGACCAGTTCGCCACCCGCGTCCCCGACCCCGTGCTCCAGCAGCTGGAGGACCCCACCAGCCTGGATGTCTCGGTCAACGACGCCTTCCGCCCCGTCTCGCGCTTCTTCGACCGCATCAACCGGCCCGAGCAGCTCATCCCCTCGCTGCTGAACGCCATGCGCGTACTCACCGACCCCGCCGAGACCGGCGCGGTCACCATCGCCATGCCCCAGGACGTCCAGGCCGAGGTCTTCGACTGGCCCGTGGAGCTGTTCGGCAAGCGCGTTTGGCACGTGCGCCGCCCGGTGCCCGAGCCCGCCGCCCTTCAGCGCGCCGTCGCCCTCATCAAGGCCGCCAAGCGGCCCCTCATCATCGCCGGCGGCGGCACCATCTACGCCGGCGCCAGTGAGGAGCTGCGCGCCCTGGCCACCGCCACCGGCATCCCGGTGGGCGACACCCAGGCCGGCAAGGGCGCCATCAACTTCGACCACCCCAGCGCCGTGGGCGGCGTGGGCTCCACCGGCTGCGACTCCGGCAACCACATCGCCGACAAGGCCGATCTCATCATCGGCGTGGGCACCCGCTACTCCGACTTCACCACGGCCTCCAAGACCCAGTTCAAGAACCCCGACGTGAAGTTCGTGAACATCAACGTCACCCCCTTCGACGCCGCCAAGGAGAGCGCCGAGATGGTGGTGGCCGACGCCCGCGAGGCCCTGGCCGCCCTGGCTGAGGCGCTCGCGGACTACCACGTCGAGGCGGCCTACTCCGAGGAGATCACCGCGGAGAAGGAGGCCTGGCTCAAGGCCACCGAGCGCTGCTACCACCTGGACCACGGGCCCCTGCCCGCCCAGACCGAGGTCTTCGGCGCCCTCAACGAGCTCATGGGGGAGGAGGACGTGGTCATCAACGCCGCCGGCTCCATGCCCGGTGACCTCCAGGCCCTGTGGCAGGCCCGCAGCCCGCTGCAGTACCACGTGGAGTACGCCTTCTCCTGCATGGGCTACGAGGTGCCTGCCGCCATGGGCGTCAAGCTCGCCCGCCCCGAGGCCGAGGTGGTCGCCATCGTGGGCGACGGCACCTACCAGATGCTTCCCATGGAGCTGGCCACCGTGGTCCAGGAGAACATCAAGGTCATCTACGTCCTGCTGCAGAACTACGGCTTCTGCTCCATCGGTGCCCTCTCGGAGTCCCACGGCTCCCAGCGCTTCGGCACCAAGTACCGCAGGCGCGGCGAGGGCAGCCACCTGGCCGACGAGCAGGTCATTGACGGCGTCGACATCGCCGCCAACGCCCGGTCCTGGGGTCTGGACGTCCTCGAGGTCCACACCATCGCCGAGTTCAAGGAGGCCTACCGCCAGGCCGAGGCCTCCGACCGTCCCACGATGATCCACATCGAGACCGACCTCTACGGCCCCAACCCGCCCGGGTCGAGCTGGTGGGACGTGCCGGTCTCGGGTGTCTCTGAGCTGGAGTCCACGCAGCGCGCCTACGAGGAGTACCTGCGTGACCGCAAGCCTCAGCGTCACTACCTGTAAGGCCACTACCTGGAGGGATCGCAGGTAGGCCGCGGTCAACGGCGCGCTCCTGCGCCGACCGCGACGGCGGGGGTCCACGGCGAGCGGCGCCGTGGGCCCCCGCCGTGTGCGTGCTCCCCTCCGGGGCGGGCGCCCCTTGACCACGGCCCAGCGGGACGCCAGGATCACGATGTGGTCAACGTCCCCATTATGTTCTGACAAAATCGCACCGTTGGCCGTCTGGGACGTTAGGCTGGGGGCACATGCAAGGCGCTGGGCGCCCGGCCGGTCCGCCGCTGAGACCTTGGTCTGAGTCCGGCCCTACCCACCCCATAGGCGGGGCGGGTCCGCGAAACCGACAATCAGGAGTCGATAACGATGAGAACCATTGCGCACTGGGTTGACGGAAAGTACTACGAGGGAAACCCGATCGGGCGCTTCGCCGTCGAGAACCCGGGGACCGGTGAGGTCGAGGCCGAGCTGCTCCAGGCCTCCGACGCCGACCTCGACCACGCCGTCGAGGTGGCCCGCCGCGCCCAGAAGGAGTGGGCGAAGGTCTCGCTGGCCAAGCGCACCGCCATCATGTTCCGCATGCGCCAGCTGGTCCTGGACCACTCCGACGAGATGGCCAAGATGATCGTGGCCGAGCACGGCAAGAACTACTCCGACGCCATCGGTGAGATCCAGCGCGGGCGCGAGACCCTCGACTTCGCCACCGCCATCAACCTGGCCCTCAAGGGCGAGCACTCCTTCGACATCTCCACCGGCGTGGACATCCACACCCTGCGTCAGCCGGTCGGCGTCGTCGCCGGCATCTGCCCCTTCAACTTCCCGGCCATGGTGCCCATGTGGATGCACCCCATCGCCATCGCCACCGGCAACGCCTTCATCCTCAAGCCAGCCTCGGCCACGCCGTCGGCGGCACTGCTGACGGCCGAGCTCTACAAGGAGGCCGGCCTGCCTGACGGCGTCTTCAACGTCGTCTCCGGCAACCGCACCATGGTCTCCAAGGTCCTTGAGCACCCCGGCATCGACGCGATCTCCTTCGTGGGCTCCACCCCGGTGGCCCACATCGTCCAGAACACCGGCATCACCCACGGCAAGCGCGTCCAGGCCCTGGGCGGGGCGAACAACCACGCCATCGTCATGCCCGACTCCGACCTGGACTTCGCCGCCCAGCACATCTCCGCCGCCGCCTTCGGGGCCGCCGGCGAGCGCTGCATGGCCCTGCCCGTCGTCGTGGCCGTGGGCGGCTGCGGACCGGACCTCGCCCGCCGCGTCAAGGCCCACGCCGAGAAGATCAAGGTCGGCTACGGCATGGACGAGGGTGTCGAGATGGGCCCGGTCATCGACGCCAAGTCCAAGGAGTTCATCACCGGACTCATTGACGACGCCGAGGCCAAGGGCGCCGAGGTCGTCCTCGACGGCCGCACGCTGGTCATCCCCGGACACGAGAAGGGCCACTTCCTCGGCCCGACCATCGTCGACAATGTCCCCCTGGAGTCCTCGCTCTACACCGAGGAGGTCTTCGGGCCAGTGCTCGCCATCGTCCACGCCGACACCTATGAGGAGGCCATCAAGCAGGTCAATTCCTCGCCCTTCGGCAACGGCGCGGCCATCTTCACCAACGACGGCGGCGTGGCCCGTCGCTTCGAGCTCGACGTCGAGGCCGGCATGGTGGGCATCAATGTGCCGATCCCGACACCGGTGGCCTACTACTCCTTCGGCGGCTGGAAGGAGTCGCTCCTGGGCGACACCCACATCCACGGCCCCGAGGGCGTGCGGTTCTACACCCGCGCCAAGGCCGTGACCACCCGCTGGCCCTCGGAGAAGACCTACGCCGCCACCATGTCCTTCCAGCGCGAGGAGTGAGCCCGGCTGCTCCGCCACCCATCACTGCGGACGCACCATAGACCTCAAGGACGGATCCTGCAGGATGAGTCCGCGGGCCCTATGGTGCGTCCGCGCCTGGCTGGGACCTCGGGTGACGTGCCCTTCATCCGCACGTCTCACTCCGTCAGCACCACCAGCCAGGCAAGCCTCGCAGGAATTGCCGCCACACTAAGAGACTCACTCCATGAACCCGCATCCGCCGCGCAGCGCGCCACCCGCTCCGCTCCGCCTCAGCCTGTACGCCTGGGCGGCAGGTCTGTTCCTCGGCGCCCTGGAAGGGGCGCTGGCCATCGGGGTCGCCGGCGCGCGCGGCAGCGCTCTGCCCCTGGTCGGCGCTGTTGCTGCGGCGATGGTGCTGGGGACCGTCTCCGGCCGCCCTCTTACCCGGTACCTGGGGCGACAGCGAATGGGGCTGCTCATGGGCGCTCTGGCAGTGCTGGGTGCCGGGGTCGCAGCCGGGCTCGGCGGCGTCGGCCTGATCGGGGCGGGCCTGGTGGGCCTGGCGGTGGGCGGGGTGCTCGTCGTGGCGCCACTGGTCTGCCACGAGCTCTCCCTTAGGGGGCACAAGCGACTCATGCCGCAGGCCATGGCCCTCGGTCCGGCCGGGGCCGGCGTCGTGGTTCTAGCGGCCTGGTGGAGTCCTTCGCGGCTCCTCATCGCCTGGGTGGTGGTCGCCGTCGCCGCGCTGGCGTACCTGGTCTGCGCCCTGCTCCTGCCCGAGAGCCCGGTCTGGCTGGTGCGGCAGGGACGCGACGTTGAGGCCTTCGAGGCGCTGCGCCGTCTGCACGGGACCCTGGAGGCCTCCGTGGCCATCGACTGGACCCGCCTGGATGCGGAGATGATGGCCGAGCAGCAGGCCATGTCCACCGGCGAGCTGCGGGTGCCCGAGGTGCGTGCCGCCGTGCTCACTGGCGCCGTCCTCATCATCGCCCAGGAGGCGCCCCTGGGGGCGGCGGCCCTGGTCCTCGCCCCACTGCTCGCCACCGATCTCGGGCTCGCACCCGCTGCGATCGCCATAAGCGCCGTGACATGGATAGGGCTGGCACTCCTCGCCCTGGCGCTGGTGACCCGGGTCGAGCAGCTGCGATTCCTGCGGGTGGTGCTGGGAACGGTCGTCGCCGTCCTGGGGGCCACCTTCCTGGTGACCGGCATGACCCTGGGAGGCGTGGGCGGCGCCTGGACGATCATCGTCTCCCTGGCGATCCTGGTCGCCAGCCAGTCGGTGCTGGTGCTGCCGGCCTGTCAGGGGGCGATCGACCCGCGGATCCCGCCCTGGCTGGTGGAGGCGCAGCGGCGCGCCTCGGCGACCGGAGGGGTCCTGGCGCGTGCCGGAGTCCTCCTGGCCTCACTGCTCATCGTGAGCTACCTCGGGACCCGCGCCCTGTTCTGGGTGGTCTTCACGCTGTCGGTGCTCAGCGTCGCCGTCGTGCTCCTGCGCCTGCCGCGCGAGCTGAAAGTCTAGGGGAGTGCGAGCGCGGGGCGTCTCTGAGGGCAGCGTCAGCGCATCCGACTTCAGGCCTATGATTTGTCAGGACAAATATCGTATGGTGGGGGCGTGGCCTTGAGGAGGCCACTCGGCGGCCCGACGTCGTCGACACCTGACAGAGAGGCACCTGAGCATGACGAGCAATGAGGCGGTCCAGGCCTCACAGACAACCGTGTCCATCCCTGAGACCATGAAGGCCGCGGTCCTGCGGGACCACGAGGTCGGCCTGCAGATCGAGACCCTGCGCACCCCCCGGCCCAAGGCAGGCGAGGTCCTCATCAAGGTGGCCGCCTGCGGGCTGTGCCACTCCGACCTCCACGTCATCGGCGGCGCCATTGCCTTCCCTCTGCCGGCGGTGCTCGGCCACGAGGTCTCCGGCACTATCGTGGAGCTCGGCCCCGGTAACGAGCACACCGGCTTGACGGTCGGGCAGAAGGTGGCCGGCGGCTTCCTCATGCCCTGCGGCCAGTGCGACGCCTGTGCCTCGGGGCGCGACGAGCTGTGCGGCCCCTTCTTCGACCTCAACCGCCTCAAGGGTGTCCTCTACGACGGCACCACTCGCCTGGCGACCCTCGATGGCGAGCCGGTGGCCATGTACTCCATGGGTGGCCTGGCTGAGTACGCGGTGGTTCCCTCTACCGCGGTGGCCCCCGTGCCGGACACCATCGATATGGTGCCGGCGGCCATCCTGGGCTGCGCGGCCATGACCGGTTACGGGGCCGTGCGCCGCGGCGCCGACCTGCGCTACGGGGAGACCGTCGCCGTGGTCGCCACCGGCGGCGTGGGCACCAACATCGTCCAGATCGCCCGGGCTTTCGGTGCCAGCCAGGTCATTGCCATCGACGTTGATGACGACAAGCTCGCCCCCATGCTCGACTACGGGGCTACGGCTGTGGTCAACTCCGTCACCCAGGACGCCCGCGAGGAGGTCTTCCGGCTTACCGGCGGCAAGGGTGTCGACGTCTCCTTTGAGGCCCTGGGCATCCCCGCCACCTGGACCACCGCTCTGGATGTCCTGGCCGACGGTGGCCGCATGGTGCCGATCGGCCTGGGGGCCGGCGTGCAGACCGCTGGGGTGGAGATCAACCGCACCGTGCGCCGCTCGCAGTCGATCCTCGGCTCCTACGGGGCGCGCACCCGCCAGGACCTGCCGGCTGTCGTCGACCTGGCTGACAAGGGCGTCATCAACTACCGCGATATCGTCTCGCGCCGCCTGCCGCTGGAGGAGGCCGGTGCCGGCTACACCGCGCTGCGCAACCGCGAGATCCAGGGGCGCGCCGTCGTCGACATGTCGCTGTGATCCCAGCCGGTCAGTCCCGGTTGTCGGGGCTTGACCGCGCCCCCTCATCCTCGCGCCTCCTGCTCGGGCCCTGCCGGTCAGAGTGGGAGGCGCGATGCGTGATCCGAAACTGAGTCTGAGGGCGCGGCGTGTCCAAATCGGTGACAAAGGAGCCCGTGGCCCAAACGGACCGTCAACGGAACCGCGGAATCATGCGGTATCTTATTGGCGCTGTGAGCCTGGGGCCCTCCTTTGTATCCGATTTGGACATCTTGGGTGTCGCGGTGGCGCGCCGTCAACCGTAGGGGGCGTCTGACTGACTAGTGTGACCATCGCAAGGAGCGAAGGAGGAGCCCTGTATGTCCACTGAGCTGGAGCGCACTCTGGAGCGCAACAAGAAGAACGTCAAGGCCTTCTACGACCTGATGTTCAATCAGTGTCGGCCGAGGGAGGCGCTGGAGCGCTACGCCGGCGAGGAGTACCGGCAGCACAACACTCACGTGGCCGACGGCAAGGAGGCCTTCGTCGAGTACTTCGAACGGATGGCTCGCGACTACCCTGGCAAGAGCGTGGAGTTCGTGCGTGCCTTCGCCGAGGGGGACTACGTCATCCTGCACTGCCACCAGCGGTGGCCGGGGTCGGAGGACTACGCGGGCATCGACATCTTCCGCCTCGATGAGCGTGGCCGGATCGTGGAGCACTGGGACGTGCTCCAGGTGATCCCGGAGACCTCCGCCAACGACAACGGCATGTTCTGACTCCGGCGCGGGCGCCGGCGCGTCAGCTCTGCGCCAGCGCTTTCCAAGCCTCAATGCTGGCGGCGATGTCCCCCGGGACGGCGATGGAGCGCTGCTCGATCTGCTGAGGGACCTCCGGTTCCTGGTTGAGGGTGGCGAAGATGGCTGAGGTGTTGGCGTAGGTCCGCTGCCAGAAGGGGAACTTGATGAGTGAGGGCGTGTTCCACCCCACCCCGATCTCCAGGTAGAGGACCCGGTCCGACTCGTGCTCGGACAGGAACCGGCGGTATCGCTCAGCAGCGTCGTGCCAGTGCTCGTCCTCCACGAAGGTGCCGTCCACCCGCAGGTTCATCGCCGCAGGTTCCTTGCACCTGGGGCATACGGGCAACAACGATGATGGAATGCGCAGGTCCCGCTGCCGCTCCACCATCTCTCGCACGGCCGACTTGTTGGACCACGTCCCGGCGTGGCAGGGAACAGAGCACTGCCACAACCCGTAGTCGCCCTGAGTGGCGAAGACGAGCGACTCGTCGAAGCCATTGCGGGCGAAGGCGTGGTCGACGTTCGTGGTGATGACGAAGTAGTCCGTGTCCACCAAACCATTCAGGATGGCCCTCAGGTCCTGGTAGAGGGGAAGGACGGGGTTGTCGTAGCGGTTGGCCATGATGTGCCGGGACCAGTAGGCCCACCGGTGCTCCGGTGTTGGGAAGGGGTAGAACCCGGAGGAGTACATGTCTCTCAGGCCGAACTCCTCGATGAAGTCAGGGAAGAGGCGTGTGAATCGGGGGCCTGAGTAGGACAGGCCCGCTGCGGCCGACAGCCCCGATCCGGCACCGAGAACGACGGCGTCGGCCTGAGAGGCTGCGTCGGCTAGACGCCGGATCGTCGTCGGCCCCTCAGCGGTCAGGGTCGAGGAGGCCGCGGTAGATCGATTCGTCGATTGGATCGAAGACATTGAAGACCACCTTTGTCAGTGACTGGAAACGGGGGAGCAGCTCGCGGACGGTGCGGACCGCGATGGTGGCGGCCTCGGCCTTGGGATAGCCGAAGATACCGGTGGAGATGCAGCACAGCGCGATGCTGGAGGCCCCCAGGTTCTCGGCAGCGAGCAGGCAGGAACGGTAGGAGGAGGCCAGGAGCGCCTCGTGCTCCGGGGTCGGCTCCCCCTGCACGATCGGCCCGACAGTGTGGATGACGTAGGTGGCTGGCAGGTGGTAGCCGCCGGTCACGGTTGCCGTCCCGGTGGGCTCGGGACGGCCCCGAGCGGCCATGATGTCTGCGCATTCCTGGCGTAGTCCGGGGCCTGCGGCCGAGTGGATGGCGTTGTCGATGCAGGCGTGCAGCGGCTGGAAACATCCGAGGAGAGCGGAGTTCGCCGCGTTGACGATCGCGTCGGCCCGGATTGTCGTGATGTCGCCGCGCCACAGAGACAGGCGTGGATCAAGGGGTGCGCCTGGTAGATCGCCAGCGTCGAGGGTCTCCCGCTCAGCGGCCTCAGCGGACAGCAGTCGTGCCAGTGAGCAGCTCAGTTCAGGGGATAGTGGAATGGCGGGACGCATGGCGAGCAGGGCCCGCAGCGCCAGCCGGCGCCGACCAGGATCGCCGGCCGAGACGGTGTCCAGGAGCTGCTGGCCGTTGGGCTGCTCCTGAAGCAGGAGGGCCAGCGATGTATCAACGAGGGCGCTGCGCTGAGACTGCGTCAATGGACCTGGAGACATGTGATCCTCGCTGCCGGAGACGGGTGAGATACTTAGTTACTATTGGATAGTAGATATCAGACAGAAACTCAGGAAGGCGGATGTCGCGTGGTGTATGTCATGAGCGCTCGGCCGTCGCTGCGTCGACAGGCAGTGACGTGTGCCTGCGACGCTCTGGGCATGAGAAGAAGAGGGGCGCCGTCTGTGCGGTGCCCCTCGGTTTGCCATGGCTGCGCGGGCTTCCTTGGCCGCGCAGCCTCGTTATTTCTGCGCCCTTGCTGGGCTGGGTCCGGGTCCTGCGTTGCTTGTGGTGCGTGGTCCGGATCCGGTGGAGCTCCAGTGAGCTCGTTGGAATCGTCTACGCTCAGCGGGCCTCGAGGAGGTTGATGCCGGTGTAGATGCCCACGCCCATGGTGATCGCGGCCAGGACGGAGGAGGCGAACATGAGGGTCGGGATGCCGGTGACGGCGCCGACAACGGCCATGACCATGACGGCGACCATGACGGCGATCATGGCGATGGTGAAGGTGAGGCGGTTGGCGTCGGTCTGCGTGCCGGTGATCGCCTGGGTGTCGGTGGTGGAAGCGGCGGTCTCGACGGTCTGGGTGGGGCGCTCGGTGGTGGTGGCGGTCATGTGAGTGTTCCTCTCGGTGCGTGTCGAGCAGGTCCGCCTGACCGTGAGTCGTGCGTCCCTGCACGACGGTGTGCAGCCCGTGGGCTGGACGGAGGTTTCTCCGTCACGTAGAACTCTAGGAAGCCGCCACCTAATTGTCTAGACAAAGGATCGTGACGTGTGTTGCGCCGATGGATCGTGGAACACAGGGCGTCGCGGGGAGAGGGGGTGCTCTCGGAGGGGCGTGCCCGAACGCGGCGTCATTGAGGGGATTCCCCGTCCTGGTAGGGCGTTGAGAATACTAACGTCACGCTGGTTTTGATGCGGGAGCGCGACCTGTGCGGCAGGAGTGCGACATCAACCACTGGTCTAGTCATCCTGTGGTGGCGGGTAGCGCCGAGAGGTGGCGTCGTTGCCGGCCGGCAGGGCGGAAGGCGGCGGGATGCCGCCCCGGCTATTCTGTTCCGGTGAAGACCAGCCAGACTTCTTCCAGCGCCGTCGGCCCCGTCCTCGTGGTGGACTTCGGCGCCCAGTACGCCCAGCTCATCGCCCGCCGCGTGCGCGAGGCCGGTGTCTACTCCGAGATCGTGCCCCACTCCATGGATGCCGCCGCCATGCTGGACAAGCAGCCGTCGGCCATCATCCTCTCCGGTGGCCCCTCCTCGGTTTACGCCGACGGCGCCCCCTCCGTTGACCCTGCCCTGTTCGACGCCGGAGTGCCGGTCCTGGGGATCTGCTATGGATTCCAGGCCATGGCCCAGGCCCTGGGCGGAACGGTCGGACGCACTGGCACCCGCGAGTACGGGCACACTCCCGCCCGCGTGGAGGAGGGCTCCTGCCTGTTCGACGGCACCCCGGACGATCAGGTGGTGTGGATGAGTCACGGTGACGCGGTCCAGGCCGCTCCCGAGGGCTTTACCGTCACCGCCTCCACCTCCCAGACGCCGGTGGCCGCTTTCGAGAACCCGGGCCGCCGCCTCTACGGGTTGCAGTGGCACCCCGAGGTCCTCCACTCCGAGCACGGGCAGGCCGCCCTGGTCAACTTCCTGCACAAGGAGGCGGGGCTGCCGGCCACCTGGACGCCGGACAACATCATCGACGAGCAGGTGGCCCGCATCCGCGAGCAGGTGGGCGACGCCCACGTCATTTGCGGCCTGAGCGGGGGAGTGGACTCCTCCGTGGCCGCCGCCCTCGTCCACCGCGCCATCGGCGACCAGCTCACCTGCATCTTCGTCGACCACGGCCTGCTGCGCGCCGGCGAGCGCGAACAGGTCGAGCACGACTACGCCGAGGGCATGGGCATCCGCGTCATCACGGTCGACGAGACCGAGCGCTTCCTGAGCGCCCTGGCCGGCGTCACCGAGCCGGAGGCCAAGCGCAAGATCATCGGCCGGGAGTTCATCCGCTCCTTCGAGGCCGCCCAGCGCCGCGTCATCGAGGCCGTCGGGGCTGAGGGCGGCGAGATCCGCTTCCTGGTCCAGGGGACTCTCTATCCCGACGTCGTTGAGTCCGGTGGGGGAGAGGGCGCCGCCAACATCAAGAGCCACCACAACGTGGGTGGCCTGCCCGAGGACCTCGACTTCGAGCTCATCGAGCCGCTGCGCGAGCTGTTCAAGGACGAGGTGCGCGCCATCGGTCGCGAGCTGGGCGTGCCGGAGAAGATCGTCGCCCGTCAGCCCTTCCCCGGACCGGGGCTGGGCATCCGCGTCATCGGCGAGGTAACGGCCGAGAACCTGCGTGTGCTGCGGGCCGCCGACGCCATCGCCCGCGAGGAGCTCACCGCCGCCGGGCTCGACGAGGAGATCTGGCAGTGCCCGGTGGTGCTGCTGGCCGACGTGCGCTCCGTGGGGGTGCAGGGCGACGGGCGCACCTACGGTCACCCCATTGTTCTGCGGCCGGTCAGCAGCGAGGACGCCATGACGGCGGACTGGACCCGCCTGCCTTACGATGTCCTGGCGCGCATCTCCAACCGGATCACCAACTCCGTGCCGGAGGTCAACCGGGTGGTGCTCGACTGCACGAGCAAGCCCCCGGGCACCATTGAGTGGGAGTGACGGGAGAGCCAGGACGACTGGCCGTCGCCTGCTGGGCCCCGCCAGTGCAATGCGCCGGCGGGGCCCAGTTGTGCTCGTTGGTGGGCGCGAGCGGGGGTGTCTGCCGGTCCCGCTTGGCTGGCTGGGATCTGCAGATGTGCGGGGTGGCCGCGGGCAGACGGGGTACTGGGGTCGGCCCTGCTATCGAGGACTGCGATTCTCGTCGAGGACGTACGTATCCCCCAGATCGCTGGGATTCCCCCGCAGTGGTCTGGAGGAGAAGTCAGTCCTCGTAGAGAAAGTACGTCCTCGATCCGGTGAGACCTGGATGTGGGTCGGCGATTGCGTGACTACAGGAATGTTGGGTGCTTGTCTGAGTGTCGGCTGGAGCTTTGAAAAATTGTCGACAGATCGATAGTGGATTATAAGTCCTGTGTTTCGATGGAGGTTGAGTCTGGGGTGAATGATTGTTGGCGCCGACTTCTTTCGGGGTTCGCAATAGTTCTGTGATCGCGTCGTCAAGGCCGAGTGGCGATGTGCGTAAATGCCTGTCCTGGTGGGTGGTGCGATGCTGCTGATGGTCGCGACCTTATTAAGTTTCATTCGGCAGGTTAGTGGCCGTTTTGGAATGTAGTAATTCTGAATTCTGTGCTTCTGTGCATGCTGTCTGGGTGTTGCTCTGACTACGATGAGCAGTGCAGCGGGTGTCGCTGCATTCGTTTGTCTCGTTTCGACATACTGTCGAATATCAGGAGCCACAATGTCGTACCCTCCTCAGTCCACCCCTCCTCAGCAGTACCCGCCTCAAGATCAGGTTCCTGTGCCCATGCAGCAAGCACCTGCGCCGGTGAAGAAGGGGCGCAACACCGTGGGCATCGTTGCTCTGGTGATGGCGGTTGTCGGGTTCATCTTCGCCTGTATCCCTGGAGCCCTCATCGTCGGCTGGATCCTGCTGCCAATCTCCTTCATCGTCGGTTTGGTAGGCCTCTTCCGAAGGGGTGAGGCCGTTTGGCCTGCAATCACCGCGGTGATCGTCTCGGTTGTCGGAACCATCGTCGGTGTCTTCGTCTTCCTGGTGGTTGTCGGCAACGCCGTTGATGAGGCGATGTCCTCCACGAGCGCCGTCTCTGCGTCACCGGCTCCCGATGGGGCGTCGTCGAACTCAGGAGGATCGGGTGCTGCGGACTCCGCACAGGGAAAGACTCGGGAGAACCCCTACCCGCTCCGTACCGAGATCTCCAGCAAGGACTGGAAAGTGGTGATCAACTCGGTCACCTTCAACGCTAACGATGCGGTGGCCTCGGCCAACCAGTTCAACGAGCCTCCCGCTGAAGGGAAGGAATACGTTCTCATCAACTACACCGCCACCTACATCGGCAACGACCCAGCCGGAGAAACGCCCGCTTTTGTGCTGGTCGACTTCGTGACAGCGGAAGGTGTCACCATTGACGGTGCCGACTCCCTCGTCGCCGCCCCGGATGCCATCGACTCTACGACAGTGCTGTACAAGGGGGCCAGCGTCTCAGGCAACATCGTGCGCGCGGTACCGTCGGCCAACGCCCAGGACGGGGTCCTTGCGGTGACCCCCGGTCTTCTGGCCGGCAAGGTCTTCGTCGCCGTGAAGTGACGACGGCGGCGCGAACCCGCAGGGCCTGACAGTGGGGCCGGCCACCACCTGGTGACCGGCCCCAACGTCGTATGGGACGGGTGCGCCTGCGCCCTACAGGGCCGACCGGGCCCGGGCGCGCCCCACGGCCACGGCGACGGAGAAGACCGCGACGGCGAGCAGGGCGCAGATGCCGCAGTCCACCAGCAGGGGGCCAATGACGTCGGCGGACGTGGAGGTCGCGTCGTACGCCCCGGAGATCGCCTGGTCCGCCCAGTAGCCGGGCGTGAGCCTCGCGGCCCGGGCGAGCGAGTCGGGCAGCCACTCGATGGGTACCCACGCACCGCCCAGGAAGGACAGGGCCATGCCGCCGATGTTGGCCACGGCGTTGGCCGCGTGCCGGCCCAGACCGATCTGCCCCATGAGGAATCCGATGGAGACCGCCACGAGCGTGTAGCTGCCCACAGCCGCAGCGACCACCCCCAGCAGTGGAGTCGACGTCGCCACGCTGCCCAGGCCGAAGGCCGCCACTCCCAGCCCGAAGACCCACAGCCACCCGGCGAGGCCCACGACGAGGCACGCGCCCAGCAGCCCGAGGCTGCGGGAAGTGCCGCTGACCGGGGTGGCCTCGAGGCGTGCGCGCACCGCCCGGCGCCCCAGCGCCGCCATCAGTGTGGAGATCGTGACGACCGCGAAGGCCATGAGCGGGTAGAAGGAGAACTTGGCGTAGGTGACGAAGCTGTGGGACAGAGGCGTGGCGTCCGGGGTGACCCGTTTCGCGGGGGCGGAGTGGTTCATCGTCTCCTTGGCCAGGGAGACGGCCCGGGCCGGATCGTCCGTGACGGTCGAGAGGTAGTCGCTGACCTGCCCCACGTAGGAGTCGGTGCGCACGTTCATGAGCGCTCCGGACGCTGACTCGTACCCGATGACCGTGTCCATGCGGGGCGGTTCGGTGCCCTCGCGGGCCGCCTGCTGCAGCCTGTGCCCGTAACCGGCGGGAATGATGAGGATGTAGCTGATGCGGTTCTGTGCGGTGGCGTCCTGGAGCGCCCTCCTGGAGTCCTCAATCGGCTGCGCCTCGCCGACGGACTCGACGTAGTCCTTGAGCCCGCGGGAGATCGTGGAGCCGTCGCGGTCGATGACGGCCACACTTGCCGTGGCGGCCGCGACTTCATCGGAGTTGTCCTCGGACTTGGCCATCCCGGTGAACAGGCCGAACAGGCTCAGCACCACCAGGTAGATGAGGATGTACAGCCGGTGAGCGGCCACAACTCTCACACATGTCTTAAAGGTGCTCATGGGTCATCCTCCTGGCCCGGATCAGGGCGATAGTCAGGAACAGGCACGTCATGCCCAGCAGGACCGCGCAGCTGCGGGCGAAGGGCGCCAGGGAGTCGTAGTACAGGAGTCCGTAGAAGCAGCGGGCCGTCTGCCACAGGGGATTGGCCTGCGCCAGCAGCGGTGCGTGCTGCTCAATGGAGCTGGCCAGGGACTGGGCCGCGGGCCCGTACAGGCCGGTGAACAAGGACAGCAGGGTCGTGAAGCCGGAGATCATCCCGATCTCCAGGCGCGCCAGCGTCCCCAGGGCGGCGCCTACCGCACTCGCCATGAGGCTGCAGACCCCAATCGCCACGAAACACAGCAGCACATGGGGCCCGAAGTCCACGCCCACGACCGAGGCCATGAAGGCGAAAGCGACGAGCAGGCAGACGAACACGCACACCCAGGAGGCCGCGAGCGTGGCCGTCAGGACCTTCCAGCGGGGCAGACCCGCCAGGGTCTGCCGGGCGCCCACCGGTGAGACGGCCATGATTCCCTTCACGGCCACCAGGGCCACGGTCGTCCCCATGCCGCAGGCGAAGGCCAGCAGCGCGAAATAGTAGTGGGTCTGCGGCTTGACCGGGGAGGGCGTCACCGAGATCGAGCGGGTGAAGGCCTGATCGGTCTCAAGCGCGGCCAGCTTCTCAGAAGCCGCCCCCGCCTTGGCCAGGGCCACGTACTCGGCCCGCCTCTGGGTGTAGGAGTCCATGACCACTCGCAGCACCCGAGTCGTCTCGGCCTCGTTGCCCTGCTGAGTCACGTGCAGCACAGGATCGCTGCCCTCGACGGCGAGATACCCGTTGGTCTCTCCCCGCTTCGCGGCGGCCTCGGCCTGCGCGACCGTGGAGTGGGTGACCTTCGTGATGAGGTGATGATCGGCGTCGGCGGCGGAGATGCGCTCCACGACGGCGTCCAGCCCCGGAGCCGCCCGGTAGGGCTCGTCCTGGACGACGCCGAAGCTCATGGGGGTGGCCTCAAAGGCCTTGTCCAGGTTGGAGAACATGGCCATGAAGATGAGGGACAGGACGATGGGGATGCCGAGCGTCCACACGAGCAGGACCCGGTCTCGCAGGAGCCTGAGTACTTGATACAGGAAGACGGTCAACATCTCAGGCCGCCTCGTCTCGCAGGGCCCGCCCGGTGATCTCCAGGAAGACGTCGTTGAGGGTCGGGGGCTCGGAGGTCACCCGGCCGCAGGTCGCCCCCGCGGCATCCAGTGCCCTCATGACATCGGTGAGGTTGTGAGCCCCGGGGGAGCACTCGATGAGCACCTCACCGTCCTGGTAGGCGGCCGTGCGCACATGCTCCAGGCGGCGCAGGCCCTCCAGGGCATCCTCACCCAGCAGGGCGGGGTCAACGACCTCCACCCGGATGCGCTCACCGGTGCCGATCATGGCCTTGAGCTCGTCGGAGGTACCGGAGGCCACCTGCCGGCCACGGTCCACGATGATGATCTGGTCGCACAGCTGCTCCACCTCCTCCATGTAGTGGCTCGTGTAGATGATGGTGGCGCCGCGCTCGTTGAGGCGCTTGATGCCCTCGAGGATGGCGCCCCGGCTCTGCGGGTCGACGGCGACCGTGGGCTCATCGAGGAAGATGAGGTCGGGGCCGTGGGCGATGCCGCAGGCGATGTTGAGGCGGCGCAGCAGGCCGCCGGAGAGCTTCTTGGGCTTGAACTTCACGAACTTCTCCAGGCCGACGAAGGTGATCGCCTCGGCCACCAGGCGGCGCCTCTCGGCGCGGTCACGCACGTAGAGGGCGCAGAAGGCATTGACGTTCTCCGCCACCGTGAGCTCATCGAAGACGGCGACCTCCTGAGGCACCACGCCGATGCGGCGCTTGAGACCGTAGGAGGTGGGCGTCATCGGCTCACCGAAGACGTAGATCGAGCCCTTGTCGTAGGTGAGCAGCTGCAGGATGCAGCTGATCGTCGTCGTCTTGCCCGAGCCGTTGGGACCGAGCAGCCCCAGCACCTGACCACGCGGGATCGTCAGTGACAGGCCATCAACCGCGACCAGCTCCCCATAGCGTTTGACCAGGGAGTCGACCTCCACCGCCAGGCCCGCCTCGTGGTCCTCAATCTGGGTCTCCATCTCGGCTCCTTCCTTCGCTGCCTTTGCTGCGCCGGTGGTCCCCGGCTCGTGACATCCATGGTCCCGGGGCGCGGGGGCGGCCAGAAGTGCCTGGTGTCATGACTGTGGCCGGCCCCCATGACTTCTGTCATGAGAAGCCGCAACGAGTCTCTCGACGGCATTCCGAGTCCACGAGCGCCGGCCCTCGACCGATAATCAAGGGGTGAAGGTTCTGGTCGACAAAGGCGTGCTGCTGTGCTGCTGCCTCCTGCTGGCCCTGCTTGTGGGGCAGGCGAGGACAGCCGCCGTCATCTGGCTGATCGCGGCCGTGACCGTCGCCGGCCTGAGCATGAGCGCCGAGCAGCGACGGTGGGGGATCGCCGTGCCGGCCGCCTACCTCCTGGTGGGAGCTCTCTCGGCGGACTCGGTGACCGGGGCGCCGCTGGTCGTCTACGCCCTGGCCCGCCTCGGCGCGCTCGGGACACGGCGCGCGCGAATGGCGGCTGCGGCCGCCTGCATCCCCTTCGTGGTCGTCATGGCCTCCTGGGTCCAGGACACGCCCGTGCTGGCCCTGGCCCTGGTGTTCTGCGCGCTCGCGGTCCTCCTCGCGCTGCGCACCGTCCAGGAGGAGGCGGCGCGAAGGAGCCTGCACGTGGTGCGCGACGACCTGCGCGAGAAGGTCCTCACCCTGCAGGACACGAACGCCCAGCTGCTCCAGGCCCAGGACTACGAGCTGCGCGCCGCCGCCCTGGCCGAGCGCACCCGCATCGCCCGCGAGATCCACGACGGCGTCGGCCACCTTCTCACCCGCCTCCTGTTGCAGGTCAAGGCCCTCCAGGTCGTCCACCGCGACGAGCCGGGCGTCGTCGCCGACCTCACCACATTGGATGGTGGCCTCGACGAGGCCCTGGACTCCATGCGCCGCTCCGTCCACGCCCTGTCCGACGACGGCGAGGAGCTGGCCACCTCCCTCAACCTGCTGGGCTCGCGCTGCGGCATCGAGTCGGTGAGCGTGGACTGCCCCACCGACGTCGAGCCGCCAGCAGCGGTGGCGCGCTGCGTCGTCGCCGTGGTGCGCGAGGCCCTGACCAACGCCGCCCGCCACGGCGGGGCCCGTTCGGCCCGCGTGGCCGTCACCGACTACCCTGCGTTCTGGCAGGTGACGGTCGACAATGACGGCATCGTTCCCGCCGAGGGCGAGCCGGCCGTGGGCTGCCGCGTGGGCTCGGGCCTGGGGCTGCGCTCCATGACTGAGCGGGTCGAGGCCCTGGGCGGCCGGGTGCGGATCACCCCGCGGCCGCGGTTCACGGTCTTCGCCACGATCCCCAAGGACGGACAAGGCACACAAGGAGCATCATGAGGGTCCTCATTATCGACGACGACGCACTCGTCGCCCAGTCCCTGTCCACGATCCTGTCGGTTGAGGACGACGTCGAGGTCGTCGGCCTGGGCTGCTCGGGACCCGAGGCCACCGAGCGCTACCGGGAGCTGGCCCCCGACATCCTGCTCATGGACATCCAGATGCCCGGCGGGGACGGGCTCAGTGCGGCCGAGCGGATTCTGGCCGAGGACGCCGGGGCGCGCATCGTCTTCCTGACTACCTTCTCCGACGACGAGTACATCGTGCGGGCCCTCAAGATGGGGGCGCGCGGCTACCTCATCAAGCAGGACGTCGCCCAGGTCGCCCCGGCGCTGCGCTCCGTCATGGCCGGGGTATGCGTCCTGGAGGGGGAGGTGTTGGAGCGCAGCACCACCATGGGGCTGGGCGGGCGCGCCGGAGGACGGGAGCAGACCGAGGCGGGCCCGGGAACGTCCGCCAAGGACCTGCGGAGCACCACCTTCGCGGCCCTGACCGACCGCGAGTACGAGGTCGTCGAGGCCGTGGCCGAGGGACTGGACAACGCCGAGGCCGCGGCGCGGCTGTTCATGAGTGAGGGCACGGTGCGCAACCACATCAGCGCGATCCTGGCCAAGCTCGGCCTGCGCAACCGCACCCAGGTCGCGGTCATGTACTACCGCTGCGCACAGGCCGGGTGAGCCGGGTCAAGACGCGCGGTCTTGACCTGGATGAGTTCTTCGCCGTCGACGACGTGTCTCCGGCGAGTGTGCCAGTATATGTTCGCCGGTCAATAAACGCCACATGCCGGATCGAAACGGCGCCACATGCCGGACTGGATGGGCGCCACCTGGAGGATCAGAACGGTGCCGGCTACCGGTTAACGGTGTAGGAAAGCCGGTGTTCTCGGTGCAACAACCTGTTTCTCGACGTCGGAGCGGGGCTGTGGTTACCTGATGAGCGTAGCCATGCAGAGGGTCGCGGAAGAGAAAGGGACCAGCATGAGTATCGGAGAGGTCATTAGTGCAGCCCGGGAGGCTCAGGGGATGACTCAGAGTGACCTGGCGGGCAAGGTCCTTGTTACCCGCCAGGCCGTCTCGAGGTGGGAGACCGGGGTGACGACTCCGGGTGTCGATATGTGCAAGCTCCTCGCCGGCGCGCTTGACGTTCCAGTCACACGGCTTCTGGAGATGCCCCCGGAGCCGTGCTGCCAGAGCTGCGCTCTCCCCTTGGGCAAAGAGGCGGACTACGGTGCCGAGTCCGACGGTACGAAGTCGGAGGAGTACTGCACCTGGTGCTATCCGGACGGGGCCTTCACTGGAGAGGAATCGCTCGATGCCTTCATCGAGCACGCCGCCCCCTATATGGCCGAGGGGGTCGGTGTCTCTCGGGACGAGGCCATCTCTTACCTGGCTGTCGTCCTACCGACTCTCAAGCGGTGGGCTCCCCGGTGACGAGGCGGACGAGACTGCGGCGCTCCAGGTGACCCTGTCGACCGGAAGCTAAGCAGAGTCACCTTCTTCTATGACGCGCCATGTTCCTGCTCGAGCGCTCCCCTCTCTTCTCAGACGCCCCGCGCGGCGCAGGTCGGAGACAATACGTTCCGCTGTTCTGTGCGCGCACTCTAAATGGCCTGCCAGATCGGCAATGGTTGCACTCGGGTCAGCTTTGAAGAACGAGAGCGTCCGTTCCTCACGATCCTGGGCCGAAGAGTCTGATGCGTAGGGGATGAGCGTATCTCTGATAATCGTGAGCATGAAGGTGACAAAGGAATCGCTCGTCCCTGCCGTGTTGGAGCTCGCGATCGCTGCGTAGTAGTCGGCCTGGCGTCCGCGGATCACACTTTCAATCGGTAACCAGGCCAATGGGGATCGCCAGTGGGACAGCAGCAGCGTGTGCCATAGGCGCCCGGTGCGGCCGTTGCCGTCCGCGAAGGGGTGGATGAACTCGAACTCGTAGTGGAAGATGCAGGATACCAACAGAGGGTGAAGGTCGGTTGACGACATCCAGCCGAACAAGTCGCCCATGACCTCGGGGACGTACTGCGCTGGTGTCCCTGCGTGGACGAGTCTGCTCCCCTGAAAGACACCGGCGTTCCCTGAACGGTATCGTCCGGCGTCGTCGATGAGCCCGCGCATCATGACACCGTGAGCTCGCAACAGGTCATCGGCAGAATGAGGGTTGAGCTCATCCATGAGCTGATATGTGAGACGGGCGTTGTCCACCTCGAGAATCTGCTCGGCGGGACCAAGAACCCGTTTGCCGTCGAGGATTGCCGTGACCGTCTCACGTGAGAGCGTGTTCCCCTCGATCATGAGGGAGGAATGGATGGTGGTGATGCGCAGCTCGCGGTGAAGGACAGGGCTTGTGCTGAGAGGGGAGGTTGTTCCCAAAGCGCCGACGAGTTCGGCGATCTCCATGCAGAGCTCGTCGATCTCGGCGGTGCGGTTCAGCGGTGGCTCGTAGCCCATCTGTTCTCCTCTGAGATGCTCTCGGCTTGTCGAGAGACCGTGATGTTCTCGGTGTGACGACGATTACCGCCACACTTTACCGCCAGTGGCGGTAATGAGGGGGACGTGGATGGGTCAGGCGAGCTCGCCGGTGACGAGGCGGACGAGGTCTCGGCGCGCCCGGCGTCCCTCCGGGGTGGGGAACATCGGGTAGACGTGGTTGAGGTTCTCGCCGACGTGCAGCGTCGAGTCCACCCCGGCCTCCAGGAGCTTGGCGTGGAAGAGCGCATTGTCCGGCAGGAAGATCTCTCGAGTCCCCACGAAGGTCGTCACCTTCCTCAAACCCGACAGCTCGCCGTAGATGGGGGAGAGGTGCCAGTCGGTCACCGGGGTGCTGCCCGCCCAGGAACGGCCGATCTCGGCGAGGGGCTCGGGAGCCATGAGCGGGTCGGCGTCGACGTAGTCGGCGATATCCGGGTTGGTGTTGGTGATGTCGACCCACGGCGAGATGAGGGCGAGCTCGTCGGGCTGGGCGTCTCCGACCTCGGCCAGGGACAGGGCGATGACCACTGCCAGGCCCCCGCCCGCGCTGTCCCCCATGAGGACGATCCGCTTGCCCGGGTTCTCCGCCACCGTGCGCCGATAGAGCTCCAGCACCAACCGGTGCGCCTCGGACCAGGTGTGGTGGGGCGTCAGCGGGTAGAGCGGCATGACGACGTCGGCCCCCGCCCTGCGGGCGAGATGATCGACCAGGTGGGCGTGCGCCGAGTTGGCCGTTGAGATGTAGCCGCCACCGTGCAGGTAGACGATAACGGCCTTCGACGGCGTCCGCGGGCGGAGGTGGTAGACGGGCATGCCGGAGTCCTCGCGCCGCTCCAGGTCGTAGAAGAAGCGCCCCCAGGCCGGGAAGGTGATGGTGCGGGCAGGCTCGGGGCGGTCGGCTAGACGCGCGATCCGCTCGGTCATCGGAATGCGGGCCGCCAGTGTCTTGATCGGCCGGGTGCTGTACTCCGCCAGGCTCGCCGCGGCCGAGCGGCCATAGCGCCTGTGGGAGTACAGGCTGAAGGCCCCCACCGTCAGACCCACGCTGGCCGCGCCGACGGCGATCCTGCTCCCGCTGACTCTCCTGGGTGCCTTCATGATTTCCTCCACTCCACACAGCCCCGAGTGCTCTCCGACAACATCTCCGGAACCGGTGTCTGCTCCGTTATCGTAGGCGTCAGAACACCGCGATGATGGGGTGAATCCAGTTCGTTCACTCAGTGCGGAGGCCAGCACGTGGTGGAGCCGTCGGCATGACAAGAGGAGACTGCGATATGGAAACCTACGAGACCGACCATCTTGCCGCCGTCCGTGCTCTCGCCCCCGAGTGCATGGTGCTGCTGCGTTCCGACGGTGCCTTCCCCCTGGCAGAGCCGGGCGCGATCGCCCTGTTCGGCTCCGGTGCGCGACACACCATCAAGGGCGGGACCGGCAGCGGAGACGTCAACTCCCGTCACGTCACCACCATCGAGGAGGGCCTGGAGGAAGCCGGCTTCACCATCGTCACCCGGCCCTGGCTGGAGGCCTACGATCGTGTCCGAGCTCAGGCCCACGAGGACTTCGTCGCCGACATCAGGGCTGAGGCCGCCGAGCGCGGCGTCCCCGCCATCATGGTCGGCATGGGTTCGGTCATGCTCGAGCCGGAGTACACGATCCCCCTCGACGTCCCGGCCGGCACCGACCCGCACGCGGCCGTCTACGTCCTGTCCCGAACCTCCGGGGAGGGCAGTGACCGCGCCCCCGAGGCCGGTGACCTCAGGCTCACCGACACCGAGGTCCGTGACATCCTCACCCTGAACGGGCGCTTCGAGCGGTTCCTCCTCGTGCTCAACGTGGGCGGTGTCGTCGACCTCAGCCCGCTCAATGATGTTGCCAACATCCTCCTGCTCTCCCAGCTCGGCGCCTGCACCGGTGATGCCTTCACCGACGTCCTCCTGGGGCGGACCTACCCCTCCGGCAAGCTCGCCACCACCTGGGCCGCCTGGGACGAGGACGACCAGATCGGCGACTTCGGCGACCCGGACGACACCCACTACCGCGAGGGCGTCTACATCGGCTACCGCTTCTACGACTCGGTCGGCAAGGAACCGCTCCTCTCCTTCGGATTCGGCCTGGGCTACACGACCTTCGACGTCCAGACCCGCCAGGTGAGCCTCGACGGCGCCCGTGTGAGCATCGACGTCGACGTCACCAACACCGGTGAGCGCCCGGGCAAGGAGACCGTCCAGGTCTACGCCAGTGTGCCGGCCGGACGCCTCGACCAGCCCCTCCAGGCACTCGTCGGTTTCACCAAGACCGACGAGATCGCCCCCGGCGCCACGGCACGGATCACCGTCGACGTCGACCTGACCGACCTGGCCACCTACGACGAGGCCTCCCATGCCACGACCCTGGAGGCCGGGCGCTACCTGCTGCGGGCGGGAACCTCCAGCCGGCACCTCAGCCCCGTCGCCGTCGTCGAGCTCGCCCAGGACGCAACCGTGCGGCGCCTGACCGGCGACCTGGGGAAGCCCGGCTTCACCGACTGGAAGCCCGAGGCTCCGATCCTCCTCGACATCCCGGCAGGCCTGCCGGTGCTCGCCGTCGACCCGACCCACCTGCGCCTGCCGGACGTCGCCGAGCCCGCTGAGCAGTCCGCTCCGGAGGGCTTCAGTGAGGCCCTCGCCCTGGCCAGAGGGCTCTGCGACGACGAGCTCACCTACACCGTCCTGGGGGACTATCGCCGCGGCGAGGAGTCCGGCTCCGTCATCGGGGCGGCCTCCACCACCGTCATCGGTGCGGCGGGCCAGACCACCACCCGGATCCCCGGCCTGCCCAGCATCATCATGGCCGACGGGCCCGCCGGCCTGCGCCTGGCCCCCACCTACGGGGTCGACGCCGAGGGCCCCTTCTCCCTGGGCGACTCCAGCCTGCCCGCCGCCTTCCTCGAGCTCATGGACGACGCCGGACGCGAGGCCCTCGGTATCGCCGACGAGCCAGACCCCCGCGAACCCACCGAGATCCGCGAGCAGTACACCACCGCCATCCCCATTGGCACCGCGCTCGCCCAGTCCTGGAGCCCGGCACTGGTCGAGCGCCTCGGCGACGTCGTCGGGGCCGAGATGGAGCGCTTCGGCATCCACCTCTGGCTCGCCCCCGCTGTCAACCTGCACCGCAGTGTCCTGTGCGGACGCAACTTCGAGTACCTCTCCGAGGACCCGCTGCTGGCCGGACGCATCGCCGCCGCCATCACCCGCGGGGTCCAGTCCCACCCGGGGCGGGGCGTGACCATCAAGCACCTGGCCTGCAACAACCAGGAGACCAACCGCCTCAACTCCAACAGCTGGGTCAGCCCCCGAGCCCTGCGTGACCTCTACCTGCGCGCCTTCGAGATCTGCGTGCGCCAGGCCCGGCCCGCCGCCGTCATGACCTCCTACAACCTCATCAACGGCGTCCACACCTCCGAGTCGGCCCAGCTGCTCGAGATGATCCTGCGCCGGGAGTGGGGCTTCGACGGCCTGGTCATGACCGACTGGGTCGTTGACGGCATGACCCGCAGCGACATGAAGCACCCGCGTGCCACCGCGGCCGCCGCCATCAAGGCCGGCAACGAGCTCTTCATGCCCGGAGGCGAGACGGACCGGCAGGACCTCCTGGCGGCCCTGGATCGGGGGAGCGCAGGGCGCGGGGTGGGTGGCCGGACCGAGCCGGACGGCGGAGGCGCGGCTCTGACGCGGGGCGACCTCGAGAAGCAGGCCGCCCGCGTCATCCGCTCGGCCTGGAGGATAGCTACGATCTCGACATCCTGATGCTTGTGCTGTAGAATTAATCGAAGGATTCAGCAGCGGGAGGTGTGATGCCGACGATCAAGCCAGTATCAGATCTGAGGAGCTACACCGACGTTCTCAAGGATGTTGCGGAGGGCTCGCCTGTTTTCCTCACCAAGAATGGCCATGGGAGGTACGTCCTTCTCGATATGAAGGACTATGACCGCATTAAGGCGGGTCGTCGTCTCCTCCGAGAGGTCGAGGCGGGTCGGATTTCTGGTGAGGAGCAAGGGTGGGTTAGTGCTGCAGACGTGCGTGCGCACTTCGTCGCACGGCGGGATTCCGCCCATGAGCGCTGAGATCGTCTACTCCACTGATGCTCTCATTGATCTTGATGAGGCCTGGGATTTCACGGTTGAGACCTCCGGTGACCCGGACTTAGCGTTTCAGCAGGTGGATGCCCTGCTTGAGGCGGTCGAAGGGGCTCGTAGCTACCCGTTGGCCGGGAGTAGGTTAGATGTTGTTGTTGGCACGCCAACTGACAGTCGCTATGTTGTGGCTGGTCGTCTGCTGGCTGTTTACAGCATTGAAGAGCACTTCATTCGGGTGGATCGGATCTTCGATACTCGGCAGGACTGGGTCTCTGTGCTCGTCCGGCGTGGCTGAGATCCCGTGTTCTGGGAGGACTGCTGGGGCCTGTCGCTGGGGCATTGAACGTGACATGCTCAGCAGGAGCCGCCCACACATCGTAAGGAGCCCTCCATGGCGCTGACACCTCAAGCACGTGAGACCTTCACCAGGCTGTTCGGGGTGGAGCCCCAACCCCACCCCACGGACCCTGAGCTCTTCGACATCCTCCAGAACGAGATCTTCGACGAGGCCTTCTCCACAGGAGTCCTCACCGACGTCGAGCGAGAGCTGCTCACCGTCACCGTCCTGACCGCCATGCAGACCCTCCCGCAGCTCACGGCCCATGTGGGCGCGGCCCTCAACATCGGCGCCAGCCCGCTCCAGCTGCGCGAGACCATCTACCAGTGCGCCCCCTACATCGGCTTCCCCAAGACGCTCAACGCCATCGACATCGCCAATAAGGCCTTCGAGGCACGCGGCATCTCCCTGCCCCTGGAGAGTGCCGGCACCGTCGACGCCACCGACCCCAGTGCCCGCGAGCAGGCCGGCGCCGCCATCCAGGCCCCGCTGTACGGCAACGAGGTCAAGGAGGTCTTCTCCGCCCTGCCCGAGCCCTTCGACCAGTTCGTGCCCCACCTGCTGACCTCCTCGGCCTTCGGCGACTTCGCCACCCGTGGCGGCCTCGACGTCGCCCAGCGCGAGCTCATCAGCCTCGTGGCCATCGCCGCCATCGGCGCCACCACACAGTTGCGCCCGCACGTGGCCGGGGCGATCAGGGCCGGCTCCTCCCGCCAGAAGGTGGCCGCCGCCCTGGTGCAGGTCATGCCCTACATCGGCGGCCCCTACGCCCTGTCCGGCCTGGTCCTCGTGGCCCGCTACGACGAGAACGCCTCCACAGAGGCCTACCGCTGACGCTGCGCGTCCTCACCCGTTCGGCGACCCGTCTACGATGGCCGCCGGGCCGGTTCTCGTTGCCGGCCCCGCACAGCAAGGAGAACACGTGACGACGACGCAGCCCTACCTCTCACGGCAGGTCACCCTCACCGTCCAGGGGCAGAGGCTCGGGGGACTGGCCTACGTCCCGCGCACGGCGTCGTCGACCCCCGCACCCCTGGTCATCTGCTGTCACGGCATGGAGGGCTCCCACACCCGCGTCGCCCCTATGGCCCGGCGCTTCGCCGCGGCCGGGGCCGTGGCCATCTGCTTCGACTTCCGCGGGGGCGGCGGCAGCGCCAGCCAGGGCGAGACGACCGCGATGTCGGCCCTCACCGAGCTGGCCGACCTCGAGGCCGTCCTCACCGCCGCCTGCGCCTGGCCGGAGGTCGACGCCTCCCGGGTCGCCCTGTTCGGGCTGAGCCTGGGCGGAGCGGTCGCAGCGCTCGCGGCCGCCCGCCACCCGCAGCAGGTCACCGCCCTGGCCCTGTGGTACCCGGCTCTGCGGCTGGGGGAGAACCTGCGCGCCGCCTTCCGCACGCCGGTGGCCGTGCCCGAGGAGTTCGACTGGGCGGGCACCCGCCTGGGACGCGCCTACGCCATCGACGGCTGGAACCTGGAGGTCGGGGCCGAGCTGGCCACCTACCGCCGCCCCGTGCTCATCGTCCACGGGGACCAGGACCGCGCCGTGCCCATCGAGGTCTCCCGAACCGCCGTGAGCGCCCTGCCCGATGCCGAGCTCGTCACCATCCCCGGCGCCGCCCACGGCTTCGGCGACGCCAACTGGGAGGAGGCCATGCGCCGCACCATCGGCTTCCTGGCCTGGAACGGGGTCCTTGAAGAGGACTGAGAGGACTGAGCCGCGCGGCGGGCAGCGGCAGCGGGCGGCGCAGCCCGTTTTCTGACAGCGGTGGTTCCTGGGGCGCCCACATCGCAGAATTGCTGCCATGAGCGCACACGAGACGGCGGACCTGACCAGTGTCAGCAAGACGATGCTGCTGACCCTCCACGCCAAGGCGGAGCACACGCTCTGCGAGCGGCCGCGCTTCACGGATCCCACCGCCGTCGAGCTCGTCTCCCGGCTCGACTACGACTTCACGATGGCCAGGCAGGACCGGCTCATGGCCGACGGCGTCGTGCTGCGCACCCTCACGCTCGACCCGCTTGTGGCCGGGTACCTGGCCACCCACCCCGGTTGCACGGTGGTCAACATCGCCTGCGGGCTCGACACCCGCTTCCAGCGCCTCGACGACGGGCGCGTCACCTGGTACGACCTCGACCTGCCCGACGTCATCGCGCTGCGACGCCGGCTGCTCGAGGACGGTGAGCGTCACCGCACCATTGCCGCCTCCGCCCTCGACCCCGCCTGGCCCAACCAGCTGGGGGACGTGAGCCGCGACGTGCTCGTCATCATCGAGGGGCTGAGTATGTACCTCGAGCGGGAGGAGGTGCGCACGCTCCTGGACATCATTGCGGCGCGCCTGCCCGGGGCGACCGTCCTCATCGAGGTCATGCCTCGCCTGTTCCAGAAGTACGGTCGGGAGCGCTCAGTGGAGGATGCGGGGGCGCGTTACACCTACGGTTGCTCCAGCGCCGCAGAGTTCCGCCGGACGGTGGCCCCCGGCTATACGCTGCTCCACGACGTCCCCTTCACCCGCACCATTGCGCGCTACCACCCCCTGCTCGCGCCCCTGGTGCGGCTTCCGCTGGTGAGCAGACTCTCCGAGCGCATCGTGGTGCTGCGAGCGTGCCATCGAGACAATGCCTCAGTGATCTCCTTGAGTGAGAGCCTCCCAGCGGCGACGTCCATCACCAGCTGGTAGGCGTCGTCGTCGGGAGCCTCGACCCAGTGGCCGTTGATGTCCAGGAAGACCAGCGTGGTCAACCACCCCAGGGGCTTGTTGCCATCCACCAGCGGATGATTGCGGACCAGGGAATCGAGCAGCGCCGCCGCCTTCTCATCGATCGTGGCGTAAGCGTCACGTCCCCAGAGCATGGTCGCAGGTCGGTGCAGCGCCGAGTCGAGCAGGCCGAGATCCCGGACCGGTCCCACAGCGAGGTCCTCAATGAGTGACAGTGCGTCCTCGAGCGTCAGGTACTCGACCATCTCTGCCCGATCAGCGGCCGAGGTGTTCCAGGACCTCGGCGTACCGGTTGCGGATACGGGCGGAGGCGTCCGCGACTCGCTGTTCATGTCCACGGCGCGCGGCCACCTCGTGGATCGCCCGGATCGTCGCCTCCTGGCGGCTGACCCCGTCCTCCTGTGCAAGGAGCGCGAGCAGCCGCTCATCCTCTTTGCTCAAGCGCAATGTCATCGCCATGCCTCCACAGTATTAGGTGGTACCAGACTGGTATCAGGTCGGGTGTGTTCTCAGGATCGACCGGATTCCGCAGCTCACCCGGCTGGTACCGACGGGGTGAGCCGGCACTACTATTCTCCCTGGACGTGCCCGCAGCGCCGCGGGCACGGGCGATGAGGAGGAATCATGGGTGAGCCGATGACGACGTCGGATGAGGATGCTCAGACGGCCGAGGAGCAGGAACGCGGCTACTGGCTCTACGTCCCGGGTGAGGGCGCCGGGAAGTGGGAGGAGTTTCGAACGGCCGGGATCATGGCACTCAACTGGGACCGGATCGGTGACCCCACGAGCTACCCGAACGAGGAGGCCGTCATCGAGGCGCTGGAGGCCGGCTACGGGGACTGGGGAGGCAGGCCGACAGGTGCGGCGGGCATGATCCGGGACTTCACCCGCATGATGCGTCCCGGCGACGTCGTCTACGCCCGGCGCGGTCCCACCGAGATCATCGGGCGCGGCGTCGTCCGCTCGCAGTTCCGTTACGACGATGCCCGGCCCTCCTACCGCTGCGTGCGCGACGTCGAGTGGACGCATGTCGGCTCCTGGTCGCTTCAGCGAGGTGTCCGCCGAGTGACACTGCAGCGCCTCACGCAGGAGACCAGTTACAACCCGGCCCAGCTCGAGTCACTGTTCGAGGACCGGAACGACCCTGACCCGTCCACGGTCTCCGCCCCCGCCGCGAGTCCCCGGAACGCTGATGAGCCCGACGTCGCCGACGTCTACACGCGGGAGAGCTTCCTGGCGGAGGTGTTCGTCGATCCCGAGGACCTGGAGCAGATGCTCGGGCTGCTGCGACGCAAGAAGAACCTCATCCTCCAGGGTGCCCCGGGCACGGGGAAGACCTTCGCGGCCAAGCGCCTGGCCTACGCCCTCATGGGCCAGACGGATGACTCGCGGGTGGAGGTGGTGCAGTTTCACCAGTCGACCGTCTATGAGGATGTCGTCGTCGGGCTGCGCCCCACGGCCGAGGGCGGGTTCGCGGCCGCCGAGGGCGTCTTCGCCAGGTTCTGCCGGCGTGCCGCCGCCGACCCGGGACGGGACTACGTGTTCATCATCGACGAGATCAACCGGGCCAACATCTCCAAGGCCTTCGGTGAGCTGCTCATGCTTATTGAGGCCGAGCACCGTGGGGAGGCGCTGCGTCTGCCCGTGTCCGGGGAGCTGCTGTCCGTCCCCAAACGGCTCCACATCATCGGCATGATGAACACCGCCGACCGGGGCCTGGCCCTCATCGACTACGCGCTGCGGCGCCGCTTCGCCTTCTTCGAGATGAGGCCGGCCCTCGACCACCCCGGGTTCCTCAGGCGCGTCGAGGCCGTGGGCAGCGCGAGGCTGGAGGCGCTGGTCGACGTCGTGCGCCGCCTCAACCAGCGGATCGCTGAGGACGAGGCCCTCGGCCCTGGGTTCCAGATCGGTCACTCCTACCTGTGCCTGCCTCCAGGTAGCCCCGGGGGTGTGGATGCGGACGTGGCCTCGGTGGTGCGCTACGAGCTGGAGCCGCTGGTGCGCGAGTACTGGTTCGACAATCCCGCCGCGATGGACGAGAGCATTCACGAGCTGGAGAGCGTCCTGGTATGACGGAGGCCCTGCCCGGCCGGGCTTGGGACGGGGCTTCCGGCCGGCCGCATCAGCGTGGTCCCAGCACCGTCCTGCTCAAGAACGTCTACTACATGCTCGCCTACGCCTTCAAGGCGTTGGAGACCGGCGAGCATCGGCGCCTGGCGGCCGAGGACTTCGAGCACGTCCACGACATGCTCGCCGCGATCCTGGCCGGTGGGCTGGACAACCAGCGCCGACGCGGTTTCGAGCGGGACTATCAGCCCTTCAGCGAGGACCTGACGGTTGTGCGGGGGCGCATCGACCCGGCCGCCACGATGCGTCTGAGGGCGCGCCGCGGGAGCCTGGTGCACTGTGACTACGACGAGCGTACCGAGAACACCCTCATGAACCGGCTCCTCAAGACCGCCGCCCTGCGCCTGATCCTGCACAGCGACATCGCCCCAGCCCGCAGGACGCGTCTGAAGTCGACACTGCTCGTCATGGGCGACGTCGAGGTGATGAGCCCCGGGGATCTGCGGCGGCTGCACTGGGAGAAGAGCTTGCGCTTCCACCGCGGTAACCGCTCCTACCGGCTGCTCATGGGCGTGTGCCGGCTCATCCTGGACGAGCGGCTGCTCAGAGGCGCAGACGGTGCGGTCAGCCTCGCCGACTTCCTCGACCCTCAGGAGCTGAGCGCCCTGTACGAGCGATTCGTCCTGGCCTACTTCCGCCGTCACCATCCCCACCTGCGTGCTGGCGCTCCCTGGGTGAGCGGCGGTATCGAGGATGCCCCGGTCTTCCTCCCGGGGCTGCACACCGACATCGTCCTGACCGGGCCGGAGCGGACCCTCATCATCGACACCAAGTGCTACGGGCGCGTCCTCGGCTCCCGCTACGACAGGTCGATCCTGTCCCCGGCCAACCGCAACCAGATTTACAGCTACGTCATGCACGAGGCCAGCGACCCCCGGCAGGCCGGGCGCGAGGTTGCCGGGATGCTGCTCTACGCCCAGACCGCCGTCGACCCACCGATCTGCGAGACCTGGACCGAGACCGGGCACCGCTTCCACGTGCGCACCCTCGACCTGGATCGGGACTTCACCGAGATCGCCGCGCAGCTCGACGACGTCGCCGCCCTGCTCTCGCCACCCTGATCTACTCGCGAGTCGAGAGCGCGCCGTTCCGCACTGTCCACATCGTCCCTCCTTCTCCTGCCTGCGGGGACATTCTGCGCGCAGGGGTGCATTTTCTTCCGGCCGGGGACGTGCTGCGCGTAGGGGGACAGGATTCCGGTCCCCGACGGCGTCGAATGCCCCCGGCCGTCACTGCGTGTTGGAGACCAAGAGGCGCGGGACGAGCACCGACGACGCCGGTGTCCGCAAGGGCAAGGTAAAGGCCCGGAAGGTGAGCGAAGTCTTGACCGCTGTCGCTCGCCTGATCCGGGCCGTCGGTGTCCTTGCGGATGCCCTCAGTAAGTGGATCGGCTAGGCCGTTCCCTTGCGAGGGGAGTCAACCGGTAGCAGCCGGCTGGCTCCCCACCATTATGGGGCCGTCGATCCGCACTGTCCACATCGTCCTTCCTTCTTCCGTCTGCGGGGACATTCTGTGCGCGGGGATGCTGTGTTGTCTCCTCACTTCTGAGACATGTGAGTGTCATGACTTCTGAGACACTCGCTCGGACGGGAACCCGGGGGCAGGCTGCTGGTCCTGGAAGCGAGGGCGGGGCCGAAGGGATGGTGCGTGACGGGGTGTCGGTGTCCACAGCGCTGACATCAGCCCTGCATCGGCGCTGCACGCCGAAGAAGAACCGCAGTATTCCAACGATCCCCGCTGGGTGCTTCGACGGCTGGATCGTTGATGTCAGCGCTGTGGACACCGGGCAGCGCGGGAGTGAGTCCGCGGGGTTCTTGCGGCAGAGTCCGGCGCCTCCGCCACAGGTCCGCCCCCTGCCCGCTGCCTGCGCTGGGGCCCGGTGGTCAGGGTTCGACGCCGGCTCCACCCCGAGCCGGCCTACTCCACGAGGGTCGGGATCTACTGGCCACGGGTTGTACGTACTGCACGAAGGCCCCACCTACCCGCAGTACCCCCAACCCTCCTCCAGTAGCACCCCACCCTCGTGCAGTGCATCCAGACGACGCCGGGCAGCCACCACAGTCACCGGGGCAGCCCCTCTCCGACAGGCCCAAGCAACAGCCCTCCCCTCCAGCAGACCCACCCCACCGATGCCTTGAGATGCCAAGACATCCGAAACTCCCAGAAGACATGAGACAACACATGTACGCAGGGGTGCATTTTCTTCCGGCCGGGGACGTGCTGCGCGTAGGGGGGACAGCAATCCGGTCCCCGACGGCGTCGAATGCCCCGTCCGCACCGAAATGCCCCCGGCCGCGGGGGAGGACTGGCAGCATCGGAACCGTGACCGAGAACCACACCCAGCCCAGCCCCGCCAATCCGGACGACGTCGTCAACCCCCTCCTGCTCCAGGCCTTCGCCTGGGATCTGCCCGCCGATTCCACTCACTGGCGCCTCCTGGCGGACAACGCCGCCCTCCTGGCCGACTGCGGGGTGAGCTCGGTGTGGCTCCCACCCGCCTACAAGGGGCAGGCCGGCGTGGAGGATGTCGGCTACGGCGTCTACGACACCTACGACCTGGGTGAGTTCGACCAGAAGGGCACCGTCCCCACCAAGTACGGCACCAAGGAGGACTACCTCACTGCCATCGAGGCCCTGCACGCGGCCGGCATCAGCGTCGTGGCGGACATTGTCCTCAACCACCGCATGGGCGGGGACGGCACCGAGGTCGTGCGCGCCACTCCCGTCGACCCTCACGACCGCATGCGCCCCATCGGGCAGGCCGAGGAGATCACCGCCTGGACCCGCTACACCTTCCCGGGGCGCGCCGGCGCCTACTCGGACTTCACCTGGGACTGGACCTGCTTCCACGGCACCGACTGGGACGAGGCCCGCCACCAGCAGGGGGTCTGGCTCTTCGAGGGCAAGCAGTGGAACGAGAACGTCAATGACGAGCTCGGCAACTACGACTACCTCATGGGCTCCGACGTCCACGTCACCGACCCCGCCGTCAGCGCCGAGATGGACCGCTGGGGGCGTTGGTACGTGGAGACCACCGGCGTCGACGGCCTGCGCTTGGACGCGCTCAAGCACGTCGGCGCCGACTTCTTCGCCCGCTGGCTGCCCGAGCTGCGCCGCGTCACCGGCCGCGCTCTGCCGGCCGTGGGCGAGTACTGGTCCCGCGACGTCGCCGAGCTGGAGGGCTACCTGGAGACCGTTCCCTTCATGAGCCTGTTCGACGTCCCCCTCCACTTCCACCTGCACGCCGCCTCCACCTCCAACGGCGACGTCGACCTGACCCGCCTCTTCGAGGGCACCCTCGTGGCCGCCGACCCCGCGCGCGCCGTCACCTTCGTGGAGAACCACGACACCCAGCCGGGTCAGTCGCTGGCCTCCACCATCGAGTCCTGGTTCAAGCCCTCGGCCTACGCCCTCATCCTGCTGCGCGAGGCCGGAACCCCCTGCGTCTTCTGGGGCGACCTGTTCGGCACCCCCGAGACCGGCGACCTGCCGGCCGTCACCGAGCTGCCGCTGCTCATGACCATGCGTCGCGCCCTGGCCCACGGCCCCCCAGCACGACGCCCTTGACGACCCCGACGTCGTCGGCTTCGCGCGCGAGGGCGACGAGGCCCATCCCGGCTCCGGGCTCGCCGTCGTCCTGTCCGACCGCAGGGCCGCCGCCAAACGCCTCCACGTCGGGGCGGGGCACGCCGGAGAGCAGTGGATCTGCGTCCTGGGCGGGCACGATCCGGTCACCATCGGTGGCGACGGCAGCGTGGATCTGCCCGTCTCCGACGGCGGCCTGAGCATCTACGCGCCGGAGGCCGCCAAGCCGATCCTGGACAGCGCTGAGCAGCACCTCCTGCGCCAGCGCTGAGGACCGCAGGCAGAGGTGGGGAGCCGCGATTTCCTTCGCGCCCGACCTTCCGGGCGCGTAGGGTGATGGCGGCAGCCGCACTGACCTGAGCCGACCTTCCTGGAGGAGACATGCCTGCTTTCCATGCGCCCACCGACCAGAGGACCGATAAGGCCGTCGCCGTCTTCATCGCCCCCGGGCTGGAGGAGGTTGAGGCGCTGGCGACCGTGGACATCCTCTTCCGCGCCGGCATCCCCACGACGATGATCTCCGTGACCCCTGAGCGGGCCGTCGTCTCCTCCCACAACATCGTCGTCACCTGCGACCTCGCCCTGTCCGAGGCGAACCTGGACGATTACGACATGCTCGTCCTGCCCGGCGGCATCCCCGGCACCCCCAACCTCAAGGCCATCGATCCCCTCATGGCTGCGGTCACCGAGCGGGTGCGCGCCGGCCGGCCCGTGGCCGCGATCTGCGCCGCCCCCTCGATCCTGGCAGAGCTGGGTCTGCTCGAGGGACGCCAGGCGACGTCGAACCCCGGCTTCATGGGCGTGCTCGCCGAGCACGGTGCGCAAGTCAGCCAGGCCGCGGTCGTGGCCGACGGCGCCGTCATCACCTCGCGCGGAATGGGCACCGCCATCGACTTCGGCCTGGAGATCGTGCGCCACTACCTGAGCGAGGAGGCCGTCGACGACGTCAAGGCCAAGATCGTCTACCAGGGCTGATTTCCTCTCTTGCCGTTGTTTCGATCCCGGTGGGTCATCCAACGCGCTCAAGGCCCGCGAGGACGCACGTTGGGGTTCGCGAACTCACCGTGGAGGTGCAAGTCGGCGGGCCCTGAGGTGCGTCCTCGCGGCTCGATCGAGTGGGTACGGGGTGAATGTCAGCGGATCAGGGCTTCTTGCTGCTGCGGAGCCCCTTGGGGATGAGGGCGGCGATGACGAGCAGGCCACCCAGGCCCGCCAGACAGATGATGGCCGTCGTCGTGAAGTCGAAGCGCAGCCCCATTCCGGCAGCGATGAGCAGCCCGCCCACCAGGATCAGGAACGCCCCCCACAGGAGGGTGGATCCCTTGATGTTCTGGGGAGCCTGCGGCTGCTGCTCCTGGCCGGCCACCGTCCCGGCGCTCCACACCGGGCCGGGCGTCGACGACGCAGGCGCCGAGTCCGCGGACGCCGCCTCCGCACCGGCCTCCTCGGAGGCGGGCAGTGGCATGGTGACCGGCTGAGTCTCCGGTTCAACTGCTGGCTCAGCTAAGGGCTGAGTCACCGGTGGGGTCAGGGGCTGGGTGTCGCCGGCGGTCGGGAAGGGCTTCGTGGTGTCCTCGCCGGTCGTCTTGGTGCTGTTGCTGCCGGCGTCGTCGGGCGACGTCGTGGATGAGGTGCTGCTCATGGGGGTCTCCTTGGATGGGTCCGGGACGTGCCCGGGGAAGAGTTCTGATGGCTGAGGCGGTGCGCAGACGCGGGCGCGATCACCCGGCTGTCGGGCTGGCCGCGGAGGACTGCTTGGTGGGAGCCGGGGACGGTGTCGCAGCCGCCGCCCCGGAGGGGCTCGGGCTCGCACTGGGCTGCGCGGCGCCCTGCCCGGACAGGGCCTGCTGCACGCAGGCGTCATATGCGGAGCGCTCCTCGGAGGTGAGCTCGGACAGATCTTGCCAGGTGACATGCTGGCTGCGGTTGGCCTGATTCGTGCTCTCGCGGGCCGTGCGGATGCAGGCCTCGGCGTCGCCGGTGGTGATGGCTGGGTGGCTCATGCCCGGAACCGGCAGGGCGCCGTCGTGAGCATTGCTTTTCTCGTCGTACCAGACGTTGACGATCCACACGGACTCCTGGGCGTTGCCGTACCAGAAGACGGTGCCTCGCGATTCCTCCACGTCGATCCTCCCGGTGTCCACCGAGGCGTTGATCATGATCGCCGGCAGCCCGTCCTTGCCGCTGGGTGAGACCAGGGTGGACGCGATGTTCAGGCCGCCGTGGGAGCTCTTGTAGCGGGAGTCGGCATTGCCGGCCACGTCGTAGGCGCGCAGGTCCTCCTCATCGGGCTCCATCTGTTTTCCGTCAACGGTCCAGGCCCGGGAGGCCCGGGAGTCGACCGAGCCCATGTCGACGTCGGTCTTCACCGTCACTCGCTGGTTGGGGTCGGTCTTGATACGCAGGGTCCCGACGTCGAGGTGCGCGTTGATCGTGGAGAGCTTTCCGGCCTCCTCGGCCGGCATGCCGCGCAGGTCCAGGGTGAGGTCGCCGACGTCCTTACTGCGGGTGACGCTGCCGCCGCTGGCTGACGACGCCAGCTCCTTCCAGGTCACTGTGGTCGAGCCGAACGTTGCCGAATCCGTGATGACCCCGAAGGGCATGCGGGCCAGGCTCGGAGGGACGACCGAGGCGGTGGCCAGCGCGGGGATCGCAGCGACGAACAGGACCGGCCAGCCCAGCACCGTCATCCAGCCGCCGCGCCGACGACGCAGACCACTGGCGACGATGCCCGCTCCTAGGAGCGCGGCCAGGGTGCCGATGAGGAAGTACTGTCCCTGGAGCAGGCCGACGCGGTGGGTCGCCGTGGCATACCAGATACCCGCTCCGGTCAGGAACCCCAGGCCCAGGACCGCCAGCGACAGCGAGGAACCGGGGCCGGGACGGCGTGGGCGCGCCGGCTGGTACGGCGGGCGCTGTCGGTAGGAGCGGCTCTGCCAGCTCGGGGCGCCGGAGCCGGGCGCCGAGGAGTCCCAGGCCGATGCGGAGCCCGCCGCGGAGGCGAAGCCCCCGGCCTGACCCGCAGGACCGGCCTGGCTGCCCGGGTGGCTGCCCGGTGCCTGCGCGGCACCGGGCGCCGAGGCATGCCAGGGCTGGGGGCCCTGAGGCCCTCGAGTGGTTTTCCGACTCATACGCCGGTCCTGGGCGCTGCGGATGAGGAAGACGATGGCCAGGACGATCAGCCCCAGCCAGAACAGGGGCCACATGGCGGCGGCGATTCCCGTCTCATGGATGTACCAGTTGGGGATGAAACCGCTACCGAATGTCGACATACCGATGATCGTCATTCCGATGGCGCCCGCCAGGCCCGCGTTGAAACGGCCGGAGAGGGCCTCCTCCAGGTGGATGCGCCCATCGGACTCCTCGGGCAGGAGGGCCCAGGCCAGTCCGTAGAGGACCAGGCCGACACCGGCGAAGAGCGAGAGCACCACCCATGCGCAACGCACCAGGGTGGGGTCCAGGCCGAAGCGGTAGGCCACGCCACCGGCCACACCCGCGACCCAGCGCTCATTGGTGCGCATGAGGCCCGAGCCGCGCAGGGAGTCGAAGAAGCGGTGGGTGGATCCGCCCTGAGGCCCGGGCTGAGGGCCGCCGTACTGCTGGAAGGAGGGCTCGGGGCCCGGCTGCGGTCCATACTGCGGGCCGTACGGCGGACTCTGCTGGGAGTCGCGCTGGGCGCCGTCGGCGCCGTAGGAGTCAGCAGGGGCGGAGGAGCCAGAGGAATCGGTGCCGGTGGGAGAGTCACCGTCAGACGGGGAGACAGGCATGTCGTTCATGTCAACAATTCTTCGCGTCCCAGGCCTGCAGCACGATCAGGGGAACCCCTGAATGATCCCGGATTGTCCCCCGAATACCCCGGAGGACAATCAGATCGGTGACCCTGACGTGCCACGATGGTGCCATGACGACAGCTCAGCAGTGGGGCGCGCAGCCCGGGCCGACCGCCGGCGGGCCGGCATACTCCTGGAGCCCCCCGCGCCAGCTGCAGCGACGCCCCCCGCTGCGCCGCCTACCCCACCACCTGGGGCCGGCTCCGGCCGACGTGCCGGCACAGACCGCTCGCATGCGCCGCCCCGCCCGCATCGCCGGCGTCTGCGCAGGACTGAGCCTCCATCTGGGCGTCCCCGTGCGATACGTCCGTGCGGCCATGGTCGTCCTGGCCCTCGGCGGCGGCGCGGGCGCCCTGCTCTACGCCCTGCTGTGGGCGACTCTCCCCGGGGAGAACGGCCCGGCAGGTGCGGATCCCGCATCGGTGGCCTCCCGTGCCCGCCTGGCGGCCCGACTCAGCGGCGGGAAAGGCGCCGCAGAGCGCAGGGCCGACGGCGGCGCCCCCCTGGGGCTGTCGCAGACGGTCATCGACGGCGGCGCACTCCTCCTGGCGGCCCTGTTCCTGGCCTCCTGGCGCTTCGGGCTGCTGGAGCGGATCGGGGCGGTGGGAATCATCGTCGTCGTCATCGCCGGGGCGGCCCTGGCCTGGTCGCAGATGGACAACCTCGTCGGCCCGGACCGCAACCTGAGCGCTGTTGTGCGGGTCGCGGGCGGGGTGTGCCTGGCCGTCGTCGGCATCCTGGTGTGGGTGGCTGCGGACAGCACCCCCTACAAGCTCATCTCCGGACTCATCACCGGAGGGGCACTCGTGGCGGGCATCGGCGTGGTCCTGGCGCCCCTGTGGCTGCGGACCAACCGGGCCCTGGCCGACACCCGCGCCGCCGAGATCCGCGAGGCCGAGCGCGCCGACATCGCCGCCCACCTGCACGACTCCGTCCTCCAGACCCTCACCCTCATCCGTAAGCGCGCCGACGAGCCCGAGACGGTGGCCCGCCTGGCCCGCTCCCAGGAGCGCGAGCTGCGCGCCTGGCTCTACACCGACCGTCCCGCGCCGGGTACCTCCGTGGCCGACGCCTTCACCGACCTGGCCGGTGAGATCGAGGACCGCTACGGCGTGGCCGTTGACGCCGTGTGCGTCGGCGACCGGGCCCCCGACCGCGACACCGAGGTTATCGTCGCCGCCGCCCGCGAGGCCCTGTCCAACGCGGTGCGCCACGGCGCCCCACCGGTCTCCCTCTACGTGGAGGCTGGCGAGGAGGGCCTGGAGGTGTTCGTGCGCGATCACGGCCCCGGCTTCGACCTGGACACCATCGCCGAGGACCGCCACGGCGTACGCGAGTCCATCATCGCCCGCATGGAGCGCCACGGCGGCAGCGCCCGGGTGCGCCGCATGTCCACCGGCACCGAGGTGGCGCTGACCCTCCCCGTGCGAACCCCCTGAGCCGCCTATCGTTGCTCCCATCTCCTTCGGGCCCCGCTCAAGCCCCTTCATCCTTCATCACCCCCACGTCACCCCCCAGGAAGACCCCATGGCTGACACGCCCGCCGCCACCACAGACCACCAGCCGCCCGCTGAGGCGAGCACGTCCCTGAGGGTCCTGGTCGTCGACGACCACGCCCTGGTCCGCTCCGGGGTGCGCTCCGAGCTGACCTCCCACGCCCCCGACCTGGACGTCATCGCCGAGGCCGACGACGTCGAAGGCGCCATCGCCGCCGTCCACGCCCTGCGACCCGACGTCGTCCTGCTCGACGTCCACCTGCCCGGCGGCAACGGTGGGGGAGGGGCCGAGGTCGTCGCCTCCTGCCACGACGTCCCCGAGACGCGTTTCCTGGCCCTGAGCGTCTCGGACGCCAGCGACGACGTCGTCGGCGTCATCCGGGCCGGCGCCCGTGGCTACGTCACCAAGGCGATCTCCACCGAGGACCTGGCCCAGGCCGTGCGGCGCGTGGCCGCCGGGGATGCCGCCTTCTCCCCGCGCCTGGCCGGATTCGTCCTGGACGCCTTCGGTGCCGGAGCGGGCGAGGTGGCCGTGGCCGACACCGAGCTCGACCGCCTCTCGGCGCGTGAGCGGGAGGTCATGCGCCTCATCGCCCGCGGCTACACCTACAAGGAGTGCGCCTCCGAGCTGTTCATCTCGGTCAAGACCGTCGAGACCCACGTCTCGGCGGTCCTGCGCAAGCTCCAGCTGTCCAACCGCAACGAGCTCACCCGCTGGGCCGTGGCCCGTCGCATCGTGTAGAGGCGCGACATCGTCCTGGGCTCGTTCCGGGAACGAACCGGGGTCGTGCGGGTGAGCGGCGGCCCGGTCTGGTGACGGTCTGGCATCGCGTCCGGGCCCACATCGTCGCACTGTCCCGCCGCCGACCCGATCCGTGGCAGGATGCGGGACGTGAGCCACCCCCCGCAGCCCTCCGCGAGCACCGCTCATCCCCACCCCGACCCTCTCCGACCTGCCTGCGAGCACCTGCGTGCAGGCGGGCTCGTCATCCTGCCCACGGACACCGTCTACGGCATCGGGTGCAACGCCGCCGACGCCGGGGCGGTCGAGCGGCTGCTGGCCGCCAAGGGACGCGGACGCCAGATGCCCCCGCCGGTCCTCGTGGCCGACCCCGCCGACCTGACCGGGATCGTCGCCCAGGTGCCGGAGGCCGCCCGCGCCCTCATGGAGGCCTTCTGGCCGGGCGCACTGACCCTCATCCTGGAGGCCGACGAGACCCTGACCTGGGACCTGGGGGAGACCGGCGGTACCCTCGCCGTGCGTATGCCCGCCCACGAGCTCGCCCTGAACCTCCTGCGCCGCAGCGGCCCGCTGGCCGTCACCTCCGCCAACCCCACTGGCGCCCCGCCGGCCACCGACGCCGCCTCCGCCCGGGCCGCCTTCCCCGGCCGGGTTCGGGACCTCGAAGAGCTCGCGCCGGGTAGCGCTGGCTCCGCCCGGTGCGAGGACATCCTGCTGCTCGACGGCGGAGCCACCCCCGGACCGGTTCCCTCCACCATCGTCACCCTCGCCGGGGCGCACGCCCGCGCCCCCCGGATCCTGCGTCAGGGGGCTTTGGCGCAGGAGGACCTGGAACGAGTGGCCGGCCTCGCCCTGTCCGAGGGGACGGCAGGCGTAGTGCGCGACAGGACGGGGGCGGGCGCGTGAAGGTCTACCTCCTGGTCATGGCCATTGCCACCGCGACCACCTACGTGGCCGTGCCGATCATCCGGCACATCGCCCTGGTGGGTAACGCGCTGACCCCCGTGCGGGCCCGTGACGTCCACTCCACGCCCATCCCGCGCCTGGGCGGCGTGGCCATGTTCTTCGGCCTGTTCTCTGCGATCTCCGTGGCCTCTACCATCCCCTACCTCTCCGACGTCATCGACTCCAGCGCCTGGGCGGTGGTCCTGGGGGCGGGACTGGTGTGCCTGCTCGGCGTCGTCGACGACCTGTGGGAGCTGGACTGGATGACCAAGCTCGCCGGCCAGATCCTGGCCGCCGGCGTCATGGCCTGGCAGGGCGTCCAGCTCCTCACCTTCCCCGTGGCGGGGCTGACAATCGGCTCCTCGCGCCTGTCCCTCATCTCCACCGTCATCGTTGTGGTGGCCGCCATCAACGCCGTCAACTTCGTCGACGGGCTCGACGGGCTGGCGGCCGGCATCATCGGGATCGGCTCGACCGCCTTCTTCCTGTACACCTACGTCCTGACCCGCGCCACGAGCCCGGGCTCCTACAGCTCCCTGGCCGCCACCATCGTGGCCGCGCTCATCGGCGTGTGCATGGGCTTCCTGCCCCACAACTTCAACCCCGCCACCATCTTCATGGGCGACTCCGGGGCGATGCAGCTGGGGCTGGTATCGGCCGCGTCCACCATCATCGTCACCGGGCAGATCGACCCGGGCAGCTTCGACGGCTCGCGCGCCCTGCCGGCCTTCATGCCGATCCTCCTGCCGTTGGCGGTGCTCCTGCTGCCCCTGACCGACATGATCATGGCGATCGTGCGCCGCACCCGGAAGGGACTGAGCCCCACCCACCCCGACCGTATGCACATGCACCACCGGCTCCTGGCCGCTGGGCACTCCCATCGCCGCGCGGTGCTGGTGATGTACCTGTGGGCGGCGGTCGCCTCCTTCCCCGTGGCCGCCATGGCCTTCTTCCCCCTGCCCTGGGTGCTGGCGGGGCTCGCCATCTCGGTGCTGTTCGCCTTCGTCGTCACCGTCGACCTCATGCCCGGGGTGCGCCACGGCCTGCGCTCGGCGCTGCGCCGTCGCCGCGGCCGTCAGGAGCATCGGATCGTCGTCTCCCGCAACGTGTCGGGGACCGGTGAGGTGACGCGCCCGGCCGAGGGGCAGGCGCCGCACGGGACCGCCCTGCAGACGTCGCCCGGTCCCTCTGAAAGGACACACCAGTGAGCCAGACGCCCCCCGCGAACGCCCGGGCGCTGCGCGATGCCTCAGTGCGGCTGCGCCGAGTCCTCGCCGTGGCCGCCGCCGTCATGGTGGCCGGCGAGACCCTGTGGTGCCTGCTTGGCGGAGCCCGCGGCGCCGTGGCTCAGCCGCTGGGCACGCTGCTGGCCGCAGTGGGGACGACGATGCTGCTCCTGGCCGCGAGCTGGTGGTTCCTGGACCGCATGGTCCACTCCGACACGGGGGGCCTGGTGGCCTGGGTAGCAGTCGGGTACCTGGGGAAGATCGCTCTCCTGGCGGTGGGGCTCCTAGGAGGAAGAGCCCTAGGATGCGATACCAGAGTGATTGGAATCTCACTCATTGTGGCGATCCTGGTGGGCATGTTCGCCGAGGCGACCGTCCTGGCGCAGGCGCGAATCCTTGCGGTGGAGCCGAAGAAGGATGAGTCTGCGGACCGCCCCTGACTGGCGGGTGGGGCCGTGTGCAGGATGTCGTGACAGTGACGGACCGCGACAAGACGTCCGGTTTGCTTCGTCAGACCCCTGTGAGGCGTTAGCATGATTAGTGGTTAGCGGGCCTGTCAGAACGGGCCTCGAAGCGTGAGAGACATTGGGAGGATCTCCTGTCCACCAACACTGTCACCGAGAACGGCACGGTTGCAGACGATGTCGCCGTGCCGCGGACGGCTGACGTCAAGTCGTTCGTCAAACCGCTGTGGTACTGGGTGCTCCTGATCGTCCTGGTCGCTGTCATCGCACTGACCGCGGTGCCCGCCTTCACTGTCACGGGGGGCCACAAGCTTCAGCAGCCCGGTGCTGAGGACTTCTTCCCCGGGGCGATCTTCGGTGAGGGAACTCTCCTGGAGTTCAACCGGCTCACTCTCGTCCGCGTCGTTATGGGGGTTGCTCTGTGCCTGACGGTGGGCGTGGTCGCCAGCCGGATCAAGATCGTCCCCGGGCGCGGCCAGGCCCTGCTGGAGATCGTCGCCGACTTCGTGCGCAGCAATGTGGCCTTCACGCTTCTGGGCAACAAGAACGGCCGCCGTTTTGCCCCGCTGCTGGGCACCCTCTTCCTGGGCGTGCTCGCCATGAACCTCTCCGGCGTCATCCCGGGCCTCAACATCGCTGCCTCCTCGGTGGTTGCCGTGCCCATGGTGTTCGCGGCCCTGACCTACATCACCTTCATCGGTGCGGGCATCAGGGAACAGGGGGTCGGGCACTTCTTCGCCTCCCAGCTCATGCCGCCGGGCCTGCCCAAGGTGATGTACCTGCTCATCACCCCCATCGAGTTCCTCTCGAACTTCATTGTGCGGCCGGTGACGCTCACCCTGCGTCTGCTGTGCAACATGGTCTCCGGGCACATGCTGCTCGGCATGACCTTCTTCGGCACTACCAGCCTGCTTCTTCACCTCCAGGCCTCCTCGACGCTCAGCCTCCTGACCGGCGCGTCCATGATCGTGGTGACCCTGTTCGAGGTGTTCGTGGCGGTGCTGCAGGCCTACATCTTCACCATCCTCAGTGCCGTCTACATCAAGCTCTCCATCGAGGCTCACTAGACGTCACGGTGCGTCGCCTCAAGCCTCTTTCCACCGCCCCCACCTGCGCCATCCGGCGCCAGAAAGTAAGGAACCACATATGACCTCCGCTGCTCTCGCATACGTCGGCTACGGCCTGGCCACGCTCGGCCCGGGCATCGGCATCGGCATCATGGTTGGCAAGACCCAGGAGGGTACGGCCCGTCAGCCCGAGGTGGCCGGGCGCCTGTTCACCAACATGATCATCGGTGCGGGCATGGTCGAGGCCCTGGCCCTCATCGGCTTCGTTATCCCGTTCGTTGTCAAGTGATGCTTCCCCTGGCTGCCGAGGGCGGGCAGGGCGGAGGCACAGCCTTCATCCTGCCTCCGCTCTATGAGATCTTCTGGGCGGCGATCGTCCTCCTGCTCATCCTCCTGGTGGTGGGCCGCTACGCCCTGCCCCGGCTCTACGCCGTGCTGGACGAACGCGCCCAGCGCATCCAGGAGGGCCTCGACCTGGCCGACAAGGCCAAGCAGGACCAGACCGACGCCGAGAAGCGCGCCACCCGGCTCGTGGACGAGGCCCGTCGCGAGGCCGCCCGCATCCGCGACAACGCCCAGGGCGAGGCTAAGGAGATCATCGCCAAGGCCCGCACCGACGCCCAGGCGGAGGCCGCCGGCATCATCGAGGGCGCCCAGCGTCAGATCCTGGCCGAGAAGCAGGCCGCGCAGATCTCGCTGCGCACCGACGTCGGCATGCTCGCCTCCACCCTGGCCGAGCGGATCGTCGGTGAGCATCTGAGCGACACCGCCCTGTCCGAGCGGGTCATCGACCGCTTCCTCGACGAACTCGAGACCATGGAGCCGGTCGAGGGGCTCGACGCCGGCGCCTCCTCCTCTGCGGAGGCTACGCGGTGAGAACAGGAACTGCCGCCACTCGTGAGATCGTGAGCCAGGCCTGGAGCCCGGTGCTCACAGCCGCGGGCGTCGAGGGCCAGGAGCTGGGTCGCCAGATCCTCGCCCTGGCCCACCAGGTCGCCGTCCACTCGCTGTCCGGTCCACTGACCGACCCGGGCCGCGAGCCTGAGGACAAGGTGGCCCTGGCCCGCCGGCTCTTTACCGGCACCGTGGACGAGCGCGTCGTCGACCTGCTCAGCGCCATGGTCCGCGGCCGCTGGTCCAAGGCCGTCGACCTGGTCTCCGCCCTCCACGACCTGGGCATCGAGGCGATACTCGCCGGCGCCCACGCGGACGGCTCGGTGAAGCAGATCGAGCAGCAGCTCTTCGAGGTCCACGAGCAGATCGCCGACAACCGCGAGCTGCGCGAGGCCCTGACCCCATCGCGCCGTACCAGCACCGAGGCCCGGGTCCGCCTGGTCGAGGCCGTCTTCGCCCCCCACATCAGTGCTCCCGCTATGAGCCTGGTGGACTGGTGCATGCGCCACCACGCCGAGGGCGGTCCGCTGCGCAACCTGCGCCGCGTCGTCGAGTTGGCCGCCGAGATGCGCCAGCGCACCATCGTCGACGTCGTCACCGCCATTCCCATGACCTCGGCTCAGGAGGAGCGCCTGCGCACCATCCTGGAGCGCCGCCTGGGCACCAAGGTCGACCTCAACTGCGAGGTCGACTCCGCGGTCATCGGCGGAGTCCGCATCTCGACGAGGAACTACGTCATGGACCGCACCGTGAGCAGCGCCGTCGCCGAGCTGCGCACTCGCCTGGCGGGCTAGCCCGCTGATCGCACGCCGACCCACAACTTCACCACCCCACCCCGCGCCGTCGTCGCTTACGCCCAGCGCCGCCGGCCCCCAGAACGCAACCAGCAAGGAGACGAGATGGCAGAGCTGACCATCAGGCCCGAGGAGATTCGCTCGGCCCTGAACGAGTTCGCCGAGTCCTACAAGCCCGCCGAGGTCGCGGCCGAGGAGGTCGGGCACGTCGTCTTCGCCGCTGACGGCATCGCGCACGTCGAGGGCCTGCCCGGCGTCATGGCCAACGAGCTGCTCACCTTCGAGGACGGCACCGCCGGCCTGGCCATGAACCTCGAGGAGCGCAGCATCGGTGTCGTCGTCCTGGGCTCCTTCGACGGCATCGACGAGGGCCAGGTCGTGCGCCGCACCGGCGAGGTTCTCTCCGTGCCTGTGGGCGACGCCTACCTGGGCCGCGTCGTCGACCCGCTGGGCCGGCCCATCGACGGCCTGGGCGAGATCGAGGCTGAGGGACGCCGCGCCCTGGAGCTCCAGGCCCCCGGCGTCATGGCCCGAAAGTCCGTCCACGAGCCCCTCCAGACCGGGCTCAAGGCCATCGACTCGATGATCCCGATCGGCCGCGGTCAGCGCCAGCTCATCATCGGCGACCGCCAGACCGGAAAGACCGCCATCGCCCTGGACACGATCCTCAACCAGAAGAGCGCCTGGGAGTCCGGTGACCCGAACAAGCAGGTGCGTTGCATCTACGTGGCCACCGGCCAGAAGGGCTCCACCATCGCGGCCGTGCGCGCCACCCTGGAGGAGCGCGGCGCCCTGGAGTACACCACCATCGTGGCCTCCCCGGCCTCCGACCCGGCCGGCTTCAAGTACCTGTCGCCTTACACGGGCTCGGCCATCGGCCAGCACTGGATGTACCAGGGCAAGCACGTCCTCATCGTCTTCGACGACCTGTCCAAGCAGGCCGAGGCCTACCGAGCCGTCTCCCTGCTGCTTCGCCGCCCGCCGGGCCGCGAGGCCTACCCCGGTGACGTCTTCTACCTCCACTCGCGCCTGCTGGAGCGCTGCTCCAAGCTCTCCGACGACCTGGGGGCTGGCTCCATGACCGGGCTGCCGATCATCGAGACCAAGGCCAATGACGTCTCGGCCTACATCCCCACCAACGTCATCTCCATCACCGACGGGCAGATCTTCCTCCAGTCCGACCTGTTCAACGCCGACCAGCGCCCCGCCGTCGACGTCGGTATCTCCGTGTCCCGTGTGGGCGGCGCCGCTCAGGTCAAGGCCATGAAGAAGGTCGCCGGAACCCTCAAGATCACCCTGGCGCAGTACCGCTCCATGCAGGCCTTCGCCATGTTCGCCTCCGACCTGGACGCCGCCACCCGCGCCCAGCTCACCCGCGGTGAGCGTCTCATGGAGCTGCTCAAGCAGCCCCAGTACACGCCCTACCCGGTGGCCGAGCAGGTCGCCAGCGTCTGGGCCGGAACCAAGGGCTACCTCGACGACATTGACGTCTCCGACGTCCTGCCCTTCGAGGCCGCCTTCCTGGACCACCTGCGGCGCAACACCGACATCCTCGACACCATCGAGTCCACCGGGCAGCTCACCGATGAGACCGAGGAGGCCCTGGTCAAGGCCGTCGAGGCCTTCCGGCGCACCTTCCTCTCCGGCGGCCAGATGCTGGGCGCCCAGGTGGCCGAGGCCGAGGAGGAGCCCACCGCGGAGAGGACCACCGAGCAGCTCGTGGTCAAGAGGGGCTGACGTGGCAGGAAACCAGCGCGTCTACAAGCAGCGCATTCGATCGACCCAGACCCTCCAGAAGGTGTTCCGGGCGATGGAGCTCATCGCCTCGTCCCGGATCGGGCAGGCGCGCCGCAACGCGCAGGAGGCCTCGCCCTACGATCACGCCCTGAGCCAGGCGGTGGCCGCACTGGGGACCTACTCCCGCTTTGATGAGCACCCCATCACCCAGAAGCGCACCGACACCAAGCGCGTGGCGATCCTCGTGGTCACCTCCGACCGCGGCATGGCCGGCGCCTACTCGGCCACCATCCTGCGCGAGACCGGCCGCCTCATCGAGGAGTTGGTCAAGGACGGCAAGGAGCCGGTGATCTTCACCTTCGGCCGACGCGCCCATAACTACTTCAGCTTCCGGGACAGGCCGATCGAGTTCTCCTGGACCGGACAGTCGGACCGTCCCAGCGACGAGTCCATCGAGGAGGTCGCCACCGTCCTCCTGGACTACTTCCTCCAGCCGCCCGAGGCCGGTGGCGTGGCCGAGGTCCACATCGTCTTCACCCGCTACGTCTCGATGATCTCCCAGGTCCCCGAGGTGCGTCGTATGCTGCCGCTCAAGGTGGTCGACGTCGAAGGCGCCGGTGAGCTCGACGAGGCCGGCAACGAGGCCCTGGAGAAGGAGCTGGAGGCCGAGCGCGGCAGCTCCATGCCGTTGTATGAGTTCGAGCCCGGGCCCTCCGAGGTGCTTGACGCCCTCCTGACCCGCTACATGGGCTCGCGCATCCGCAACGCCCTGCTGCAGTCGGCCGCCTCCGAGCTGGCCAGCCGCCAGCAGGCCATGCACACGGCCACGGACAACGCCGAGGACCTCATCACCACCTACACCCGCCTGGCCAACGCGGCCCGCCAGGGCGACATCACCCAGGAGATCACTGAGATCGTCTCGGGTGCCGATGCCCTGGGAGCCGAATAGACCGGGCAGCCCCGACGTCGTCGAGAACCCCACACAGACTCACCTCACCGAGCAGGACCCCTCTCAGCTCTGGAAGATACGGAAGAACGCACATGGCTGACACCACCACTCCCGGGACGGGACGTATCACCCGCATCATCGGCGCCGTCGTCGACGTCGAGTTCCCGCCTGATGCGATCCCGGCGATGTACAACGCCCTCAAGGTGACCGTCCAGGCCACCAGCGCCGGCGAGGAGCCCCACGAGATCACCCTGGAGGTCGCCCAGCACCTGGGTGACAACATCGTGCGCACGATCTCCCTCAAGCCCACCGACGGCCTCGTGCGCGGCTCGCAGGTGCGCGACACCGGAGCGCCGATCTCTGTGCCCGTGGGCGACGTGACCAAGGGCCACGTCTTCAACGTCACCGGCGACGTTCTCAACCTCGCCCCTGGCGAGCAGCTGGAGATCACCGAGCGCTGGCCCATCCACCGCCAGCCCCCGGCCTTCGACCAGCTCGAGTCCAAGGAGCAGATGTTCGAGACCGGCATCAAGGTCATCGACCTGCTCACCCCCTACGTGCAGGGCGGTAAGATCGGCCTGTTCGGGGGCGCCGGCGTGGGCAAGACCGTCCTCATCCAGGAGATGATCCAGCGCGTGGCCCAGAACCACGGTGGTGTCTCCGTGTTCGCCGGCGTGGGGGAGCGCACCCGTGAGGGCAACGACCTCATCGTCGAGATGGGCGAGGCCGGCGTGTTCGACAAGACCGCCCTGGTCTTCGGCCAGATGGACGAGCCGCCGGGCACGCGTCTGCGCGTGGCCCTGTCCGCCCTGACGATGGCCGAGTACTTCCGCGACGTCCAGCACCAGGACGTGCTGCTGTTCATCGACAACATCTTCCGCTTCACCCAGGCCGGCTCCGAGGTCTCCACGCTGCTGGGCCGCATGCCCTCGGCCGTGGGCTACCAGCCCAACCTGGCCGACGAGATGGGCCAGCTCCAGGAGCGCATCACCTCCGCCGGCGGCCACTCCATCACCTCCCTGCAGGCGATCTACGTGCCCGCCGACGACTACACCGACCCGGCGCCGGCGACGACCTTCGCCCACCTGGACGCCACCACCGAGCTCAGCCGTGAGATCGCCTCGCGGGGCATCTACCCGGCCGTGGACCCGCTGACCTCCACCTCGCGCCTGCTGGCCCCCGGTTACGTGGGCCAGGAGCACTACGACGTCGCCACCCGCGTGAAGTCCATCCTCCAGAAGAACAAGGAGCTTCAGGACATCATCGCGATCCTCGGTGTCGACGAGCTCGGCGAGGAGGACAAGGTGACGGTGGCCCGCGCCCGCCGTATCGAGCAGTTCCTGTCCCAGAACACCTACATGGCGGAGAAGTTCACCGGCGTGGCCGGCTCCACCGTGCCGCTGTCGGAGACCATCGAGGCGTTCCGCCGCATCTGCGACGGTGACTACGACCACCTGCCCGAGCAGGCCTTCTTCAACATCGGTGGCATTGAGGACCTGGAGCGTCGCGCCGCCGAGCTCAAGGCCTGAGTCGTTAGGATCCGGGAAGAGCCGGGCGCAGGAAGCAGAAAAGGAGGGGGACATGGCCTTACACGTTGAGGTGGTCTCGCCGGCGGGCGAGGCCTGGACCGGTGAGGCGACGCAGGTCTCCGTGCCCCTGATCAACGGGGAGCTGGGGGTCCTACCCGGCCGCCAACCCCTCGTGGCGGTCCTGGGGTCCGGTCCGGTGCGACTGAGTCCCGTCGACGGCGAGATGCGCAGGATCGAGGTGTCCGGCGGCTTCTGCTCCGTGGACCACGACGTCATCACGATCGCCGCCGACCACGTGAAGCAGGGCGCGGAGGCCTGAGCCATGGGGCAGCACGTGTGGATGGTCGTGGCGATTGCCGTCACCGCCCTCGTGCTGCTGGCAGGCGGGTTCCTGGTGCGTCTGCGCTACCTGGCCGGGCAGGTCGGCTCCTTCGAGTGCGCCATGCGCCCCACCGGGGGGCAGCACTGGATGAGCGGGGTGGCCTCCTTCCAGCTCGACTCCCTGGAGTGGTACCGGCTCGTGTCCCTGTCCATGCGGCCCACACGGGTGTGGAGGCGCCTGGACCTGGAGCTCTCCACCGCCCGGCGCCGCCGGGAGCAGGGACGCGTCGTCGAGGTGCACTGCGTGGATGCCACCCGCAGCCCCGAGGGCTTCGACCTGGCCATGATGGAGGAGTCCCACTCGGCGCTGGTCGCCTGGGTGGAGTCCGCCGCCCCCGAGCAGCCCCGGCTCTTTTGAGACCCGACGTCGGGGCCCGGCGATAACCCGATGACCCGGCGGATGAGGCCGGCCGATGAGCCCGGCGGCCGGATCCGCTGGGGCGGGGCCTTCGGGGCGGAGATGCAGCCCCCTGGCCGGATAGGCGACGTACCTTTCGCCCGAGGACTGCGTTCTCCCCCAGGCTACTGGGGTCCCCTCCCAGTCATCTGTAGGACATCGCAGTCCTCGGTCGAGAAGTACGTTCTCGACGACGGTGCACGGTGCCGCCATCGCCTGACTCTGCGTCCCCGGGCCCCGGGTCACGCCTGAGAAACAGGTCCTGATCTGGTGCGGGCACCGTGCTTGAGTAGGGGAGGGGCGACGGGCGGGTGACACGATGCTCAGGCCTGCCGGCCCCGGCGTCGCGCCGCCCTGGGCCCAGCCCCGCTAGGGTGGACGGGTGCGCCTCGTTATTGCCTCCTGCTCCGTCGACTACTCCGGCCGCCTGGACGCCCACCTGCCCCGGGCCACCCGCGTGCTCATGCTCAAGGCTGACGGCTCGGTCCTCATCCACTCCGACGGCGGCTCCTACAAGCCCCTGAACTGGATGAGCGCCCCGGCCCGCCTGGCCGTCACCGAGCCGGACGAGGAGGCCGCCGCCGACGGCGTGCGCGAGGTCTGGGAGGTCAGCGCCACCAAGACCGACGACCGCCTCGTCATCCGCCTCTTCGAGACCATCTCCGACGTCAGCCACGAGCTGGGCGTGGACCCCGGGCTCACCAAGGACGGCGTCGAAGCCCACCTCCAGGAGCTCCTGGCTGAGCAGATCGAGGTCCTGGGCGCCGGCTACCGCCTGGTGCGCCGCGAGTTCCCCACCGCCATCGGCCCGGTCGACATCATGGCCAAGGACGCCGAGGGCCGCTCCGTGGCCGTGGAGATCAAGCGCGTCGGTGGGATCGACGGCGTCGAACAGCTCACCCGCTACCTCGAGCTCCTCGACCGCGACCCGCTGCTGACCCCCGTCCAGGGCGTCTTCGCCGCCCAGACCATCAAGCCGCAGGCCCGCGTCCTGGCCGAGGACCGCGGCATCCGCTGCGTCACCCTCGACTACGACGCCATGCGCGGCATGGACGACCCGAGCTCCCGTCTGTTCTGAGGAGACAGTCGTGCCCGCCGCCCGCGCCTCCTCCGCGCCGCTGCCGACCGAGGTGAGCCTGGCTCGCATCATCTCCCAGGGCCTCGTCCCGGCCACCGCCGCGCCCGACGTCGTCGCGGCAGTGTCCCGCCAGCTCGCCATCCAGGGCCAGCAGGTCTCCGCCGTCCCGCACGCCCTGCTCGTGCGCGCCCCGGCCGCCACTCCGGCCGACGTTGAGGCCGCCTTCGCGCGAGGCGACCTGGTTCGCTCCTGGCCCATGCGCGGCACCGTCCACATCACCACCGCCGCCGACCACCACTGGCTGCGGGCCGCCCTCATGCACCGCACCGACACCTGGGTGCGGAACATCGAGAAGGCTTACGGCGTCGATACCGCCCTGTGCGAGCGCGCCGCCGAGGTGGCCCTCGGTCTCATCGAGGATCAGGGCCCGCTGACGCGCTCGGTGCTGCTGGCGGCCTGGCAGGAGGCCGGTCTCATGGAGGCCTTCCGCGGCGAGGACGTCTCGGCCTACCGGCGCCGTCACCTCCTGGTGCGCCTCCAGCGCGAGGGGATCCTCGTCCAGGGGCCGCGTTCCGGCAACGAGCACCTCGTCATGGACGCGCGTTCCCTGCCCGACGCCGACTCCGGGCCCGCCGGAGCAGGCGTCGCCCACGGCGGGACCGGCCACCGCGCCGCCTGCGCGCACATCGCCTACCGCTACGCGACCGGCCACGGCCCGGTCTGCGCCGAGGACCTGGCCCGCTGGACCACACTGCCCAAGACGCAGGCCGCCCGCGCCCTGGAGGACGCCGTCGAGCTGGGGCAGGAGCCGGCCCCGGCCGCGCCTGAGGGCACTGGTGAGCCGGTCGGGAGCCGTGTCCCGCTCGTGCGCGCGGTCGCCGAGGGCGGGGTGCGCGGAGGCCTGCGCCCGCTCGGCCCCGGCGAGTCGGCCCCGAAGACCGGCCTGCTCTACATGCGCGCCGACCTGCCCGACCTGCTGTCCGCCCACCGCGGCGCCGCGCAGGCCACACACTTCCTGGGCTCCTTCGACGAGCTGCACGTGGGCTACAAGGACCGATCCTGCCTCACCGACGACGACGGCGAACGCCTCATCTGCCCGGCGAGCAACGGCATGTTCCGTCCGATCCTGGTCGACCGCGGCCGACTCGTCGCCGTGAGGCCGGTCGGCGAGGGCCTGCTGTGGAAGGGCGGGGCGGCGCCGTCGGCCCGCGTGGAGCGCGACGTCAACCGGGCCGTGTCCCGCATGGAGCGGCGCCTGGCCGGGTGAATGGAGCGGAGCCGGAACCCGCCCGTGCAGTGTGGGGGAGGAGACGCCTCGAAGGAGGTTGTCTGATGTCTGGAGTGGTGACAGAATCCGACTCATGAGCAACGAAGCCATGCACGTCCGCGCACTGCGGGGGCGCGTCGTCACCCCCGACCACATCATCGATGACGGGGCGGTCGTCCTGTCGGGATCCCACATCGCGTGGGTCGGGCCCGCTGACCAGGCCACCCAGGCCGGCTTCGGGGGCGCCGTCGAACAGGCTCAGGCCGCACCGGAGGGCGGCTACCTCCTGCCGGGACTGGTGGACGTCCACTGCCACGGCGGGGGCGGTGAGTCCTTCCCCAACGCCGAGACCGCCGAGCAGGCGATGGTCTCCGTGCTCGAGCACCGCCGCTTCGGCACCACCTCGCTCGTGGCCTCCTGTGTGACGGCCGCCCCCGAGGTCCTGCGCGCACGCACCCGGGTGCTGGCGGGGCTGTGCGAGGACGGAGAGCTCGCCGGCATCCACTTCGAGGGGCCCTTCGTCTCGGTGGAGCGCTGCGGCGCCCAGGACCCCACCTACATCATCGACCCCGACGCCGCCCTGACCCGCGAGCTCATCGAGCTCGGCGGTGGACACGTCGTCACCATGACGATCGCCCCGGAGAAGCCCGGCATCACCGGCGACGACGGCGTCAACGCGGCCCTCATCGAGGGCGGGGCGCTGCCCTCCTTCGGGCACACCGACTCCGAGGCGGCCCCCGTGCGTGCCGCCCTGGCTGACGCCGCCGCCCGCATCGCCGAGCGCCTCGAGGCCGGCAAGCCGGTCCGCTCCCCGCGCTCGACCGCCACCCACCTGTTCAACGGCATGCGCCCCATGCACCACCGCACGCCCGGGCCCGTGCCCGAGTTCCTGGCGGCCGCCCAGCGCGGCGAGTGCGTCCTGGAGATGATCGGCGACGGCGTGCACCTCAGCCCCGCCATCGTCCTGGACATGTTTGAGACCCTGGGGCGTGACAACGTCGTCCTGGTCACCGACGCCATGGCGGCGGCCGGCATGGCCGACGGCGACTACGTGCTCGGCTCCCAGCCGGTCACCGTGGCCGACGGCGTCGCCCGCCTCACCGAGGGTGGCGCGATCGCCGGGGGGACCGCCCACCTCATCGACGTCGTGCGCACCACCTGGCAGGGGGGAGTCGACCTGGTCGACGCCGTCTACGCCGCCAGCGTCCAGGGCGCCCAGATCCTCGGCGACTCGTCCGTGGGGGCGCTGCGGGCGGGCCTGTGGGCCGACGTCGTCGTCACCGACGCGGAGCTGCGGCCCGTCACCGTGCTGCGCCGCGGCGAGGCGGTGGAGCACGCCGCCTGATCCTCCCGCACCGCCGGCCCACGCGGGCTCCAGCAGACTCTTGTCATGTGGGAGCCGTTCGCCCCGACCTGAACCGCCAGGTCGGGGCGAACGCGTGGTGCGGGGCCGGTGGGCTGCGGACCTAGCCGGGCAGGCCCAGGAGGCGGCGGGTGTAGACGGCCTGGCCGGAGTGCTGGGCGGCGTCGTCAATGACCGAGGCCAGGCGCACGGCCCGCGTGACTGGCGGGTCCCAGGAGTCGTCGACGATGTCATCGAGCGACTCCGGGGTGAGGGTGCGCAGGTAGGTGGTGGCTAGGGCGTAGGCGTCGTCGAGGTAGGAGAAGAGAAGGCCGAGGTCGCCGACGACGACCTGGGCGGCCTGCTCAGGCGTGTGGTGCCAGTCCTCGGTGTCGTCGGGCAGGGGCAGGGCGAAGCGCTCGCGGTGGCCACCGGTGACCCAGACGGGCTCGACGCCCACAAGAGGCGCGACCTGAATGTCGAGCTCGCGAGCCGTGTGCCAGGCCAGCCAAGTCAGAGAGTCGATGCGGGGCGCGAGCTCTGGGGTGGGCCGGGTGTTGGCCTGCTCGAGCGTGACACCGTCGAAGGCGCGGTCGAAGCGCTCGCGGGACCGGGACAGGACGTCGATGAGCATCTCAAGAGTCGCCATAAGGTCAGGTTACGTGGCGGGTCTGAACGCATCGGGAAAACCGCGCACCGGGCACTGTCTCGCCTGCACCAGTTCCAGTAAGAGGTGAGCCGCAACGACACCGCGCCGGCGCGCGGTATGAGAGTGACTCGGTTCACCGACCACCTGTTGAGAATTGCAGTTTCGCGTCAGTGATCTCGATAGCATCGTTGCATGAGATCTGAACGCGATTTCATGTTGCTGACTCCTCCGGAGCCGGCGGAGGGGGCTCCGCCCCTGGATGATGATGACTCTCTTGGGCCGGATCCGGAACATCCCTTCGTTCCGCCTGCTCTGTACCTGCCTTCAACAGGTGTGCCCAACGCGCGAGGTCCGGAGATTGAGCTGAGACGCTTGAAGGATGGACGTATGGCCTTGTTGGCCTATACGGCTGTCGACCGTCTGGTGAAGTGTATGGGACCGAATCAACCGTGGATGCTGTTCCTCACAGACAACCTTGGTGATCTTGCTGAGGGCCAGCCCTTCGACGTCTTGATGTTAGACCAGCGCGTGCCACAAGAACTCTGGCGTTGAGATAGGAGTAGCCCGATGGGACAAAGGAGACAGTTAAAAATTGATCAGAAAAGCGTCGACGACATCAAAAAAACGTTCTATCGAGTTCAAGATGCGTTGGAGTCAGAGAAAAACACAGAGCTGTCGAGCGTCGACGGCGGAGATGGTACCGACTATATCGTTAGTATGATAACTAAGTTAGCTAACGATGCGTGCACGTTGGCTCTCGCCTCTAAGCTGGGAGGGGATAAGTTAGGTATTGCTCAGGCCAAATTGACGGAAACTGATGAGAGTGTTGCGCAAACATTCCTTAACATGAAAAAGGAGGTACATTAAAATGAGTGACTCAAGTAATGTATGTACCGTAAATGATTCTATCATTGATGTTACGATACCTGGAAGTGTGAACTCTGTGAGGTCGGCAGCGTCATGGCTGCACCGACTGCGCGATGACTTCTATGACGCTGAAATCGATATGAGGAATAATGGGCTATTCGCAGGTAACTGGTTAGATGGTGAACTATCTGACGCCCTAGTCCTTTATTCAGGAGATTTAGAGAGGGGGTGCGATGACGCATATCAACGAGCGAAAAAGGCAGTTGATATTATTCGCACTTTTGCTGATGAGTTGTCCTCAAGAAAAGAGGACATGAGTGGTCACCTAGAGACAGCAAGAAATGACGGCCTCGCGGTAGAAGGGAATATTATACACTATCCTGCTGCGGTATCTGCTCCCGGAAAATATCCGAAGGGGGGTACGTCTGATGAGAAAAGCGCATGGAATAGTGCCGACGATAAGTATAATGACTACCTTCAGAAAGTGAGGGACTTTGAAAAAGTGCGAGGGCGAGTTGAGTATACTTTTAAGCAGTTATCGGATTGGATAGCAAATAATCTTGCTCCCACCAAAACGGATGTAGTAAAAGATACCGTAACGGCGATGTTCAGGAGTCTTTTAGTTAAAGAGGTCGGTGTAGGCTATGAATATACGATAAGTAATGTGTATAAGTCTCGCATCGATGCTCTAAATAACGCAGCTAAAGAGTTGGCCTCTACTCGGGCTCAAATTAAATCTGAGAATCCTCGGGTGGCGGCAGGAGGGGAGCCGAGTGACGAGGCTGTAGCCAGAAATAAAGCACGATCTGGTACGGCTAAAGAGTTGGAGGATGCGGCAAGTTCTGCTGGAAAAAGCGCAAAAAAACTCATCTTCAGGGGAAATGCAATACTGACTCTCGGTTCTGCGGCGTACGAACTTTCGCAAGGGGCCGACCCTGGCAATCTGCTCGTAACGACAGCGACTGGGTTGGCTATCGATGCTGGAGTTGCAGCGTTGGTTGCCGCAGGAGTGATAACTGCGCCCGGTTGGGGAACTGCAGTTTTGGTTGGTGCCGCAACAGTAGCTGTATCGACGGGTGTTGGGTACGTATATGATCACGCGCTTTCTAAGCGTACTCGCGAAACAATTAATCGTAAACTGGATAACGCTGGCACTGCTTTGATGGAGACCGGAGAAGATATCGCTAATACTGCGCAAGACTTATGGGAAGACGCTTCGTCCACGGTGTCTCATGGGTGGAAGTGGATGACAAGCTAGACGCGTGTGTGAACGTCGCACTGAGGTCAGTATCGGCGTGATGCGCTGAGTGAAATTGTGCCCGGATAGCGGTGTGTGCATTCTGCGTGCATTGTCTTGATCTGGGTGGGCGGATTGTGGAAAGATCAGTGATCGAAGTCATAGGCCCTGGTCTATGTGTTGTCAAAGTTCCGTGGTCGATATTATGTATATGACGTTTGACCAAGTTCTCGACTGTGAGCGCGGAGATCGAGTGTGGGCTCGTGAAGTCAGTCTGTGTTTCTATGGCAGCGTTCTCTCGTTAATTCAATCACTGTATCTGTGGCACCTTTCTCTGTGGCCTATTCTCATCGTGTTCGTGACGTTTTGTGTTATGCTACTGGCACAAAATGTCGTGAACGGTTCTGTATTAGAAGATTCCGGTGAGCCTCATCGACAGTGGGTGAGAGCGTCGCCTGAGGGGGTCGACTTCGTTCCGTCGTCAATGCCAGCAGTATTTGAGTGGGCTTGCCATGCCGCGCTTTTTTTGAGTGCCGTATCTGCAATTTGTGTCGGTCAGTATGTCGAAGTTCCTCGCGGACCATACTCCAATGGATTGCTTCTCGGTGTGGCCACAGTTTTCCTCGTGTTAGTGTCGCTCAGTGGGGTGCCTCGATCAACTCCTGGAAGTGCTGCATGGAGGCTCACTCCCGAGGGCCTACTTATCTCCCCATGCAGTCAGTACAGAGCGTTCGTCGACTGGTCTAAGAAACCTCAGGTAGAGGGGCGGGCTGTTTTCAACCTCCAGGAGTGTGTCGTTGTTAAGGACTCGTGGGGAAGTCGCTACTATCTTCCAATCTCGGGGCTGCCGATGAGCTACGTGCAGTTTCGGCGGCTGCTGAGTTTTTACTCAACGCACCCTAAACTGCGCCAGGAAATCGCGTCGAGTAAGGGGGTTGGGCGCGTTTGCTCTCTGCTGGATAGCTGAGGGAAGGGCTGCGACCTGGATGTCGAGCTTGCGAGCCGTGTGCAGGCCAACCAGG